>NZ_JBHRWL010000011.1:0-403088 GCF_042647945.1 Streptomyces lusitanus
CGATCGGCGACGTCCGGTGGGTCGAGATCGACAACCACGACGACCTCGCCCGCGGACGGGAGATCGTCGCCGGTCACTGAGCGGCGCGAGCGGCGCGAGCCCACGGGGGTCCGGTTTGACCCCCGTGGCTCCGGCCCCGTAACCTTGACCGTCGGCGTGTCCATCGGGACCGCCACATCCCCGTAAACCTCTTTCCTCCTGGATACGGACCCGCGCGGGCCGCGACCGGGAGAGGTCGCCCGCGTATGTGCGTGGGCGACTGGCCTGCGGGGGTGCCGTTCTTCGAGTGAGAGTGAGATCCGCGTGTACGCCATCGTGCGCAGCGGTGGTCGCCAGCACAAGGTTGCTGTCGGCGACATCGTCGAGGTTGACAAGATTTCCACCGCCAAGGTCGGCGACACGGTCGAGCTCTCGACCCTGCTCGTCGTGGACGGCGACTCCGTGACCAGCGACCCGTGGGTGCTGGCCGGGATCAAGGTCCAGGCCGAGGTCGTGGACCACCACAAGGGCCAGAAGATCGACATTCTGCGCTACAAGAACAAGACCGGCTACCGCCGTCGTCAGGGCCACCGCCAGCAGTACACGGCGATCAAGGTCACTGAGATCCCCGCGGCTGCGAAGTAAGGGACTGAGGAGAGATGGCACACAAGAAGGGCGCATCGTCCACCCGCAACGGTCGTGACTCCAACGCTCAGCGCCTCGGCGTGAAGCGCTTCGGCGGTCAGGTCGTCAACGCGGGCGAGATCCTGGTCCGCCAGCGCGGCACCCACTTCCACCCGGGCGCCGGCGTCGGCCGCGGCGGCGACGACACGCTGTTCGCGCTGCAGGCCGGTTCGGTGCAGTTCGGCACCAGCCGTGGCCGCAAGGTCGTGAACATCGTCCCGGTCGCCTGACCGGACACTTTCGCGAGGCGGACCTCACTTCCCCGACGGGAAGCGGGTCCGCCTTTCGCGTGTTACCCAAGAGACAACCCCGTAGTAACTGGAGGCACTTTCCATGACCACCTTCGTGGACCGCGTCGAGCTGCATGTCGCCGCGGGTAACGGAGGTCACGGCTGTGCCTCCGTCCATCGCGAGAAGTTCAAGCCGCTCGGCGGCCCCGACGGGGGCAACGGCGGACGCGGCGGCGATGTGATCCTCACCGTCGACCAGTCCGTGACCACCCTGCTCGACTACCACCACTCGCCGCACCGCAAGGCCACCAACGGCAAGCCCGGCGAGGGCGGCAACCGCTCCGGCAAGGACGGCCAGGACCTGGTCCTGCCCGTGCCGGACGGCACCGTGGTGCTCGACAAGGCGGGCAACGTGCTCGCCGACCTCGTCGGCCACGGCACCTCCTTCGTCGCCGCCCAGGGCGGGCGCGGCGGGCTCGGCAACGCCGCCCTCGCCTCGGCGCGGCGCAAGGCCCCCGGATTCGCGCTGCTCGGCGAGCCGGGCGACCTGCGCGACGTCGTCCTGGAGCTCAAGACCGTCGCCGACGTGGCCCTCGTGGGCTACCCCAGCGCCGGCAAGTCGTCGCTGATCTCCGTGCTCAGCGCCGCCAAGCCGAAGATCGCCGACTACCCGTTCACCACGCTGGTGCCCAACCTCGGCGTGGTCACGGCCGGTTCGACCGTCTACACCATCGCCGACGTCCCCGGCCTGATCCCCGGCGCCAGCCAGGGCAAGGGACTGGGCCTGGAGTTCCTGCGCCACGTCGAGCGGTGCAGCGTCCTGGTGCACGTGCTGGACACCGCCACCCTGGAGTCCGACCGCGACCCCGTCTCCGACCTCGACGTCATCGAGGAGGAGCTGCGCCAGTACGGCGGCCTGGACAACCGGCCGCGGCTCGTCGTCCTCAACAAGATCGACGTGCCCGACGGCAAGGACCTCGCCGACATGGTCCGCCCCGACCTGGAGGAGCGCGGCTACCGCGTCTTCGAGGTGTCCGCCGTGGCCCACACCGGCCTGCGCGAGCTGTCCTTCGCGCTCGCCGACCTGGTGGCCACGGCGCGCGCGGCCAGGCCGAAGGAGGAGGCGACCCGCATCGTCATCCGTCCCAAGGCGGTCGACGACACCGGCTTCACCGTCACCCGCGAGGAGGCCGGCGGCGAGCTGGTGTTCCGGGTGCGCGGCGAGAAGCCCGAACGCTGGGTGCGGCAGACCGACTTCAACAACGACGAGGCCGTCGGCTACCTCGCCGACCGGCTCAACCGCCTCGGCGTCGAGGAGAAGCTGATGAAGACGGGCGCCCGCTCCGGCGACGCCGTCGCCATCGGCCCCGAGGACAACGCCGTGGTCTTCGACTGGGAGCCGTCCGTCAGCGCCGGCGCGGAGATGCTCGGCCGCCGTGGCGAGGACCACCGCTTCGAGGCGCCCCGCCCGGCCGCCCAGCGGCGCCGCGACCGCGACGCCCAGCGCGACGAGGCGGAGCAGGAGTTCGACGGCTTCGAGCCGTTCTGACGCACCGCGCCCCGCGCGCACGAGGACCCGCGCACATGACGAAGGGCCCGCTCCGTTCGGAGCGGGCCCTTCGTCATGTTCAGTTGCCGGGCGTCCGGCTCAGGTCCGCCCCGAAGAGCCGCAGCAGCCGCTCCTCCACCACCGGGGTCAGGGCCTCGACGTAGGCGTCCGCCAGGTGGCCGTAGTCCCGGTACACCAGGGTGTTGCCCACCACGACCGGGCAGTTGCCGGAGGGCGCGCAGATCCAGGGGGACGGGTCGATGACCGTCACGTCCTCGGCGGCCGCCGCCTCGCGGATCGCCTTGGTCACCGAGGGCTGCTTGTCGGACTCGGACAGCGTGTTGGCGCACGCGGAGAGGTCGTCCGGGTGGGCGACCGCGCAGTCCACGGTGTTGTTCTTCGGCCAGGGGTTGTCCAGCAGCGTGAGCACCCGGGTGCGGCCCCGCTGGAGGATCCGGTACGTCTCGGCCTGGCCCTTGCCCCACTCGGTGGCGGTGTCGCCCTCGCCCCACAGCTTCGCCGAGTTGGAGCTGGAGGTGACGACCAGCTCGGGCTCCATCTCCTTGATCTTGTCGATGGTCACCTCACGCCAGTCGTCGCAGGACGAGTAGGGGCCGTTGTTGTAGGCGATGGTGATCTGGGAGACCTTGCAGGCGTTCTTGGTGAACGAGTACAGCTTCCAGTGGTGCTTGCGGGCGATCGCGTCGAACGCCGGGAACCACTGGGCGACGTGCGAGTCGCCGAACAGCACGACGCTGCGGTCGCCGTTCTTGTCGCCGTACAGACACGGCTGCGTCTGCTTCTCGTCCGACATGGTCAGCGCGCAGTCGTCGTTGTAGACCGCCGTCCGCTTGTACGCCACGTCGTGCACGCTCGGCGAGAGGTTGGACGGCATCTTGTCCGCCGGGTTCTGCAGCAGCCGGGTCAGCGCGGCCTGCGGGTCGGGCGCCTGGGCGATCGCCTCCTTGGTGTTCTGCTGCGCCCCGCCCGACGACAGGCTCGGCGGGAACTGCGCGGCGACCAGCGCCGCCGCCGCCGCGACCGCCGACAGCCCCAGACCCAGCGACAGGCCGCGGGCCGCGTGCGCCTTGAACGCCCGGTGGAAGCGCATCGGGTCCTCGACGAACTTCAGCGTCAGCCAGGCCAGCACCAGACCGCCCAGGGCGGCGATCAGCCGCAGCGGGCCCTCGTGCTCGCCGAACCCGGCGGCCGCGGGCACGATGACGATCAGCGGCCAGTGCCACAGGTACCAGGCGTACGAGACGCCGCCGACCCACACGGCGGGCCGCAGCGACAGCACCAGGCCCGCGCCGTACCGGCCGCCCGCCGCGCCGCCGGCCAGCACGGCGGCCGCGCCCAGCACGGGGACCACGGCGTTGTGCCCGGGGAAGACGGTGTGGTCGTCGAAGGCGACCGCCGCGTAGGCGATGGCGGCGAGGCCCGCCCAGCTCAAGGCCGCGGCGACCGGGCGCGGGATGTCGTTCAGCCGGTGCGCCACCAGCGCCAGCAGGGCGCCGACCGCCAGCTCCCAGATGCGGCCCTGCGAGCCGAAGTAGGCCCAGGACGGGGAGGTCTCGGTGAGGTGCAGGTTGACGGCGAAGGACGCGGCGGCCAGGGCCAGCAGCGGGATCGCCAGCAGGGCGCGGCGCCGGAAGATCTTCAGCGCCACGATCAGCAGGACGGGCCAGATCAGGTAGAACTGCTCCTCCACCGCCAGCGACCAGAAGTGCTGGAACGGCGACGGCGGCACGTCCGTGTTGAAGTAGTCGGTGCCCGTGTCGGCCAGCCGGAAGTTGACGACGTACCAGGCGGAGGCGATGGCGTCCTTGGCGTACTCCGCGAACCGCAGCGGGCCCAGGAACAGCCACGACCCGGCCAGCGTCGCCATGACGACCAGCGTGGAGGCGGGCAGCAGGCGCATGGCCCGGCGGGCGTAGAAGCGGCCCAGCGAGATCCGGCCCTCACGCTTCCATTCGCGGAGCATCAGCGAGGTGATGAGGAAGCCGGAGATGACGAAGAAGACGTCCACGCCGACGAAGCCGCCGGCCAGGGACGACACACCCGCGTGGGCGACCACCACCAGCGTGACCGCGACCGCGCGCAGTCCCTGGATGTCGAGCCTCAGGCCGGCGCCGCCCGCCGCGGGGGCGGGCCTGTCTCCGGACGGCGGTGCGGGGGAGTCGCCCCGCGTGCGGGGGACGGACGGGGCACCATCTGCTGACGGCCGCGGTGGGGACGCGAGATCGCGGGCGGACACGTTGGGGATTCTCCTTGTTCGTGGAGCGTCTGCGAGACATGAGAAGTCTGCGACACGGTCCGGGGGCAGACACCGCCGGGACCAGCTGACGCCGGTGATCGACGCGGAGTCAGACGCTCGAGCGTATCTCCGCCCGGACCGTGCTCCGTCACATCTTCTGTCGCATTGTCGTAACAAGTGACTCGGGAACACCCGTAACAGTTGCCCGAGCCGGGTCTTCCGCCCGGTCAGCGCACCGTGCGGAGGGCGACGCGGCCGGCCTTCCGGGTGAACAGGGCGCCGCCCGTGCTCATCGAGACGTACATCCGGTACCGGCCGGCCGGCAGCGCGGACACGTCGACGCCTTCGTCCCCGGGCGTGGTGAAGTACCCGAAGGGGTAGGCGCCGATGTCTCCGCGGCGTCGGTGCGCGTGCACGGCCGCGGTGTTCTTCCTCGCCTCGAGGGGGAAGGAGAAGCAGCCGCGCCGGCCCTGGAGGACCAGGTAGTAGTGGGCGTGGCCCTTCTTGTCGGCGTTCCTGCCGGGGAGGAAGAAGACGCCCTCGGCGTGCACCGTGCGGTCCCGCTGCCAGGACTTCTCCAGGGAGAAGCGCACGCCGTCCGTGTCGTCGCCCAGGATGCGCCGCTTGGTCACCTTGACGCCGTTCCCGCCGCCCCGGACGAGGAGTTCGCAGTCGCCGAGGGCCTGGCGCGCGTCGACCGGCCGGGAGGCGATCAGGCGGGTGCGCCGCTCGATCCCCTCGTCGGGGCTCGACACGACCACGGAGGCCTCGTACGTGCCCCGGGGCAGCGCGGTGAGGTCCAGGTCGTCGGGGGTGGCGAACCCGCCCTGCTCGTACGCGCAGACGTACTCGTCGAAGTACTCGCGGTACAGGCGTATCTCCTTGGTGGACGTCAGCGGGAACGTCCAGCTCCGGCCGCGCCGCTCCAGGACGAGCCGCTTCACCTCGTCCTTCGCGCCCTCGCGGGAGACGCCGGGGAGGAAGGCGTGCCCACTGAGCCGGAGCCGCCCGTCGGCCGCCGCCGCGCGGGTGAGGACCGCGAGCGCGGTGTCGGAGCGGCGGAGCCGGTCGAGGTGCTCGGCGGCCTTCTCCTCGTCCTCGGGCCCTGGGCCGATCCGGACGTCGCCCCAGCGCGGGGCCACGCCCTCGGTGAGCGCGTACACGATGCTCAGGATCGAGGGCATGGCCTGGCGGACCACCTCGTCGTGGCGCCGCACGGTGGGTGAGTCCACGAACAGGAAGTTGAAGTTCTCGTACGACCGCAGCGCGGGCAGGTAGTGCTTCACCTCCTGCTCGTACTGGTAATCGCCCGGAGAAGAGATCACGTAGATGTTCCGGTCGAATTCCGTGTCCTTCTCGAGGAGATCCCTCATCACGGAATCCATGATCTCGACGTTCTCGGCCGGCTGGCCCTCGCCGAGAACCGCGTCGCCGAGCTGCCCGTGACCGTGCGAGTAGCTGCCCAGGAAGTACTGGGGAGTCGACGCGACGATGTTCTTGTAGTCGTATCTGATGCCGTAGTAGAGGGCGGCGCTGCCGCCCTTCGACGCGCCCAGCAGGGTCACCCCGTCCCGGGACACGCCCAGTCGCTCCATGAAACTCACGATGAGCGACTGGACGGACTCCGACACCGAGAAGTCCATGTCCCGGGCGACGTAGTACGACGCCCCGCCGTCGAAGTGGTCGCGGATCCGCAGAATGTGGCACTGGACACTGTCGAGGGCGTTGCCGAATCCGTATCTGCTCCCCACGGACGAGAAGACCACGAGCAGATTGCGGTGGTCCCCGCGGGCCGGGCGGAACTGGAACTCGACAGGCCACTTCCCGTGCACCTCGGTGGCCTCGGTGAAGACGTGGCGCCGCAGCGTCGCGTAGTTCGGGGACAGCGCCGGAAGGGTCTCACTCATCGGGATCTGCACACTCTCTGCCGGGGTTCTGCACTCGTCCTTTCCGCCGGGCGTCTTCCTCCGCTCAGACCAGCGTGGCCCTCTCCGACGGACCGGCCGTCTCGGACCGCATCTCGGCCTCCATGCGGTCGTACCGGGCCATCGTGCGCTGGAAGGCGCGGGTGGCCAGGAGCAGGCGGTAGACGACGAGCACCTCGAAGGCGAGGAGCAGGGCGCCCGCGGCGACCGTCGGCCAGAGGATCGAGTTGAGCAGCGGCGCGACGATGAAGATCGTCATCTGGAACTCGATGCCGCTGAACAGATGGATGCGGATCCGGTGGCTGACCAGGAAGTCGCGCAGCGGCACGTACCCGGGCAGGCGTGTGATGAACGTCTTGGCCGGGGGCACGACGTGCGCGGGGGCCGGCTCGGCGGAGGCGGCCGCGGAGACCTCGCTGCCCGTCGGCTGGGCGGGAACCCGGGGGGCGCCCTTCACCGGCGTGTCGTCGTTCTCGGGGTCGTCGTCCGAGCCGTTGTCCTGGGACGCGTCGATCAGGCCCAGCTCCTCGGCGCGCTCACGCTGGCGCCGCCGCATGTTCAGGCGGACCTTCCATATCTCCAGCGCGTCCATGTAGCGGAGCATGTCGAGGAAGACCACGGCCAGGGCGAGCCATATGTAGGTGACGTCCTCCGTGCGCTGGTACTGCCCGCCCATCAGGGCGACGGCGCAGATCAGCACGCGGACGCGGTCGAAGATGTAGTCGAGCCAGGCGCCGAACGCCGAGCCCTTCCCCGTCAGACGGGCGAGCTTCCCGTCCATGCAGTCCAGGATGAAGCTGACGTGGTAGACGACGGCTCCGGCCACCAGCCACTGCCAGTCACCCTGGGCGAAGCAGGCCGCTGCCCCGATCCCGAGGACCAGGGCGGCCCAGGTGATCTGGTTCGGGGTCACCCGGGTCCACATGGCGGTCCAGCGGACGAGCGGGGTGGCGACGGGATCGACCAGGAGAACGGTCCACCAGGCGTCTCGCTGTTTCTCCGTGAGGCGGCGGACTTCGGGGAGTGGAGGTACACGCATGACCGTAAGTCTGCATGCTCGCCCGAACACTCTGCTCTCAAACGCGAGTGTGTGCTACGTCACGAATATGATCTCCCGCCGACCGGGAACGGTCGGAATCTCAAGAGGGATGGATAAGTCCGAAGAATACCCATACGGGAGATGTAAGGCCCGGAATTGACGATGGCAAACGGAGGCGACGAAGGTGTGAACTCCGCCCGTCGTGGCGGCGCATGTCATCGAACAGGAATGTGACAGCGTTGCTGTAAACTTCCCCCCTGCGGCTTGACCCTGGAGGAGCCCCGAGCGCTCCGCGTGTGGCGCCGTATGGGGGTGCAGCGCTCGTTGCCGCTGGTCGCCTTGACACCCCCATCATGTAGGCCACGTCGGGACTCGCCGAAAGGTTTGGGATTGAAGTGAGTGTGCGTACCCGCATCGGAAGCAGTCTGAAGTCGCGCACCAAGAGCGCGATGCAGGCGCAGAAGCGCCGGGCGTGGTTGTTGCGGGTCGCGCGGCAGCGGCAGGGCCTGTCGCGTTCCGACGCGGGTGTGCGCCAGGTCTCGTTCGACGGCGAGCCGCTGTGGGGCCGGGTGGTCGACGGGTTCACGGCGGCCGGTACGGCGGCGGACAACCTGGGTCTGGTCGCGGACGCGCTGGAGCGCGCGGGGATCTCGTACTTCGTCGTCCCGGGTGTGTCGCGGACGGCGTGGGCGCTGGGTGTGCGGGAGTCGGACCGTGCCGCTTTCCTGCGGTCGATGCGGGACCTGTACGCGGGGACGGTCGTGTTCGCGGCGCGTCCGCGTCCGGGTGGTGTGTCGGACTTCTCGCTGTTCGCGGACGAGGTGTGGCCGAAGTCGCTGTCGTCGGCCCCGGTGATGCGGTTCGGCGTGGTGCGTCTGGGCCCCGCCGGTCAGATGCTGGGCGGTCCGCAGCTGGGCTGTGACGTGGAGTTCTGGCGGGACGGCGCCGAGGTGCTGGCGGGTCCGCAGGCGGAGGCGGAGCTGGCGCGTGTGTCGCCGCAGGCCTCCGCGGACGTGCTCGCCGACTCCCTGGTCGCCCCCCGGCGCAACCGGATATCGGACGTCATGCCGACCGCGGAGCAGAAGTCCGCGAAGATCACGGTCCAAGGCCGTGACTTCCCGACGTTCGCGCCGTTCACCGTGACCACGGTGGAGGACGTCACGTTCCCCATCGACGTCGTCTACACCTGGGTCGACGGCGAGGACCCGGAGCTGCGCGCCAAGCGGCAGAGGTACAAGAGCGAGGGCGTCCCGGCGATCCTCGACAAGGAGACCAACGAGTCCCGCTACACCAGCCACGACGAGCTGAAGTACTCGCTGCGGTCGCTGGAGATGTACGCCGACTTCATCCGGCACATCTACATCGTCACCGACGGCCAGAAGCCGGAGTGGCTGGACGCCGACGCGCCCGGCATCACGGTCGTGGACCACAAGGACATCTTCCCCGAGGGCGTCCTGCCGGTGTTCAACTCGCACGCCATCGAGACGCGGCTGCACCACATCCCGGGCCTGTCGGACCACTACCTGTACTTCAACGACGACGTGTTCGTCGGCCGCAGCGTCACCCCGCAGCACTTCTTCCACGCCAACGGCATCGCCCGTATCCCGTTCTCCCCGCTCAAGGTCGGCGTCGGCCAGCCGCACGGCGGCGAGACCGCGACCAACTCGGCCGGCAAGAACGTGCGCCAGCTGCTGATGAAGGCCCACGACCGCTTCATCACGCACAACTTCATGCACACCCCGCTGCCGCAGGTGCGGTCGGTGCTCCAGGAGCTCGAGGAGATGTTCCCCGAGGAGGTCGGCCAGACCATGCGCTCGCGCTTCCGGTCGCCCGACGACATCGCGATGACCGCGTCGATGCACTACAACCACGCGTACATCACCGGCAAGGGCGTCCCCGGCAAGTTCCGCTTCCGGTACGTCAACATCAGCCGGGACGACGCGGACCGCCGTCTCGAGGGCATCCGCGCCAAGCGCAACTACGACTTCTTCTGTCTCAACGACGTCGACGTGCCGCCGGAGCAGCGCGAAGAGGTCACGGCCCGCATGTTCTCCTTCCTGGAGGAGTACTTCCCCTTCCCGAGCTCCTTCGAGAAGGCACCTGAAGGCACCGCTTCCGGGAAGCGTTGATGGCACCCGCCTCGCGGCGCGTCCGCCGGCTGGCGCGCAGAGGACTCGGCGTCGGCCGCAAGGTGCGCGACCGGGCGTCGGCGGCACGCCTCGCCCGGCAGCGGCAGGGGCTGCTGGGGGCCGACGCGGGTGTGCGCCCGGTGTCGTTCGACGGCCTGTCGCTGTGGGGCCGGGTGGTCGACGGGTTCACGGCGGCCGGTACGGCGGCGGACAACCTGGGTCTGGTCGCGGACGCGCTGGAGCGCGCGGGGATCTCGTACTTCGTCGTCCCGGGTGTGTCGCGGACGGCGTGGG
This sequence comes from Streptomyces lusitanus, assembly GCF_042647945.1. NCBI lineage: Bacteria > Bacillati > Actinomycetota > Actinomycetes > Kitasatosporales > Streptomycetaceae > Streptomyces > Streptomyces lusitanus. The sequence goes on from NZ_JBHRWL010000011.1 coordinate 10,087, forward strand.
CGCTGGGTGTGCGGGAGTCGGACCGTGCCGCGTTCCTGCGGTCGATGCGGGACCTGTACGCGGGGACGGTCGTGTTCGCGGCGCGTCCGCGTCCGGGTGGTGTGTCGGACTTCTCGCTGTTCGCGGACGAGGTGTGGCCGAAGTCGCTGTCGTCGGCCCCGGTGATGCGGTTCGGCGTGGTGCGTCTGGGCCCCGCCGGTCAGATGCTGGGCGGTCCGCAGCTGGGCTGTGACGTGGAGTTCTGGCGGGACGGCGCCGAGGTGCTGGCGGGTCCGCAGGCGGAGGCGGAGCTGGCGCGTGTGTCGCCGCAGGCCTCCGCGGCCGTACTGGCCGACTCCCTCGTGGCGCCGCGCCGCAACCGCATCTCCGACGTGCTGCCGACCGCGGAGCAGACGCCCGCGAAGGTCACCGTCGGCGGGCGGGACCACCCCACCTTCGCGCCGTTCACCATGACCACGGTGGAGGACGTGACGTTCCCCATCGACGTCGTCTACACCTGGGTCGACGGCCAGGACCCCGAACTGCGCGCCAAGCGCCAGAAGTACCGGGGCGACGGGGACGCCGGGATCGCGGCGCGCGAGGTCGGCGAGTCCCGTTACACGAGCCACGACGAGCTGAGGTACTCGCTGCGGTCCCTTCAGATGTACGCCGGCTTCGTGCGGCACGTGTACATCGTCACCGACGGCCAGACCCCGCAGTGGCTCGACCCGGAGGCGCCGGGCGTGACCGTGGTGGACCACAAGGACATCTTCCCCGAGGGCGTCCTGCCGGTGTTCAACTCGCACGCCATCGAGACGCGGCTGCACCACATCCCGGGCCTGTCGGACCACTACCTGTACTTCAACGACGACGTGTTCGTCGGCCGCGGCGTCACCCCGCAGCACTTCTTCCACGCCAACGGCATCGCCCGGCTGCCCTTCTCGACGTACCAGATCGGGGTCGGCGCCCCGCACCCGCAGGCCTCCGCCCCCAACTCGGCCGGGCGGAACGTGCGCCGGCTGCTGGAGGAGACCTACGGGGTGTCCATCACCCACAAGTTCCTGCACACCCCGCACCCCCAGCGCCGGGACGTGCTGAACGACCTGGAGCGGGACTACCCCGACGCGATCGAGCGGACCATGCGGTCCCGGTTCCGGTCGATCGAGGACGTGGCGCCCGCCACCTCCTTCCACCACCACCTGGCGCTGCTCACCGGCCGGGCCGTCCCCGCGAAGTTCACCTACCGCTACGTCGACGTCGGCAAGCCCCATCTGGAGGAGCGGGTCGAGTCCCTCAGGGCGCGCCGCGGCTACGACTTCTTCTGCCTGAACGACGTGGACACCGCCCCCGAGCGGCGGGAGTACGTGCGCTCCTACGTGCACGACTTCCTGGAGTGGTACTTCCCCTACCCGAGCTCCTTCGAGCGCCGCTGATCGACGCCCGCCGGACGCCACCTCGCCGGACACCACGCCCGGGCCGTGTCGAGGCCCGGGCGTCGTCGGATCCGGACGGTCACGCCCGCGTCGGCGTCCCGGACCGGGTCCCGGCGGCAGGGGACACGGGATGCGGCACGGGCTCGCGCCGCTGCCCCGGCAGTTCCGCCGGACGTCGGCCCGGCGCCCGCAGCCGGTGTTCCAGCGCCGCCGCGCCCAGGGCCCGCACCGCCGCGGCGAACCGCTCCTGCGACGAAGGCTCCGCCGGGCCCAGCAGCCGGGCCTTCAACGCGGCCCGCGCCTCGGCCAGTTCGTCCTTCTCCGGGTGACGGACCGTCGCCAGCAGGGCCGGCACCCCAGCCGCGTCCGGCGCCAGGATCACCGCCGCCGCCACGGTCGGGAAGGCCGCGCGGAACTCCGCCTCGGACGTCCCGCCCGTGTTGGCCACCGCGTACGGCTTGCCGCTCGCCAGGAAGTCGCTGATCACGCTCGACACGTCGCTGATCAGCAGGTCGGCCACGTCGAAGCAGGAGTACAGCGAAGGCCGCGCGTCCACGACGACCTGGTGCTCGCCCTCCGGCAGCGACGCCCAGTACGCCGCCTCCCAGGCCCGGGCGGCCCGCGCCACCGCCTCCGCGCGGCCCGGCGGGGGAGCGGACTGGACGAGCATCCGCTCCGCCTGGTCGGCGCCCTCCCGGAACTCCGCGGCGGTCAGGCGGTCCAGCTCGGCGGCGCGGGCGGCCAGCTCCTTCGACCGCGCGGGGCGCGCACCGGAGCGGGCCCGGTTGGCCGCGCGGATCAGCTCCCGGATACGGCGGTCCGCGGCGCCCGCCCGCGGGTCCACCGAGCCGGTCAGCGGGTGCGGCTTGTACAGCAGCCGCACCCCCGGGTCCGCGAGCAGCGCCCGCACCAGGTTCTCGCCGGCCGCGATCACCGAGGTGTTGCCCGGGTTGCCGTCCCAGCCCTCCCAGGTCGGCGCGTACAGCACCGTGGTGTACGCGCCCGTGGGCGGCCCCGCGTACGGCCGTACCGCGTCCAGCTGCGGGCGGCCGATCTCCACCACGTCCTTGTCCTCGACCCCGACCTCGGCCAGCGCGTACCGCTCGCGCGCCGCCGGGCCCGCGACCCACACCTCGTCGTACGCCTTCGCGTAGGGGTTGCAGGAGGACAGCTTGTCGCTCTCCCCGTGGTTGACGAAGGCGTGCTTGATCGTGGGGATGCGCAGCACCTGCGATGTCTTGCCCGAGTTGGACGGGTGGATGAGCACCTGGAGCGTGGAGTGCTCGAGCCGCATCAGCGTCGGCACCTTCGGCAGGCACACGATCGGGATGTCGGTCGCCGGGATCCGCGACACCATGAACCGCTCGCGCAGCACGATCAGCGGCCGGCCGTCCAGCCGGGCCAGCGGCTCCAGCCACATCCCCGCCTGGTAGACGGAGGACGGCCCGCCGGAGAAGTACAGCCCCACCGTCGGCCGGTACTCGGCCAGCCACGCGTCGAACCAGGCGAGCACCTCCTGCTCGCCGGCCGGCCGCCGCCCCGGCAGCAGCCGCAGCGACAGCGCGGCCAGGCCGCCCAGCGCGAGCGCCAGCGACAGCGCGATCCCGGCCGCCGCGCACCGCGGGTCCTGTGTCACCGCGGTCGCCGTCAGACCGGCCGTGGCGGGCAGCCCGAACACCAGGAGCCGGTGCCCGGGGCGGCGCAGCAGCGCGGGCGGGGCGGGGGACAGGCGCAGCGCGGAGGCGTCGATGTTGCGGGTCACCACGGGCAGCGTGCGGGTGCGGCGCACCAGGACGGACACCGCCTGGATGGCGCAGTGCAGGGCGTAGCACAGCAGCAGACCGGCGAGCAGCGGCGCGTACTGCGTCTCGCGGTGCTGCTCGCCGAGCCGCAGCAGGCCCACCACCAGCAGCAGGTCGCGCAGCACATGGCGGACGGTGACGTCCGCGTGCGCCTTGGCGAACAGCGCCGGCACCCCCCGCTGCCAGCGGTACAGCACGCCCTCGACGGCCAGCGAGAGGGCGGTGGCGGCCAGCAGCAGCGGCACGTGCGGGGCGAGCGCCGCCACGGCCTGCACCGCGTAGGCGCCGGCCAGGACGGACGCCGTGAGGAGCGTGGCGAGCGCGGGGCGGCCGGGCGGGCGGAGCAGCGGGAGGCGGGGCCGGCGGATTCCGGCCCCGAACCGCCGACGGGACGTGGGTAGGGGCACTGCGGTCACTCCAGGGTCGTGAGGGACGTGCGCTGGGGTTAACGGCCGTCGGCCTCCGGACGACACGCGCGTGTCGCGCGTCCGCAGGCCAGGTGTCGTCGCACAGGTGTCCACACGCCGGGTCGCACGGACGGAGTACGGCGGACCGCGGACCGGGGTCCCCCGTCCGGGGCCGTGCCGGCGCCGTGTCCGTCGCGGTGTCCGTCGCCGTGTCCGTCGCGGTGTCCGGACACTGAAATGCCGAGCGTCCTTCGATCCGCTTCGCGTAGATTGCCTGCCGGGCGAAAGATCGACGTGATCGACGAGATCGACGTGAGGGAGCGACGGCAAGGTGGCAGGGGCACGGCAGGCCGTGGGCGAGGCGCGCAGGATCGTCGTCAAGGTCGGCTCCTCGTCGCTGACCACCGCGGCGGGCGGACTGGACGCCGACCGTGTGGACGCGCTCGTGGACGTCCTGGCCAAGACCAGGAGCGGGGGCGAGCGGGAGATCGTTCTCGTCTCCTCCGGCGCCATCGCCGCCGGGCTGGCCCCGCTGGGGCTGCGCCGCCGCCCCCGCGACCTGGCCCGCCAGCAGGCCGCCGCCAGCGTCGGCCAGGGACTGCTCGTCGCCCGCTACACCGCCTCCTTCGCCCGCTACGGCGTCCGGGTCGGCCAGGTGCTGCTGACCAGCGACGACATGAGCCGCCGCGCCCACCACCGCAACGCCTCCCGCACCCTCGACAAGCTGCTGGCGATGGGCGCGTTCCCGATCGTCAACGAGAACGACACGGTCGCCACCGACGAGATCCGCTTCGGCGACAACGACCGCCTCGCCGCCCTCGTCGCCCACCTGGTCCGCGCCGACCTGCTGGTGCTGCTGTCCGACGTGGACGGCGTCTACGACGGCGACCCGTCCCGCCCCGGCACCTCGCGGATAGCGGAGGTCAGGGGCCCCGAGGACCTCGCGCACGTGGAGATCGGCAGCGCCGGCAAGGCGGGCGTCGGCACCGGCGGCATGGTCACCAAGGTGGAGGCCGCCCGGATCGCCGCCGCCGCGGGCATCCAGGTGGTGCTCACCAGCGCGGTCCACGCGGCCGAGGCGCTCGGCGGCGGCGACACCGGCACCTACTTCCACCCCACCGGGCGCCGCTCCGCCGACCGGCTGCTGTGGCTCCAGCACGCCTCCACCCCGCAGGGCTCGCTCACCCTGGACGACGGCGCGGTGCGCGCGGTCGTGGAGGGGCGCAAGTCGCTGCTCCCGGCCGGCATCGCGGGCGTCGAGGGCGACTTCAACGCGGGCGACCCGGTGGAGCTGCGGGACCGGGAGGGACACGCGGTGGCGCGCGGGCTGGTCAACTTCGACGCCAAGGAGATCCCCCTTCTGGTGGGCCGCTCCACCCGCGAACTCGCGCGGGAGCTCGGCCCCGGGTACGAACGCGAGGTCGTACACAGGGACGATCTCGTGGTCCTGCATCCGTAATGACCCGAAACGTCGGCCCTCGGTGGTGGACGTATTGCGAAACCGCCCCGCGATCCGCGACGGCCTGCTCAACTTTGTCGCAGGGACAAATTCCGCCCGGCCCCCGGGCGGTCCGCGTGTGAAGGAGGCCGTCGTGAGACGAGTGCGCCCTGGGACGACGGTGTCTCACGGTGGCCGCGGCTCCCGGGCGGCGGGCGAGGAGCGGGCGCTGACCAGCGTCGCGGCCGGGGACCGGCACCGGGGCGGCGAGGCGCGCGACCTGCCCCGCCTGTGGCACGTCACCCTCAGCGTCTCCGGCGAGCCCGCGCCGGTCGCGGAGGTCCGGCGGGCGCTGGAACAGCTCGCCCACGACCACCCCTTCCTGCTGACCAGCCGCTACGCCGACGACCACGCGGAGATCCGCTACTGGGAGGAGGCCCGCGACCTGCACGACGCGGCGGCGGTGGCGCTGCGCCTGTGGGGCGAGCACCGGCGGACCGCGGGGCTGCCGCCGTGGGAGATCGTGGGCCTGGAGGTCATCGACCGGGCCACCTACCGCAGCCGCGTCGCCGCCGGGCACGGTCCGGTGCCGGCCACCCCGGTCGGCGTGCACCCCTTCCCGTAGGGTCCGGCGCCCCACCCGTGGCGTGCGCTGACCCACCCGTGGCGCCCGGCGTCCCACCGGCAGCGACCGGTACCCCACCGGTCCCACCCGTTTTGACGGCGAATGTCCGTGTCTCGGGTCGTGGGACGAACGCGTCCGCGGCGCGCCGCGCGCACTACTCTTCCCCCATGACCACGCTCTCGCCGTTCGACTCGATGTCCCCGGTCAGCCAGGCCGCCTACCGCGCCAAGGGCGCCGCCGCCACCCTCGCGCCGCTGCCGCGCGCCGCCAAGGACGACGCGCTGCTCGCCATCGCGGACGCGCTGGAGGTCCGCACGAGCGAGATCGTCGAGGCCAACGCCCAGGACGTGGCCAGGGCCCGCGAGGCCGGCACCAGCGAGGGCATGATCGACCGGCTCACGCTCACCCCCGAGCGGGTCCGCGCCATCGCCGCCGACGTCCGTGACGTGGCCGCGCTGCCCGACCCGGTCGGCGAGGTCGTCCGCGGCTCGACCCTGCCCAACGGCATCGACCTGCGCCAGGTCCGGGTGCCGCTCGGCGTCGTCGGGATCATCTACGAGGGCCGGCCCAACGTGACGGTCGACGCCGCCGCCCTCTGCCTGAAGTCGGGCAACGCGGTCCTGCTGCGCGGCTCCTCCTCCGCCTACCGCTCCAACACCGCGCTGGTCCGGGTGCTGCGCGACGCCGTGCACGGCGCGGGCCTGCCCGCCGACGCCGTCCAGATGGTCCCCGGCGAGGGCCGGGACAGCGTGCGGGAGCTGATGCGCGCCCGCGGCCTGGTCGACGTGCTGATCCCGCGCGGCGGCGCCTCACTGATCAACACGGTCGTGCAGGAGTCCACCGTCCCCGTCATCGAGACCGGCACCGGCAACTGCCACGTCTACGTCGACGCCCAGGCCGACCTCGACATGGCCGTCGACATCCTGGTCAACTCCAAGGCGCAGCGCGTCGGCGTCTGCAACGCCGCCGAGACGCTGCTGGTGCACCAGGACATCGCCGCCGAGTTCCTGCCCCGCGCGCTGGACGCCCTCGCGGACGCCGGGGTCACCGTGCACGCCGACGAGCGCGTGATCGCGTACGCCAAGGACTCCCGGGCCACCGTCGTGGAGGCGACCACGGAGGACTGGGAGACCGAGTACCTCTCGCACGACATCGCCGCCGCCGTGGTCGACTCCCTGGACCGGGCGGTCGAGCACATCCGGCTGTGGACCTCCGGCCACACCGAGGCCATCGTCACCACCTCGCAGCAGGCCGCCCGCCGCTTCACCCAGCTGGTGGACTCCACCACGGTCGCCGTGAACGCCTCCACCCGGTTCACCGACGGCGGCCAGTTCGGCTTCGGCGCGGAGATCGGCATCTCCACGCAGAAGCTGCACGCCCGCGGCCCGATGGGCCTGCCCGAGCTGACCAGCACGAAGTACATCGTCACCGGCGACGGCCACACCCGGCGCTGAGCTGCGCGTCCCGCGGGGCCCTTCGCGGGGCGGTGTGTCCGGTGGGCGGACGAATTTCCGTACCGTCTGCCCAAATTGACCCCCCAGGTCTACTCTGGACGCGTGCCGGAGGACGTGGGGGGCACGCCGTTCCCTGACGGCTGGAAGCCCGACGACGACCACGACCGCGGGGTGTCGGACGAAGAGTTCGCCTCCGTGGTCTTCGACGAGGCCTTCGTACAGGCGGCCGCGGTGCACGAGCCGACCGCCGTCGAGCGCCTCCTGGCCGCCGCGCAGGCCAGAGCCGAGGCCTCCGAGGCCGAGGCCCACCGTGCCCGCGCCCGGCGGCGCGACGACGGCTACGGCGGCTACCGCGGCGCCGGCGGCCGCGACCCCGACGACGAGGACGGCGACGCCCTGGAGGCCGACCACGGCTTCCCCTACGGCAGACAGGTGCGCTGGCACCGGCCGGTCGCCTGGATGCTCGCCCTGGTGATGGGCATCGGCATGGTCGCCCTCGCCTTCTCGGCGGTCTACCGGGGCGGCTCCGCCCAGCGCCAGGACCCCGCCCCGCCGCCCGCCACCACCGGGGTCGGCCAGGGCGCCGGCGCCGCGCCCTCCGCGTCCGCCGACTACTCCCGGCCGACCGTCCCGGTGCTGCCCACCGCAGGCCCGTGAGGCCGCCCGCGGCTTGGTGAGAACCTGTCAGAAGTTGGGTCCCCGGCGGGCGTTTACCGGCACCCCGCCGGACCTACCCTGAAGGTATGGGAGAGCCTTCGGACCCGCCCGAGGGGACGCCCGAGGGAGCCCCCGGAGGCGGCGACGACGAGTACCGGTCCGTCGTCTTCGACGAGACCTTCGTGCGCGCTGCCCGGCTCCAGGAGTTCTCCGCGCAGGAGCGCATCACCGACCACACGCCCGCCGTGCGCCGCCTCCCGCCGGCCCGCCGCAGCGGGCTGTCCCGGCAGGCGCTCGTCCTGGTCCTGCTGATCGCCGTGGCCTTCGGCACCGCCGTCTACATGGGCGTACGCCACCCTTACCGCACCCCCGCCGCCGAGCGGCCCGCCGAGCCGTTACGGATGACCGTCGTGCCCCTCGCCCCCGAGGGCGCGGTGCCCGGCGCCCGGGACATCGGCCTGTTGTACGCGCACAGCCCCGCCGCCGGCTTCCGCGCCGGCGCCGAGGGCGTCCCCCTCCCGCCGACCCGGCGCACCGCCAACTTCTCCGACGACCAGGTGGTGACCGCCCTGCTCACCGCCCAGGACTACATCGTACGGTCCGCCCTGGACCCGGCCGTGGTCACCGGCGGCGAGACCCGGACCGTGCGGGTGCTGCTGGACTCCGGCCAGCAGGAACAGTTCGACGAGAGCATGCACCGGCCCGCCGCCGACGGACGGCACGCGGTCACCGGGTGGCTGGTCCGCTTCGACCCCGCCCGCGTGCGGCTGGCCGACCCGCACATCCGCGTCCGGGGCACCCTCCAGGCCGCCGAGGCCGACTCCGGGACGCTGGAGGTCACCACCGACCACACCGTCGTCTACGCGCTGCGCCCGGCCGGCGCGGCACGGGACGCGGAGGCGTCGCTGTTCACGGTCCGCCGCGAGCTGCGGTTCCGCTTCGACCGCGAGGACCTGCGGCTGCGCCAGGCGGAGCTGGTCGCCTCCCACGTCCAGGCGGGCCCCCAGTCCTGCGCCCAGGACCCGTCCCCGCACCTGCACCCCCTCCTGGCCGGCCAGCGCGCCCCCCGCACACCGCCACCCGGCACCAACCCCTACGCCCCCGACACGACGACCCAGGCCCTCTGCGGCACCCTGTCGGAGGCGGCCCAGCCGCGGCTGTGAGCGGGGGCTCCAGGCGGGCGCGCGCGCCGCGTCACCCGCTCACGCACCGTCGCGCGGCGGGTTCCCGTCCGTGTCGGTGTCGGTGCCGGTGCCGGCGTCCGGGGACGGGCGGGACGGGCCCGGCTTGGGGCCCGTGAAGCCGCCGAAGCCTCGGCGGACCCGGTCGCCGAGGTCGCCCGCGCCGCCCGCGATGTCGCTGACCAGCTTCATCAGCGGGTCCTTCGAGGTCCGTACCTCGTCGGCGTAGGTGCTCGCCGACTCCCGCCAGGAGTCCCGCACCGACGCGTCCTTGTCGTCCGCGCGGCGCGGGTAGTGGCCGTCCATGATCCGCTGGTGGTCGCGGGAGGCCGCCCACTTCTTCAGCTCGGCCGCCCGCACCGTGGTGAACGGGTGCGAGCGCGGCAGCACGTTGAGGATCTTCAGCACCGAGTCGCGCAGGTCGCCGCCCGACTCGTACTCCTCGGCCTGCTCCAGGAACGCGTCCACGTTCATCTCGTGCAGATGGTTGCCGCCCGCGATCTTCATCAGGCCGCGCATCGACGCCTGGACGTCCTGGCCCACCAGCAGCCCCGCGCGGTCCGCGGACAGCTCCGACTTGCGGAACCACTCCCGCAGCGCGGTCACGATCGCCATGATCGCCACGTTGCCCAGCGGGATCCAGGCGACCCGGACCGCCAGCGACGTCAGGAACAGCAGGACCGTCCGGTACACCGAGTGACCGGACAGCGCGTGCCCGACCTCGTGCCCGACGACCGCCCGCATCTCCTCCTCGTCGAGCAGCTCCACCAGCCCCGTGGTCACCACGATGATCGGCTCGTCGAGACCGATGCACATCGCGTTGGGAACCGGGTCCTGGTTGACGTACATCGGCGGGACCTTCTCCAGGTCCAGGATGTAGCAGGCGTCCCGCAGCATGTCGTTCAGGTGCGCGAACTGCCGGTCCGAGACCCGCACCGAGTCGGACAGGAACAGCAGCCGCAGACTCCGCTCGGGCAGCAGCCCGCTCAGCGCCTTGAAGACCGTGTCGAACCCGCTCAGCTTCCGCAGCGCCACCAGCGCGGAACGGTCGGCGGGGTGCTCGTACGCGCGCGAGGAGATCCCGGGGAAGCGCCTGCGCTGCCTGCCGGGCACCTTCTCGTGCCCGTTGTGCTGGTGGCCGTCGGACATCTTTCCCCCATGTGCGTCTGGTTGACCTGCGTGATCCCTGGTGCGGCCCTTCACTCCCCCCGCGGCGGGACCCAGCCTAGGCGGGATTCCCGTGCGCGGGCAGCAGGGCGGCCGCTCCGTGCGGCCCCACGCGGAAGGACGACCGGGCGCCGGGCAACGGTTGCCTCCCCGCGCCAGGACGGCCCCGCCGGGACGCCCCACGCCCGCAACGGCGGAGTCGGCGTGATCGCCGCGAAGCCGCCCGCATACGATGAGCGCACGTCTTTATCCCGCCCACACGCGATAGGTCCTGCCGAAGATGAGCTTCCCCAGCACCGCTGCCCAGATGGTCACCCTCGCCGCCGAGGGCGGAGAGCACGGCGGCAACCACGAGAGCCTCAGCCCCTACCTCACCGGCGGCGGCGCCCTGTTCGCGCTGCTGCTCCTGCTGTGGATCACCACCCGCTTCAACCGCGACCGCTGAGCCGCAGGGCCTCCCGGCCCGAGGGCACTGGCGGACGGGGTCCACAGGCCGGGCCGGTAGGGTCTGCACGCATGGGAGAGCAGGACATGCCTACCGGCCCCGGCACCGGCCCGGCCCCGCGGGGCAAGCGCCGTCTGGGCGTCATGGGCGGCACTTTCGACCCGATCCACCACGGGCACCTGGTGGCGGCCAGCGAGGTGGCCGCGCAGTTCCATCTCGACGAGGTGGTCTTCGTCCCCACCGGCCAGCCCTGGCAGAAGAGCCACCGCGCGGTGTCGCCCGCCGAGGACCGCTACCTGATGACGGTCATCGCCACCGCCGAGAACCCGCAGTTCTCGGTCAGCCGCATCGACATCGACCGCGGCGGCCCCACCTACACCGTGGACACCCTGCGCGACCTCGACGCGCTCAACCCGGACACGGACCTGTTCTTCATCACCGGCGCCGACGCCCTCGCCCAGATCCTGACCTGGCGCGACAGCGAGGAACTGTTCTCCCTGGCACACTTCATCGGCGTGACCCGGCCCGGCCACCATCTGACCGACGCCGGACTGCCCGAGGGCGGGGTCTCGCTCGTGGAGGTCCCGGCCCTCGCCATCTCCTCCACGGACTGCCGTGCGAGAGTCGCCAAGGGAGACCCCGTCTGGTACCTGGTGCCGGACGGTGTCGTGCGCTACATCGCCAAGCGTCAGCTGTATCGCGGCGAGTGAGCCGAGAGGGGCACCGGTGAACGACGGATACGACGCGGGATACGGCGACGGGGGGCCGTACGAGCTCGTCGGCTACGACGAGTACGGCCGGCCGGTCTACCGGCAGGCCGCCGACCAGCAGACGCAGGCCCAGCAGTACGACGCCTACGGGCAGCAAGGGCAGCAGCACCAGCAGAGCCAGCAGCACCAGCAGGGCTACGGCTACGACCCGTACGCCACGGGCGGCCACCAGCAGCCCGCCTACGACCCCTACGGGAACGGCGGCGGCTACGGCTACGACGCCTACCCGCAGCAGCAGCCGGCCCCGAACCCCTACGGGCAGGGCGCGCAGGGCGACGGCACCGGACAGCAGCCCCGGGTGACCGAGCAGACGGCCTACATACCGGAGCAGCCCGCCCCCGCCCCGGAGCGGACCGCGCACATCCCCCGGCAGGCCGGCCCGGCCGACGACGGGTTCGACGACGGCACCGACGGCGCCGGCTCCGCCCCCGAGTACCGCACCGAGCAGTTCGCCTTCGTCGAGGAGCCCGACGGCGACTCCGAGGACGTCATCGACTGGCTCAAGTTCACCGAGAACCGCACCGAGCGCCGCGAGGAGGCCCGCCGCCGCGCCCGCAGCCGCGTCATCGCCCTGACCGTGGTGCTCGCGCTGCTCGTCGCCGGCGGCGTCGGCTACCTCTGGTACGCCGGGAAGCTGCCCGGGCTCTCCAGCTCCGACGCGGACACCGGCACCACCACCGCCGCGGGCGCGCAGAAGCGGGACGTGCTCGTCGTCCATCTGCACGACACCGAGAACGGCGGCACCTCCACCGCCCTGCTCGTGGACAACGCCACCACCAAGCAGGGCACCACCGTGCTGCTCCCGAACTCCCTCGCCCTCACCGCCGAGGACGGCACCACCACCACGCTCGCCAAGTCCGTCGAGGACGACGGCTCCGAGGGCACCCGCACCGCCCTCGACACCGTCCTCGGCACCGACATCGAGGGCACCTGGCGGCTGGACACCCCCTTCCTGCTCACCCTCGTCGACCTGGTCGGCAACATCGAGGTCGACACCGACGCCGACGTGCCCGACCCGGACGCCAAGAAGAAGGGCGAGGCGCCGCTGGTGCGCAAGGGCAAGGGCCAGACCCTCAGCGGCAAGATGGCCGTCGCCTACGCCACCCACCGCGCCCCCGGCGAGGACCAGAACGCCCAGCTGGAGCGGTTCGGGCAGGTGCTGCACGGGGTGCTGCGCAAGATGACCTCCGACCCGGACGCCGCCACGGTCACCGTCCAGACCCTCGGCCAGATCATCGAGCCGCCGCTGACCGACGCGGACCTCGGCGCCTTCCTCGCCGGGCTATCCGACCTCGCCAAGGGCGGCGACCACCGCACCGCGCTGCTGCCCGTCGAGGAGGACGGCACGCTCACCGCCGAGGCGAGCGACGGCGTCGTCAAGGACGTCCTCGGCGGCACCGCCAAGAGCCCCGACCGGGACGCCGCGGTCACCGTCTCCGTGCGCAACGCCACCGGCGACAAGGACAACAGCGAGAAGGCCCGCGTGGTGCTCCTCAACGGCGGCTTCACCTTCCTGGAGGGCGGCACCGCCGGCTCCGCCGAGGCCGCCTCCGAGGTCGTCTACGCCGACCCCGCGGAGAAGGGGAACGCCACCGAGGTCGCCAAGACCCTGGGCCTGCCCGCCGACGCCGTCACCAAGGGCGAGATCTCCGGCAACGCGCGCGTGGCGGTCGTCCTCGGCCAGGACTACGACCCCGGCTCGTAGCCACGGCAGGCGCACCCCGCGTCCTGAGGAGATGCGCACCCCGCGTCATCGCGTGGGGTGCGCACGGCGGTCCGTGAGACCCTTGAGGACAAACGACCGCCGACCGAAAGCCATGCAGTGACCGCAACCGACCGTTCCATCGAGCTCGTCCACACCGCCGCCCAGGCGGCCGCCGACAAGCTCGCGCACGACATCGTCGCCTACGACGTCAGTGACGTGCTGTCCATCACCGACGCATTCCTGCTGGCCTCCGCGCCGAACGACCGCCAGGTCAAGTCGATCGTCGACGAGATCGAGGAGCGGCTCAGCAAGGAGCTCGGCGCCAAGCCGGTCCGCCGCGAGGGCGACCGCGAGGCCCGCTGGGTGCTGCTCGACTACGTCGACATCGTCGTCCACGTCCAGCACAGCGAGGAGCGGGTCTTCTACGCCCTGGAGCGGCTGTGGAAGGACTGCCCCGAGCTGGACCTGCCCGAGGACGCCAAGGCCACCCGCGGCAAGGCCGCCGAGCACGCCAAGCTCCAGGAGGCCGAGGAGGCGGCGGAGCCGGGCGGTGAGTGGCGGTGAGCGCCACCGGTGAGGTGAGCGGCTCCGCGCGCCGGGGCCGCCGCATCATCCTGTGGCGGCACGGCCAGACCCTGTGGAACGTGGAGCGCCGCTTCCAGGGCTCCACGGACGTCGAGCTGACCGAGACGGGCGTCGCCCAGGCGCGCCGGTCCGCGCGCCTGCTCGCGGGCCTGAAGCCCGACGCCATCGTCGCCTCCGACCTGAAGCGGGCCGCGGCCACCGCCGCCGAGCTGGCCGCGCTCACCGGTCTGCACGTCGTCCACGACGAGGCCCTGCGGGAGACCTACGCGGGCGTCTGGCAGGGGCTGACGCACGACGAGATCATCGCCCGGTACGGCGAGGAGTACGCCGCGTGGAAGCGCGGCGAGCCGGTCCGCCGCGGCGGCGGCGAACTGGAGACCGAGGTCGCCGACCGCGCCGCCCCTCTGGTGCTGCGGCACGCCGAGAAGCTCCCGGAGAACGGCACGCTCGTGGTCGTCAGCCACGGCGGGACCATCCGCACCACCATCGGCCGGCTGCTCGGCCTCGACCCGCGCAGCTGGGAGAGCCTGGGCGGGCTCACCAACTGCTGCTGGTCCGTCCTCGGCGAGGGCGCCCGGGGCTGGCGGCTGATGGAGCACAACGCCGGCACCCTGCCGGAGCCGGTGCTCGGCGACGACGACTGAGGACGGCCGTGCCCGCCGCCGTGCCCCCTCGGGGCCTCCGGCGGCGGCCGTACGATCCGGCTCCCCGCGCGACTTCACGACGTCCCGGACCCGGATTTCACTTTCCGGCAGGTCGCAGGCTAAAGTTCTTCTTGTTCGCCCCGCCGAGCGGGGCGAAACCAGGAAGCCACTTCATGTGGCAGCCCGGGGCTATAGCTCAGTTGGTAGAGCGCCTGCATGGCATGCAGGAGGTCAGGAGTTCAATTCTCCTTAGCTCCACATGGTGAAGATCCCGTCTCCCTCCGCGGAGGCGGGATCTTTTGTCGTCCGCCGGTGAGCGCGGCGGCGCTCTCCGACGTATACCTCTGCGAGGCGTACAGCCGTGTCCCTACCGGTACCACGGCGTCGCTGACCGTATTGGCCCGGTCGTGGCAGAATCAAACGACCGGAAGGGGGCGCGGCCCGACGGGAGGGAGTTGTGATGCCTGCGAGCATCCTCGAGGAGGTCGACCACCTCCTCGGAGCGGTGTCGACCCGACGGACCTCCACGCGTCTCAGCTGCCCCTCCTGCGGTTCCGCACACGTCGCCCAGGTGCTCGGCGACAACGGCGGGATCTCCTACGTGTGCACGGCCTGCGGCCACAGCTGGAGCTGACCGATGGGTGCACACAGGCGGAAGTGCGACTGGTGCGGCAGCGGCACCCCCATCGTCCGCGACATGGAGCCGATCAACCCCGACTACCAGTACTGGTGCGAGGAGTGCGCGCGGGCGCTGATCATAAAGGGCGACCCCATCGAGACGTACCGGGAACTCGAGGGCGAGCCGATCTACGGCCGGCTGCTGGAGGAGCACTGCACCCTCAAACGCTTCTACTCGTTCGTGACGGCGTGACTGCGTGACGGCGTGACGGCCTGACCGGCTGAGGGCGCACGGTCGGGGGCGGGCGTTCCGGACGGAACGGGCGAAGCGAAACCGATTTGGTGTTGGGCCGGGGGGACCGTGTAAAGTTGGCGTCGCCGCCGGGGAAACCCGGGGGAACACCGCAAGGGGCTATAGCTCAGTTGGTAGAGCGCCTGCATGGCATGCAGGAGGTCAGGAGTTCAATTCTCCTTAGCTCCACAGAAGTCGAGGGCGGACCATCCGAACGGATGGTCCGCCCTATGTCGTTGTCGCGCACGTCACGGTCGGTGTCGCCCGCGCCACGAGAACGGCCCTCTCCGGCGGCCTCAGGCCGCCGGAGAGGGCCGGCTGCGTGTGTGTCCCCCCCGATCCCCCCGTCAGCGCCCCAGAGCGCGCCTGCCGCGGCCCTGGGAGAGCACCGGAAGGTTCCGGGAGGGCGCCTTCGCCTGCGGGGCCGAGTCCTCGATGCGCAGCGCCAGTGCCGGGCAGCGCCGCACCGCGCGCAGCGCCTTCGCCTCCGCGTAACGCGGCACCTGCGCCTGAGCCACCGTCGGGAAGCCGTCCGCGCCGAGCTGGAACACCTCCGGGAGGATGTCCGCGCACAGCCCGTGGCCCCGGCACAGGGTCCAGTCGACGAAGATCTTCTGACGGCTGGGGCCGTTCTTCTCCTCGTCCTCGCCGCCCGGGATGCCCGTCGGCGTCGCGCCGCCCTCGAACAGCGGCAGCACGCCGGCCACGGGCCGCCCGCAGCCGTTGCCGAGGGCGTGCAGCGCGATGTCCTCGCCGAACGCCTTGAGCGTCGACTCCAGGAACATCGCGGAGCCGTCCGGGTGCGAACAGGCCCCCCGCCGCTTCACGTTCTTCGCGACCTGCCGGACCGCCTCGACCGCGGCCGGGCCGCCGCCGTTCAGGATGTCCTCCAGGCCGCGCGCGGCGGCCGGGAGCCCCAGGTAGCAGGGGCCGCACTGGTTGGCGCTCTCCTGCGCCAGCCACTTGGCGACCATGAGCGACTCGCCCAGCGGGCAGGTGTCCTGACTGATCGGCAGGATCGCGCCCGCGCCCAGCGAACCGCCCACCGCGTCCAGCGAGTTGCGGGAGACGATGGCCTCGTTCACGGTCGCCGCGTCGATCCACTTGCCGTGGTAGCCGCCGGTCAGCACCCCCTGCGGGACCGGCGGGGCGCCGGCCAGCTGGAGCACGTAGCGCAGCGGCACGCCGGTGGGCACCTCGATCACCATCGGGCGGGCCACCGCACCGGACACCGTGAGCATCACGGTGCCCGGCTCGTCGTACAGGCCGGTGTTGCCGTAGCGCTCCGGGCCGATGCGGGCCGCGATGGCGAGCTGGGCGAACGTCTCGGCGTTGGACAGCAGGGTGGGCGCGCCGCCGACGCCGTTCTTCG
Organism: Streptomyces lusitanus; assembly: GCF_042647945.1. Classification (NCBI taxonomy): domain Bacteria; kingdom Bacillati; phylum Actinomycetota; class Actinomycetes; order Kitasatosporales; family Streptomycetaceae; genus Streptomyces; species Streptomyces lusitanus. The sequence continues at coordinate 26,661 of NZ_JBHRWL010000011.1, forward strand.
AGGCGCTGACCTTGCGGCCCGGCGGGATGGCCGGGCCGCCGTCGATGGAGCGGATCAGGGAGGCGGCGGCCCCCGTCACCATGCGCACCGGGTTGCGCTGCACCCGGGCGCGCAGCGCCGAGCGGCGGCCGTTGCTCAGGCCGCGCTCGGCGAGCGCCTGTTCCATCGAGCGCTGGGTGGACTCACGGGTGACCCCCACCACGAGCGTGCGGGCACCCATGGCCTCGGCGCACAGCAGCGCGCCGTCCAGGATGAGGTGCGGTGCGCGGTTGATGAGCACCGTGTCCTTGCGGCAGGCCGGTTCGTCCTCGCTGCCGTTGACGACGACGACCGGCCGGACGCCGCGCTTGATCGCCGATTCGGCGACCGAGCGCAGCTTCTTGTGGAAGGGGAAGCCCGCGCCGCCGCGGCCCCTGAGGTTGATGCGTTCGGCGAGCTGCGCGAGCTGCTCACCGCCCAGGGGCTCGAGCGGGCCGTGCACCTTGAGGTGCATCTGCAGATCGAGCCGGTCGACAAGGTCGAAACCCGACGTGAGCTGGGGAAGCCCTACGACGCGGACTTCGGGAACGTCGGGCAGGGCCTCGTTCACTTAAAGCCTCCGGAAGGCGTGTTCCAAGGTTCGCCCGACCCCGGTGCGTCGAAGTCGTAGGACGACGAGGGCACACCGGGGGTTGGTGCATTGGCGGGACCGCTGTTGTACGTGTCACCCGGGTTGTACGTGCCGTAGAGGGTGTTCGTCTCAGCGGTGTCGTACACATCACTCGACCCGTAGCCGGAGCCGACCGAATTGTTGTAGGTCGGGATGGTGTATCCGGTGTCGTTGAGCGGGTCGTACGCCGACGGCGGGGCCTCGCCGACCGGCGGCGGGGACGGGATCGGCCAGCTGCCCGAGGTGCTGGAGGGCGCGTCCACCCGGGGTATCGCCTCCGTGGGCTGGAGGTCCGGCATCTCCATGCGGGCGGTGGCGTCCGTCAGGGGGTTCCCGGCCGCCTGCCGGGGCGGCGTGGAGACCGCGCGGTACGCGGCCGCGAAGCCGTTCGCCGGTTCCGGGGCCGGCGTGGGGGAGGGGGCGTCGAACGACGGGCGTTCGGAGCGTCCCCGCCGGTCGTCGCGGGCGTCCCCGCCGCCGTAGCCGGGCAGGGCGGACCCCTCGTTGCGCGCTCTGGCCTCCTCCAGCCGGCTGCCGGGCTGCTGGTCGGTGAGGCCCAGCATCGAGGTGATGCGGTCGGCCACCTTGCGCTTGACCGGGCGCGGGGAGGCCCGCAGCATCAGGGCCGCGAACACGCCGAGCAGCGACAGGCCGTACAGGATCATGAAGATCGGCTTGGCCGCTCGACCCGCGTAGAGGCCGTGCACCAGCGCCGCGCACCAGGCCGGATAGGCCAGCATGTGCACCGCGCGCCAGCGGGCGGCGACCTCCGCCGGGGAGGCGAAGCGGTTGCGCAGGACACCCGTGATCGCGACGAAGATCATCAGCATGCCGGCCAGGGTGCCGAGGCCGATCAGGAAGCTCCGCCCCATGACGGCCTCGTCGTCGGTGAGCAGAAGCCCGAAGGGCAGCACGGCGGCGATCCACGAGGTGTGGTCCAGCGCCAGCTTGATCACGATGTGGATCAGCAGGAAGACGACGGACGCGACCGCCGTGGTGCGGTGCACCGCCTGCGCGATGATCCGCTGCCGGGGGCCGAGCAGGATCCGGTCCTGCGCCACGAGCCCCCAGATGACGGAGCAGCTGAGGCAGACGAGCGACAGGACGCCGACGCCGAAGTTGAGGAAGTCGACGAACCAGTCGTCCGCCGTGCTGTCGTCCGGCCTCACGACGCACCTCCGGACGTCCGGACGCACAGCGGGTACGACGGAGTCGCAGCCGACCTGCCCCGAGCGGGGGGTGGGCTGCCGAGTGGACGAGGGTTCATGGGGGCAACTCCGAACGGTTCGGTAAAGCGGTCCCGCTGCCGAACTCTAAGCCTCGTCGTACCCGTCAGTACCAGGTTTGAGTTATTGCGCTGTTATCAAAAGACAATGAGCCCGTTGTGTTGTCCCCTTAGGGGTCGTTACGCGAAGTAACTTTTGACCAAGATTCAAAGCGCCGGGGAAGGGCGTCGCGGCGAGATCCGTCCCTGCGGTACCCTGACCGCATGCGTGCCGTACGCCTTCTGCTTAGCGAGCCGCGCTGATCAGTCCCGACCGCCGATGTTCCGGCAGGCCGGAATCGGCGCGGCGTCCCCTCCTGTGCGAGGGGTTTTTTCATTTCCAGGAAGTCGCAGCAGCAGGCAGAGACGATCGATGGAGCTTTGAGGATCATGAGCGAGACGAACCCCGCAGCCGCGGAGGCCGCGCCGCACCGCTACACGGCCGCCCTGGCCGCCGAGATCGAGGCACGCTGGCAGGACTTCTGGGACGCCGAGGGCACGTACGCGGCGCCCAACCCCAAGGGCGACCTGGCGGGCGACGCGGAGCTGGTCGCGCGGCCCAAAAAGTTCATCATGGACATGTTCCCGTACCCCTCGGGCGCGGGCCTGCACGTCGGACACCCGCTGGGCTACATCGCCACCGACGTCTACGCCCGCTTCCAGCGCATGACCGGGCACAACGTCCTGCACACCCTGGGCTTCGACGCCTTCGGCCTGCCCGCCGAGCAGTACGCGGTGCAGACCGGCACGCACCCGCGCGTGTCCACCGAGGCCAACATCAAGAACATGCAGGTCCAGCTGCGCCGGCTGGGCCTGGGCCACGACAAGCGCCGGTCGTTCGCCACGATCGACCCGGACTACTACAAGTGGACCCAGTGGATCTTCCTGCAGATCTTCAACTCCTGGTACGACGACGAGGCGAAGAAGGCCCGCCCGATCTCCGAGCTGGTCGCGCAGTTCGAGTCCGGTGAGCGCCCCGTCCCCGGTCACACGCGCGCGTGGAGCGAGCTGAGCGAGGCCGAGCGCGCCGACGTCCTGGGCGAGTTCCGCCTGGCCTACGCCTCCGACGCGCCGGTCAACTGGTGCCCCGGCCTGGGCACCGTGCTGGCCAACGAGGAGGTCACCGCCGACGGCCGCTCCGAGCGCGGCAACTTCCCCGTCTTCAAGGCCAAGCTGCGCCAGTGGAACATGCGCATCACGGCCTACGCCGACCGCCTGCTGGACGACCTGGACGCCCTGGACTGGCCCGAGGCGATCAAGCTGCAGCAGCGCAACTGGATCGGCCGCTCCGAGGGCGCCCGCGTCGACTTCCCCATCGACGGCGAGAACATCACCGTCTTCACGACCCGCCCCGACACCCTGTTCGGCGCCACCTACATGGTGCTGGCGCCCGAGCACCCGCTGGTCGAGAAGTTCACCCCCGCCGCCTGGCCCGAGGGCACCCACGAGGTGTGGACCGGCGGCCACGCCACGCCTGCCGAGGCCGTCGCCGCCTACCGCGCCCAGGCCGCCTCCAAGTCCGACGTCGAGCGCCAGGCCGAGGCCAAGGACAAGACCGGCGTCTTCACCGGCGCCTACGCGACCAACCCGGTCAACGGCCGGCAGGTGCCCGTCTTCATCGCCGACTACGTCCTGATGGGCTACGGCACCGGCGCGATCATGGCCGTCCCCGGCCACGACACCCGCGACTTCGCGTTCGCCCGCGCCTTCGAACTGCCCGTCGTCTGCGTGGTCGAGCCGACCGACGGCCGCGGCACCGACCCCGCGACATGGGACGACGCCTTCGTCTCCCACGACGCGAAGATCGTCAACTCCTCCGGCGAGCACGTCAGTCTGGACGGCCTGGGCGTCACCGAGGCCAAGGCACGCATCACCGAGTGGCTGGAGCGCGAGGGCCACGGCGAGGGCACCGTCAACTTCCGCCTGCGCGACTGGCTGTTCAGCCGCCAGCGCTACTGGGGCGAGCCCTTCCCGATCGTCTACGACGAGGACGGCATCGCCCACGCGCTGCCCGAGTCGATGCTGCCGCTGGAGCTGCCCGAGGTCGACGACTACAGCCCCCGCACCTTCGACCCGGACGACGCCGACACCCAGCCCGAGACGCCGCTGTCGCGCAACGAGGACTGGGTGAACGTCACCCTGGACCTGGGCGACGGGCCGAAGAAGTACCGCCGCGAGACCAACACCATGCCCAACTGGGCCGGTTCCTGCTGGTACGAGCTGCGCTACCTGGACCCGCACAACTCCGAGAAGCTGGTCGACCCGGAGATCGAGCAGTACTGGATGGGCCCGCGCGAGGGCATGCCGCACGGCGGCGTCGACCTGTACGTCGGCGGCGCCGAACACGCCGTGCTGCACCTGCTGTACGCCCGCTTCTGGTCCAAGGTGCTGTACGACCTGGGCCACGTCTCCTCGGCCGAGCCGTTCCACAAGCTGTTCAACCAGGGCATGATCCAGGCCTACGTCTACCGCGACAGCCGGGGCATCGCCGTGCCGGCCGCCGAGGTGGAGGAGCGCGACGGCGGCTACTGGTACCAGGGCGAGCGCGTCACCCGCCTGCTGGGCAAGATGGGCAAGTCCCTGAAGAACGCGGTCACCCCGGACGAGATCTGCGCCGAGTACGGCGCCGACACCCTGCGCCTGTACGAGATGGCCATGGGCCCGCTGGACGTGTCCCGCCCCTGGGACACCCGCGCGGTCGTCGGCCAGTTCCGCCTGCTGCAGCGGCTGTGGCGCAACATCGTCGACGAGGCGACCGGTGAGGTCACCGTCGTCGACGGGGGCGACGTCGACGAGGACACCCTGCGCGCCCTGCACAAGGCGATCGACGGCGTCCGCGGCGACCTGGAGGGCATGCGCTTCAACACCGCCATCGCCAAGGTCACCGAGCTGAACAACCACCTGACCAAGCGGACGGGCCCGCTGCCGCGGTCGGTCGCGGAGTCGCTGGTGCTGCTGGTGGCGCCGCTGGCCCCGCACGTCGCCGAGGAGCTGTGGCGCAAGCTGGGCCACACCGACTCCGTGGTGCACCGGGACTTCCCGGTGGCCGACCCGGCGTACGTGGTCGACGAGACCGTCACCTGCGTGGTCCAGATCAAGGGCAAGGTGAAGGCGCGGCTGGAGGTGTCGCCCGGCATCTCCGACGACGAACTGGAGAAGACGGCGCTGGCCGACGACCGGGTGGTCGCGGCGCTGGACGGCGCGGGGATCCGCAAGGTGATCGTGCGGGCGCCGAAGCTGGTGAACATCGTTCCGGCGTGACGGTGCCCGGCTGACCCTTACGGGTAGCGGGCGCGGTGTGTGCGGGCAGGTTCGGGGTTCCGGCGGAACTCCGGGCCTGCCCGTTGCGTTTACCGTGGAGGAGCGGCACGACAGGTGCCGGGACAGGCCGTACGTGCCCGAAGGAGGAGCCTCGTGGAAGCGGTGTTCGCAGTGATCGCCCTGCTCTTCGTGCTCTTCGTCGCCCTGGGCGTGTACGCCACGGTGAAGGTCGTCGGCGCCGCCAAGCGCAGCGCGGACCGCCACATCCACCAGGCCCGCCGCACGGTCGAGGACCACACCCTGCGCGCCAAGGCGTTCGCGCAGACCGGCCCGGCCGGCGAGATCGCCCAGCTCCGGCTGAGGCTGCGCACCTCGATGCGCGCCACGCAGGACGCGTTGGAGGCGGTCGCCGCCGAGGACGACTCGGTGAAGGAGTCCCTCGCGCTCTTCCAGCGCCTCAGCGCGCACGGCCACGAGCTCGACGCGGAACTGCGCCGCCTGGAGGGCGAGCCGGACCGCGCCACGCTGTCCGCGCGCCTGCCCGACCTGCGTGAGCGCACCGAGCGCATCACCAGTTCCGCCGACTCCCTGCGCTGGGCGACCCGCGACCGCGCCCGCCGCTTCGCGGACGACGACCTGGAGTCGCTGAGCGCGCAGATCGACATGGAGGCCGGCGCCCTGCGCCACTGGACCACCTCCGACCAGCAGCCGGCCGCGCCCACGCCCCCGAGGTGGCCCGAGGCGCCGGCCGCCGACGCCGCGGGACCCGGCCAGACCTGGCCGGACACCGCGCGGCAGGAGGCCGAGCCGCAGCAGGGCGACGGGGAGCGGCCCGCCATCGCACCGGCCGCCCCGCGTCCCACCTACCCCTGGCAGAAGAAGCCGCGCCCCGAGAGCACCACGTGACGACCGCCTGAGCGGCGATGACCACTCCACGGCGGACGACGCCCCACGGGCCCGGGCTGCCGCACGGCCACCACGGCAGGTAACCTCCAGCTCATGTCCCGCCATGTCGCGATCGTCACCGATTCAACGGCCTACCTTCCGGCCCGGACGATGGAGCGGCACGGCATCACCGCGGTACCCCTGACCGTGGTGCTGGGAGACCGGGCCCTCGAGGAGGGCACCGAGATCTCCACCCGCAGTCTCGCCCAGGCTTTGCAGAAGCGGCGTCCCGTCACGACGTCCCGCCCCAGCCCCGAACTGTTCGCGGAGACCTACCGCAGGGTCGCCGAGTCCGGTGCGACCGGCATCGTCTCGCTCCACCTCTCCGCCGAGCTGTCCGGCACCTACGACGCGGCGGTCCTCGCGGCCCGCGAGGCGCCGGTGCCGGTCCGCGTGGTCGACACCGGCATGATCGCGATGGCCCTGGGCTTCTGCGCGCTGGCCGCCGCGGAGACCGCGGAGGCGGGCGGCACCATGGACGAGGCGGTCACCGCGGCGGAGAAACGGGCGGCGGGGACGGCGGCCTACTTCTACGTCGACACGCTCGACTATCTGCGCCGGGGCGGCCGGATCGGCGCGGCGCAGGCCCTGTTGGGCTCCGCCCTCGCCGTGAAGCCGCTGCTTCAGCTGGCGGGCGGGCGTATCGAGCCGCTGGAGAAGGTGCGTACGGCGTCCAAGGCGATCGCCCGCCTGGAGGAGATCGCGGCGGACCGCGCGGGAGGCGCGGAGGTGGACGTCGCCGTCCACCATCTCGCCGCCCCGGAACGCGCCTCGGCGCTGGCGGACCGGCTCCGCACGCGGCTGCCGGGACTGTCCGAGCTGCACGTCAGCGAGGTGGGCGCGGTGATCGGGGCGCACACGGGGCCGGGGTTGCTGGGGGTCGTGGTCTCGGCGCGGTAGGGGGCGTGGTGGTGGGGGCCCGGGTGTGGGCTGCCCTCCCGCCGGGTGTGGGCTGCCCTCCCTCGGTCGGGTGACGGAGTTGTCCACAAGAGGGCGCTCGTCCACGGGTTTTGACCAAGATCACCGCGGGGGCGGGGTTGTGCCCGACCCTCGTCGCATGGCACTTCGATCACACACACGCACAGCGGTTCCGACGAGCGGTCCGGGGCGCGGGCCGCTGTCCGACGGCCGCACGTCCCACAACCGCCACCGTCACCACCGTCACCGCCGGGGTCGCGCGGGCCGCACGCGCGCGTGGGTCCGGGACGGCGACCGCCGGGACCCGGGGGAGGAGATCCGGCGTCGCGCCGAGACGCTGTTCGGCGGTGAGGCCGTGGTGCGCGGCGGGCGTCCGGCGCGGAGGACGCCCAGTTGGGCGCGGGCGGGTGGCGCGTTGGCGGGTGCGAAGGGTTCCGTGCCTTCGCTGCCCCGTCGCCGGGTCGTGGTGGTGGACCGTCAGGGGGTGGCGGGGCATGCGCTGCTGACGAGGCCTCGGGTCGGTGTGGGACGGCGGCGCGAGGCGACGGTGGAGCGGACGCTGGAGTTGAGGCGGCTGCCGGACCGTACGGGGACGCGTTCGGCGGCCGGGTCGGGCGGGAGCGCGGACGCGGCCCGTCCGGGGCGGTTTCTCGGCGTCGGGCCGGGGGGTGAGGAGCCGGCCACCTGTCCCGTACGCCTGCCTGGGTCGCGTTATGGCCGTGACGCGGCCGGCCCTCCGGAATCGGCGGAGGGGGAGACGCCCGACGGGGTGCCCGAGCCGGGGGCGCCGCCGTGGTCGCCGCCAGGGCCTGCGCCCGGGCGTTGGGGCCCCGCGCTGCGGGAGCGGCTGCCGCTGTGGGTGCAGGCCCGGTGCGGGCTGGAGCGGCGCGGTGTCGTGGCGTTGTCGGCGCTGCTGGTGCTCGCCCTGGTGTTCGCCGTGCAGCATTTCTGGACCGGGCGCACCCAGCCGGTGAAGGCACCGGAGGTGGTACGGGCGGCTCCGGCCGCGCGGGGAAGCAGCGCGGACGAGCCAGGAAGTGTGCCGGGCGCTCCTGGCGCGTCCGGCTTCCCGGGGCCGGCGGGCGGACCGGCGGCTCCCGAGATCGTGGTCGACGTCAGCGGCAAGGTGAGGGACCCGGGCGTCCACCGGCTGCCCGCGGGCTCACGGGTCGAGGACGCGCTGAAAGCGGCCGGCGGAGTACGTCCCGGCACGAGGACGGGCGGCCTCAACCGCGCCCGGTTCCTCGTCGACGGTGAGCAGTTGGTGGTCGGCGGCCCCGCACCGGGCGGAGCGGCGGCCCCCGCGGCTCCGGCGGGCGCAGGGACGGCGGCAGGCCCCACGGCTCCGGTGTCCCTCAACACCGCCACCGTCGAGCAGCTCGACACCCTCCCCGGGGTCGGTCCCGTCCTCGCCCGGCACATCGTCGACCACCGCACCCGCAACGGCGGTTTCCGTTCGGTGGACGAGCTGCGGGAGGTCAACGGCATCGGGGACCGCCGCTTCGCCGACCTGCGCGACCTCGTGCGGCCATGAGCACCCGCACTGCCGTCGTCCACGACGTCCCGGCCGACCGTCCGGGCGCCTCCCGTCCGCGCCAGGAGGGACCCACCGATCTCCGGCTGGTCCCGCCCGCCCTCGCCGCCTGGGCCACGGCGGCGGTGATGCTGCACGCCCCGCCCGGCTGGACCGTGGCCGCCGTGATCGCCTCGGCCCTGCTGGCCGCCGTCCTGCTCGGGGCACGCGGCCGCCTGCTCCCGGCTCGCCGCGGCCCCACCGGGCAGGGGCCCGTCACCGGGCGGGCGCGCATCACCGCCCATGCCGTAGCGGCCACCCTGCTGTGCGTCGCTGCTGCCGCCGCCTCGGCGGGCCTGCACGGCGCGGACGTCCGGCGCGGTCCCGTCCCCGAGCTGGCCCGGGAGTACGCCCGTGCGGTCGCGGAGGTGGAGGTCACCGCGGATCCACGGCTCACCCGGCCCCGGGTCAGCGGCAACCACATGGCCCCGGTGTCCTTGCTGATCGAGGCCGATGTGCGGCGCGTGGACCGGGCCGGTGCGGCGACCCGCAGGACCAGGGCACCCGTGCTGCTGATGATCGCCCCCGGCGACCAGGAGGACACGGCCCCGTCCGCCGACCACCAGGATTCGCCCTGGTTGGCCCTGCTCCCCTCCACCCGGCTGCGGGTCGAGGCGAGGTTCGCGCCGGCGATGCAGGGCGGCGACCGGTTCGCGGCGGTGCTCCGGGTGGACGGGCGTGACGGCCCTCGGGCGGTGGGCGGCCCTTCGGCCCCGCAGCGGCTCGCGGGGCAATTGCGGGGCGGGCTGCGGGAGGCGACCGATGACCTGTCGGAGGACGCGCGGGCGCTTCTGCCGGGACTGGTCGTCGGGGACATCTCACGGGTGACGCCGGAGCTGGACCAGGCGTTCCACGAGACCGACCTCACGCACACCCTCGCCGTGTCCGGGTCCAACTTCACCATCCTGCTCGCCCTGCTCCTCGGCCCGCCGGGGCTGGCGCAGCGGGCCGAGCGACGGGGGCTCGCGCCCCGCGTCGGCATCTCGCTGCGGACCACGGCGGTACTCGGAGCTGCGCTGTCCCTGGCATTCGTGGTCGTCTGCCGGCCCGATCCCAGCGTGCTGCGGGCCGCCGCCTGCGGCTCCGTGGCGCTGCTCGCGCTCGCCACCGGCCGCCGCAGGTCCCTGATCCCGGCGCTGGCGACGGCGGTCCTGCTCCTGGTGCTGTACGACCCCTGGCTGGCCCGCAGTTACGGCTTCCTGCTCTCCGTGCTGGCGACCGGTGCGCTGCTCACCGTCGCCCCGCGCTGGAGCGAGGGGCTGCGCCGCCACGGGGTGCCGCCCCGCCTCGCGGAGGCGCTGGCCGCCGCAGGTGCCGCGCAGGCGCTCTGCGCCCCGGTGGTGGCCGTGCTGTCGGCCCGGGTGAGCCTGGTGGCGATCCCCTGCAACCTGCTCGCCGAGGCCGCGCTCGCTCCCGCCACCGTGCTCGGATTCCTCGCCCTGGCCACCGCGCCGGTCGCGATGCCGTTGGCCAAGGCGGTGGCGTGGTGCGCGAGCTGGCCCGCGGAGTGGATCGCGCAGGTCGCCAGAACCGGGGCGGCGCTGCCCGGTTCCGGAGTGGACTGGCCGGGCAGCTGGGCGGGGGCGGCGGCCCTCGGCGCCGTCACCCTGGTCGTCCTGCTCGTGGGACGCCGGCTGCTGCGGCACCCCTGGTGGTGCGCGGCGTGCGCGCTGCTGCTGACACTGCTGGTGGTGCAGCCGCGGCCACTGACCCGGGCCGTCACGGGCTGGCCGCCGCCCGGCTGGCGCATGGTGATGTGCGACGTCGGCCAGGGCGACGCGCTGGTGCTGGCCGCGGGCGAGGGCACCGGCGTGGTCGTGGACGCCGGACCCGATCCGCTGCTCGTCGACGACTGCCTGCGCTCCCTGGGCGTCACCCGGGTCCCGCTCGTGATCCTGACCCACTTCCACGCCGACCATGTGGCCGGGCTGACCGGAGTGCTGCGCGGGCGCGAGGTGGGCGGCATCGGGACCACGGCCCTGGAGGAACCGGCCGACCAAGTGGCGGCCGTCCGGAAAGCAGCGGCCGCCGCCGGCGTCCCGGTGACCCGGGTCGTCGCCGGGGAGCGGCGCCGGGCCGGCGACCTCACCTGGGAGGTGCTGTGGCCGCCGCCCGGGGGCCACCCGGCCTTGGAGGGCCCGAACGACGCCAGCGTCGCCATGCTGGTCCGCACCGAGGGCCTGCGCCTGCTCCTCCTCGGCGACCTGGAACCCCCGGCCCAGCGTGCCCTGGCCCGCTCACCCGCGGCGCGGGGCCTCGCCGGCGTCGACGTCCTCAAGGTCGCCCACCACGGTTCGGCCTACCAGGACCCCGGCCTCATACGACTGGCCGCACCGCGCCTGGCGTTGATCAGCACCGGTGAGGACAACACGTACGGACACCCGGCCCCGAGCACGGTCGCCGCCCTGCGGGCCGGGGGAGCGGCGGTGCTGCGGACCGACCGGGACGGGGCGCTGGCGGTCGTGCCCGGTGCGGGCGGGGACGGAGAGCTGGAGGTGGCGCGACACTGAGGGCATGACCGAGGCCATCGACACCGCGACCGCCGACGCCTATCTGCGCCGTCTGGGGGTGTCGCGGCCCGCCCGGCCCACGCCGGACGCGCTGCGGGAGCTGCATCTGCGGCATCTGGAGACCGTGCCGTTCGAAAACCTGTCCGTGCATCTCGGCGAGGAGATCGTGTTGGACGGCAAGCGGCTGGTGGACAAGGTGGTGACGGCCCGGCGCGGCGGGTTCTGCTACGAACTCAACGGCGCCTTCGGGGCGTTGCTCACCGCGCTCGGCTACGACGTCACGCTGCTCGCGGCACGCGTGTACGGGGACGAGGGCCGGCTGGGCATCCCGTACGACCATCTCGCGCTGCGGGTGCGGACGGAGGACGGCGGGGACTGGCTGGCGGACGTCGGGTTCGGGTCGCACTTCCATGTGCCGCTGGTCTTCGCGGAGCGAGGGGAGCAGCGGGATCCGGTGGGCGTGTTCCGGATCGCGGAGGCGGAGGCGGACGCGGCCGGGGTGCGCGGCGGGCACGAGGCGGCGGACCTGGACGTGCTGCGTGACGGGCGGCCGGTGTACCGGCTGGAGACGCGGCCCAGGGCGCTCGGCGACTTCACGGCCGGGGCCTGGTGGCACCGCACCTCGCCGCACTCGCACTTCACCCGGTCGCTGGTGTGCTCGCGGGTCACCGCCGACGGCGGGCGGATCACGCTGAGCGGCCGCCGGCTGACCCGCACCGCCCCGGACGGCACGCGGGAGGAGCACGAGAGCGGGTCGGACGCGGAGGTGCTGGCGATCTACCGGGACGAGTTCGGGATCGCGCTGGACGCGGTGCCGGCGGTGCGGGGCGGGCGGACGGACGGCTGAGCCGGTACCGGACAATGAGCCGTGTGAGTGATGTGCGACATGTGCTGGTGCTGCCCGACCGGGACGCGGCCGAGGAGGTGGCCGAGGCGCTGGAGGAGCGTTTCGGCGTGGACGAGGAGCCGCGGCTCGTGCGGGACGCCCTCGCGGGCGAGGACGACGCGGAGGACGCGCAGTGGCTCGTCCTTCTGCGGGACGAGGCGGGCCGGCTGGACGCCGGCGAGCTGAACGAGTTCGTCGCCCGGTGGGACGGCTGGCGCGAGGAGCCGTAGCCCCGCAGCCCGGGCGGGGAGTGATGTCGGTGGCCCGTGGGATGCTTGTCGGCGATGGCCAGGAAGAACGCATCCGACGACCTGCTCGCCCCCGTGACGCTCGCCGTGGGCCAGGAGGAGCTGCTGCTCGACCGTGCCGTGCGGGAGGTGGTGGTCGCCGCGAAGGCGTCCGACGCCGACACGGACGTCCGCGACCTGACCCCGGACCAGCTCCAGCCGGGCACGCTCGCCGAGCTGGTCAGCCCCTCGCTGTTCGCCGAGCGCAAGGTCGTCGTCGTGCGCAACGCGCAGGACCTGTCGGCCGACACGGTCAAGGACGTCAAGGCGTACCTGGCCTCGCCCGCCGAGGAGATCACCCTCGTGCTGCTGCACGCGGGCGGCGCGAAGGGCAAGGGCCTGCTCGACGCGGCGCGCAAGGCGGGCGCCCGTGAGGTGGCCTGCCCGAAGATGACCAAGCCGGCGGACCGGCTGGCGTTCGTGCGGGGCGAGTTCCGGACGGCGGGGCGTTCGGCCACGCCCGAGGCGTGCCAGGCGCTCGTCGACGCCATCGGCTCCGACCTGCGCGAGCTGGCCTCCGCGGTGACGCAGCTCGTCGCGGACGTCGAGGGCACCATCGACGAGGCCGTCGTCGGCCGCTACTACACCGGGCGGGCCGAGGCGTCGAGCTTCACGGTCGCCGACCGGGCGGTCGAGGGACGTACGGCGGAGGCCCTGGAGGCGCTGCGCTGGTCGCTGTCGACCGGGGTGGCCCCGGTGCTGATCACCAGCGCGCTGGCGCAGGGCGTGCGGGCCATCGGCAAGCTGTCCTCGGCGCGCGGCGGCCGGCCCGCCGACCTGGCGCGCGAGCTGGGCATGCCGCCCTGGAAGATCGACCGCGTGCGGCAGCAGATGCGCGGCTGGACCCCGGACGGCGTGTCCGTGGCGCTGCGCGCGGTCGCCGAGGCGGACGCGGGCGTGAAGGGCGGCGGGGACGACCCGGAGTACGCCCTGGAGAAGGCGGTCGTCACCATCGCCCGCGCGGCCCGCTCCGGACGACGGGCGTAACCACCCGCCGCACGCCAGCCGCCTCCGCCGGACATCGGCTCGCCCACTGTCGGTGCTCCATGTGGCACCGCGCCGCACGGAGAGGACAATCGGACCTGTCAGCCCAGGCCGCCAGGTACGAGAGGTGGCGAGCGACATGGCTGAACATCCGAACGCGCAACTGGTCCGCAAGGGGTACGACGCCTTCACGCGCGGGGACATGGACACCCTGCGCGGCCTCATGGCGGCCGACGCCACGCACCATGTGCCCGGGACCGGGATCCTGTCGGGCGACTTCAAGGGACATGACGCGATCCTCGACATGTACCGGCGGCTCGGTGAGGAGACCGACGGGACGTTCAGGGTCGAGCTGCGGCAGGTCCTCGTCGACGGCAGGGGGCACGCCGTGACACTGCACCACTTCACGGCGGACCGGCGGGGCCGGCACGTGGACGAGGACGGAGGCATCGTCTTCCGGATCGTCGGGGACAAGATCACCGACCTCGACGAATGCGCCGCGGACCTCGACGTGGTGAACGACTTCTGGTCGTAGCGCCGGGTGCGCGAAGGCCCCGCCCCCCACCCTGGGGAAGGGTGAGGAGGACGGGGCCTTCGGTTGAAGCTGTCGAGCCCGTACCCGCGTGGCGAACGCAGGCCGCGTACGGGCTCCGGTGTGTCGGCCGGGGGCGGATGAGAGAGGGCCCGCCCGGGTCCCGCCGACGGTCAGATCAGGGTGGTTCAGCCCTTGACGGCCGCGACCTTGCGAGCCAGCGCCGACTTCTTGTTGGCGGCCTGGTTCTTGTGGATGACGCCCTTCGAGACGGCCTTGTCGAGCTGGCGCGCAGCGGCGCGCTGGTACTCGGTGGCCTTCTCGGCGTCACCCGCGGCGGCGGCCTCACGGGCCTTGCGGATCGCGGTCTTCAGAGAGGACTTGACGGCCTTGTTGCGCAGCCGGGCCTTCTCGTTGGTCTTGTTCCGCTTGATCTGGGACTTGATGTTCGCCACGAATGAGCCTCTACAGGTTCTGGCACGGGCCGTGCGCTGACGCACGGCTTCGCACCGGGTGATTTCTTGGGGTGTGCCTCGCGCTGAGAGGGCATGAGACACAGCCCCCTACACTACCAGCGGGCCATTCCGTGGCCCAAACCCGTCCCCGGTCGCCACCCGTGGGACCATGGAGGCTACGTATCGATCCGACCCGAGACCGCAGACGGACAAGCACACGTATGCGGACGCCTCAAGAATCAGGACCCTGCGTGCCCGCGATCCCCAGCCATGTGCCCGAGCCGAGCCGTACCGACCCGGCGCTGATCCGCAATTTCTGCATCATCGCGCACATCGACCACGGCAAGTCCACGCTCGCCGACCGGATGCTCCAGCTGACCGGTGTGGTCGAGCAGCGGCAGATGCGCGCTCAGTACCTCGACCGCATGGACATCGAGCGCGAGCGCGGCATCACGATCAAGTCCCAGGCGGTGCGTCTGCCGTGGGCCCCGACCCACGACAAGAGCAAGACGCACATCCTCAACATGATCGACACCCCGGGGCACGTCGACTTCACGTACGAGGTCTCCCGGTCGCTCGCCGCGTGCGAGGGGACCATCCTCCTCGTCGACGCCGCCCAGGGCATCGAGGCGCAGACCCTCGCCAACCTGTACCTGGCGATGGAGAACGACCTGACGATCATCCCGGTGCTGAACAAGATCGACCTGCCGGCCGCGCAGCCGGAGAAGTTCGCCGAGGAGCTGGCGAACCTGGTCGGCTGTGAGCCCGACGACGTGCTGAAGGTGTCCGCGAAGACCGGTATCGGCGTCGAGGCGCTGCTGGACCGCGTGGTCGCCGACATCCCGGCGCCGGTCGGCGTCGCCGACGCCCCCGCCCGCGCGATGATCTTCGACTCGGTCTACGACTCCTACCGCGGTGTCGTGACGTACGTCCGTGTCATCGACGGGCAGCTCAACAAGCGTGAGCGGATCCGGATGATGTCCACCGGCGCCACGCACGAGCTGCTGGAGATCGGCACCAACTCGCCGGAGATGCTCTCCGCCGACGGCCTCGGCGTCGGCGAGGTGGGCTACCTGATCACCGGTGTGAAGGACGTCCGCCAGTCGAAGGTCGGCGACACGGTCACCAGCCAGTCCAAGGGCGCAACGGAGGCCCTCGGCGGCTACAAGGACCCCAAGCCGATGGTGTTCTCCGGGCTGTACCCGCTGGACGGCTCGGACTATCCGGAGCTGCGCGAGGCCCTGGACAAGCTCCAGCTCAACGACGCCGCCCTGGTCTACGAGCCGGAGACCTCCGCCGCGCTCGGCTTCGGCTTCCGCGTCGGCTTCCTCGGCCTGCTGCACCTGGACGTCATCCGCGAGCGGCTGGAGCGCGAGTTCGGGCTCGACCTGATCGCCACCGCGCCGAACGTGGTCTACCGCGTGGTCATGGAGGACGGCAGCGAGCACACCGTCACCAACCCGAGCGAGTTCCCCGAGGGCAAGATCGACGAGGTGTACGAGCCGGTCGTGCGGGCCACGATCCTCGCGCCCAGCGAGTTCATCGGCTCGATCATGGAGCTGTGCCAGAACCGGCGCGGCGTCATGCTCGGCATGGACTACCTCTCCGAGGACCGGGTGGAGATCCGCTACACCCTGCCGCTCGCCGAGATCGTCTTCGACTTCTTCGACCAGCTGAAGTCCAAGACCCGCGGTTACGCCTCCCTCGACTACGAGCCCACCGGCGAGCAGACGTCCAGCCTGGTCAAGGTGGACATCCTGCTGCACGGCGACAAGGTGGACGCGTTCTCCGCGATCACCCACAAGGACGCGGCGTACGCGTACGGGGTGCGGCTCGTCGCCAAGCTGCGCGAACTCATCCCGCGCCAGGCCTTCGAGGTGCCCATCCAGGCGGCCATCGGCTCCCGCGTCATCGCCCGCGAGACCATCCGCGCCATCCGCAAGGACGTCCTCGCCAAGTGCTACGGCGGTGACATCTCCCGTAAGCGGAAGCTGCTGGAGAAGCAGAAGGAAGGCAAGAAGCGGATGAAGATGGTGGGTTCCGTGGAGGTTCCGCAGGAGGCCTTCATCGCCGTCCTCTCCAGCGACGAGAACGCGGGTTCCGGCAAGGCCAAGAAGTAGCCGAAGGTTACCGGGGGTCACTCCGCGAACCGGGCGAATCGGGGCCCGTCGCACCTGTGTGCGGCGGGCCTCGCGCGTTCCTCACGTGCCCGTCTGTGTGAAGTTACAGGCCGTGACCCCTTACGCGGTGGCCGGTCGACCTTTACTCTGTCCGTGCTCGATAGTTACTCGCGAGTTAAACAACGTCGCGTGGAAACCCCAGCCGCACTGAGCCAGCCGCACCGTCGCGGGCCCCGGAGGATGTCGTGAGCGACACACAGACACTGATCGAGAACCGTCCGCCGAGCGTGGCGAGCCTCTTCCTGGAGCGTGTGGCGGCCACACCGGACGCCGAGGCCTACCGCTACCCGGTCCCGCCGGCCTCCGGCGAGGGCCCGGACGACTGGAAGTCGCTGACCTGGGCCGAGGCCGCCGAGCGCGTCCACTCCATCGCGGCCGGCCTGATCGAACTGGGCGTGCGCCCGGAGGAGCGGGTCGCCCTCGCCTCCGCCACCCGGGTCGAGTGGATCCTCACCGACCTCGGCATCCTCTGCGCAGGCGCCGCCACCACCACGATCTACCCGCAGACCAACGCCGAGGAGTCGGCGTACATCCTCTCCGACTCGCAGAGCCGGGTGCTGATCGCGGAGAACGCCGAGCAGGTCGCCAAGGCCGTCGCCAAGCGTGACGCGCTGCCCGAGCTGACCCGCGTGGTGGTGGTCGACGCGGAGGGCGTCGACACCGACGACTTCGTCATCACCCTGGCCGAGCTGGAGATGCGCGGCGCCGCCCGCCTCCTGAAGGAACCGGAGCTGATCAAGGAGCGGGTCGCGGCCCTCACCAAGGACCAGCTCGCCACCCTCATCTACACCTCCGGCACCACCGGCCGCCCCAAGGGCGTGCGCCTGCCGCACGACAACTGGTCGTACATGGCCAAGGCGATCGCCGCGACCGGCCTGGTCAGCGGGGACGACGTGCAGTACCTGTGGCTGCCGCTGGCGCACGTCTTCGGCAAGGTGCTCACCTCCGGCCAGATCGAGGTCGGCCACGTCACCGCGGTCGACGGCCGCGTCGACAAGATCATCGACAATCTGCCGGTGGTCCGGCCCACCTACATGGCCGCCGTGCCGCGCATCTTCGAGAAGGTCTACAACGGCGTGGCCGCCAAGGCGAAGGCCGGCGGCGGCGCCAAGTACAAGATCTTCCAGTGGGCCGCGGGCGTCGCCCGCGAGTACGCCAAGGTCACCCAGGACAACTTCCGCCGCACCGGCAGCGCGACCGCCCCCGCCGGACTGCGCACCAAGTACGCCCTCGCCGACAAGCTCGTCTACGCCAAGATCCGCGAGGCCTTCGGCGGCAACCTCCGCGCCTGCGTCTCCGGCTCCGCCGCCCTCGCCCCCGAGATCGGCTACTTCTTCGCCGGCGCCGGCATCCACATCCTCGAGGGCTACGGCCTCACCGAGTCCTCCGCGGCCTCCTTCGTCAACCCCGGCGAGGCCTACCGCACCGGCACCGTCGGCAAGCCGCTGCCCGGCACCGAGGTCCGTATCGCCGACGACGGCGAGATCCTGCTGCGCGGCCCCGGCATCATGCAGGGCTACCACAACCTCCCCGACAAGACCGCCGAGGTCCTGGAGGAGGACGGCTGGTTCCACACCGGCGACATCGGCGAGCTGTCCGCCGACGGCTACCTGCGCATCACCGACCGCAAGAAGGACCTGATCAAGACCTCCGGCGGCAAGTACATCGCGCCCGCCGAGGTCGAGGGACAGTTCAAGGCGGTCTGCCCGTACGTCTCCAACATCCTCGTCCACGGCGCCGACCGGAACTACTGCACCGCCCTCATCGCCCTCGACGAGGCCGCCCTCACCGCCTGGGCGGCCGAGAACGGCCTGGAGGGCAAGCCGTACGCGGAGATCGTCGCCGCGCCCGCCACGGTCGAGATGGTCGACGGCTACGTCAAGCAGCTCAACGAGGGTCTCCAGCGCTGGCAGACCATCAAGAAGTTCCGCCTGCTGCCGCGAGACCTCGACGTGGAGCACGGCGAGATCACCCCGAGCCTGAAGCTCAAGCGCCCGGTGGTGGAGCGCGAGTACAAGCACCTCATCGAGGAGATGTACGAGGGCACGCGCGAGAAGTGACACCCCGTCGGCCGGGAGACCCCGTCCCCCGGCCGACGCCGTCCCTCCGCTTCCCGTGGCCGTTTCCGGGAATGCGGACGCGGGCCGGCGCGGTTGCCTCCCGCCATGAAGGCAATCGGATTGAGCACCTACGGCGGTCCCGGCGTTCTGCGGGAGCTGGACCTCCCCACCCCTGAGGCGGGACCCGGCGAGGTCCGCATCAGGGTGCACGCCGCGGCCGTGAACCCCACCGACGCCATGCTCCGCACCGGCGTCTACGCCGCCCGGACGACGGACGTCCCGCCCCCGTACGTGCCCGGCATGGACGCGGCCGGCGTGATCGACCAGCTCGGCCCCGGCGCCGACGGCCGGCTGAGCGTGGGGCAACGGGTCGTCGCCCTCGCCGTGCCCACCGGCGCGCGCGGCGCCTACGCCGAACAGATCGTCGTGCCCGCGGAGTCCGTCGTCCCCGCGCCCGCCGGGACCGGCCACGCCGAGGCGTCCACCCTCCTGATGAACGCCGCCACCGCCCGGCTGGCCCTGGACACCCTGGCGCTGCCGAAGGGCGCGACCGTCGCCGTGACCGGCGCGGCGGGCGCCGTCGGCGGCTACACCGTCGAACTCGCCAAGGCGGACGGCCTGACCGTCGTGGCGGACGCCGCCCCGCACGACCGCGACCTGGTGCGCGGCTTCGGCGCCGATCACGTCGTCGACCGGGGCGCGGACGTGGCCGCCCGCATCCGGGAACTGGCGCCCGACGGCGTGCCCGGCCTGGTGGACGGCTCCGACCAGCGTGAGGAGGCCGTCCCCGCGGTCGCGGACGGCGGCGCCCTCGTCGCGCTGCGCGGCTGGCAGGGCCCCGCGGAAGGCGGCGTCACGGTGGCCCCGGTCTTCGTGGCGAGCGTCCGGGGCGACACCGCCCTGCTGGACGGCCTGCGGCGGCAGGCCGAGGAGGGTGTGCTGTCCCTGCGCGTCGCCAAGGTCCTGCCCGCCTCCGACGCGGTCGAGGCGCACCGTCTGCTCGAGGCCGGTGGTCTGCGCGGGCGGCTGGTCCTCGACTTCTCCTGAGGCGCTTGTCGACGGGCCCGCCCCGGGGTCGGTGCGGGCCCGTCCCTTCGCGTCCCGCGATGACCGAAAACGAGCGGCTGTGACGTGGTTCCTGACCGAACCTGTAGCACTGTTCCCCCGACAAGCGATCCACTTTCGTGACTCCACGCTTAGGGGCGGGTTCGTTCTGTCACCCTGTCGGCAAGCGATCGAGGCTCTATTCGTACGAACTGCCCGGGGAGCTGCCCATGCGGGCCATTCCGACCCAACGGGAGACCACCTCGTGCGCCCCCGACCCGCGGGGGAGCACGCGGGTGGAGGCCACGCTGTCCGGAAGTCCCCTCGCGCCGGGCTCCGCACGCGCGCTGCTGCGCAAGACGCTCACCGAGTGGGCGCAGACCTCGGCCGACGGCGCCGACCTCCTCACCGGCCGGGTCGGCGACGACGCCGCCCTGGTCGCCAGCGAGCTGGTCACCAACGCGGTCGTGCACGCCGGCACCGACGTGCGGCTGACCTGCCGGCTGGAGGAGGACTCGGGGGCGCTCGTCGTCGAGGTCGCCGACCGGCACCCCTCCCGCGCGCCGCGCGACGACGCCGCGGAGGCGCCGGCGCACGACACCCCCGAGTACGGGCGCGGCCTGCGCCTGGTCGCCGCGCTCGCCGAGTCCTGGGGCGTCACCTACCGCGCCGGCAGCAAGACCGTGTGGGCGCGGCTGCCGACGCGCGGGGAGGCGCCCGCCGACCCGGCCGCCGCGTACGCGGGGGAGCGCGCCCCGGCGCGGGACCTGCGCGCCGCCGCCCTCCTCGCGTCCGACCCGCTCGATCCCCTCACCCCGCGCACCGGTCTCCGTGACGGCCCTCGGGACGGCCCCCGGGACGCCTGGCGGGCCGCCTCCTACGGCGACGACTGGCTGGCCCGCCGCCCCGGACGCGACGGGGCCTGGCTGGGCCGGGGCGCGCTGTCCTTCCTGGCCGAGGCGTCCGACCTGCTCGCCGGACAGCTGGACGAGGACCTCGTCGCCTCGCTCACCGGCCAGCTGATCGTGCCGCGGCTCGCCGACTGGTGCGCGGTCTGGCTGGAGGACGAGGCCACCGCGCACGGCGGCCGGCCCGGCGCGGGGGGCCGTCTCGCCCGCGTCTGGCACGCCAGCGAGCATCTGGTGGAGGACCTGAGCCGGGCGCTCGAACGCACCCCGCCGCCCCAGGCCGACGACCCGCTCGGCACCGGGCCGGTGCCGTATCCGTGGCCTCGGGCCATCGGCGCGGAGGGCGAGGGCGCGGATGCGCCGGGGCGCGCGGACGCCTCGCACCGGCCTGGGCGCGAGCGTGGCACCTCGGCTGAGGACGAGGGCGGGACGGCGGCCGCCGTGTCCTGGCACGCCGACGGGTCGGATCACCCCGTGTCCGGGGGCGTCGACGGGCAGGCGTGCGCCGTGTCCGGAGACACCGGCGCACCGTCGGCCGGGGAGGCGGACGGGCCCGCCCTCGCACCGCCCGGGACCGCGCTCGCGTACCGCCTCGTCGCCGGGGGCCGCCCGCTCGGCACGCTGGTGATCGGGCGCGGCGGCATCGACCACTTCCCCGACGAGATCACCGGTCTTGTCGAGGACCTCGGACGACGGGTCGCGCTCGCCATCGGGGCCGCCCGGCAGTACGCCCGCCAGGCCACCATCAGCGCCGTGCTCCAGCGGGGCCTGCTGCCCAGCGCCGTCGCCGAGATCCCCGGCGTGCGCAGCGCCCTCGTCCACGAACCGTGCGACAAGGGCGGCCCCAGCGGCGACTTCTACGACCTCTTCCCGGCCGGCCACGGACGCTGGTGCTTCGCGATCGGCGACGTCCAGGGCAAGGGCCCCGAGGCGGCCGTCGTCATCGGCCTGGTCCGCCCCTGGCTGCGGCTGCTGGCCCGCGAGGGCCACCGGGTCGCCGACGTCCTCGACCGGCTCAACCAGCTCCTCCTCGACGACGCCACCGAGGCGGCGGACGCGGCGGCCCGCGCGCTGGTGGCGGCCGGGGCACGGCCCACCGCCCCCGGCGACGGCCCCCAGACCCGCTTCCTGTCCCTGCTGTACGGCGAGCTGGCGCCCTTCGAGGGCGGCGTGCGCTGCACCCTCGCCTCCGCCGGCCACCCCCTGCCCCTGCTCCTCGACCCCGAGGGCGGCGTGCGGGCCGTCGCCCAGCCGCAGACGCTGCTGGGGGTCGTCGAGGACGCCGGGTACACCAGTGAGACCTTCGAGATGTACTCCGGCGACACCCTGCTCTGTGTCACCGACGGGGTCACCGAGCGGCGCTCCGGGTCGCGGCAGTTCGACGACGGTGACGGGCTGGCCCGGGCGCTGGCGGGCTGCGCCGGGATGGGGGCAGGGGCCATAGCGGACCGGATCACGCAGCTCGTGCACGAGTTCGATCAACGGCCCCCGGCGGACGACATGGCCCTGCTGGTGCTCCAGGCGGAATGACGCGAGGGGCGGCCGACGGGCCCCCGACGGGCAACCGGCGGGGACCCGGGCGGCGCGGAGGGATACGGCCCGCGTGCGGGACAATGGAGCACATGCCTTCCGCACTCCCCGACGGCGAGCCCGTCCCCGCCGACGGCGCGCTGCCCGCGTCCGCGCTCGCCGGGGCGGCCGACCGCCCCCTCGGGTTCTACCTGCACGTCCCCTACTGCGCCACCCGCTGCGGCTACTGCGACTTCAACACCTACACCGCGACCGAGCTGCGCGGCACCGGAGGCGTGCTCGCCTCCCGCGACAACTACGCCGAGACCCTCGTCGACGAGATCCGGCTGGCCCGCAAGGTGCTCGGCGACGACCCGCGCCCGGTGCGCACGGTGTTCGTCGGCGGAGGCACGCCCACCCTGCTCGCCGCGGGCGACCTGGTGCGGATGCTGGGCGCGATCCGCGAGGAGTTCGGTCTCGCACCGGACGCCGAGGTCACCACGGAGGCCAACCCGGAGTCCGTCGACCCCGCCTACCTGGCCGAGCTGCGGGCCGGCGGCTTCAACCGGATCTCCTTCGGCATGCAGAGCGCCCGGCAGCACGTGCTGAAGGTCCTCGACCGCACCCACACCCCCGGCCGGCCCGAGGCGTGCGTCGCCGAGGCCCGCGCGGCCGGCTTCGACCACGTCAACCTCGACCTGATCTACGGCACGCCGGGGGAGTCGGACGACGACTGGCGCGCCTCGCTCGACGCGGCGATCGGCGCGGGGCCCGACCATGTCAGCGCGTACGCGCTGATCGTCGAGGAGGGCACGCAGCTGGCCCGCCGGATCCGGCGGGGCGAGGTGCCGATGACGGACGACGACGTCCACGCCGACCGGTACCTGATCGCCGAGGAGCGGCTGTCCGAGGCGGGGTTCTCCTGGTACGAGGTGTCCAACTGGGCGACCTCGGAGGGGGGTCGTTGTCTGCACAACGAGCTGTACTGGCGGGGCGCCGACTGGTGGGGGGCGGGGCCCGGGGCGCACTCGCACGTGGGTGGGGTGCGGTGGTGGAACGTGAAGCATCCGGGGGCGTATGCGGGGGCGCTGGCGGAGGGGAGGTCGCCGGGGGCGGGGCGGGAGGTTCTGTCGGACGAGGACCGGCGGGTCGAGCGGATTCTGCTGGAGCTGCGGCTTCTGGACGGGGTGCCGTTGGAGTTGCTGCGGGCGGAGGGGCTTGCCGCTGCGCGGCGGGCGTTGTCGGACGGGTTGCTCCGTCCGGAGCCCTTCGCGGAGGGCCGCGCGGCACTCACCCTGCGGGGGCGGCTGCTGGCCGACGCGGTCGTGCGTGACCTGGTCGACTGACCGGAAGTTGGTTCGCCCCCGCCGCCCCTTCCCGTCCCGACCCCGGGGCTCCGCCCCGGACCCCGCTCCTCAAACGCCGGAGGGGCTGATTTCAGCCCGTCCGGCGTTTGAGGACGAGGCCCGCCAGGGCCGACAAGGGGGGTCTGGGGGCGCAGCCCCCAGCTGTTACGACGGAGCCGTCACGAAGTCGATGAGCTCCTCGACCCTCCCCAGCAGCTGCGGCTCAAGATCCTTGTACGAGTGGACGGAGTCCAGGATCCGCCGCCACGCCTCCCCCGTGTTGGCGACCCGCCACCCCAGCGCCTCGCACACCCCCGTCTTCCAGTCCCGCCCCCGCGGCACCCGCGGCCATGCCTCGATCCCCACCGACGCCGGCTTCACGGCCTCCCAGACGTCGATGTACGGATGCCCGACCACCAACGCGTGCTCGCTCGTCACCGCCTGCGCGATCCGCCACTCCTTGGTGCCCGGCACCAGGTGGTCCACCAGCACGCCCAGCCGCGCGTCCGGCCCGGGCGCGAAGGACTCCACGATCGACGGGAGGTCGTCCACGCCCTCCAGGTACTCCACCACCACGCCCTCGACGCGCAGGTCGTCGCCCCACACCTTCTCGACCAGCTCGGCGTCGTGCCGGCCCTCGACGTAGATGCGCCCCGCGCGGGCGACCCGGGCCCGCGCGCCGGGGACGGCGACCGAGCCGGACGCCGTGCGGGCGGGGCGGGCCGGGCCCGAGGAGGGGCGGACCAGTGTGACCACGCGGCCCTCCAGCAGGAATCCGCGCGGCTCCAGCGGGAACACCCGGTGCTTGCCGAAGCGGTCCTCCAGGGTCACCGTGCCGGCCTCGCAGCGGATCACGGCGCCGCAGAAACCGGTGCCGGGCTCCTCCACCACGAGGCCCGGCTCGGCCGCCACCTCGGGGACGGACTGCGGCTTCTTCCACGGAGGGGTCAGATCGGCGGAGTACTGGCGCATTCTGCCGACGATACGAGGAACGCGCCCGCGGTGATCACTCCGACACGCCGAACCGGGCGGCCAGCGCGTCCCGTTGGGCCCGTACGAACGCCGCGTCGACCACCGCGCCGTGACCGGGGACGTACACCGCGTCCTCGCCGCCCAGCCGCAGCAGCCGGTCCAGCGCGTCCGGCCAGCGGGACGGCACGGCGTCCGGGCCCGCCTGCGGATCGTCCGACTCCTCGACCAGGTCGCCGCAGAACACCACCTCCGGGTCGCCGGGCACCAGCACCACCAGGTCGTACGCGGTGTGGCCCGGACCCACGTTGGCCAGCAGCACCTGGCGGCCGCCGCCCAGGTCCAGCGTCCACTCGCCCGACACCGCGTGCCGGGGCGGGGCCAGCGCCGCCACGGCCTCGTCGGCCGCCGCCGGGTCGAGACCCCAGCGCACCGCGTCCGCGCGCAGTTCCTCCCGCCCCCGCCCGGCGAGCGCCATGTCCAGGCCGACCGCGCCGTACACCTCCGCGCCCGCGAACGCCGGCGCCCCGAGGATGTGGTCGAAGTGGGGATGGGTGAGCGCGAGATGCGTCACACGGCGGCCGGTCAGCTCCCGCGCCTCGGTCCGCAACCGCGCGCCCTCGGCCAGCCCGGAGCCCGCGTCGACGGCCAGGACGCCGTCCGCGCCCACCACGAGCCCCGCCGTGCAGTCCCACCC
The DNA here is from genome assembly GCF_042647945.1 of Streptomyces lusitanus. NCBI lineage: Bacteria > Bacillati > Actinomycetota > Actinomycetes > Kitasatosporales > Streptomycetaceae > Streptomyces > Streptomyces lusitanus. The sequence continues at coordinate 51,638 of NZ_JBHRWL010000011.1, forward strand.
CGGCAGCCGGCGCCGGCCCACCCCCGGCGCCAGTTGCTCCCATCCCGACTCTTCCCAAGTCACGGTCATGACCGGGACGCTAGCGGGGACGACGGCGCCCGGCACCACGGCACGGACCGGCCTTGCCGACGGCGTACCCCCCGGCCGTACACTGGGCCGGGGAAGTCTGGCACTCGCGTGCGAAGAGTGCCAGGGTCGTTACCGGGCGGAAGACAGCTGGAGGTGTGCGCGATGCTCAGTGAACGCAGGCTCCAGGTGTTGCGCGCGATCGTCCAGGACTACGTGGGCACCGAGGAGCCCGTCGGCTCCAAGGCGCTCACCGAACGGCACAACCTCGGCGTCTCCCCGGCCACCGTGCGCAACGACATGGCGGCGCTGGAGGAGGAGGGCTTCATCGCCCAGCCGCACACCAGCGCCGGGCGCATCCCCACCGACAAGGGCTACCGGCTGTTCGTCGACAAGCTGGCCGGCGTCAAGCCGATGAGCCCGCCCGAGCGGCGGGCCATCCAGAACTTCCTCGAGGGCGCGGTCGACCTCGACGACGTCGTGGCCCGCACGGTGCGGCTGCTCGCGCAGCTCACCCGGCAGGTCGCCGTGGTGCAGTACCCCTCGCTGACCCGCTCGACGGTGCGGCACGTGGAGCTGCTGTCGCTCGCCCCGGCGCGGCTGATGCTGGTGCTGATCACCGACACCGGCCGGGTCGAGCAGCGCATGGTCGACTGCCCGGCCCCGTTCGGCGAGGCCTCCCTGGCCGACCTGCGGGCGCGGCTCAACAGCCGGGTCGCGGGCCGCCGGTTCGCCGATGTGCCGAGTCTGGTGGAGGACCTGCCGGAGGCCTTCGACACCGACGACCGCGGTACGGTCTCCACGGTGCTCTCCACTCTCCTGGAGACGCTCGTCGAGGAGAACGAGGAGCGGCTGATGATCGGCGGTACCGCCAACCTCACCCGCTTCGGCCACGACTTCCCCCTCACGATCCGGCCCGTCCTGGAGGCGCTGGAGGAGCAGGTCGTGCTCCTCAAGCTGCTCGGCGAGGCGAAGGATCCGGGTGTGACCGTACGGATCGGTCACGAGAACGCCCACGAAGGACTCAACTCCACGTCCGTCGTGTCGGTCGGCTACGGTTCGGGCGGCGAGGCTGTCGCCAAGCTCGGCGTGGTCGGACCGACCCGCATGGACTACCCCGGAACGATGGGAGCGGTACGCGCAGTGGCACGGTACGTCGGACAGATCCTGGCGGAGTCATAGGTGGCCACGGACTACTACGCCGTACTCGGCGTACGCCGCGACGCGTCGCAGGAAGAGATCAAGAAGGCCTTCCGGCGGCTCGCCCGCGAGCTGCATCCGGACGTCAATCCGGATCCGAAGACCCAGGAGCGGTTCAAGGAGATCAACGCCGCCTACGAGGTGCTGTCGGACCCGCAGAAGAAGCAGGTCTACGACCTCGGCGGCGACCCCCTCTCGCAGTCCGGCGGCGCCGGCGGCGCGGGCGGCTTCGGGGCCGGGGGCTTCGGCAACTTCTCCGACATCATGGACGCGTTCTTCGGCACGGCGTCGCAGCGCGGACCGCGCTCGCGCACCCGCCGCGGCCAGGACGCCATGATCCGCATCGAGGTGGAGCTGGACGAGGCCGCGTTCGGCACGACCAAGGACATCCAGGTCGACACGGCGGTCGTCTGCACCACGTGCAGCGGCGAGGGCGCCGCGCCCGGCACGACCGCGCAGACCTGCGACATGTGCCGCGGCCGCGGTGAGGTCTCGCAGGTCACCCGGTCCTTCCTGGGCCAGGTCATGACCTCGCGCCCCTGCCCGCAGTGCCAGGGCTTCGGCACGGTCGTGCCCACGCCCTGCCCGGAGTGCGCGGGCGACGGCCGGGTGCGCTCCCGGCGCACGCTCACCGTCAAGATCCCGGCCGGTGTCGACAACGGCACGCGCATCCAGCTGGCCGGCGAGGGCGAGGTCGGCCCCGGCGGCGGTCCCGCCGGCGACCTGTACGTGGAGATCCACGAACTGCCCCACCCGATGTTCCAGCGGCGCGGGGACGACCTGCACTGCACGGTCACCCTCCCGATGACCGCGGCGGCGCTCGGCACCAAGGTGCCGCTGGAGACGCTGGACGGCATGGAGGAGGTCGACATCCGGCCCGGCACCCAGTCCGGGCAGTCGATCCCGCTGCACGGCCGGGGCGTCACCCACCTGCGCGGCGGCGGCCGGGGCGACCTCGTCGTCCACGTCGAGGTGCAGACCCCGACCAAGCTGGACCCGGAGCAGGAACGCCTGCTCCGCGAGCTGGCCAAGCTCCGCGGCGAGGAACGGCCCACGGGGCAGTTCCAGCCGGGGCAGCAGGGGTTGTTCTCGCGGTTGAAGGACGCGTTCAACGGGCGGTGAGGGGTGCCTGCCGGGCGCTGGGTGTTGCTGCTGGGGGTCCGGGGGTCGTCCCCCGGGTGGGCACAGTCGGCCGGGGCAGCAGGGGCTGTTCTCGCGGTTGAAGGACGCGTTCAACGGGCGGTGAGGGGTGCCTGCCGGGCGCCGGGTGTTGCTGCTGGGGGTCCGGGGGTCGTCCCCCGGGTGGGTACAGTCGGCCGGGGCAGCAGGGGCTGTTCTCGCGGTTGAAGGACGCGTTCAACGGGCGGTGAGGGGTGCTCGCCGGGCCCGGCGAAAAGTGGCTTATGCCAAGGGGAAGGGCCAATTCGGAGTTGGTCGGGGGACGTGACAACATGCGGTCATGTCCTCCGTACTGACCGATCTCTTCCCGCACCCGATCGTGCAGGCGCCCATGGCGGGCGGCGTCTCGGTGCCGCAGCTCGCCGCCGCCGTGTCCGACGCGGGCGGGCTCGGTTTCCTGGCCGCCGGGTACAAGACCGCGGACGGGATGTACCAGGAGATCAAGCAGCTGCGGGGACTCACCTCCCGCCCCTTCGGCGTCAACCTCTTCCTTCCCCAGCCGGAGACCGCCGACCCGGCCGCCGTCGACGTCTACGCCCACCAGCTGGCCGGCGAGGCCTCCTGGTACGAGACCGAGCTGGGCGACCCCGACAGCGGCCGCGACGACGGCTACGACGCCAAGCTCGCCGTGCTGCTCGACAACCCCGTGCCGGTCGTGTCGTTCCACTTCGGCGTGCCCGCCCGCGAGGTGATCGACTCGCTGCACCGCGTCGGCACCCTCACCTTCGTCACCGCCACGACCGCCGAGGAGGCCCGCGCCGTGGAACGGGCCGGCGCGGACGTGGTGATCGCCCAGGGTGTGGAGGCCGGAGGACACCAGGGCACCCACCGGGACCTCCCCGAGACGGACGGCGGCGGCGTCGGACTGCTGTCCCTGGTCGCCCAGGTCCGCGAGTCCGTCGGCATCCCGGTCGTCGCCGCCGGCGGCATCATGCGCGGCGGCCAGATCGCCGCCGTGTGCGCGGCCGGCGCGAGCGCGGCCCAGCTCGGCACCGCCTTCGTCGCCGCCCACGAGTCCGGCGCGCACGCCCTCCACAAACAGGCCCTGACCAGCCCCCTCCACCCCCGCACCGAGCTGACCCGCGCCTTCACCGGCCGCCCGGCGCGCGCCCTGGTCAACCGCTTCCTGCGCGAGCACGGCCCGTACGCCCCCGCCGCCTACCCGGAGGTGCACCACCTCACCGCGCCGCTGCGCAAGGCCGCCGCCAAGGCGGGGGACGCGCAGGGGCTCGCGATGTGGGCGGGGCAGGGCCACCGGATGGCCCGCGAACTGCCCGCCGGCCAGCTGGTGGAGGTCCTGATGGCCGAACTGGCCGCCGCCCGGACAGCGTTGTCGGCCGGAGGTGCCCGATGACCGCCCCCGTCTTCGTCGTCGACCACTTCGACACCCACGGCACCGGCCGCCACGTCCTCGACGGGCCCGAGGGCCGGCACGCCGTCGCCGTGAAGCGGCTGCGGGCCGGCGAGGAGGTCGTCCTCACCGACGGCGCGGGCCGCTGGGCCGCCGGCGAGGTGGACGGCACCGAGGGCAAGGACCGGCTGATCGTCCGGCTCGGCGAGGTCGTCGAGGAGCCGGCGCAGACGCCCCGGCTGACCGTCGTGCAGGCGCTGCCCAAGGGCGACCGGGGCGAACTGGCCGTGGAGACCATGACCGAGGTCGGCGTCGACGCGATCGTGCCGTGGTCCGCCTCGCGCTGCATCACGCAGTGGAAGGGTGAGCGGGGCGCCAAGTCCCTCGCCAAGTGGCGGGCCACCGCACGGGAGGCGGGCAAGCAGTCGCGCCGGGTGCGGTTCCCGGTCGTCGCGGACGCGGCGACGAGCAAGGGGGTTGCCTCACTTCTGGCCGAAGCGGAGTTCGCGGCGGTGCTGCACGAGAGCGCCACCGAACCCCTCGCGAGCGCCGAACTCCCCGCCTCCGGCGAGATCGTGCTGGTCGTCGGCCCCGAAGGGGGCATCTCCCCGGACGAGTTGGAGCTCTTCGCGCAGGCCGGCGCCAAGCCCTACCGCCTGGGCCGCAGCGTCCTGCGCACCTCCACCGCCGGCACCGCGGCGACGGCCGTACTCCTGGCCCGCACGGGCCGCTGGTCCTGACGTCCCAGGTCAGCCGTCCGCCGCACGGCGGGCGGCGACCTGCGGGAACAGGTCCCAGCCGTCCAGCTCCGCGGGTCCGTGGAGCAGCCCGCGCCGGCCGGCCTCGTCGGCGAAGGCCCGTACGACGCCGGGCTCGTGCAGGTTGAGCGCCGCGCTCCCTCCGAGGGCCACGGCCCCCGAGGGCAGGAAGCCGTCGGGGACGAAGCGCCCCTCGCCGCCCCGGAACACCAGACGGACCGTCGCCGTCGTCCCCTCCCTGGTCAGGGAGAGCACCTCCGCGCAAGGCCCGTCGGTCCGGTGCCGATGACGCACCGACCACAGGTGGACGACCGTTCCGCCCACGGCGTCGTCGTCCATGACGAGCTTTCTGACCCCGCGTCCGCTGCGCACCGGGCCAGGGTAGTGCGAGTGGCCGTATGCGCTCTACCGTCGCGCCTGCGACGGTGGCAGTCTGCCGTGCATGGGGGCGTTGAACAGAATCCCGCGCGCGATGCGCGCCCGGCGGCGGCAGGTGGTCGCCGTCGGCTTCGCCGTGGCCGCCGTCGTCGGCGTGACCGCCTGCGACGGCGGCAGTCTCGGGTCCGCGGCCGTGGCGATCACCACCGACGGGACCGTGACCAAGGAGCTCAACCGGCAGAAGGACAAGGTCCGCTGGCTCACCTGCAACGCGTCCTTCGGCGACCGTGACGGCTCCTCCGCCTCGCCGCGCTCGCGGGCGACCGCCGCCTCGGTCGACTGCGAGGGCGAGACCGAGAGCGGCAAGGAGATCACCGTCACCGGCCGGGTCACCCATGCCGTCAACAACGCCTGTGTGCGCGGGGACATCACCGCGAAGGTGGACGGCCGGCAGGTGTTCCACGTCGAGGGACTGGGCGACTGCGACTCCAAGAGCCCGCCCCGCGTGGGCGAACCGACGCAGGGCGGCGGTCCGCGGCCCACCGTCACCGTGACCGTCACGACGACGGTGTGGTGCGACCAGTACCCGTCCTGTCGCCCCGTCGAGGGCAAGTGATCGGAACCCCTGGCCGGACCGCACGCGCCCCCCATAGGGTGATCGGGTGACACAGCCTGCATCGGTCGCATCCAGCGCATACCTCCGTTTCCCGCACCTGCACGGCGAGTTGGTCGCCTTCACCGCCGAGGACGACGTGTGGCTCGCCCCGCTCGACGGCGGCCGCGCCTGGCGGGTCAGCGCGGACAACGTCCCGGTGAACCATCCCCGGATCTCCCCGGACGGCGCCACCGTCGCCTGGACCTCCACCCGCGACGGCGCCCCCGAGGTGCACGTCGCGCCCGTCGACGGGGGCCCCACCCGGCGGCTCACCCACTGGGGCAGCATCAAGACCCAGGTCCGCGGCTGGACCGCGGACGGCCGGGTCCTCGCCCTGAGCACGTACGGCCAGGCCAGCCTGCGCCGCACCTGGGCGCGCGCCGTACCGCTCGACGGCGGACCCGCCGACACCCTGCCGTACGGGCCGGTCGGCGACGTCGCCGCGGGCCCGCACACGGTGCTGCTGTCCGCGACGATGGGCCGCGAGGCCGCCGCTTGGAAGCGCTACCGGGGCGGCACCGCGGGCAAGTTGTGGATCGACCGCGAGGGCGACGGCGAGTTCGTCCGGCTGCACGAGGACCTCGACGGGAACATCGAGTACCCGTTGTGGGTGGGGGACAGGATCGCGTTCCTCTCCGACCACGAGGGCACCGGAGCCCTGTACTCCTCCTTCGCCGACGGCTCCGACCTGCGCCGCCACACACCGCTCGAGGGGTTCTACGCCCGGCACGCGGCCACCGACGGCTCCCGCGTCGTCTGGTCCAGCGCGGGCGAGCTGTGGATCCTCGACGACCTCGACGGCGCCGAGCCGCGCCGCCTCGACGTCCGGCTCGGCGGGCAGCGTGTCGACCTCCAGCCGTTCCCGGTGAACGCGGCCCGCTGGTTCGGCTCCGCGTCCCCCGACCACACCGCGCGCGGCAGCGCCGTCTGCGTGCGCGGCACCGTCCACTGGGTCACCCACCGCTCCGGCCCCGCCCGCGCCCTCGCCGCCACCCCCGGCGTCCGGGCCCGGCGCCCGCGCACCTTCCGCGCGGACGGCGAGGAATGGGTGGTGTGGGTGACGGACGCCGAGGGCGACGACGCCCTGGAGTTCGCCCCCGCCACCGGACCGGCCCCCGGCGCCACCCCGCGCCGCCTGGCCGCCGGGCAGCTCGGCCGGGTCGTGGAGCTGGCGATGGCCCCCGACGGCAGCCGCGCCGCGATCGCCTCGCACGACGGCCGCGTCCTGCTCGTCGAGCGGGAGACCGGCGAGGTCCGCGAGATCGACCGCAGCGAGGACGGCGACGTCTCCGGGCTGGTCTTCTCGCCCGACTCCGGCTGGCTCGCCTGGTCCCACCCCGGCCCGCGCCCGCTCAGCCAGATCAAGCTCGCCAACACCACCGACCTGTCGGTCACCGAGGCGACCCCGCTGCGCTTCCAGGACTACGCGCCCGCCTTCACCCTCGACGGCAAGCACCTCGCGTTCCTGTCCACCCGCTCCTTCGACCCGGTCTACGACGAGCACGTCTTCGACCTGGCCTTCGTCGAGGGCGTCCGGCCGTACCTGATCACGCTCGCGGCGACCACCCCGTCGCCGTTCGGGCCGCAGCGGCACGGCCGGCCCTTCGAGACGCCGGACCGGGAGGAGACCCCCGACAGCGAGGGCACCCCCACCACCCGCATCGACCTCGACGGGCTGGCCGACCGCATCGTGCCGTTCCCGGTCGAGGCCGCCCGCTACAGCAACCTGCGCGCCGCCAAGGACGGCGTGCTGTGGCTGCGCCACCCGGTGCGCGGCGTGCTCGGCGCGTCCCGGGCCACGCCCGACGACCCGGACCCCAAGACCGACCTGGAGCGCTACGACCTAGCCCAGCAGCGCATCGAGCACCTCGCCGTGGACGCCGACCACTTCGAGGTCAGCGGCGACGGCAAGCGGGTGCTGCTGTGGACCGACGGGCGGCTGAAGGTCGTGCCCAGCGACCGGCGCGCCTCCTCCGACGACGACAGCGACAGCAACATCACCGTCGACCTGGGCCGGGTCCGGCAGTTCGTCGACCCGGCCGCCGAGTGGCGGCAGATGTTCGACGAGAACGGCCGCATCATGCGGGACAACTTCTGGCGTCCCGACATGAGCGGCGTCGACTGGGACGGGGTCCTGGACCGCTACCGGCCCGTGCTCGACCGGCTCGCCACCCACGACGACCTGGTGGACCTGCTGTGGGAGGTGCACGGCGAACTCGGCACCTCGCACGCCTACGTCACCCCCCGCGGCGGCTTCGGCGGCGGTGCCCGGCAGGGACTCCTCGGCGCGGACATCTCCCGGCACGAGGACGGCAGCTGGCGGGTGGACCGCATCCTGCCCGCCGAGACCTCCGACCCGGAGGCCCGCTCACCGCTCGCCGCGCCCGGTGTCGCGATCCGGCCCGGCGACGCGATCGTCGCCGTCGCCGGACAGCCCGTCGACCCGGTGACCGGACCCGGGCCGCTGCTGGTCGGCACGGCGGGCAAGCCCGTCGAGCTGACCGTGTCACCGGCCGGCGGGGGAGAGCCGCGGCACGCCGTCGTCGTACCGCTCGCCGACGAGGAGCCGCTGCGCTACCACGCCTGGGTCGCCGACCGGCGGGCGTACGTCCTTGAGAAGTCCGGCGGCCGGCTCGGCTACATCCACGTCCCCGACATGCAGGCGCCCGGCTGGGCGCAGATCCACCGCGACCTGCGGGTGGAGGTGCTGCGCGAGGGCCTGGTCGTGGACGTGCGGGAGAACCGCGGCGGCCACACCTCGCAGCTCGTGGTGGAGAAGCTGGCCCGGCGCATCGTCGGCTGGGACCTGCCGCGCGGCATGCGCGCCGAGAGTTACCCGCGCGACGCGCCCCGGGGACCCGTCGTCGCCGTCGCCAACGAGTTCTCCGGATCCGACGGCGACATCGTCAACGCGGCGATCAAGGCGCTCGGCATCGGCCCCGTCGTCGGCACCCGCACCTGGGGCGGCGTCATCGGCATCGACAGCCGCTACCGGCTCGTCGACGGCACGCTGGTCACCCAGCCCAAGTACGCCTTCTGGCTGGAGGGCTACGGCTGGGACGTCGAGAACCACGGGGTCGACCCGGACGTCGAGGTCGTCCAGCGCCCGCAGGACCACGCAGCCGGGCGTGACGTCCAGCTCGACGAGGCGGTGCGGCTGGCGCTCGAGGCGCTGGAGACGGCCCCGGCGAAGACGCCGCCGGCGCTGTCGTGACCGCGGGCGGGCGGCACGACGGCCCGCTGGCCGATCGGTAGCATGCCCCTGTAGTGAAGATCACCGGGTCGAGGAGGGCGTATGGCAGGGGAACCTCAGGACGACTGTCTGTTCTGCAAGATCGTCGCGGGCACCATCCCGGCGACGATCGTGCGGGAGACGGACACGACCGTCGCGTTCCGTGACATCAACCCCCAGGCGCCCACCCACGTCCTGGTGATCCCGAAGGCACACCACAAGGACGCCGCCGCCCTCGCCGCCGAGGCGCCCGCACTCGCCGCGGACGTGCTGCGCGAGACCCAGGCCGTCGCCGACCAGGAGAAGCTGGAGAGCTACCGCATCGTGTTCAACACGGGCAGCGGCGCCGGCCAGACCGTGTGGCACGCGCACGCCCACGTGCTGGGCGGGCGCGGTCTCGAGTGGCCCCCCGGATAGGCCGCGTTGTCCGTCCGTGAACTGGTGGTGCTCGGCACCGCCAGCCAGGTCCCGACCCGGCACCGCAACCACAACGGCTACCTGCTGCGCTGGGACGGCGAGGGCATCCTGTTCGACCCCGGCGAGGGCACCCAGCGGCAGATGCTGCGCGCCGGGGTCGCCGCCCACGACATCGGCCGGATCTGCGTCACCCACTTCCACGGCGACCACTCCCTGGGGCTCGCCGGGGTGATCCAGCGGATCAACCTCGACAAGGTGCCGCACCCGGTGAGCGCGCACTACCCGCGCTCCGGGCAGCGGTTCTTCGACCGGCTGCGGTACGCGACCGCCTACCGGGAGACCGTCGCCCTCCTCGAGGCCCCCGTCGACACCGACGGCCCGCTCGTGCGCACCGCCGGCTACACGCTGGAGGCGCGCCGGCTCTCCCACCCCGTCGAGGCGTACGGCTACCGGCTGGTCGAGCCCGACGGCCGCCGCATGCTGCCCGACCGGCTCGCCGCGCACGGCATCAAGGGGCCGGACGTCGGCCGCCTCCAGCGCGAGGGCTCCCTGAACGGCATCGCCCTGGAGGACGTCAGCGAGGTCCGGCGCGGACAGCGGTTCGCGTTCGTCATGGACACCCGGCTCTGCGACGGCGTGTACGCGCTGGCCGAGGGCTGCGACATGCTGGTGATCGAGTCGACCTTCCTGGACGAGGACGAGGAACTGGCGGTCGAGTTCGGGCACCTGACCGCGGGCCAGGCGGCGAGGGTCGCCCGCGAGGCGGGCGTCCGCCACCTGGTCCTCACCCACTTCAGCCAGCGTTACCCGGACCCGGAGGAATTCGAACGCCAGGCCCGCGCGGCAGGCTACGAGGCCGAGCTGACGGTGGCCCGCGACCTGGACCGCGTGCCCCTCCCGAAACGCCGCTGACGCGACTGGCTCCCGCCGGGGCGGTCGCGCCCGTCGGGTCAGGTGTGGAGTGCGTGGCCGGTGGTCGCGTGGACGTGGTCCGCGTCTCGTCGCTCTGGCGTGCCGGCTGATCGAGCGAGGGGAGTCCCGCTTCGAGATGGTCGCGCGACGCAGCGGGCTCGGCACCGCCGCCGGCCTGCGCACGCTGATGCGCCGCGAGACGGGCATCACGCCGTCGGCGTACCGGCGCCGGTTCGGGCCGGAGGCGAGCTGACGGAGCGCGGCTTCCGGCGGGGATCTCCGTGACCGCGCCCCTCGCACCCCGCCCGGCGCCCGCGTGTCACATCCCGCCCGGCGCCCGCGTGGCCGCGGCCGTGTCGTACGCCCCCTGTGCGGCGGCCGGCGTGCCGTCGAGCGGGATCTCGACGACCGACTGCTCGGGCGCGCCGACCTCCGGTACGGCACCGGACGGCGTTCCCGTCGTCGCCGCGACGACGGCCGCCGGGTGTCCGCCCCGCCGCCGTACGGCCCCCGGCAGCAGCGGCCGTCCGCCCGTGTGCAGCGCGACCCCGGTCATCGGCACCGCGACGAGCAGCAGCCCCACCGCGAGCACCGCCCCCATCACGGGGAACCCGGCCTGCGCCGACAGCACGCTCCCGGTGAGCGGCCCCGCCGCGGTCCCGAGCGACGAGGCCGACCCCACCAGCACCGCCCACCGGCCCCGCGGGTCCAGCGACGCGGCCAGCCCGATCAGGTACGACAGCACCACCGGGTAGAACGTGTTCCAGGCGATCTCGCCGCCCGCGAAACTCCCCAGCCCGGTCGCGGAGGCGCTCAGCGCGATGCAGCCGGCGATGAGGACCGTGCCGCCGCCGATGGGCAGCGCCCGCCCGAGCCGCGAGCCGAGCGCGCCCGCGCCCAGCACGCCCAGCAGCCCCGCGCCCAGCGCGACCGCGAAGACCACACCTACGGTCGGCTCGGACAGCTGCGCCTGGCCGACGCCGATGCGGCCGCTGACCCCCCACAGCGCGTTCTGCGCCAGGGACCACAGCAGCATCGCCCCGGCCAGCACCATGCCGGAACGCCGGTGCGGCAGTCGGCCGCCGATGCCGTGGGCCTCAGTTGTCTCCGCCGCCTCCGCCGCCGGCCCGGACGTGCCGCCCGGCAGCCGGGAGGTCAGCGGCCACACCGCGAGCGCGGTCAGGGCGATGGCGGCGAGGGTGAGCCCGTGCCCGGGCAGGTGCGGCACCGTCAGATAGACGGCGCCGGCCAGCGCGGACACGCTCAGCAGGCCCAGGGTGGAGGCCCGGTGCGGGTCCTTCTCGGCGGCGATCCGGGTCGCGGCGACCGTGGTGGCCGTGCCCGAGCCGAAGCCGCCGACGACGGCGCCGGCGAGGACGGCCGGGACGGAGGTGGTGAGGGCGGCCCCGCCGTAGCCGACCGCGGCGAGGACGAGACCCAGCCGGGCCAGCGTCCGCGCCCCGGTCCGCTCGACGCGGGAGGCCAGCAGGAACCCGGCCGTGGCCGAGCTGAGCAGCAGCAGACTGCCGACGGCCCCCGCCTGGGTGGCCGTCAGATCCAGGCCGCGTTCCAGCCGGCCGACGGTGGTCGGCAGCAGATACGGGGCGAGGTACCCGGCCGTGAAAAGGGCGACGAGGGGCCAGGGGGTGGTGCGAGGGGCGTACACGGGCGTTCCCAGGGCGTGCGAAAGGGACGGTGCGAAAAAGGAGGTGGTGGGGGCGACGGCCGTCGACGGACGAGAACGCGCGGGCAATTTGTATCAAGCGGGGGCAGGGCAACGGGAGCGGGGAAGGTGTGATCTAAGTCACTCTTGTGTTTGGTGGGTTCGCGGGGCGGGTAGCAGCGCACTTTTCGCCCCCCGACGGGCCACGGACACCCCCGGCCGACCCCATTGACGCTCCTGGTTCACCCCTCTAGCCTTCGTTCTCATACGTGGATGCCGTTTACATAGGGAGATGAACGAGCTACGGCGACGGGGACACCTCCGACCGGCCGCCGCGCGGCTTCCACGTGCCGTTCCTCGAACTGCGCGCCCGGACCCGACCTCGTAGGAGCCGCCCTGTGACCGCATCCACCTCCCACGGCCTGACCGTCACCGAGGTCCGCCTCACCCCGGTCCTGGTCGCCGACCCGCCCCTGCTCAACACCCAGGGCGTGCACCAGCCGTACACCCCCCGGCTGATCGTGGAGGTGGTCACCGCCGACGGCGTCACCGGGCTCGGCGAGACGTACGGCGACACCAAGTACCTGGAGCTGGCCCGCCCGCTCGCCGACCGGCTCGTCGGACACCGCGTCGACGACCTGAACCGGCTGTTCGCCGAGGCCGACCAGGTCGCCGTCGACGCCGCCCGCGTCTCCGGGCAGGTCGACGTCGGCGGACTGCGCGGCGTGCAGACCGCCGACAAGCTGCGGCTGTCCGTGCTCTCCGCCCTGGAGGTCGCCTGCCTGGACGCCCTCGGCAAGAGCCTCGGCCTGCCCGTGCACGCCCTGCTCGGCGGCAAGGTGCGCGACGCCGTCGAGTACAGCGCGTACCTGTTCTACAAGTGGGCCGAGCACCCCGAGGGCGTGCCGGCGGAGAAGGACGACTGGGGCGCGGCCCTCGACCCGGCGGGCGTCGTCGAGCAGGCCCGCCGCTTCACGGAGCGGTACGGCTTCACCTCGTTCAAGCTCAAGGGCGGCGTCTTCCCGCCCGAGGAGGAGATCGCCGCCGTCCGCGCGCTCGCCGCCGCCTTCCCCGGCCACCCGCTGCGCCTCGACCCCAACGGCGCCTGGTCGGTCGAGACCTCGCTGAAGGTGGCGCGGGAGCTCGCCGACGTCCTGGAGTACCTGGAGGACCCCACGCTCGGCACGCCCGCCATGGCCGAGGTCTCCGCCGGCACCGAGGTGCCGCTCGCCACCAACATGTGCGTGACGACGTTCGCCGAGATCAAGGAGGCGTTCACCCGGGACGCCGTGCAGGTGGTGCTCTCCGACCACCACTACTGGGGCGGACTGCGCAACACCCGGCACCTCGCGGCGATCTGCCGCACCTTCGGCGTGGGCGTCTCCATGCACTCCAACACCCACCTCGGCATCAGCCTCGCCGCGATGACGCATGTCGCGTCCACCGTGCCCAACCTGCACCACGCCTGCGACTCCCACTACCCCTGGCAGTCCGAGGACGTCCTCACCGAACGGACCGCCTTCGAGGGCGGCACCGTACGGGTGTCCGACGCGCCGGGCCTGGGCGTGGAACTCGACCGCGACCGGCTGGCGTTCCTGCACCGGCGGTGGCTGGACGACGACGGCACGCTGCGCGACCGCGACGACGCGGCGGCCATGCGGATCGCCGACCCGGCCTGGACGCAGCCGGCCGTGCCCCGTTGGTGACTCCCCCTGTCGGTGCGGTGGTGCACACTGGCTGAAACCGCACCACGTCAGGGAGCGCACCGTGATGGCGTCCACCGGGAAGAGGAACGGCAGGGGAGCCGGCAAGGAACGCGTCGCGGGACCGTCCTGCCCGACCCGGATCGACCCGCTGGCCGCCCTGCGCGGCCCGGACGACCCGGCCTGGGACGTCTACCTGACCGGCACCGTCTTCCTCGACATCGTCTTCACCGGGCTCGACTCCGCCCCCGTGCGCGGCACCGAGTCCTGGGCGCGCGGCATGGGGTCGAGCCCGGGCGGCGTGGCCAACATGGCCACCGCCCTGGCCCGGCTCGGCCTGCGCACGTCCCTCGCGGCGGCCTTCGGCGACGACCACTACGGCGAGTACTGCTGGGACGCGCTGGAACAGGGCGAGGGCATCGACCTCTCCCCGTCCCGCACGATCCCCGGCTGGCACTCCCCGGTCACCGTCTCCATGGCGTACGAGGGCGAGCGCACGATGGTCTCCCACGGCCACGAGCCGCCCCCCGAGGAGCAGCCCGCCCACCCTTCGCCCGCCACGTCCCTCAAGCAACGCCCTCCGGGCGCGGACCTGCCCCCGTGCCCGCCCCCCGCGCGGGCCGCCGTCGCCTCCCTCACCCCCGGCCGCAGCGCCCCCTGGATCGCCCAGGCCGCCCGCAACGGCACCCGCGTCTTCGGCGACGTCGGCTGGGACGACACCGGCGCGTGGGACCTGGCCGGCCTGCACGACCTGCGCCACTGCGAGGCGTTCCTGCCGAACGCGGCGGAGGCCATGCGCTACACCGGCACCGACACCCCGCGCGCCGCCGCCCACGCGCTCGCCGAGCACGTCCCGGTCGTGGTGGTCACGCTCGGCGCGGAGGGCGCGTACGCGGTGGACCGGCGCACGGGGGAGACTGCGTCGGTCCCGGCCATCGAGGTGGAGGCGCTGGACCCGACGGGGGCGGGGGACGTCTTCGTCGCCGGCTTCGTCACCGGCTCCCTGGCGGGCTGGCCACTGGCCGACCGGCTCGCTTTCGCCGGACTCACGGCGGCACTGTCCGTCCAGGAGTTCGGCGGCTCCCTGTCCGCACCCGGCTGGGCGGAGATCGCCGGCTGGTGGCGCAAGGTCCAGTCGGTCGAAAGCCAGAACCCCTCCGCCCTGCACCGCTACGCCTTCCTGACCGACCTGGTCCCCAAAAAAGCAGCCCGCCCCTGGCCCCTACGCCGAGCAGTCCCCACCATCGGCTTCGGCCGCTCGGCGTGAGGGCCCCGCCGGGGCCGGGCGTGGGTGTTCGGCCGGTTGGCCAAGGAACCGGGGTCGGCCTGAGAATCCCAGGGTCGGCACAGGACTCCGGACCGACAGAAGCCCCGCCACCCGGCCTGTGTTTCGCAGGTCGGCCCGCACGGCGCCCCGCCGTCCCGTGTCCCGCCCCCGCCCCGCCCTCTGGCGTCCCGCGCCCTGCGTCCCGGCCGACGGCGTCCCGCCATCCCGCCGTCCGACGCTCCGCCACCCGCGTCCCAAGCCCGCGCCCCGCCTGACGGCGCTCCACCGCCCCGCGCCCCGCCACCCGCGTCCCGGCGCTCCGCCGCCCAGCGCCTCGTCGGTCGGCGCGCCGCCAAACGGCGCCCCACCTTCTGCCGTCCGGCGCCCACCGCCCCGCGCTCCGGCGACGCCCCGCGTCGGCCGGGCCGCGGGGTGGCGACCCCGCCCGACCGCCCGGTCGGACAAGTCCGGCCGGGCGGTCGCACAAAAGGCCTACGGCCTTGTCACCCCTCCGTCGTACCCTGGGAGTCGCGAGGCCGCCCTCAGCTACGCGGCCGTGACGAGGAGGATCCGCAGGCCTTCTGGCCGGCCCATGACTCAGACACCCACAGCTCACACCCCCGCGCAGGGGCAGGCGAGAGTGCAGTTCACCGTCCCCGCCCAGCACCCCATGGTGACCGTGCTGGGGTCCGGCGACTCGCTCCTGCGTGTGATCGAGAAAGCCTTCCCGGGGGCCGACATCCACGTCCGGGGAAATGAGATCAGCGCGGTCGGCGACGCCACGGACGTGGCCCTGATTTCGCGCGTGTTCGACGAGATGATGCTGGTGCTCCGCACCGGGCAGCCGATGACGGAGGACGCAGTGGAACGCTCGATCGCCATGCTCAAGGCGAGCGAGAACGGGGAGAGCGACGGCCAGGAGACCCCGGCCCAGGTGCTCACGCAGAACATCCTGTCCTCGCGCGGCCGCACGATCCGACCCAAGACGCTCAACCAGAAGCGTTACGTGGACGCGATCGACAAGCACACCATCGTCTTCGGCATCGGCCCGGCCGGTACCGGCAAGACGTATCTGGCCATGGCCAAGGCGGTGCAGGCCCTGCAGTCCAAGCAGGTCAACCGCATCATCCTGACCCGGCCCGCGGTCGAGGCGGGCGAGCGGCTGGGCTTCCTGCCGGGCACGCTCTACGAGAAGATCGACCCGTACCTGCGCCCGCTGTACGACGCGCTGCACGACATGCTCGACCCCGACTCGATCCCCCGGCTGATGGCCGCGGGCACCATCGAGGTCGCGCCGCTGGCGTACATGCGCGGCCGCACGCTCAACGACGCGTTCATCATCCTGGACGAGGCCCAGAACACGAGCCCCGAGCAGATGAAGATGTTCCTCACCCGTCTCGGCTTCGACTCGAAGATCGTGATCACCGGTGACGTGACGCAGGTGGACCTGCCCGACGGCACCAAGTCGGGCCTGCGCCAGATCCAGGACATCCTGGACGGCGTGGAGGACGTCCACTTCTCCCGGCTGTCGTCCCACGACGTCGTCCGGCACAAGCTGGTGGGCCGTATCGTCGACGCGTACGAGAAGTACGACAGCCAGCACGGCACCGAGAACGGCACCCACAAGGGCGGCCGCGGCCGGTCCGGGCACAAGGGGAAGTAGACCGAGCACCAGATGTCGATCGACGTCAACAACGAGTCCGGCACCGAGGTCGACGAGCAGGCGATTCTCGACATCGCCCGCTACGCACTGGCCCGGATGCGCATCCACCCGCTCTCCGAGCTCTCGGTGATCGTGGTGGACGCGGGAGCCATGGAGCAGCTGCACATCCAGTGGATGGACCTGCCCGGGCCCACGGACGTCATGTCCTTCCCCATGGACGAGCTGCGGCCCCCGTCCAAGGACGAGGAGGAGCCCCCGCAGGGGCTGCTCGGCGACATCGTGCTCTGTCCCGAGGTCGCCGCCAAGCAGGGCGCCGAGGCGCCGACGCGGCACACCATGGACGAGGAGCTCCAGCTGCTCACCGTCCACGGTGTGCTGCACCTGCTCGGCTACGACCACGAGGAGGCGGACGAGAAGGCCGAGATGTTCGGCCTCCAGGCGGCCATCGTGGACGGCTGGCGCGCGGAGAAGGGTCTCACCGGCCCGTCCCCGGCCCCGACCGTGTCATGAGCGCCGCCCTCGTCCTGGGGGCGCTCGCGCTCGTCGTCGTCGCCTGGCTCGCCGCCTGCGCGGAGGCCGGCATCGCGCGCGTCTCCAGCTTCCGCGCCGAGGAGGCCGTACGGTCGGGCCGCCGGGGGAGCGCCAAGCTCGCCCGGATCGCCGCCGACCCCACCCGCTACCTCAACGTGGCGCTGCTGGTCCGCATCATCTGCGAGATGTCCGCCGCCTCGCTGATCACCTACGGCAGCCTGCGCGAGTTCGACGGCACGGCCGAGGCGCTGCTGATCGCCATCGCCATCATGGTCCTCGTGTCGTACGTCGCGGTCGGCGTCTCCCCGCGCACCATCGGCCGCCAGCACCCGCTGAACACGGCCACCGTCGCCGCGTACGTGCTGGTGCCGCTCGCGCGGATCATGGGCCCGATCCCCTCGCTGCTGATCCTCATCGGCAACGCCCTCACGCCCGGCAAGGGCTTCCGGCACGGCCCGTTCGCCTCCGAGGCGGAGCTGCGCGCGCTGGTGGACCTCGCGGAGGCCGAGTCGCTGATCGAGGACGAGGAGCGCCGCATGGTGCACTCGGTCTTCGAGCTGGGCGACACGCTGGTGCGGGAGGTCATGGTGCCGCGCACCGACCTGGTGGTCATCGAACGGTACAAGACCATCCGGCAGGCCCTCACCCTCGCCCTGCGCTCCGGGTTCTCCCGCATCCCGGTGACCGGCGAGAGCGAGGACGACATCGTCGGGATCGTCTATCTGAAGGACCTGGCCCGCAAGACGCACATCAGCCGGGACGCCGAGAGCGACCTGGTGTCGACGGCGATGCGGCCCGTGTTCTTCGTGCCCGACACCAAGAACGCCGGCGACCTGCTGCGCGAGATGCAGAAGGAGCGCAACCACGTCGCCGTCGCGGTCGACGAGTACGGCGGCACGGCGGGCATCGTCACCATCGAGGACATCCTCGAGGAGATCGTCGGCGAGATCACCGACGAGTACGACCGTGAGCTGCCCCCGGTGGAGGACCTCGGCGAGGGCCGCCACCGGGTCACCGCCCGCCTCGACATCACCGACCTGGGTGAGCTGTACGGCCTGGAGGAGTTCGACGACGAGGACGTCGAGACCGTCGGCGGACTGCTCGCCAAGCGGCTGGGCCGGGTGCCGATCGCAGGCGCGTCGTCACTGGTGGAGCTGCCGGACGGCCGCGAGCTGCGGCTGACGGCGGAGGCGGCGGCAGGGCGCAGGAACAAGATCGTGACGGTGCTGGTGGAGCCGGTGGGACCGGCGCGGGCGCCGTCCGGCGAGGAGGAGTCGACGGAGTGACCCCGGAGCGGCTGCGGACCCTCTGCCTGTCCTTCAACGCGGCGGTGGAGGAGTTCCCCTTCAACCCGGAGACCTCGGTCTTCAAGGTCCTGGGCAAGATGTTCGCCCTCACGGACCTGGACGCGCGCCCGCTGAAGGTCAACCTCAAGTGCGACCCCCAGGACGCCCTCCGCCTCCGCGCGGACCACCCGGACCTCATCGCCCCGGGCTGGCACATGAACAAGCGGCACTGGAACACGGTGACGGTGGACGGCGGACCCGGCGAGCTCCCGGACCGCCTCGTCCGGGAGCTCGTGGAGGACTCGTACGACCTGGTCGTGGCCGGCCTACCGCGCGCCGACCGTCTCCGCCTCGACCGCCCCTGAACCCGCCCGGGCCACCCGCAGTCCCACCGCGACCAGCACGGCGGCGACCAGCACGATCGCCGCGTCCAGGACCAGCACCAGATGGACGCCGGACCGCAGGTCGGTCGCGGTGGTGGCCAGCACGCCGAGCAGCGGGATGCCGACGGTGATGCCGACCTGCTGGGTGGAGGTGACCAGGCCGGTGGCCAGACCCTGCTCCTCGTCGGCGACGCCGGAGGTGACGGTCAGGCCGTAGGAGATGATCGCGCCGAGGTGGCACATGCTGGCCAGGGACACGGCGGCGGTGGCGAGGACCACCGACCAGCCGCCTTCCCCCAGCGCCAGCAGGGACAGCCCGACGGCCCCCTGCCCGGCGAGCGCGCCGACGAGGGTACGGCGGGCGCCGAAGCGGCCGATGACGCGGGGCGCGCAGGAACCGGCCACCACCGACAGCACGCCCTGCACCCCGAAGACCAGACCGGTCTCGAAGGCGCCCAGACGCAGGACCTCCTGGAGATACAGGGTCAGGACGAAGACCACCGTCGACATCATCGAGAAGGTGACAAGACCGCCCAGGTTGCCCCATGCCACCGTGCGCCGGCGCAGCATCGGCAGCGAGACGAGCGGCGCCGCGCTGCGGGACTCGACGGCCGCGAAGGCGGCCAGGAGCAACAGGCCCGCGACAAGGGCGACGAGCACGTCGGCGCGGCCGAAGCCGTGCTCGGCGGCCGTGGTCAGGGCGTAGATGAGGGCGAGCAGGCCACCGGTGACAGTGCCGGCGCCGGGGACGTCGAGCCGGGGCCGCTCCGGAGTCCGCGACTCGGGCAGCAGGCGCGGGGCCAACGGCAGCACGATCAGGGCGAACAGGGCGAGCAGGCCCATCGTGGAGCGCCAGCTCAGCAGGTCGGTCAGCACGCCGCCGGCCACCATGCCGACGGTGAAGCCGAGCGAGAGCAGCGTGCCGGAGATGCCGAGGGCGCGGTCGCGGGCGGGGCCCTCCGGGAAGGTCGTCGTCAGCAGGGACATGCCGGTCGGGACGATGGCCGCCGCGCCGAGCCCTTGCAGGGCGCGTCCGGTGAGGAAGGAGGCCGGGTCCCAGGCGAGGGTGGCGAGGAGGGAGGCGGCGCCGAAGAGGGCGAGGCCGGCGAGGAAGAGCCGGCGGCGGCCGTAGAGGTCGCCCGTGCGGCCGAAGAGCAGCAGGAATCCGCCGGACGGCAGTGCGAACGCGGTGACCGCCCACTGGAGGGCGGAGGTGCTCATGCCGAGGTCCGCGCCGAGCACAGGCAGGGCGACGTTCAGGACGGAGAAGTCGAGCGCGACCATGAACTGGGCCGCGCAGAGCACGAACAGGACGAGCCGGTCGCGCGTCGAGAGCCGGGCAGCGGTCCGCTGCCCGGCCACGGAGGTCGGGGTGGTGTCGATCGCCATGGACAGGAGCCTCGGGCCCCCGGAATAGTTGTGGGGAGACACGGATTGTTCTGGTGGTGCCACCACCAGGCACAGTGCGTCAGCGGATTCGCCATGGGGGGAGTGCGTACGTGCCGGATGTGATCGTGAAGGCACAGAGCGAGTCGTCGGGCCGGGACCGGCGCCGCAGTGAGCTGCGGGAGTTCCTGATGAGCCGGCGCGCCCGGGTCTCCCCGGCCGACGTCGGCCTGCCGGACGGCGGGGCGCGGCGCCGGACGCCGGGACTGCGCCGCGAGGAGGTGGCCGTGCTCGCCGGGGTGGGCGCGTCCTGGTACCAGTGGCTGGAGCAGGGCCGCGACATCTCCGTCTCCCCGCAGGTCCTGGACTCGGTCGGCCGGGTGCTGCGGCTCAGCAACGCCGAGCGCCGCCACCTGTACGCGCTGGCCGGGCTGAACCCGCCCGCCGCCGAGGTGGAGCCGGCGAACCGGGACATGTGCGAGGGGCTGCGGCGGCTGATCGACACGTGGATGCCGTATCCGGCGCACATCATGGACCGGTACTACAACTGCGTGCTGTACAACGACGCGGCGGCGGCGGTGCTGGGCATGCGGCCCGAGACGACGTGGAACTGCATCATCGACTTCTTCACCGACCCGCTGTACCGCTCACGCGCCCGTACCTGGGAGCACAACGCGCGCACGGTCGTCGCCCAGTTCCGCGCCACCTGTGCGGCCAACCCGGACGACGAGGGTTTCCAGCAGGTGCTGGCGGACCTGAAGAAGGCCAGTGCGGAGTTCGCGGCGCTGTGGGAGGAGCGGGACATCGAGGACGCCGGGCAGCTCCGCAAGGAGTTGGACCATCCGCTGGTCGGCCTGCTCAGCCTGGAGTCGACGGCCCTGCAGGTGCCGGCCCGCCCCGATCTGACCATCGTGCTGCACACCCCGCTCGACGAGGCGAACACCGCGGCGAAGCTGGAGTGGCTGGCCTCGCCGGAGGGCCGGCGGGGGGCGATGTACCCGGTGGCGGGGTGAGCGGGTCGGCGCCGGGCGGGGCTCCGTATGCTCGGATCATGACCGAGACTCCCGACCTCGACCCCGAGGACCGCAAGATCGTCACCCTGGCCCGTTCCGCACGGGCCCGCAACGGTGTGCCCGAGGGCGCGGCCGTACGCGACGAGACCGGCCGTACGTACGTCGCCGGCACCGTCGCCCTGGACTCGCTGAAGCTCAGCGCCCTGCGCACGGCGGTGGCGATGGCGGTGGCGTCCGGCGCGACCTCGCTGGAGGCGGCGGCGGTGGTGACGGAGGCGGAGTCGGCCTCCGACGAGGACCGCGCGGCCGTGCGTGACCTGGGCGGGGCGGAGACGCCGGTGCTGGTGGCCGGGCCGGACGGCACGGTCCGGGAGACGGTCACGGCGGGCTGAGGAACCCGCTCGCACCCCCCGGCTGTTACCTCCGGTAATTAGGCCAGATCTCAACCTTGTCGCGCGACGCCTCCCGCGCATCAATGGACACGCAGCGGGTCCGGACCCCCATCTGCCCCCCACACCGAAAGGGAGCCGGAATCCAATGAGAGGCAAGCGATTCGGAACAGGTCTGTCCCTGGCCGCGGGCGCACTGGCCGTCTGCGGCCTGGCGTTCGCCCCCACCGCGGCCGCCGTGGCCCCCGGTACGGCGACCGTCAACGCCGACTGCGGCAGCTACGGCGGCGGTGACGCCACCCTCACGGCCACCCAGAGCGGCACGTCCGCCACGATCACGCTCACGACCTCCTCGGTCACCGCACCCCTCTCCATCAGCCAGGACTCCCTGGTCTCGGAGCTGACGATGGTCAAGGAGGGCGGCGGCACCGTCGTCTTCAAGGGCACGAAGAACCCGGCGATGTCCACGGGCGACGCCCTCGAGGTCGGCCCCCTCTCCGGCACGGTCGCCTCCGGCGACAGCCTGGAGGCCTACGGCGGCACTCTCAAGGTGACGGCCTTCGGCTTCATCACGATCACCTGCACGGCAACGGGACCGCAGGCGCCGGGGCCGTTCGTGTTCGACTGATCTCCGGCCCGTCGCCTGCAACTGCGAGGCAGCGGATGTAGCGGTATGGCAGCCCCGTCGGACAACTTACGGGGCTGCCTGCAGCTCAGCACCTCGTCGTACTCGAGGAGTTGATGGGTCACGCCCACATCGGCGTCACCGCCGGCGTCCACGCCCACGTCCGACTCCGCCTTCAACCGCAGCCGTCGTCCGCTGACGTTGCCGTCACGGTTGCCGTCAAGCACCGCAGAGGCCCCGCCGGAAATTTCAGCGAGGCCTCTGCGACATTAGTCAAAATGATTATGCTACCGGCGCGCGCATGGGGTCGAATCGATCCCACGCCAAGCTCCAAAGCGCATCAAATCCATGCGAGTACGCGAACTCTCACTCCGATGAATGAATCGGATAAGCGCCGATGATCTCGATCAGATCCAGCACTTTCGCGCCACCCTCAACACCGCCTAGATCGAGCAACTCCGATCCAAGATCAAGGACAGGCTTGGCCAAGGCGATGCTATTCATGGAAGAACCTTGCACATACGGCACTTTATACCCAAGGACTTGTCCCGGATCAAAGGGGCAGATACCTCGCAAGGCGGCAGCCACCCGTGCGGGAACCTGGGACCATTTGACATCACCAGAACGAATGGTGATGGATAATTCGCGCCCCTTCGACCCCCAATCTGGACGGCTGGACAGGGACAGCCCATAGGTGAAACCCGTAATATATCCAGATTTCGGTGTTCCGATGTACGAGATGGCACGAACTGGCCCATCCTTCGCCACCCGTGGTTCAACGTCGCTGATGACAGGCTTCACACCGGTGAGCGAATCGAGCAGCTCACAGTAGCGATCAAACCGGTCAACCGTGTCATGGCCAGTCATCTTGCTCCCTGAGTCAGCACTGTTCCCGGAAAGTGGGCGCCGTTGGCGTCACGCGCAACTGCGCCCACCCCACTACTTTCGTTCAACTACCCGGACTGCGGATAGAAGTGCCCCAGCGGCGTCCAGCCAATACGTCAGGTACGCGGCCACACCGCCCTGAGCCCGTGGCCCCGTTGCTGTGCCGTCGGGCAGTGCTGCCGCAAACTGCTGTCACCACTGACGCCGGCCTACATCCGGCCCCGGCGCTTCGAACCCCTCACCACCGACGAAGCCCGCCAGTTCCTCGCGGCCACGCGCGGACACCGGTTGCACGCTCTGTCCGAACTCGCTCTTCACACTGGACTCCGCGAGGGCGAACTCCTCGGCCTGCGCTGAGAAGACCTCGACCTAGACGCGGGCACCGCCGCAATCCGCCAAACCTTGCAGCGCACCAGCACCGGGGGGCTCACCACGCTGCCCACCAAGACGCGGGCCTCCGAACGCCGCATCGCCCTCCCCAACCGTCCAGTCCCTGAAGCTCCATCAGGAGCAGCAGCACGAGCAGGAAACTGCGGGCTCCTCTTGGCTGCACGACGGGCACGTGTTCACCACCGCGCAGGGCCGACCCATCGACCCGACCAACCTCACTCGCACCTTCACCACGCTCCTCCGCAAGGCCGGCCTCCGCCGCATCCGCTTCCACGACCTCCGCCATTCGACCGCCACGCTGCTCCTGGAACAGGGCGTCGAGCTTGTCGTGATCAAGGAACTCCTCGGACCCCGGAGATCGCCAAGATGCTCAACAGCAAACGACGACGAACCGCCGCCCTGCCCCGCCCTCGTGCGCTGACGTTGCCGTCAACTACTGCCGTCACCTAACGCAGGGGCCCCGCCGGACCAAGGTCGGCGGGGTTCTTACTGAAGCGAGCGTGTCATTCGTTACTCGCGAGAGCTTCAGAAGCCACAGTAAGGGCCTCCCTCAAAGAATCTACAACCGTCGGGTCGAGCAATCGAGGATTCTCCACACGGTAGGAACCTTCAGAAAGTGGAGTAATGCTCACTTCCTGGGACCCTTGCTCTCGGCGCACCGATCTAAGTCGTAGCGTTCCATGGCTGAGAGTTGGGAAGAAATGGCCGAACCGGCCATCTGCGTAGGCCGCTTCCACTAGCGGGCGCTCCTCGGAGAACTCCTCAGCAGTCCGCAACCAATTCCACTGAGCGGGTACCGAGTCTCCCGACTCGTTGGCTCTCGCTAGCCGCCCCGGCATCATGAATGGGAACCTTCCAGCGAAGTCATCCACCGAAATACCTTCCCGCCACGCAGTCAATGCCTCAATCAGATCGTCCAGATCATCAGTAGCACCCTCAGCCCATGCGAATCCCTGCCCCTGGATTGCTACGTAGAAGGTCCTGCTTTGGCTACCGAGCTGAATAGAAGCCCTTCCGTGACTCGAATCCAGCTCAGCCGTGGCTAGCAGGCCAGGTCCCGACGCGTAGTGACTGTAGAGTCGCCCCAGGTCGAGATTCTTCTTTGCCGCCGCGAGCTCCATCGCCGAGATAAGGCCGCCCGCAGCGAAGAGGTCAGGGTAGAGACAAGGGTCAAGCGCATCCATGCTCGTGAATCCCCTTCGGTTCGCTTGCTAGCAGCCACAGACCTTCCCTGCATCCGATATGAAGGGCCGGAGCCTACCGAAGCTCGCCCAATCTGGTTCCGCGACATCCACTCTTTCAAGAGCTCCCTTCGCGTTCGGTCGATAGAAGTTGATGGAGGACCATGACCGTTCGCCATTGGCGACAGCTCTTGCGATCCAGCCCATCTCCATATCAGTGGCGTACGCTCCTGGCTGAAGCCCGGCCTTCGCCGATTCAGTGAAGTTGCCCAAGCCGCGGAGATTCACGTGAAGCGTCACCGACGAGTCCCGGATCGCGTTTTCCACTGGGCCCTGCCATGCGTCAGGGGCATAGCCGCCAAAGTGCTTGAACCCCATTTTGTCCGCCCACGAATAGGTGCCTTCCGCCTTCTGTCCCAGCGCCACGTTGCAGTTGTGGACAAGGACCGGGGTAGCGCCCGCCAGCACATAGTACGTGTGGGTGTCACTGACGGTGAGGTTGTGGACTGTCGTGCCCGGTGTCGTCCAGCGTTCGATCGCGGTGATCTGGACGTGTGTGCCGGCGCTGGTGCGGAGCCACTGGCCGGGCTGGAGGTCGGTGGCGTCGAGCCACTTGCCGAGTTCGGGGACCCAGAAGGGGTGGCCGTCGGTGGCGGTGACCTGGGCCGTTTCCTCGCCCTTGGCGCCGTCGGTGTCGATGACGACCTTGACCAGGTGCTTAAGGCCTTCACCCTTGATCTCGGCGGTGACGGTCTCGATGCGGGTCTCGCCGGTCTCGGGGTCGGTGGCGAGGACCTTGTCGCCGACTTCGACTTCCTCGATCGGCTTGGACGACCCGTCCGCCATCAGCACCTTGGTGCCGGGGACGAAGCTGTTGCCGACCGGGCAGGAGCCGCCGTCGCCTCCGTCGGCCTTGCCGGAGTCGCCGCTTCCGCTGCTGCCGCCCTTGCTGCGGGAGGAGCCGCCTGAGTCGCCGCCCGGCTTGGAGCCGCCGCCCTTGCCGCCTCCGGAGCCCTTGCTCACCGAGGACGCCTTCGGGGCCGCCTTGGCCTGGGCCTGTTTCTGGACGGGGTTACCCGTCTTCTTGGTCTGTGCGACCGCCTTGTCGGACGTTCGTTTCGCCTGCTCCGCCGCCTTCTTCTTGGCGCGTTGCGCGGCTTCCTTCTTCGCCTTCTCGATGGCGGCCTTCTTGGCTCTCAGCGCCGCCGCCTCGGCCGCCTTCGCGGCCTTCAGAACCGCCTCGGCCGCCTTCTTCGCCTTGCGGAAGGCCTGGATCGCGTCGATCGTGCGGTCGATGGCCTTCAGGACACCGGGGATCTTGCCCGCTTTGAACCACGGGATCGCGCCCAGGACCATGCCGGCGCACGACCACATGTCACCGCCGAAGCAGGCCATCGCGTCGTTGATGCCGATGAAGTCCTTCAGGGTGCTCCACGCCGCCCCCATGATCACCGAGGACAGCGACCTGCCCATGGTGGACTGCGCCTGCGCGACCTGCGCCGCGGACAAGCCCGCGCCGGCCAGGGCCGCGGCCCGTTCGGAAGCGGTCAGGGAGATGGCCAGGCCCGTCGGGTCGGCCATCGTCACCGGGTTGTTGTGCGCGTAGGCGTAGCCGTTCGACTGGAGCGGGTCGTTCAGGTCCAGCACCGGGTCGGCGGACAGGAAACGCCCGACCACCGGGTCGTACAGACGGGCCCCCAGCGGCTGGTAGCCGGAGGAGTCGTCGCGGATGGCGCCCAGGAAGCCCGTGTGGGCCTGCATGTTGACACCGGTCTCGCCCGTACCGCGCTGGTTCCCGAACGGGTCCTGCTTGCGGATCCGCACCGACATGGTGCCGCCGAGCACGACCTCCGCGTAGGTGCTGCCCTGGTGATCGCCGGCGAGGGCGACCAACTGGTCGGACCCGTTGCCGTACGCGTAGCGCATGACCGCGCCGCCCGGGGCGGAGTAGGTCCGCTGGGTGTTGATCAGGACACCGCCGCGCTGGAAGGTGACCTCGGCCTCGCCCAGGTACAGGGTGGCCTGCTTGCCCTTGATGGTCAGCAGCTGCGCGCCGTCGGGGCCGTAGATGTAGCGGGTGTCGTTCTGCGGCGACCACTGCTGCTCGGCCTTGCTCGCGTCACAGGTGGCGAGCACGACCGGGGTGGCGCTGGCGGAGTTGCCGCCCTGGACCGCCAGGCATAGGCCGGAGGCGACGTGGATGAGCTGGGCGGAGGCGTTCCGCTTCAGTTCCTGCGCCGGCGACCCGTCGCACTTCTGCAGCTGGACCGCCGCGCCGGTCGTGTTGGAGGCGGGCTGCACGCACCAGTTGTCGTACACGGTCAGCGTGCCCCGGTCGGGGTCAGTCTGCGCCGCTCCCGGAGCGACGGCGAACTTCCAGCTCTGGGCCACGGACGTGTTGCAGGCGTACAGCTGGATCGGCTGGCCGGCGACCGCGTGACCGCTCTTCAGGTCCAGGCACTTGTCGGCCAGTCCCACGTACGGGGTCCTGCCGCCGGTGCCCTGGCCCTTGATGCGATCGATCTTGCCGTCGTAGGTCCAGCTCAGTTCCTGCTTGTCACCGTTCCCGAGGGAGGTGACGGATTTCGTCTCGCCGGTCAGCTCGTAGAGCCGCTCGGCCTCGGCCTTGACCTGGGCGCCCTCCGGCGTGGTGTAGGTCTTCGACACCTTGGTCAGCGTGTGCGGCTGGGTGCCGTCGGCCTTGCCGTAGGAGTACGTGGTCGTGGCGTCCTTTGCGGTGTCGCCCGCCAGGTCCTTCTCGGTCAGCTTGGTGCGGTTGCCGAGCAGGTCGTACTCGTACTCATGCCAGTAACCGGAGTTGTCCTCGCCGGCCGCCACGTTCGGTGTGCCGTCGCCGGTCTTCGGGCCGGCACAGGAGGTCTGGTCCTTGGCGGTCCAGGCCGTCTTGAGCTGGCCCAGGGCGTCATAGGTGAAGCACTGCCGCTCGGCGATGCCGTCCGAGTGCTCACGGATGGAGGTGACGTTGCCTGCCGGGTCGTAGGTGTACGACCGCTCGGACACGAGGTGGCCGCCCACGAGCGTCTTGTCACCGGCCTGCTCGCGGTGGACGGAGTGGCTCTTCAGCTCGCCGCTGCCCTCGTCGAACGAGGCCGTCGTCCAGACCCGGTACGGGTGGGCGCCCAGCGCGGAGCGCAGCACCTGTCCGTAGGCGTCGTAGACCGTGTCGGCGCCGTACCAGTCCTTGCCGGAGACCGACAGGGGCTTGCCGTCCTTGTTGTAGCGGACGACGAGTTTCTCCGCGTCGAACCGGCCGACCGCCGGCAGCGAGGCTTCCTCGAGGGCGCCGGTGTCGTCGTACGCGTAGGCGTACGTGTAGGAGGTCTTGAAGCCCCACGTGTCGGCCAGCGACTCCGGAAGGGTCAGCGTGGTGGAGGTCGGCTGGTAGTCCTTCGTGTAGCCGTCGACGGTCTGTGTGTAGGCGGCGCCGTCGGTGTAGCGGGTGGCGGTCGCGGGCATGCCCGTGCCGCCCGGGGACGTGTCGTAGCCGAAGGTGGCCAGCAGCTTGCCCTCGGGACCGTCGAGGCGCTGCTCGGCCGGCCGGGACAGTACGTCGTAGCCGTTCCACAGGGTGATGCCGCGGGCGTTCCTCGTGGTCAGGACGCGGTCGCGGTGGTCGTACGTGGTCCGCGTGGTGCCCGCGTCCGGGTCGGTGGCGGTCACCTGCCGGCCGCGGTGGTCGTACGTCCACGTCCACGGATGGGCGGTGTCCGCGGAGTTGACCGCCTTCACCAGCTGACCGTGTCCGTCGTAGGTGTAGCGCATCGACGTGAAGCCGCCGGGGGCCTCGGAGTTGAAGGTGTCGACTCGGGAGGTGCGGCCGAGCGCGTCGGTGTAGACGCGGTACGAGGAAGCGCCGGAGGGCTGGTTCACCTTCGACCAGTCGGCGCCGTACTCGTAGTGGACGGCGCGGGCGGGCACCGGCTCGGAGGTGGACTCGCCGGTCTCCGGGTCCTCGACTTTCAGGTACGGCATCTCCTGCACCACGCGGCCCAGGCCGTCGTAGGTGTACCGGGTGATGTTGGGGACCGTCGTGTCGGCGAGGGGGGTGAACAGCTCGCCGGTCCTGGCCTCATGGGTGAGGTAGGCGTTGTTGGTCTGCCAGACCTCGCCCGAGCTGTTGTACAGCGTGTCGGTGATCAGGTGTCCGCCGCCGTCGGCCTCTTCCTGCGTCTGCCGCTCACGGCCGAGGCCGTCGTAGAGGACCACGGACGTCTCGACGCGGTCGTCCTTGGAGCGGGTGTAGGTGGTGACGTACGGGGGCTTGCGGTCCGTCTCGTCCGGGTCGTACTCGGGGATCGTGTAGACGGCCCGGAAGTCCGGGACGGCAGAGGCGGACGGCGTGCGGCCGGGGCCCCATGCCTCGACGAGCCGGCCCAGCGGGTCGTACGTCGCCTGGCTGACATGCCCGTTGGCGTCCGTCGTCTTCAGGGCCGTCGCGCGGCCGGGCTCCAGTTCCTGCGTCTGCTTGTGGCCCTTGGCATTGGTCTCGGTGACCCTGAACACCTGGCCGGAGGCCGGGAAGTACTCGATGGTGCCCGCGTTGCCGTCGGCGTCGGTCTGCTCGACCACGCGGCCGACCGCGTCGAACTTCGAACCGCCGTCGAGCTGGAAGCCGGTCCCGTCACCGTTGAGGGACCAGGTCTTGGTGGCCAGACCGCGGGTCGAGTCGCCGAGTGCGGCGCCGTAGGACGCGTGGTCGTAGGCGGTCCGGGTGCCGCCGCTCAGTGTGGACAGGTCGCCGAAGTCGGCGTCCGCGCAGGTGGTGGGCGAGACCAGGACCTGCTTGGTCAGGCCTATGAGGTTCTTGCCGGTGTGGTGCAGGTACTCCAGCTTGGTGCAGGACTCGTCGCCCGACCGGCCTGTGTCGCCCAGCGACTCCACGAGAGTGGGCAGACCGTGGGTCGGTTCGAATGTGGTCTTCGTCCGGACGACGCGCTGGGTGCGAGTGTCGTCACCGGTGCCGGAGGACTTGGTGTACGCGATCTCCTCGGGCTCGGTGACCCGCCAGGCGATCAGCGGGCTCAGCCCGTCGCCGCGGTCGCGTCGGCCGAGCTCGGTGGCGGCGGGCACGGTGACGCTGCGGGACAGCCAGTCGGCGTCGGTGGCGCTGGTGTAGGTCAGTTCCTCGGCGATACGGCCGGCGAACGCCTCACGGTCCTTGGCGATCTCGGTGCCGGTGATGTCCTTCACCGGCACGTCGTCGCCCATACCCCGGAAGTAACGGGTGACGGCCTTGGAGCGCTTGCTGCCGACGGCCGGCTCGTCCGTGCCGGTGATGACGGTGGTCTGCTCGAAGCCCGCGAACTGCGACCAGGTGCGGGTGGACTTCTTGGTGAACTCCGCCTCGGCGAGCTTCCAGCCCGCGTTCTTGTACGAGTACGCGGTGCGGGTGCTGAAGGCGCCGTCGACGTTGGGCAGTTCCTCGATGGACTCCACGACGTACTTGTGGAACCAGTCGATGTCCTCGACCTCGGGATCGGGGTGCCAGAACTGCGGATAGCAGAGCCGGGAGTTGGACTTCAACGCGGCGGTGTCCGTCTTGCCGGGCAGTCCGGTGCCGGCGGCGCAGTCGCCGGTGGGGGCCTTGTAGGTGACGACGGTCTCGCCGCCGTACTCGTTGATGACGCGTGCGACGCGCAGGCGGGAGAAGCCGGGACGCGGGTCGTCGGGACGCATGACCCGGTTGGGCATGTCGTCCATGTTCGGCTCGAACCGCACCGCGTTCAGGGCGATGCTGTCGTTCGTGGACCCGCTGCGGCCGAAACCGGTGCGCTGGATCGACTCCAGCCACAGGGCCGTGTTGGGGCCGGTCTTCAGGACGGGAAAACTCTGCTCGAGCGTGTACCGGTCCACCGTCTGACGGGCGTCGGTGTCGGTACGCCGCTGGGCGG
Source organism: Streptomyces lusitanus (assembly GCF_042647945.1). NCBI lineage: Bacteria > Bacillati > Actinomycetota > Actinomycetes > Kitasatosporales > Streptomycetaceae > Streptomyces > Streptomyces lusitanus. The sequence goes on from NZ_JBHRWL010000011.1 coordinate 82,063, forward strand.
AGGTCTCGATCCCTTCCAGGCGCACCCGGCTCCAGAAGGTGGGGCCGGCGTTCCAGCAGGTCTTGCCCGAGGAGCACCGAAGGTCGGCCGGGGTGTCGTACCAGATGCGGTACTTGCCCGGGTCCTTGTCGGTGAAGTTCTCCTCGGAGCAGGTCAGCGAGCCCTCGGCGAAACACCGGTCGTCGACGTGGAAGTCGACGCGGGCCGGGGCGGGCTCGGAGAAGATGCTCTCCCTGCGCTGGCCGTAGTCGATGTGGGTCAGGTAGCCGTCGCGGTCGTAGACGACAGGGGCCTTGAAGTTGAAGTTGCGGGCGTAGTAGTTCTGCTCGCTCTTCCACCACAGGGACATGGCGTTGCCGTGGACGTCCTCGACGTAGTCGAGGTTCCAGCGCCAGGCCTGCGTGCACCAGGAGCCGGCCCAGTCACCGGCCTTGTAGCAGTCCTCACCCGGGTGGTTGCCGTACACCGGGACGGTCAGCACCGAGTCGGTGACCGGCTTGCCCGTGGTGTGACCGGGCAGCTGGTTCAGCCCGAAGTGGTAGCGGGTGCCGTCGCGGGTGGTGACGACCCAGTACTCGCCGTTCCTGGCGCCGTTCTCGGTCGCGGGGTCCTCGATGCGCTCGATCTTGGAGCCGTCACCGTTGGCGGTGAACCATGTGCCCTGGTTCTTGTCCCACACCAGCTCGGTGGTCATGCCGCCGAGCGAGAGGGTGGCGTTCTCGGAACCCCAGCACAGGTCCGCCGTGCGGTGGGTGGCGTTGTTCGACCCGGCCTTCTTGGAGTCCTGACGGCAGTTGGCGTACGTGCGGGTGATGGAGCCCGGGTTGTAGTCCCAGCCGTCGCCGATCCAGGACGCCTGGTTGTTGGTGGCGGAGGTGCGTCCGTCGACGGTCTGCGAGGAGTAGTTGAGGGCGATCCGCGGCATGGGGCCGCCCGCGGTCTCCGGGACCTGTACCTGGTAGGCGTAGGTGAAGGCGCCCGAGGAGGCGCCGGCCGACCAGGAGCCGGCGGACAGCAGCGGCGTCGCCGTGAAGTCGCCGGCGGCCGAGGCGCCGGTGTCCATGGCGCCGATGACCCGGGAGCCGGCGGAGTCGGCCGCCTGCACGATGCCGGTGCGGGCGGACGCGGTGCGGGCCGAGACGCCGGACGCGGTCGTGGGGCCGGCCGTTGTGTCGTCGAGCAGCTCGGAGACCGGGACGGAGCCGGTCACGATCGTGTGGGTGGCTGCGTTCTTCGGCGCCTCGGCGTTGGTGGGCGCCGCCTTGGCGGGCACCTCCTCGACCCTGCTGCGCAGTTGCTCGGGGCCCGCCGCGTCCGCCTGGGCCGACATGGTCCGCGCCCCGCTGTCGGCGGCGCACTCGCCCTCGTCCGGGGCAAGGACGCAGTTGGGCAGGAGAACCAGGCCGAAGCGGTCGGCCGCCTGGGGGCCGTAGAGGTCTGCGAAGGAGGTGGTGTCGACCGCGATCGCGACCTGCGCGTCCGGGTCGGCCGTGGCCGGCGGGGTGACCTCCATGATGAGGCCTGCCACACCGGCCTCCTGGGACACGGACGGCCCGGCGAGGTCGACCGTCCACTCACCGGCGATCGCGGAGGGGTCGGTGCCCTCGGGCACTCCGAGCGCCACGGGCAGGCCGTTGGTGACCGCGACCGTGCTGCCCGGCTCGGCGTCCTCGGCCAGGGTCGCCGTGCCGGTGTCGCCCTTCCAGGGGGTGACTGCGGTCGGCTCGTAGGGGTCGACGGGGACCTCGGGAGCGGTGGTGAGGTTCTTCTCGGCCTCTTCGTCACCGTCGACCGGGGTGATCTCGGGCAGCTCGGGAAGGTCGACCGACCCGCGGCTCATGCCCGGGTCGGGGACGGCCCATGCCTCCGCGCTGAGGCTGGTGACCATCAGCGTCGAGGACAGCAAGAGGACAGTCGTCGCACGGCCTTGCCGTCGACGCCGTCGCTGTGACTCCGTCGAGGCCGGGCGTCTGCACCACGGGTGAGATGGTGTCAGACGCGCCCCAACCGCGAGCTCCGGGCGAATGCCAAGGAACCTCCACGCATCGGCGCACAAGCGGTGATCAAAAGCCGCACTCCTGACCCTGCGCCAGTCGATCTTGCGCCCTCACAGAAGGGTCATCACAAAGTCATAACTTCTTCACAGGTGGACGTTCCGTGCACATCGTGTGATCGTTTGCGCGCCCCTGCCCCGTGACCTGCGTCCCGGGGCTGTCCGTGCTGCCCTGTCCGCCTGGTCCACACGGGAGTGACCGCCGCCGTGTCCGCGCCGCCTCGCCTCCTCAGCCCGTTCGTGCGCACGCGCACCCGGCTGAGCCTCACCCTCGGCCTCGTCCTGGCCGCCCTGACCGCGGCCCTGCTGCCGTGGTGGCTCCCCGACGACACGTCCGTACCCCGCGCGAACGGGACGGCGGACGCCAAGCCGGCCGCCACCGGCCCCCGCGACGAGGCCGCCGCCTTCGACGAGGCGCGCAGCAGTCGCAAGCCGGTCCTCGTCGACACGGCGACCACTGCCACCTCGCAGACCTGGGCCCTGCCGGACGGCAAGCTGCGCACCGACATGACCGCGTTCCCCAAGCGGGCGAAGAACGCCGAGGGGAAGTGGGCCCCGGTCGACAACCGGCTCCGGCGCACCGGTGACGGCCTGGGCGTCCGTCCGGTCAACCCCGTGGTGCCGGTGCGCTTCTCCAGTGGCACCGCAGGCGCGAAGAAGCGGGCCCACCGCTCCTACGCCCGCCTCCCGCTGGTTGACGGCCCGGTAGCCGGGGAGACGGTGCTGGCCGAGACCGAGCTGGACGGGCACACCGTCTCCTACACCTGGCCGGGTCAGCTGCCCGAGCCGGTGCTCGACGGGTCCCGGGCGCTGTACCCGGAGGTGCTGCCGGGCGTCGACCTGCTGCTGGTCGTCCGGGAGGAGGGCGGGTTCGCCCAACTGCTGATCGTCAAGACGCCCGAGGCGGCACGGAGCGAGGCGCTGGCCAAGGTGTCCTACGGCCTGCGGTCCGAGACCGTCACGTTCCACTACAGCGACGGCTCCAGCCATGTCTCGATCCTCGACGCGGCGGGCCGCGAGGTGGGCGCCGTCCCCACGCCCTTCGGCTGGGACTCCTCCGGCCGGGACCCCGAAGCCGAACCCGGGGAGGCGCCGCGCACCTCCGTCGCCACGCCGGCCGACGTGCTGAGGCTGTCCGGCCTCAGCGGCATCGAGCCGGGCGCGCGCCAGGACCGGATGCCGATGCAGCTTCTCGGTGACGGCACCGGTGAGGCCCGTATCGACCTCGGTCTGGGTGAGATCGATCTGCTGACCGACTCGGACACCCGCTTCCCGGTGTTCGTCGACCCCACCATCAACCCGCCGTGGCAGGCCTGGACGGTGGCGTACAAGCCCTACCCGAACAGCAGCTTCTGGAACGGCACCAACTTCAGCTCCGGCACCTCCGACGCCCGCGTCGGCCACGAGGACGACACGAACGGCACCGCCCGCTCCTTCTGGCGCATGAAGTTCGACAGCACCATCAAGGGCACGACGGTCTCCAGTGCGAAGTTCAAGGTGCTCAACAATCACTCCTGGTCCTGCAACAAGCGGGAGTTCCAGTTCTGGCTGACCGGGGCGATCTCCTCGGGCACGACGTGGAACAAGCAGCCGAGCTGGAGCAGCAAGGTCGACGTGCTGGACTTCGCGCACGGCTACTCCAGCTCCTGCCCCGATGCGTACGAGTCCTTCGACGTGACGTCGGCCGCCCAGAAGGGTGCGAACGCCGGCTGGTCCACCATCACCTTCGGCATGCGTGCCACCAGCGAGTCCGACACCCACACCTGGCGCAAGTTCAAGGCGAGCTCCGCGACGCTGAGCGTGACCCACAACCGGAAGCCGGGGGAGCCCACCGGCGGCAGGTCCACGCCCGGCGGAACCTGCAAGCCCGGTCCGGGCGCGGGCGTGACCATCGGCAAGACGAACATCACCCTGTCGGCCAACGCCAAGGACGCCGACGGCAATCTGCGGGAGCTGCAGTTCCGCTTCTGGAAGAACGGCGGAACGGTTCCGGCGGCCAAGATCGGCAAGCCGAATTCCAGCGGCACCGCCACGGTGCAGATTCCTGTCACCTTCCCTCTGGAAGACAAGACGACGTACTCGTGGGACGTACGCGCGGTGGACACCGAGAACGCGGCGTCCTCCTACTACCCTCCGGGCAGCGAGCCCTGCCGCATCACCGTCGACGCCACCGCCCCGCCACAGCCCGAGATCGAGAGCGAAGACTTCCCTGAGGCCACGTCCGACGGCCTGACCTGGGCGAAGGCGCCCTTCGGCACGAGCGGAAAGGTGACCTTGATCTCGTCGGGCGCGACGAGGTTCCGCTACGCCATCGAGGGCCTGACGTGGCTCGAGGCGCCGGCCTCCAGCGGCCGCGCGACCATCACTCTGGCACCCGCCCACGCGGGCCCCAACTGGCTGCTGGTATACGCCTACGACGCCACGGGCAATCAGAGCGTGCGCACCGACTACGCCTTCTACGTCCCGCCCAGGGAAGCGGCCGACGTGCCCTGGGACACCGGCGGCGACGGCATCCCCGACCTGCTGATCGTGGACGCGGCCGGCAAACTGATGAACTGCGTCGGCAGCGAGGGCGGCGAGCTGTACGGCTGCCTCGGCGCCGCGTACACCAAGGACAGCAGGACCGGGGAGACGAAGCTGCATCCGGAGAACCACTGGTTCGACCCGGCCACCGGCAAGGCGGCACTGATCACCCACTGGGCGGATGCCTTCCCTGGTGACGGCGCCACCGACCTGTTCGCGGTCACCCCGGACGGCAAGGCGTGGCTGTACCCCGGCGACGGGTACGGCAGCTTCGACATCGGCCGGCGCCTCGCGATCCGGCTGCCGTCGAACGCCCCCGCCCCTTCGACGTGGACCCAGATCAGAGCGGTCGGCGACATCACCGGCGACGGCCACCCTGACCTGGTCCTGCGGGCCGGCGCCGAGTTCTGGACGCTGTCCGGTTACACCGGCGGCACGTTCCGGGAGGCCACGCTGATGAACTCCGACGCCTGGACGCGCCGCGAGATCGTCAACGTCGCCGACATCAACGGCGACAAGACGCCCGACCTGCTGTGGCGCAACCTGGACAACGGCAACATGTACGTCCGGCACGGGCGGCCCGGGCCCGTCAGCGGCAGCGTGGATCTTGACTCGCTGAAGCTGGCAGCCAACGCGCTCAACGGTGACGTGGCCTACGGCACCAGCTGGACCGACACCAACGTGCCGACCGCCCTCGGTATCCCCGACGTCAGTGGAGACGGCATCCCGGACATCTGGGCGCGCCTGCGGACCGACGGCGCGACCCGGATCTACAACCCGTCTCGGACCAACACCGGATCCCCGGTGAAGGTGGTCCTGAGCGTGGACTGGAACCAGATCAAGGCCTTCGGCTGACGGCCACGGCGACGTTGCCGGCGGGCCCGGGTCTCCCTTCGCGGGCGGCCCGGGCCCGCCCTGGTCGGACCCGCACCGGCGATCAGGGAGAATGGGCGGCATGAGTGTTCGTACCCAGTCATCCGAGCAGCCGGCCGACGCCGTTCACCGGGCCGGTTTCGCCTGCTTCGTGGGCCGGCCCAACGCGGGCAAGTCCACCCTCACGAACGCTCTGGTCGGGCAGAAGGTGGCGATCACCTCGAACCGGCCGCAGACCACCCGGCACACCGTGCGCGGCATCGTGCACCGGCCGGACGCGCAGCTCGTGCTGGTGGACACCCCCGGGCTGCACAAGCCGCGCACCCTGCTCGGGGAGCGTCTGAACGACGTCGTACGGACCACCTGGGCCGAGGTCGACGTGATCGGGTTCTGTCTGCCCGCCGACCAGAAGATCGGCCCCGGCGACCGCTTCATCGCCAAGGAACTCGCCGGGATCAAGAAAACTCCCAAGATCGCCGTCGTCACCAAGACCGACCTGGTGGACAGCAAGGCGCTCGCCGAGCAGCTGATCGCCGTCGACCAGCTCGGCAAGGAGCTGGGCATCACCTGGCAGGAGATCGTCCCCGTGTCGGCCACCGCCGGCCGGCAGGTCGACCTCCTCGCCGACCTGCTGATCCCGCTCATGCCGGAGGGCCCCGCCCTCTACCCCGAGGGCGACCTCACCGACGAGCCCGAGCAGGTCATGGTCGCCGAGCTGATCCGCGAGGCCGCCCTGGAGGGCGTGCGCGACGAGCTGCCGCACTCCATCGCCGTGGTCGTCGAGGAGATGCTGCCGCGCGAGGACCGCCCCGCCGACAAGCCGCTGCTCGACATCCACGCCAACCTCTACATCGAGCGCTCCAGCCAGAAGGGCATCGTCATCGGCCCCAAGGGCAAGCGCCTGAAGGACGTCGGCATCAAGTCCCGCAAGCAGATCGAGGCGCTCCTCGGGACCCCGGTCTTCCTCGACCTGCACGTCAAGGTCGCCAAGGACTGGCAGCGGGATCCGAAGCAGCTGCGGCGGCTGGGCTTCTGACAGTCGCGTCAGCCGCGCTGCTCCCGCAGTAGCGCGCGGTACCAGCCGTACGACGCCTTCGGCGTCCGCCGCTGCGTGTCGAAGTCCACGTGGACCAGGCCGAAGCGGCGGCCGTACCCCTCCGCCCACTCGAAGTTGTCCAGCAGCGACCACACGAAGTAGCCGCGGACGTCCACCCCGGCCTCCATCGCCCGGTGCAGCGCGCGGACATGGCCGTCCAGGTAGGTGATGCGGTCGGTGTCGTCCAGGCCCTCGTACGCGCAGCCGTTCTCCGTGATGACCACCGGGGGGAGGCGGTCGCCGTAGCGCCCGTGGAACGCCTCGAGCAGCTCCGTGAGCGCCTCCGGCACCACCGGCCAGCCGAAGTCCGTCACCGGGTGACCCTCGATCTCCCGTACGGAGAAGGGCAGTTCGGCCGGCATGCGGACGCCGCCGAACTCGATCTCGCCGCCCTGGGGCGCGCCCACCCGCGTCGGCGCGTAGTAGTTGATCCCGTACCAGTCGATCGGCTCGGCGATGATCTTCAGGTCCGCCTCGACGTCGCCCGGCATCAGCTCATCGATGCCCTCCGGGTAGCGGCCGAGCAGCACCGGGTCGGCGAACAGCCGGTTCAGCAGCGTGTCGTAGAAGCCGGCCGCCGCCACGTCCGCCTCGTCGTCCGAGGCCGGCCACGTCGGCCCGTGGGAGTTCGCGATGCCGATGTCGAAGGTCCCGGCCGCGCGTAGCGCCCGTACCGCCAGGCCGTGCGCCAGCAGTTGGTGGTGCGCCACCGGCAGCGCGTCGAACAGCAGCGTCCGGCCGGGGGCGTGCACGCCCAGCGCGTGGCCCAGCAGGGTGTGCTCGGCGGGCTCGTTGAGCGTGATCCACTTCGTCAACCGGTCGCCGAGCCGCGCGACGACCCGCTCCACGTGCTCCGCGAACCGCTCCGCCGTGTCCCGCTCCAGCCAGTCCAGGTCCGCCGGCAGGTCCCAGTGGAACAGCGTCGGCACCGGCCGCACCCCCGCCGCCAGCAGGTCGTCGACCAGCCGGTCGTAGAAGTCCAGTCCGCCCTCGGCCCGCACCCGCGGCCAGGACACCGAGAAGCGGTACGCGTCCACGCCCAGGTCCGCGAGCAACGCCACGTCCTCACGGTGGCGGTGGACGTGGTCGCAGGCCACCGCCGCCGTCGAACCGTCCCGCACCCGCCCCGGCTGGGCCGTGAACACGTCCCACACCGACGGCCCGCGCTCGTCGGCCGCCCCCTCGATCTGATGCGCCGAGGTCGACACACCCCACAGGAAGCCGGCCGGGAAACGGGGCATCGGGTTCGTCGTCACCATGCCCCGGATCATCCGCACCCCGCCCGAACGACGTCAACGCCCCTGCGGCACCAGCTGGTTACGCCCCCTCCTTCAGCACCCTCCTGATCAACGTCCGCTGCCCCTCCGTCAGCCCCGGGTCCGCACAGTGGACCGTTGTGCCGTCCACCGTGATCGTGTAGCTGAAGCCGTCCGGGACGCCGGCCGGCGGGGTGGGTGCGCCGGCCGCCACGGCCCGTTCCGCCAGCGCGTGCCACTCGTGGGCGTCGGCCCGGCCCGAGGTGTCCACTTCGGCCTGCCGTTCGATGCCCGCGAAACCGCCCGTGCGCCGCACTCGAATACGCATGGTCCGTGTCTAGTACGGAACTACAGCGTGCGCACCCCCACCCGCTCCCACGCCTTCGTCACCGCCACCAGCTCCGCGCCCTCCCCGTACCGGGCGCGCGCCGCCTTCACGGTGAGCGTCGCGAAGTCCGTGAACTGCGCGTCCTGGTCCAGCTCCCCGCCGGTCAGCACGTCGTACCAGATCTGCCCGGCGCGCTCCCAGGCGTGCCCGCCGAGGGTGGTGGCCGCCAGGTAGAACGCGTGGTTGGGGATGCCGGAGTTGATGTGCACGCCGCCGTTGTCCCGGCCGGTGCGGACGTAGTCGTCCATCGTCGCCGGCTGCGGGTCCTTGCCGAGCACGTCGTCGTCGTACGCCGTCCCGGGCTCCTTCATCGAGCGCAGCGCCTTGCCGGTGACGCGCGGGGCGAGCAGGCCCGCGCCGATCAGCCAGTCCGCCTCCTCGGCGGTCTGGCCCAGTGTGTACTGCTTGATGAGCGCGCCGAAGACGTCCGACACCGACTCGTTGAGCGCGCCCGACTGGCCGAAGTAGTCGAGGTTCGCGGTGTACTGCGTGACGCCGTGGGCGAGTTCGTGGCCGATGACGTCGACGGCGATGGTGAAGTCGAGGAAGATTTCGCCGTCCCCGTCGCCGAACACCATCTGCTCGCCGTTCCAGAACGCGTTGTTGTAGTCGTGGTCGTAGTGGACGCTGGCGTCCAGTGGCAGTCCGCTCCCGTCGATCGAGTCCCGGCCGAACTCCTTCAGGAACAGGTCGAAGGTGGCGCCGAGTCCGGCGTAGGCGCGGTTCACGGTCGCGTCCTGGCCGGGCTCCTCGCCCTCGCCGCGGGCCTTCTCGCCGGGCAGGTCGGTGCCGTGCCCCGCGTTGTACACGGTGCGCCGGGGCTTGCCGGGCTCGGCGTCCGCGAGCGTGGCGACGGCGGGTGCGCCGACCACCGTGGTCAGCCGGCGCTGGGTGCGCTCGTAGGCGTCGCGGCGCAGGGTGCGGCGCGCGGGGCCGTGGACCAGTGGGTCCTCCGCCTGGGAGAGCCGGTCGAGGACGTGCGGCGGGACGATGGTGCAGAAGACGGGCTGGAAGCCCCCGTTCGTCGTCATGCAGGAACCATTGCACTGAGTGACAGGAATGTCACCATGCGCGACCGTGATGGATGAATTGCCCCGCGATAACCGCCCGCCGCCCGCTTCAGTAGTGGTATACGGCACTACTTGTCCCGTTCGTCCCACCGATCCCGCATACTGATACGCAACCCCGCACGGTGGGCGACTCGGTTAAGCTGCGGAGCATCATGAACTTCGGGCTGCTTCTCCTTAGCTGCCGCGGTGAGGGTCTGCGTTAGAGGCCGACCCCCTCCCCGCGGAGTCTGGCGCTGCGCCGTCGGCCGTCCCCCAGGACACCCCGCGGACCATCGAGGAGCCCCCGCATCATGGCGAACCGCCAGCAGCCCAGCCCCATGCCGATCCACAAGTACGGCCGGTACGAGCAGGTCGACATCCCCGACCGCACCTGGCCCGAGAAGCGGGTCACCACCGCGCCCCGCTGGCTCTCCACCGACCTGCGCGACGGCAACCAGGCCCTGATCGACCCCATGTCGCCCGTGCGCAAGCGCGCGATGTTCGACCTGCTGGTACGGATGGGCTACAAGGAGATCGAGGTCGGCTTCCCGGCCTCCGGCCAGACCGACTTCGATTTCGTACGGTCCATCATCGAGGACCCGGACGCCGTCCCGGACGACGTGACCATCTCCGTGCTGACCCAGGCCCGCGAGGACCTGATCGAGCGCACGGTGGAGTCCCTGAAGGGCGCCAAGCGGGCCACCGTCCACCTGTACAACGCCACCGCGCCCGTCTTCCGCCGCGTGGTCTTCCGCGGCTCCAAGGACGACATCAAGCAGATCGCCGTCGACGGCACCCGGCTGGTCATGGAGTACGCCGAGAAGCTGCTGGGCCCGGAGACCGAGTTCGGCTACCAGTACTCGCCGGAGATCTTCACCGACACCGAGCTGGACTTCGCCCTGGAGGTCTGCGAGGCGGTGATGGACACCTACCAGCCCGGTCCCGGCCGCGAGATCATCCTCAACCTGCCCGCCACCGTGGAGCGTTCGACGCCGTCCACGCACGCCGACCGCTTCGAGTGGATGCACCGCAACCTCTCCCGCCGCGAGTACGTCTGCCTGTCCGTGCACCCGCACAACGACCGCGGCACCGCCGTCGCCGCCGCCGAGCTGGCGCTGATGGCCGGCGCCGACCGCGTCGAGGGCTGCCTGTTCGGCCAGGGCGAGCGCACCGGCAACGTCGACCTGGTCACCCTGGGCATGAACCTGTTCTCGCAGGGCGTCGACCCGCAGATCGACTTCTCCGACATCGACGAGATCCGCCGTACGTGGGAGTACTGCAACCAGATGGAGGTCCACCCGCGCCACCCGTACGTGGGCGACCTGGTCTACACGTCCTTCTCCGGCTCCCACCAGGACGCCATCAAGAAGGGCTTCGACGCCATGGAGGCCGACGCGAAGGCCAAGGGCGTCACCGTCGACGACCTCGAGTGGGCCGTGCCGTACCTGCCGATCGACCCCAAGGACGTCGGCCGCTCCTACGAGGCGGTCATCCGGGTCAACTCGCAGTCCGGCAAGGGCGGTGTGGCGTACGTCCTGAAGAACGACCACAAGCTGGAACTGCCGCGCCGGATGCAGATCGAGTTCTCGAAGATCATCCAGGCCAAGACGGACGCCGAGGGCGGCGAGATCACCCCGGCCGACATCTGGGCCGTCTTCCAGGACGAGTACCTGCCCAACCCGGACAACCCGTGGGGCCGCATCCAGGTCGCCGGCGGCCAGAGCACCACCGACCACGACGGCGTGGACACCCTCACCGTCCAGGCCACGGTCGACGGCCAGGAGACCACCCTGGTCGGCACCGGCAACGGCCCGATCTCGGCCTTCTTCCACGCCCTCCAGGGCATCGGCGTCGACGTCCGCCTGCTGGACTACCAGGAGCACACGATGAGCGAGGGCGCCTCCGCGCAGGCCGCCTCGTACATCGAGTGCGCCATCGGCGACAAGGTGCTGTGGGGCATCGGAATCGACGCGAACACCACCCGCGCGTCGCTGAAGGCCGTCGTCTCCGCGGTCAACCGCGCGGCACGCTGAACAGCCGGTCAGGGTGAATCCGGGGCCCTGTCCGCCGACACCGGCGGGCGGGGCCCCGGCGTCGGTTACCGGCCAATCGCTGTGGAGGTCACGGAAAGGTCTCGTCCCGGGTACTGACTCCGCCTCCAACATGTGGCTAACATCACGCAAGCGCGGCGACGGAGCTGTGTGGCGTTGATGGAGGTGCGACGTGCTGCCAGAACGGGGACCCGACGGCCGTACCGCTGCCGCCCGGCGTGCGCGCCGCCTGGTCGGCACCCGCACCGCGTGGACCGCCGTCGGCGACGGGGAGTTCTTCTGCCCGAACTGCGGCGGCGACCGCAACTACCAGCGGCTCACCGGACGCCGCCGGTTCACCGTGCTGGGCCTGCCCGTGCTGCCGCGCGGGGTGTGCGCCCCGACCGTGGAGTGCGCCGCCTGCCGCGGCCACTTCGGCACCGACGTGCTGGACCACCCCACCACCACCCGCTTCTCCGCGATGCTGCGGGACGCCGTCCACACCGTCGCCCTCGCCGTGCTCGCCGCCGGCGGCACCTGCTCCCGCGCCGCCCTGGAGACCGCCGCCGCCGGGGTGCGCGCGGCCGGCGTCGAGGACTGCACGGAGGAGCAGCTGGCCGCGCTGGTCGAGGCGCTGGAGGCGGACACCGGCCGGTTCACCGGCGAGCCCTGCGCGGCGGGGCTGTCCATCGAACTGCACGAGGCCCTGGACCCGCTGGCCCCGCACCTGGCCGGACCCGGCCGTGAGTCGATCCTGCTCCAGGGCGCCCGGATCGCCCTGGCCGACGGCCCGTACACCCCCGCGGAACGGGACGTCCTCGCCACGGTGGGCGCGGCCCTGACCATCTGCTCCGACGACGTCGGCCGCCTGCTCGCCGCGGCGCGGACGCCGTCCTGAACCTACGGGCTCTCCGGGGCGCGTCCGGCGTGAGGGACGCGATCCGCCGGACAGGTCCCCGCCTCCGGCACGGTCCGCCGGACGGTCCCGGCCTCCGGCACGGTCCGCCGGACAGGCCCTAGCAGAGCTCCAGCCGCATGATCCGCCGGTGCTCGCCCGGGCCGAAGTAGTCCCGGCGCAGACCCCCGTCCGGCTCCTCGGGGCTGAAGCCCAGGGAGCGGTAGAGCAGGATCGCGGCCCGGTTGGCGGGCTCCACGGTCAGCCGTACCGTCTCGATCCCGTCCCGGCTCAGCCGCTGGAGGATCTCCGTCATCAGCTCCCGGCCCAGTCCGTGCCGGCGGTCCCCCTCGGTCACGCACAGGCCGAGGATCCAGCTGTCCCGGCTGAACGCGGTGGTCGCGGCGAGGACGTAGCCGCGCAGTCCGCCCGCCCCGTCGTCCAGCACCAGGAAGTGCTCGGCGTACACGTCGAACAGCTGGCGCAGCAGGAAGGCGGGGTACGCCACCTCCTGGAACACCTCTTCGTCGAGCCGGCGCAGCTCGGGCAGATCGGACTCGCGGACCCCCCGCAGGACCAGATGCCCGGGCTCCGGGAACCCGTTGGGTCCCGCGAGTCGCCCGTGCCGGTCCAGGGTGCGCTCCAGCGGTTCGGCGGTCATGCCACCCCCCAGTCGGGAATGCGGATGTCGTCAACGCGAAGACACCGGCGTTCACCCGGAAGGAGATGCTGCTTCCGGTGGCGGCCGGTGGCGTCTTCTGGCTAGAGTGAGCCGTCAACTCACCGCGTGCAAGGGCGAGTTCAGGGGTGCACGGACAACCGGCGTGCGCCTTCCGTGCGCCCGTCGACGAGAAACGGCGTGTTCCTGGCTGTCTGCGCGTGCCCCTTCGGCCTACCGTGCGAGAACCGGAGATGCTGCTTCACCTGCCGACGTTCAGCGGAACGGCGCAGACAGGGCACACGGTCTTGTCCGACACTGAATGGAACGCGGCAGGGTGATGATGGACCGTAACGCCGACGCCCCGTGGTCGAAGTTCGATCCCGAGGCCTACGTCGACGCCAACTACCGCAGCCCCCTCGAGGTCGATCTCCTGATCGTGCGGCTGATGCGCGACTACTTCGGCACGTGCTTCGCGGACGGCGACCGGCGCCCGGGCCGCGGGGTCGACGTCGGCGCCGGCGCCAACCTCTACCCGGCGCTGTCCATGCTGCCCTGGTGCGAGAAGGTCCTGCTGCTGGAATACGCGCAGCCCAACGTCGAGTATTTGGAGAAGCAGGCGTCCCCCGCCGGGTTCGACACCGTCTGGGACCCCTTCTGGGACCAGCTGCGCGAGCACCCCGCCTACGCGGCCGTCGAGCCCCGCGGCCGGTTCGGCGAGATCGTCCGCGTCGAGCGGGCCAACCTCCTCGACCTCGACGGCCAGCGCCGCTGGGACATCGGGACCATGTTCTTCGTCGCCGACTCCATGTCCGAGTGCCCCGACGAGTTCCGCCGCGGCGTCACCTGCTTCATGGGCGCGCTGAACGAGGGCGCGCCGTTCGCCACCGCCTTCATGAAGGAGTCCGTCGGCTACCAGGTCGGCGACCACCGCTATCCGGCCTACCGGGTCAACGAGGAGCGGGTCCGCGAGAGCCTCGCCGACTGGGCCGACGACCTCGAGATCCACGATCTGCACCACATGGTGCGCGAGGGGCACGAGGGCATCATTCTCGCCCTCGGACGGAGAAATTCGGCGATTGCGGACACGTAGGAACGGGGACCATGTCTGCACACGGTCTGTACGAGGGGTAGGGGGATGCAGATCAAGCCTCGCCAGCATCTGCTGGACATCTGGCGGGCCGCGGCCCGCCACTCGTTCGACGACGGCAAGCTCGTGTGGGGGGACACCGACGGGCTGAGCAGTGTCGCGGACGCCGAGCGGCTGCTCTGCCTGCTGTACCCCGCCACCGAGATCCCCGCGTTCCGCCTGGACCAGCCCGACACCACGGAGCGGGACGTGCTCCAGGCGCTGGAGCGCGTCGGCAGCCGACTGGAGATCCCGCCGAACCTGATCACCGCGCTGACCCAGTTCATGCGCACCCACACCGGCCCCGACGACGCCCCCACCTTCGCCGGCGGACCGTACTTCAAACCCGTCGACCCCAACGCGGAACTCACCTACGAGCAGGGCAAGTTAGGCGTCGTCGACTCCTACTCGATGTCCGTCACGCTCTGCCTGGCGACCCTCGGCTTCCTCAAGGTCTACGAGAACAGCACCACCCGCCCCGAGGTGCGCCGCGCCCTCGGCGAACTCCGCGAGGCCACCAACACGCGGCTCACCGCCGCCATGATCAGCCTGCTGCGCTCCTTCACCGTCAACGTCTTCGACGCCGAGTCCGAACAGGGCCGGCGGCTGATCCAGGTCATCGGCCAGAACCGGCACTCCGACCGGGCCGTCCTCCAGCAGTTCGCCCGCCGCTTCCGGCCGCTGCGCGCCACCATCATCGAAAGCCTCAGCCGCGGCATCCAGGTCGACGAGTCCATCCGCGACGAGAGCCAGCTCTTCGAGTGCGGCTGGGCCTGGGGCGTCGTCAAGGACGCCCCCAAGGTCACCGACCTGGACACCCAGGTACCCGGCCAGCCCGACGGCATCGCCGACCGGCTGCCGTACGTGTACTTCACCGTCGTCGCCCTCGACGGCATCCAGGACCTGTTCTCGGAGCGCACCCTCACCCTCGGACTGCTCGACGCCGACCAGCAGAAACTCGCCGAGGCGCTGCGGCTGCGCTGGGAGCTGAGCCAGCAGTACTGGTCGGCCGTCGCCCGCTTCGGCAGCGAGCGCTGGCCCCTGGAGGACCTGCCCTGGCAGACCACCGGACTGCGCCTGGAGTCCGAGTACTTCTCCCTCACCGTCGCGGCCATCCTCGTCCACGACCTGGTGCGCCGCCGCGCCACCGACGACGACCTGACCCGCACCGTCTCCATCATGGAGCGGCTCGCCGACCGCGGCCGCGTCACCAGCCGCATGACCAGGAACGACCCGGTCGTCCGGCTGCACGACCCGGGCGTGCTGATGCCGCTCGCCGGGTCCGAGCGCTCCGGGTCGCTGCTCCAGTGGCGGATGACCGACTTCTCCGCCCAGCTGCTCAAGCGGACCGTGCAGCTCGCCGAGCTGTCCCGGAACATCGAGGCGCAGGACCGGCTGCTGCGCCTCGCCGAGCAGACCTTCGAGCATCTGTGGAGCCGCAGGATCGAGGACGGCCACGGCGCCGGACTCTGGGACGACGTGCGCACCGTCTTCCCGGACGCCAAGGGCGTCAACCGCCGCATGTCCTGGAGCGTCACCGAACGCGTCACCGAGTGCCTGGTCGCCGCCCGCAACCTCTACGAGCAGGAGCCCATCCGCAGCCCGGAACTGGCCGACCTGGCCCGGGACCTGCTCAGCGAGGCCACGCACCTGTTCGGCAGGGAGCAGCTGGAGGCGTCCACCGGCGACGACGGCAGCCGCGCCCGCGCGATGCGGAGCATAGAGAACCGTCTCGACCACGCCCGCGGCCTGGTCGACGAGCGGCCCGCCACCGCCTTCGCGCTCGCCCTGCCCGTCCTGCGGGAACTCGACACCCTGGCCCAGGCCCGGGACGCCGCCGCGCAGGAGGGCTGAGCGGTGCTCGTCTTCGCGGCCTCCGACAAGGGAGGCACGGGCCGCTCGGTCACCAGCGCCAACCTGGCCTACCAGCGCGCCCTCACCGGCGACCACGTCGCCTACGTCGACTTCGACTTCGGCTCGCCCACCGCCGCCGCCGTGTTCGACGTGCCCAGCGCCCTGCGCGGCACCGAGGAGCGGGGCCTGCACTCCTACCTGGAGGGCGAGGTCACCGAACCGGCCAGCATCGACATCTGGCGGCAGACCGAGCACCCGGTGCTGCGCGCCCGGCAGAACCAGTCCGGGCGGCTCGTCCTCTACCCCGGCGACGCGGGCGGCGGCGAGTTCGCCACCGGCGAGGAGTCCCTGGAGCGCTGCATCGACCTGCTGCTGCGGCTCAACAGCGAGTTCGACCTGGTCATGGTGGACCTCAGCGCCGGCCGCAGCTACGCCGTCGACCTGGTCCTCGCGGCCACCGCCCACCCCCGGATGCGCCATGTCGCCTACCGCTGGCTGGTGTTCCACCGCTGGACCCGGCAGCACGTCATCGCCGCCGCGGGACTCGTCCACAAGGAGAACGGCATCCTCCGCAGCGGCGTCGACCGCGGGCACGACGAGGAGACCCTCCAGGGCAACATCCGCTTCGTGCGGGCCGCCGTGCCCGACCCGGAGTCGGCCATGTGGGCGCAGGGCTCGCCCGCCCAGGCGGCCTGGATGCAGTCCTGCAACAAGGCGCTCCGCCGGCTCGCCTCCGACCAGCACATCGGCGACAGCGTGGTCCTCGGCACCGTACCGCTGGAGCCGATCCTCCAGTGGCGGGAGCAGCTGATCACCGAGGAGGACGTCCTCGCCACCCAGATCGCCAACAAGGAGACGCTGGAGTCGCTGGAGGAGATCGCCCGGCGGCTCACCGACGACGCGCACTGGGGGCTCCCATGACCGAAGCGGTGTTCCGTGAGACCACCGCCGAACCGCGCACCCAGGCGGTCCCCCTGTCCCACCTCTCCCTCGAGCTGGGGCACCTGTACATGGAGGACTTCGAGGCCGGGCCGGAGCATCTGCGCCGGCACTTCGCCCGGGTCCGGCCCTGGGCGGAGGCCGCCCGCGCCTTCGCCGCCGACCGGGCCGGCGGGCGGCGCGCCCGCGTCAGCACCTGCTTCCTGATCGACGACTACTTCACCCGCTTCGCGAGCCCCGCCGAGGTCGTGCCGATGCTGCTCGCGGAGGCCGAGCGCGCCGGGCTGGCCGTCGACTACCTGGCCCGCGAGTCCGGCTGCGCCGTCAGCGGCACTGTGCCCGTCGCGGAGGCGGTGGCCGGGCGGATCGTCGAGGAGCCGCCGCCGGGCAGCCACGGACACCGGCCGCCGGCCGCGCAGACCGGCTGGCTGGCCAACGGCGTGCGCAGCCCCGCCGCCCGCGCCCCGCAGGCGATGCGGAAGGCCGCCGCCTGGGAGCCGCCCCGGGAGACCGCCGCCCGCCGCCACTCCGTGTTCCTGGACGTCGAGCTGTGGAACGAGACGCCCGACGGGGAGCGCCTGTGGTCCTGCCCCTTCCTGGCCGCCGTGTGGCAGCTCGCCCGGCTCGGGCTGCTGCGCCACCAGGGCGAGGCCGTCTTCGACCCGCGGCCGCACACCGGGGCGTTCCCCGACGAGTGGGACGACCTGCCGCCGCTGGTGCGGCTCAACCCGCGGGCCGACCCGTTCGCCGCCTACCGCACCTGCTCGGTGCTGCCGAGCCGCTTCCTGCCCGTCGAACACGCCGTGCGGGTCGTCCTCGACCAGACGGACGTGGACCGGGACGCCCTGCGCCAGGTCGCCGAGCGCTCCGCGAACGAGGGCGTGCCCGTCCCCGGGCCGGTCGCCGACCGCGTCTCCTACGTCTTCTGCGAGGAGACCTGAGATGCCGGCCACGACCAGGGCAGCCCCCGGCGCACGGCAGGACGCCGCCGCGCCCCGCACCGTGCTGGCCTGCGGCGAGGTCCGCACCTGCCTGCTGCCCGCCGGGCAGGCCCTCGACAGCCGCGCCGCCGCACAGCTGCTGCGGCTGCGCGCCGACGAGCGGGTCCTGGTGTCCGAGCGCCCCAACCTCTACGGGCGCTCCCCGGACACCCTCACCGGCGTCGACTGCCCCCTGCCCAGCGCCGGCGGCGCCCGCGTCCGCGCCGTCGGCACGGTCGCCGCGCGGGCCGCGCTCACCGAGGGGCGCGTGCTCCAGACCTCGGCGTACTTCACCGTCCCCGCCTCCGGCCCCGACCACCGCCGCCCCTGGGGCGACTACCTGGTGCGGCCCGCAGTGGTCGAGCCGCTGGGGAAACTGCCGTACGACGCGGTCGCCGCCGGACTGCTCGACGGCGGACGCCACGGCGACCTCGACGTGGGACTGATCGCGGGAGGACTGCTCACCCGGCTGCTGCGGTACCCGCTGCTCGACCAGCGGCCGCCGCTCAGGTCCCGGCAGACCCGGCTGCGCTGGGTGGCGCTGACCGTGCCGGCGGGCGAGGAGCCGTCCCTGGAGCGGTTCACCCTCGCCGAGGACGACCTGCGGACCGTACGGCTCCGGGTCCCGGAGGACATTCCCGCCGCCGACCTGGCCGGGCTCTGCGACGACCTGGCCCTGCACGACTGGCTGCTGACCACCGTGGTCCGCGTCCTCGACGGCATCCGCCTCGGCCCCACCGCGCCCGGAACCTGGCCCCGATCCGCACCGGACGGTGAACTCCCGCCGGTGGTGCGGGCGTTGCGGCCGGCCGTCGACCATCTGCTGCACCTGTGGATGCCGCGGGCCCGGGTGTCCGGGGAGCTGGCCCCGCTGTGGGAGGCGCTGGAGGAGCGGCCCGGGTTCACCCGGCAGTGGCTCGCCCTGGTGCAGCGCGTCCGCGACCAGCTCACCCTGCACGCGATCCCGCCCGTGCACCGGGAGGTGGAGCCCGCGCCCTGAACGCGTCCCCGACGCGCCCCGAACGCGCCCCCACGCACATTCCGCATCCCGAACCGACGTGTTTCCCAACGGGGGGAGAAGCGAGATGAGCACGGCACAGACACCTCAGCCCGACGACACGGCCGGCCCGCCGGGCGCGGTGGGCACACCCGAACACCCCGCGGACCGGACGCCGGAGACGCCCGGCGCCCCGGACACGCCCGCGGCCGAGCGCCCCGACCCCGTCCCGTGGCGGCGCAGGCTGCTGGTCGGCCTGGTCGCCGGACTGCTGGCCTGGGGCGTGGCCGCGCTGCTCAGCCCGGAGGACGGCGCGGCACGCCAGCTCGGCGCCGCCGCCCTGTGCGCCGTGGCCGCCGTCGCCGTCCAGCACCTCGTGCTGGTCCCCGACCGGGCGGCCGAGGAGCGGGCTCGGCGCGCCGAGAGCCTGCTGGCCGAGACCGCCGCCACCGTGCGCGGCGGCTTACGGCGCTACGACGAACTCCAGCACGGGCTGACCCGGCACACCGAGGACATGAAGCAGCTCGTCGAGACGCGGCTGGTGCCCCCGCCCCGCCCGGCCGAGCCCGAACCGCCGGCACAGCCTCTGGTGCGCATCGAGTCCGTGTCCGACCTGGCCGCCAACTTCGCGGACGTCCTCTCACCCGGCCTGCCGATCCTCTCCACCTTCGTCCGGCTGGAGATGCAGCGGGTGATCGGACATCTGAGCGACCTCACCACCCTCACCGCGGAGTGCCCGGGCGAGAACCACGACTGGATGCTCACCCTGACCCGGGCCGCGGAGAAGTCGATCTGCGCCACCAGCACCTCCGTCGACCGGACGTTCTGGAACAGCGAGCCCGCCAGCCGTTACCTGCACGCCCAGGCGGAGGCGATCGAGCAGGGCGTCCCGGTGCGCCGGCTGTTCCTGCTGGAGAGCGCGCGGGAGCTGGACGACCGGCTGCTGCGGCTGTGCGAGGAGCAGCAGGTGCTGCACATCGAGGTGCGCGTGGCCGTCCTGCCGGAGCTGCCGCCGCATCTGCTGCGCGGCACCACCAATGACTTCATCGTGTACGACGAGGCGGTGTCCTTCGAGATCGACCAGGACCTGCGCGACGTCAACATCCGGACCCGGCTGATCGCCCGTCAGGACCATGTGCACGACCGGATGAAGCGCTTCCGTGAGCTGTGGGACGCCGGCATGAGCCTGCGCGAGCTGGAGGTCCGGGTCGACGACGAGGAGGACGGCACCTGGATGGTCGACCGGGGATGACCTCCGGGCGGTTGGGGACGGCGGCCGCCGTGTGCTTCGTAGGCTCCGCCTGTTGGACTCCCGTTTGCGCAGTTCCCCGCGCCCCTTCGGGGCATGTTCCGCCCGCGCCCGACAGGCGCACGTGAACGCACACGCGCCTGAACAACGCCGAGATCGCCGACTTGCTGGGCCTGGGCCCGCTCACCGCGAAGACCCACGTCAGCCGGACCATGGGCAAGCTCGGGGCGCGGGACCGGGCCCAGCTCGTCATCGTGGCCTACGAGTCGGGGCCGGCTGGTGGCACCGGGGAGGCCGTGAGCCGGCCTGTTTCACAGGGTGTGGTGCAGCCACCGCTGGATGGTGCTGTTGATGCTGCCGGACAGGGCGCTCAGGCTCTCGATGGCCTCACGGTCCTCGGGCCGGGGCGGGATGCCGGCGGCGGTCAGGGCGGCGTGCAGCTCCAGCCGGCGCCGGTCGCGCGGGTCGATGGCGGTGCCGATCCGGTCGGCCGGGCGCGGCGGGGGCAGCAGGTAGTCGCCCTCCGGCGTGAACGCGGTCGCGGTCATGTCGGTCTCCTCACCGAGAGGTGTCGGTACTGCAGGACAGGAGGCCGGCTGCCCGAGCCCCGGTTGCACACGAGGCGAAACGTCACGCCGACGGCGTCATCGGCAGTTCGTCGTCCGGTCGTACGGTCGGACGAGCGGCCCGGGGAACGCCTGTCCTCAACGGCAGTACACGTCCCGGGCGGGGCGCTCGCCGGTGGCGAGGAAGCGGGAGACCGTGCGGTCGCCGCACTCGTTGCCGTTGGCGAGGTAGGCGTCGTGGCCGGTGGAGTTCACGGTGACCATGACCGCCCGCCGGCCGAACGCCTCACGGAGCTTCAGCGCGCCGCTGAGGGGGGTGGCGACATCCCGTTCGTTCTGGACCAGGAGGACGTTGGACGGCCCCCGGCCGGTGATCCGCACGGGAGCCTCGCGCGGCGGGTAGGGCCAGGCGGCGCACGGCATCGCGTTGCGCGGCATCCCGGCGGTGAGCGGGTACGCGGCCCGGCTCTTCGCGACGTCCTTCTCGTAGACGGCGCCCGACCGGGGCCAGGCCACGTCGTTGCAGAGCGTCCCCACGCCGACGGCGGTCACGTTCTGCAGCACCTTCTCCGGCGGGGCGGACGGCGCGGGCGGGACGGTGCCCTGCCGGGCGGCCAGCATCAGCTCGGCGAGGGCCGGGTAACGGCTGGGCCGGTAGAAGCTGTCCAGCATGGTCTGGCGCAGGACGTTGCCGTTCAGCTCCTCCGGGTTGGCGCCGGGCCAGGGGATCGGCGCACGGTCGAGGCGGGCGGCGAGCCGCAGGAACAGCGGACGCACCTCGGCGGCCGTGTCCGCGACGCGGTCCGGGTTGCCGGGTGCCGACGCCCACGCCGCGAAGTGCGGGAACGTGTCCTCCACCCCCTGCTCGTGCCCGGCGAGCCAGGCGCGGGCCACCCGGGTGGGGTCGGGGTCGTCGTTGCTGTCCAGCACGATCCGGTCCGTCCGGTGCGGGAACATCTGGCTGTAGACGGCACCGACGTACGTCCCGTACGAGACACCCCACGCGGAGATCTTCCGCTCGCCCAGCGCGGCCCGGAGGCGGTCGAGGTCGCGGGCGTTGTCGCGGGTGCTCATGTGGCGGATCAGCTCACCGCCGTTGCGGACGCAGGCGGCCGAGACGCGCTCGGCGGTGGCGATGTTCCCGCCGATCGAGCCGTCGGGCGCGGGCCAGGGGCGCAGCTGGGAGGTGGCGAGGTCGGCACGGTCCAGCCCGCAGTCGACGGAGGTGGAGGGGGAGAGGCCACGGGGCGCGAAGCCGATCAGGTCGTACTGGTCGCGTACGTCCTGCGGCAGCTTCTGTCCCTTGCCGGAAGGGTCGTCGAGGCTGGAGCCCCCCGGTCCGCCGGGGATGAGGAAGAGGGCGCCACGGCGGGACGCGGGGCTCTCGGCGGGGATACGGGAGACGGCGAGGGAGATCCGCGGCCCGTCGGGGTCCGCGTGGTCCATGGGCACCTGGAGGGTGGCGCATTCCTGGCGGGGGTCGGCTCCGGCCGCGCAGGGACCCCAGTCGAGGGGCGACGTGGGTACGACGGCCCGGGCGGTCAGGGGCGGGAGCAGGGCGACGAGGAGAGCGGCGGGTACGGCGGTGAGGGCGAGGGTGCGCGTGGTCGACGGCATGCGTATGAGCTTCGTCGCGGCGCGGCCTCGCTCACATCCGGGCAACACCCGAATTTCTGCTGGGGGTTACCCCCTGAGGGATGGGTGCGTGCATCGGCGGCGGCAGTGGTGGCGAGGAATGCGCCGAAGTCGCCCACGGCTTACCCACGTCGGCCACAGTCGGCGCGGACTCGCGAATATCCGCCGCCGGTCCTTCCCGTTCGACCGCGTCGGCAAAGTACTCGGTATATGTCTGGCCCTTGATGCGCTTGCGCCGCATTGAATTGCGCATTGCACGGCGCCTGTGCGAACTGGTCGAGGTATCCGCCGGAAGCGATTCCCCGCACCCGGCTCCACCTGCGTGAACCCGGTACGCGAACCGTTGGCCATGGCCAACCCCCGTGTACCGACCCGCGCTTGCGGCGCACAGCCTCCCGTCAAGTATAGGTGCGGCACGGCAATCTGAGGGCGCGAAGAGTGAAAACGGAAAAGCGAGGGGATCACCGTGGAGGCACGACACTCGGCGCTCTGCGTCGAAGAAGCGGAGGAAGTGGTGAAAGAATTGCGGGCGGCACTCGCGAAGGCCGGAATTTCCCTGCCGTCACTGGGGATGGACCCGGTGAGTCTTGCGCGGGAGGCGCCCTGTCCGCTCATCGAACCGGGACGGTGTCCGGTGGGGACCGCGCGGCGGATCACGGCGGCGGTGATGCGGTGAAGCCGCCCGTCGGCGCGTATGTCGTGGACACCAGGACCGAGCGGATCGGCGTCGTCATGGGGCATGAGGGGCCCTACGTCCAGCTGAGACCGTTCGGCGGCGGCCGGGAGTGGGACGCCGACCCCCGGGCCGTGCGGCATGCGACGCCCGAGGAGCGGCTGCGCGCGGCCACCGCGTACGCCAATGCCCGGAGCCGGGGGGAGGTGCCGTGAACGTGGGCGACAATGGATGCCATGAGTCTGTTCCGCGACGACGGCATCGTGCTGCGCACCCAGAAGCTGGGTGAGGCGGACCGGATCATCACCCTGCTCACCCGCGGTCACGGGCGGGTACGGGCCGTGGCGAGGGGCGTGCGCCGGACGAAGTCGAAGTTCGGCGCGCGCCTGGAACCCTTCTCGCACGTGGACGTGCAGTTCTTCTCCAAGGGCAGCGAGCTGGTCGGACGCGGCCTGCCGCTGTGCACGCAGAGCGAGACGATCGCGCCGTACGGCGGCGGCATCGTCACCGACTACGCGCGCTACACCGCCGGCACGGCCATGCTGGAGACCGCCGAGCGGTTCACCGAC
Source organism: Streptomyces lusitanus (assembly GCF_042647945.1). Classification (NCBI taxonomy): domain Bacteria; kingdom Bacillati; phylum Actinomycetota; class Actinomycetes; order Kitasatosporales; family Streptomycetaceae; genus Streptomyces; species Streptomyces lusitanus. The sequence goes on from NZ_JBHRWL010000011.1 coordinate 105,475, forward strand.
CACGAGGGCGAGCCGGCGGTGCAGCAGTACCTGCTGCTGGTCGGGGCCCTGCGCACCCTCGCCCGCGGCGAGCACGCCCCGCACCTGGTGCTCGACGCGTTCCTGCTGCGCTCCCTCGCGGTCAACGGCTACGCGCCCAGCTTCACCGACTGCGCGAAGTGCGGCATGCCCGGGCCGAACCGGTTCTTCTCGGTCGCGTCCGGCGGAACCGTGTGCGCCGACTGCCGCGTCCCCGGCAGCGTCGTACCCTCCCCGCAGGCCCTGGAACTCCTGGGCGCGCTGCTTACGGGAGACTGGGACACCGCGGACGCGTGCGAGGCACGGCACGTCCGGGAGGGGAGCGGGCTGGTGTCCGCCTACCTCCACTGGCATCTGGAGCGCGGGCTGCGCTCGCTCCGGTACGTCGAGAAGCAGTAAGAACGCCCGTCAGCACGAGGAGACGAGAGACACATGGCCGTACGCGGATTCCTGGGGCGGCAGCGCCGGGAGTACAGGACCCCGGAACCGCACCCCTCCGGCGCGCGGCCCCCGAAGATCCCCGGGGAACTCGTCCCGAAGCATGTGGCGATCGTCATGGACGGCAACGGGCGCTGGGCGAAGGAACGGGGCCTGCCGCGCACCGAGGGGCACAAGGTCGGCGCCGAGCGGGTGCTGGACGTGCTCCAGGGCGGCATCGAGATGGGCGTGGGCGCGATCTCGCTGTACGCCTTCTCCACCGAGAACTGGAAGCGGTCGCCGGACGAGGTGCGCTTCCTGATGAACTTCAACCGGGACTTCATCCGCAAGACCCGGGACCAGCTCGACGAGCTGGGCATCCGGGTCCGCTGGGTGGGCCGTATGCCCAAGCTGTGGAAGTCCGTCGCCAAGGAGCTCCAGATCGCCCAGGAGCAGACCAAGGACAACGACGGGCTGACGCTGTACTTCTGCATGAACTACGGCGGCCGCGCGGAGATCGCCGACGCCGCGCAGGCGCTCGCCGAGGACGTGAAGGCGGGCCGGCTCGACCCGTCGAAGGTCAACGAGAAGACGCTCCAGCGGTACATGTACTACCCGGACATGCCGGACGTGGACCTGTTCCTGCGGCCGAGCGGCGAGCAGCGCACGTCCAACTACCTGCTGTGGCAGAGCGCCTACGCCGAGATGGTCTTCCAGGACGTGCTGTGGCCGGACTTCGACCGCCGCGACCTGTGGCGGGCGTGCCTGGAGTTCGCCTCGCGCGACCGGCGGTTCGGCGGCGCGATCCCGAACGAGGAGCTGCTGGCGATGGAGGGCCGCCAGGCCTGAGTACGGGCGGGCCTGCGCCGGGGCGGTCCGCGCCTGTGCGGGCCTGCGCCGGGCGTGGTCTTCGGCCGCGTGTCGGACGGCCGCTGCCGGTGGAGCGGGCCCGCCCCTGGCCATGCTGGCGGTATGTCCGACGTCCCCCCGTCCGAGGTGCGGCGCACCGCCGTCATGACCGTGCTCACGGTGATCGCGGGCGCCGTGGACGCGGTGAGTTTCCTGACCCTGGGCAAGGTGTTCTGCGCGCTGGCGACGGGCAACGTGCTGTTCCTGTCGTTCGGGCTGGCGGGCGAGGGGGACGTGCCGGTGGCGCGGCCCGCCGCGGCCGTCGGGGCGTTCGTGGCCGGCTGCGTGATCGGGGTGCCGGCGCTCACCTCGCTCGCCGCGCGGGGCCGCGCCTGGTTCGTGGCGGGGCTGGCCGGGGAGGGGCTGCTGCTCGTCGCCTCGGGGGCGGTGGCGCTCGGCCGGTACGGGCTCGCGAAGGCCGTCGACCACACCGACTACGTGGTGATCGGCGGGGTGGCCCTCGCGATGGGGCTGCGGGCGTCCACCGCGCTGCGCATGCATGTACCGGGCATGCCGACGCTGCTGAGCCAGACCGCCATGGCGGAACTCGTCGACGACCTGCTGGACCGGCCGCGCACGGCGTCCGGGGCGCCGTCGCGCCGGACACTGGCGCGGGCCCGGTGGGCGGCGACCGTGTGCGGGATCTTCGTCGGGGGCGTGCTGGGCACCTGGCTGCTGGTGCCGCTGGGACCGGGACGGGCGCTGATCGTGATCGGCGCGGCGGTGCTGGTGTGCGCCGCCGCGTCCCATGCCGCCGGGGTGCGGCGGGAGGACGCGGGCGCACGGGGCTGAAAGCCCCCGGTGCGTCCTGGGCGTCAGGCGTCCGGGCAGCCCGCGCAGTCCGCGCAGGTGCCGAAGATCTCCACCGTGTGGGCCACGTTGACGTAGCCGTGCTCGGCCGCGATGGCCTCGGCCCACTTCTCCACCGCCGGGCCCTCCACCTCCACCGCCTTGCCGCAGCTGCGGCACACCAGGTGGTGGTGATGGTCGCCGGTGGAGCAGCGACGGTAGACGGACTCGCCGTCGGCGGTGCGCAGGACGTCGACCTCACCGGCGTCGGCGAGGGACTGAAGCGTGCGGTAGACCGTGGTGAGCCCGACCGAGTCGCCCTTGTGCTTGAGCATGTCGTGCAGTTCCTGCGCGCTGCGGAACTCGTCGACCTCCTGAAGGCAAGCCGCCACGGCGGCACGCTGCCGGGTGGCGCGGCCCTTCACGGGCGGTCCTGCGGTCGTCACCGGAATGCCTCCTCACGTCTGACTGCTGCCCGGGCCATTGTGCCAGTCCGGGTCCCGGCCGGTCAGGCGCCGACCTTGCCGTCCGCCGGACGACTGGCCGGAATCGAGCACTCCGCGGGGTCGGCTCCAGGCCGTGCGGCGGCCTGCGCCCGGGCGCGGCGCCGGGCCAGCGGGGCGGCCAGGGCGGTCAGCAGGATGAAGGCGCCGATGGTCAGCAGCACGATCGTCGCGCCGGGCGGGACGTCCTGGTAGTACGACGTGACGGTGCCGCCGACGGCCACGCTGACGCCGATCGCGACGGCGACGGCGAACGTGGCGGCGAAGCTCCGGGTGAGCTGCTGGGCCGCCGCGACCGGCACCACCATGAGCGCGCTGACCAGCAGCAGGCCCACCACCCGCATCGCCACGGACACCGTGACGGCGGCCGTGACCGCGGTGAGCAGGTTCAACAACCGCACCGGCAGGCCCGTCACCCGCGCGAACTCCTCGTCCTGGCTGACCGCGAAGAGCTGCCGCCGCAGGCCCACGGTGACCAGCACCACGAACGCGGCCAGCACGCAGATCGCGGTCACGTCGGACGGGGAGACCGTGGACAGCGAGCCGAACAGGAACGACGAGAGGTTCGAGGTGGAGCCGCCGGGCGCGAGGTTGATGAACATGACGCCGCCGGCCATGCCGCCGTAGAAGAGCATGGCGAGGGCGATGTCGCCGCGGGTCCGGGCGTACCAGCGGACCAGTTCCATGAAGACGGCGCCGAGGACGGAGACCACGGCGGCCATCCACACCGGGGACCAGGACAGCAGGAACCCGAGGCCCACGCCGGTCATGGCGACATGGCCGATGCCGTCGCCCATGAGCGCCTGGCGGCGCTGGACGAGGTAGATGCCGACCGCGGGGGCGGTGACGCCGACCAGGACGGCGGCGAGCAGCGCCCGCTGCATGAAGGCGTAGTCGAGGATCTCCATCAGCTCAGCAGTCCCGTGCGGATCGGACCGGCGTCCGCCGGTGCGTGCGGGTGTACGTGGTCGTGGCCGGGCAGGGCGTGCTGGCCGACCGCCTGCGGCGGCGGGCCGTCGTGCAGCACGCAGCCGTCGCGGAGCACGACCGCCCGGTCGATCAGGGGTTCCAGCGGGCCCAGTTCGTGCAGGACGAGGAGGACCGTGGTGCCCCGGCCGACCTGGGTGCGCAGGGTCTCGGCGAGGACCTCCTGGCTGGCCAGGTCCACGCCCGCCATCGGCTCGTCCATGATCAGCAGGTCCGGTTCGGCGGCGAGCGCGCGGGCGATCAGGACCCGCTGGTGCTGGCCGCCGGACAGGGCGTCGACGGAGTCCCCGGCGCGGTCCGCCATGCCGACCAGGTCCAGGGCCCGGCGGACCGCCTCCCGGTCGGCCTTGCGGAACAGGCCGAAACGGGTGCGGGCGAGCCGCCCCGAGGAGACGACCTCGGTGACCGTGGCGGGCACCCCGCCGGCGGCCGTGGTGCGCTGCGGCACGTAGCCCACCCGCGCCCAGTCGCGGAACCGGCGCCGCTCGGTGCCGAACAGCTCGATCTCCCCGGCGCTGACCGGCACCTGGCCGATCACGGTGCGCACGGCGGTGGACTTGCCGGAGCCGTTGGCGCCGAGCAGGGCGACGACCTCGCCGCGGCGCACGGTGAGGTCGATGCCCCGCAGCACGGGGCGCGAGCCCAGCTCGGCGCGCACCCCCCGCAGAGTGATGACGGGTTCGCCTGTCATGCCGTCCTCCGGGGTCGCGTGGTCGGGGTTCACCGGGCGCCCAGCGCGGTGCGCAGGGCCGTGAGGTTGGCCTCCATGACCTGGAAGTAGTCCTCGCCGCGGGAGTGGTCGGTGATGCCCTCGACCGGGTCGAGGACGTCGGTCCTCAGCCCGGTGTCACCGGCGAGGGTCTTCGCGGTCTTGTCGCTGACGAGGGTCTCGTGGAAGACGGTGGTGACGCCGTCCTCCTTCGCGATCCGCTGGAGTTCCTTCACGCGCGCCCCGCTGGGCTCGGAGTCGGGGTCCAGGCCGCTGATGGCCTCCTCGGTCAGCCCGTAGCGCTCGGCGAGGTAGCCGAAGGCGGCGTGGGTGGTGACGAAGACGTCGCTCGTGCGGTTCGCGAGGCCGGTGCGGAACTTCCCGTCGAGCGCCTTGAGGTCCTTGACCAGGGCCGCGGTGTTGGCGCGGTAGTCGGCGGCGTGGTCCGGGTCGGCCTTCTGGAAGGCCTTGCCGACGCCCTCGGCGACCTCGGCGTACTTGACCGGGTCGAGCCAGATGTGGGGGTCGCCGCCCTCGTGGTCGTGATCGTGGCCGTGCTCGTCCTCGTGCGCGTGCTCGTCCTCGTGGGCGTGCTCGTCGCCGTGGCCGGCCTCGGTGCCGTGCTCCTCCAGCGTGGTCAGCTCGGCCGCGTCGATCTTCGTGGCGACGGGGGACTGGCCGATGGCCTCGTCGACCGAGGGCTGGAGGCCCTTGAGGTAGAGGGCCGCGTCGGCCTCCTCGAGCTGCGCGGTCTGCCGGGCGCTGATCTCCAGGTCGTGCGGCTCCTGACCGGGCTGGGTGAGACTGGTGACGTGGACGTGTTCGCCGCCGATCCGCTCGGCGAGGAAGGCCATCGGGTAGAACGACGCGACGACGTCGAACGCGCCGGTGTTCCCCGCCGCGGCGCTGTCGGACGAGCAGGCGGTGAGGGTGCCGAGCCCGAGGGCGGTGACGGCCGTGAGCGCGACCGCGGATATGTGACGTCGTCGTACGTTCATGACAGTCATTTTCAACGAAGATGGAAACCGTTGTCAACAAACCTCCTGGCGGCCCCCGCGGAGGCCCGCTCGGGGGGACCGATTTGGTCGAGGGGCCGCCCCCGCCGGTAACCTGAGGCATTCGCTGGAAGCATCTCCGCTTCGTCGCCCGTCGTCGTAATGAAGAGAGCACCGTGGCCGCCGACAAGATCGACACCATCGTCAGCCTGAGCAAGCGCCGTGGCTTCGTATTCCCCAGTAGTGAGATCTACGGCGGCACGAAGGCCGCCTGGGACTACGGACCGCTGGGTGTCGAGCTCAAGGAGAACCTGAAGCGTCAGTGGTGGCGCTACATGGTCACCTCGCGCGAGGACGTGGTCGGTATCGACTCGTCCGTGATCCTGGCCCCGGAGGTGTGGGTCGCCTCCGGTCACGTCGCCACGTTCACGGACCCGCTGACCGAGTGCACCTCCTGCCACAAGCGGTTCCGCGCGGACCACCTGGAGGAGGCGTACGAGGAGAAGAAGGGGCACGCCCCCGAGAACGGCCTCGCCGACCTCAACTGCCCCAACTGCGGCAACAAGGGCACCTTCACCGAGCCCAAGCAGTTCTCGGGTCTGCTCTCCACCCACCTCGGCCCCACGCAGGACTCCGGCTCCATCGCCTACCTGCGCCCCGAGACCGCCCAGGGCATCTTCACCAACTTCGCCCAGGTGCAGACCACGTCGCGCCGCAAGCCGCCGTTCGGCATCGCGCAGATGGGCAAGTCCTTCCGCAACGAGATCACGCCCGGCAACTTCATCTTCCGCACCCGCGAGTTCGAGCAGATGGAGATGGAGTTCTTCGTCAAGCCGGGCGAGGACGAGAAGTGGCAGGAGTACTGGATGGAGCAGCGCTGGAACTGGTACACCGGCCTGGGCCTGCGCGAGGAGAACATGCGGTGGTACGAGCACCCGAAGGAGAAGCTCTCCCACTACTCCAAGCGCACCGCTGACATCGAGTACCGCTTCCAGTTCGGCGGCAGCGAGTGGGGCGAGCTGGAGGGCGTCGCCAACCGCACCGACTACGACCTCGGCGCGCACTCCAAGGCCTCCGGCCAGGACCTCTCCTACTTCGACCAGGAGGCCGGCGAGCGCTGGACGCCGTACGTCATCGAGCCGGCGGCCGGTGTCGGCCGGGCGATGCTCGCCTTCCTGCTCGACGCCTACGTCGAGGACGAGGCGCCCAACGCCAAGGGCAAGATGGAGAAGCGGACCGTGCTGCGGCTCGACCACCGCCTCGCGCCGGTGAAGGTCGCGGTGCTGCCGCTGTCCCGCAACCCGGAGCTGTCCCCGAAGGCCAAGGGCCTCGCCCAGACGCTGCGGCAGAACTGGAACATCGAGTTCGACGACGCCGGCGCCATCGGCCGCCGCTACCGCCGCCAGGACGAGATCGGCACGCCGTTCTGCGTGACCGTCGACTTCGACACCCTGGACGACAACGCGGTGACCGTGCGCGAGCGCGACACCATGAAGCAGGAGCGGGTCTCCCTCGACCAGATCGAGGGCTACCTGGCCGCCCGCCTGGTCGGCTGCTGACCGCTCGTCTCGACCGGCACCGCTCTTCACGACCGGCGCGAACGCCGGGTCCCGGATCTCCGGGGCCCGGCGTTCGCGCGTTTCCGGCTCCGCGGGTGCGTGCGGTCCCCGACCCGGGTGACAGCTATACGAATGACAGATATTGAAATCTGTCATTCGTCATGGCATCGTGGAGGCATGACGATGCACACACGACCTCTCGGAAAGACCGGCCCCCAGGTGTCCGCCCTGGGGCTCGGCTGCATGGGCATGTCCGCGCTGTACGGCGCGGCGGACCGGACCGAGGCGATCGCCACGATCCACGCCGCCCTGGACGCCGGCGTCACCCTGCTCGACACCGGCGACTTCTACGGCATGGGCCACAACGAGCTGCTGATCGGCGAGGCGCTGCGCACGGCCCCCGCCGCCCTGCGCGAACAGGCCCTCACCAGCGTCAAGTTCGGCGCCCTGCGCGACCCGGACGGCGGCTGGGGTCCCACCGACGGCCGCCCGGCCGCGGTGCGCAACTTCGCCGCGTACTCCCTCCAGCGGCTGGGCGTCGACCACATCGACGTCTACCGCATCTCCCGCGCCGACCCCGACGTGCCGATCGAGGAGACCGTCGGCGCCATCGCGGAGCTCGTGGAGAAGGGGCACGTGCGGCACATCGGCCTCAGCGAGGTCGGCGCCGACGCCATCCGGCGGGCCGCCGCCACCGCGCCGATCTCCGACCTCCAGATCGAGTACTCGCTGATCTCCCGCGCCGTCGAGGACCAGATCCTGCCCACCACCCGTGAACTGGGCATCTCCGTCACGGCGTACGGGGTGCTCGCGCGCGGCCTGATCTCCGGTCACTTCACCGCCGACCGGCAGCTGTCCGCGGACGACTTCCGCGCCCACTCGCCCCGCTTCCAGGGCGACAACCTCCGGCACAACCTGAGCCTCGTCGACGCGTTGCGCGAGATCGCGGAGCGCAAGGGCGTCACGGTCGCGCAGATCGCCGTCGCCTGGGTGCTGTCGCGCGGCGAGGACATCGTGCCGCTGGTCGGCGCCCGCACCCGGGAGCGGCTGACGGAGTCGCTGGGCGCGCTGGACGTCACGCTGGACGCGGACGACCTCGCGGCGATCGAGCGGGCGGTGCCGCCCGGCGCGGCCGCGGGCGCCCGCTACCCGGAGCCGATGATGTCCCACCTCGGCACCAAGGAGTGATTCCGGCGCCGGGTACGGTCTAGGCATGGCAGCGACCGAGACCCTGACCGCCGAGCGCATCCTGGAGGCGACCGAGGAGGTGCTGCGCCGGCACGGCCCGGCGAAGGCCACCGTGGTGGACGTGGCCCGCGCCCTCGGCGTCAGCCACGGCAGCGTCTACCGGCACTTCCGCACCAAGGCGGCGCTGCGCGAGGCGGTCACCAAGCGGTGGCTCGACCGTACGTCCGAGGCGCTGGGCGGGATCGCGGGCGACGCGTCCCGGGACGCCGAGACCCGGCTGCGGGACTGGCTCGCCGCCCTCTTCACCGCCAAGCGGCGCAAGGCGGGCGACGACCCCGAACTGTTCGCCACCTACAGCGTGCTGGCCGCCGAGCAGGTCGGGGCGGTCGCCGAGCACATCGACGAGCTGACCGAGCAGTTGACGCGGATCGTCGCCGACGGGGTGGCCTCCGGGCTCTTCCGCAGCGACGACCCCGGGGTCAGCGCCCGCGCCGTGTTCCAGGCCACCGGCCGCTTCCACGACCCCGTCCACGCGGGGGAGTGGGACACCCCCGAGGCGGACGCCGACTTCGAGGCGGCCGTGGACCTGCTGCTGCGGGGGCTGCGGGCCTGACTGCCGAGGGCCTTGTCAGGCCGCGGTCGGGTCCACGGTCGCCTGGTGCGCCTGCTCCAGATGTTCCTGCGCCTTCAGCCACGGCAGGAACTGGGCGCCCCGGCGCCAGCCGCACGTCTCACACCGGATCGTCCGCTGCACCCCGGTGCGCTGGACCCGCACGGTGTGCTCACGTCCGTGCAGGTCCCAGCGGCTGACCTTGCTCGAGTCGATCTGGGGCATGGTGCCTCCGGCGGTCGGCGGATGGATGTCGCCGTGCTCGTGTCCCTGTCGGGGGACGAGAAGGAGTGTGCAGCAAAAGCAACATCAACAGGTGGGGGTTTGCGCGAGTCGCACCGGGGTGTCGCTTACGGCGTGGGGTGCGTGGGCACAGTGGCCCGCCGCTGTGGTGCCGCTGCGCCCACCCTCCCCCACTCTCGGCTTCGCTCGAGCGGGAGGTACCCCCATCGCCCCAGCGGCACGACTGCCCGCAGCGCCGCGAAGCGCCCTTCAGGGGCGCGGGGAACTGCGCGAACGGGGGTACAGGGCGCGCGACCTGGAATCGCCCCGGCGCTGCCCTCAGGCCCCCACCCCCGCGCGAGGCCGCTCCTCCGCCGTCAGGCGAGCCGCCGCCCGCTCCGCCGTCCCCCGGGCCCACGGCCCCGTCGTCAACGCCCCGAGCATCAGAACCACCGCACCGCACGCGGCGAGAATCCACCACCCCGGGCGGGACGCCGTCACGAACGTATCGGCGTACGAGGACGCCCCCACCCCCGCCGCCAGCACGGCACCCAGCACCGCCACCCCCAGCGTCTGCCCCAGCTGCCGGCTGGTGGAGGCCACCGCCGAGGCGACCCCGGCCTGGTCGGTGGGCATGCCCGAGACAGCCGTGTTGGTGATCGGCGCGTTGACGAGGCCGAAGCCGACCCCGAAGAGGACGTAGCCCACGAGCAGCGTCGCGTTGGACGTCTCCGCCTCGAAGAGGGCGAACAGCAGCCCGCTGACCGTCATCGCGCCGCCCGCGAACAGCAGCGGCAGCCGCGGCCCCCGGCTGCCGACGAGCCGGCCGGACAGCGGGGCGCACAGGAACGTCGGGACGGCCATCGGCAGCATCCACAGCCCCGCCTCCAGCGCGCTCAGCCCTCGCACGTTCTGGAGGTACAGCGTGGACAGGAACAGGAACCCGCCCAGCGCCGCGAAGGCGCTCACCGCGATCACCGTGGCCCCGCTGAACGGCGCCGAGCGGAAGAAGCGCAGGTCGATCAGAGGTTCCGGGCGGCGCGGCTCGTAGCGGAGGAGGGCCAGCAGGGCGATCAGCGCGAGCGCGGCGAAGGGCGCCGTGGAGCGCCACGTGCCGTGCGGGGCCTCGATGATCGCGTAGGTGAGGGAGCTGAACAGGGCGATGACCAGGACCTGGCCCACCGGGTCGGGCCTGCGGGCCCGGGGAGCGCGCGACTCGGGGACGAAACGCCAGGTCAGCAGCAGGGCGGCGAGGCCGACCGGCAGGTTGACCCAGAAGATGGAGCGCCAGCCGACCGAGTCCACCAGCACCCCGCCGACCAGCGGCCCCGCGGCCATCGACAGGCCGACCACCGCGCCCCACACCCCGATCGCGCGGGCGCGCTCACGAGGGTTCGTGAAGGTGTTGGTGATGATCGACATGGCGACCGGGTTGAGCATCGAACCGCCCACCGCCTGCACCATGCGGAACACGACGAGCCAGTTCAGGTCGGGGGCGAGCGAGCACAGCAGCGAGCCCAGGGTGAAGACCACCAGGCCGGCCATGAAGACCCGTCTGCGGCCGATCCGGTCGGCGGTCGAGCCGGCCAGCATCAGCAGCGAGGCCAGCACGAGCGTGTACGCGTCGATGGTCCACTGAAGTCCCGAGGTGCTCGCGTCCAGCTCCCGCTGGAGGGAGGGAAGGGCGACGTTCAGGACCGTGTTGTCCAGGCTCACGATCAGCAGGCTCATGCAGCAGATCGCGAGCACCAGCATGCGGCGGCCATGGCTGAGCTCGGGCATGTGCGCCATCGTACGCCCGTGTCGATAGTGCGGCTAACTAATGACCGATACACGATCATTGTGCCGAGCGCCCCGCGGCATGCGGGACAATGGGGGAATGCCCACTGCCTCGCCGACCGTGAACACGACGCTGTCCATCGGCCCGCACGCCGTGCAACCGCCCGTCGTGCTCGCCCCCATGGCCGGGATCACCAACGCGCCCTTCCGCACCCTGTGCCGAGAGTTCAGCGGGGGCAAGGGCCTGTTCGTCAGCGAGATGATCACCACCCGGGCGCTGGTCGAGCGCAACGAGAAGACCATGCAGCTCATCCGGTTCGACGCGTCCGAGCAGCCGCGCTCCATCCAGCTCTACGGCGTCGACCCGGCGACCGTCGGCAAGGCCGTCCGCATGATCGCGGAGGAGGGCCTCGCCGACCACATCGACCTCAACTTCGGCTGCCCGGTGCCCAAGGTGACCCGCAAGGGCGGCGGCTCCGCCCTGCCCTACAAGCGGAACCTGCTGCGCGCCATCCTGCGCGAGGCCGTCGCCGGCGCCGGCGACCTGCCGGTCACGATGAAGATGCGCAAGGGCATCGACGACGACCACCTGACCTACCTGGACGCCGGCCGCATCGCCGTCGAGGAGGGCGTCACCGCGATCGCGCTGCACGGCCGCACCGCCTCCCAGCACTACGGCGGCACCGCCGACTGGGACGCCATCGCCCGCCTCAAGGAGCACGTCCCGGAGATCCCGGTGCTCGGCAACGGCGACATCTGGTCCGCCGCCGACGCGCTGCGCATGGTCCGGGAGACCGGCTGCGACGGCGTGGTCGTCGGGCGCGGCTGCCTCGGCCGGCCGTGGCTCTTCGCCGACCTGGTCGCGGCCTTCGAGGGCCGCACGGAGGACTTCGTGCGGCCCACCCTGCGCGAGGTCGCCGACGTGATGGCGCGGCACGCCACGCTGCTCGGGGAGTGGATCGGCGACGAGTCGCGCGGGGTCATCGACTTCCGCAAGCACGTCGCCTGGTACCTGAAGGGCTTCGCCGTCGGCTCCGAGATGCGCCGGCGGCTCGCGGTCACCTCCACGCTGGAGGAGCTGCGCGCCGGGCTCGACGAGCTGGACCTGGACCAGCCCTGGCCGGCCGGCGCCGACGGCCCGCGCGGCCGGACGTCCGGCAACAACCGTGTGGTGCTGCCGGACGGCTGGCTGAAGGACCCCTACGACTGCGCGGGCGTCGGCGAGGACGCCGAGCTGGACACCTCCGGCGGCTGATCAGCCCTTGGTGGGGCGGGGCACCGATCCGTAGGCGGTCAGGAAGCGGTCGCGGAAGGCGTCCATCTTCCACACGGGGGCGTCGTCGGCGGGCTTGAGGCCGGGCGTCCACCGCCAGCCGTCGATCGCCCGCAGCACCTTCGGGTCCTTGGCGACGATCGTCACCGGCACGTCCCGGTTCTTGGTGTGCCCGGTGACGCGGGCGATCGGCTGGTGGTCGCCGAGGAACACCACCACGGTGTCGTCGGTGCCGTAGCGCTCCAGCCACTCGGTGAGGGCGGTCACCGAGTACGAGATGGACTTGCCGTACTCCTTGCGGGACTCGGTGGAGTCGGCCATCACCTCGGACGCGTCCCGGCCGTCCTCCTCGATCGCGTCGAAGACCGAGCCGTCGCCCAGGTCCTCCCAGTCGATCATCTCCGGGACCGGCGCCCACGGCTGGTGGCTGGAGGTGAGGATGACCTCCGACATCAGCGGCCGCTTCCGCTTCTTGCCGTGCTCCAGACGCTCGAACGCCTCCAGGGCGTACTGGTCCGGCATCGTGGACCAGCTGAACTTCGGGCCCTTGTAGCCCATCTCGGAGGAGTCGTACACCGTGTCCAGGCCGTACCACTCCGCCTCCGGCCAGGTCTTCTGCACGCCCGGCATGATGCCGACGGTGTCCCACGCGCCGGACTTGCGGAAGGCGGCGGTGAGGGTCAGCCGGTCGCTGTTGGTGGCGGTGCGGTACCGCTGCTGGTTGTCGATCCACAGGCCGGACAGGCTGGTGGAGTGCCCGAGCCAGCTGCTCCCGCCGTACGTCGCCGAGGTCAGCCATCCGCTGCGCGCCTGGTAACCGGCCGCGGCGAGCGCGGCGCCCCGGGAGTCGAGGGTGCGGGTGACGCCGGGCTCGATCAGCGGGTCGTCCACGGCCACCCGGCCGTAGCTCTCGATGAACGCGATGACGACGTCCTTGCCGCGCAGGTCCGGCAGGAGGAGGTTCGGCGGGGTGGCGCCGAAGGGGTCGGTCCGGGCCTCCTTCGCGAAGGCCGCCTCGTCGCGCAGGGTGTCCACCACCCGCCGCGCCTGCCCGCGCACGGTGTCCGCGGCGCGGTCGGAGGCGACCGGCAGCCCCGAGATCTGGAGGCCCAGCGAGGCGCACGTGATCCATACGGTGCCCGCGACCAGGGCGCCCTGGCCGGCGCGGGAGCGGTGCCGGGCCAGCACGTTGCCGAGCCGCACCGTGGCCAGCGCCATGACGACCACCAGGAGCAGCGCGAGCAGCACCGCGCCGACGGCGGCGGCGTCGGCGACGAAGCCGCCCATGGAGTCCCGCACGTAGGACAGGGCGTCGTCCAGCAGGCCCCAGTCGAGGACCAGGTTGAAGCCGCGCCCCAGGTACTCGGTGAAGCCGATGTCCAGCAGGTTGAGCACGGTGAGCATGCCGAGGGCCGCCCCGTAGAGCGCGGCGAAGATCACGCGCGGCCGGCGCGGCAGGGCGAGCAGCAGGACCGCCCCGACGATCGCCTCGGCGGGGATCCGGGTGAAGCGGTCGGGGCGCAGGCCCGGCGCGGTGTTCGGCATCAGCAGGGCGCCGAGCACCAGGACGGCGGCGAGGACGTGCCCCGTCAGAGTCAGGGCGCGGTCGGCGGAGGGATGTGCGTCGCGTGCGTGGCGCAGGCGGGTGAGGAGACGTGTGTCCCGCAGGCGCGTGGGAACACGGAGGGCGCGCAGGCGCGTGAGGACGCGAGTGAAGACAGGCAACCCGGAGGTTCCTTCCGTACCGAAACCGGTGAGGCGGGAGGCGGATCCGGCGTGGGGGTCCGGATCCGCCTCCAGTCGGTACGGGCCGGCGGGCCGGAGCGTTCATCCTGCCGGGCCCGGAGCGTGTGTCCGCCGGGTCGGAGGGTTCGTTGCCCGGGTCCGCATGGTGGAACCGGGCGTCGTGTGGCAGCGTGATTCTCGCCACCCCTGATAGGAGTTGCGCTCAGATGAGCGGATCTTGGGAGGCTGCACTACTCTAAGGATGGCACTCAGTGCCACCCGATGATCGTTCATCGGGCGAAATCAAACGTGGTTCAAGACGCTCACATGAGCACCTCAAGCGGTTACGGGAGGTGCTCCGCGTTCAAGAAGTGAAAACACCGGGCGCCGACGGCTTGCCAAGCTTTGACTTTCGATCCGCTGGCGCTCGGCCGATGACAGGCGCACGACGCACAAGTGGACGTACCCAGACGCCTTTGATCTGGGTACATTCCTCGCCGTCAGGGCAGCCACCGCGTCCTCGAGGAGTCGAGACCCGTGTCGGAAAACAAAGATCCCCACGTAGCTCAGCCGGGCACGAGCGTTGAGAGCGTGAAGTTCGTCTACGACTTCACCGAGGGCAACAAGGACCTCAAGGACCTGCTCGGCGGCAAGGGCGCCAACCTCGCCGAGATGACCAACCTCGGTCTCCCCGTGCCACCCGGCTTCACCATCACCACCGAGGCCTGCAAGACCTACCTCGACAGTGGCGAGGAACCGGCGGCACTGCGTGACGAGGTGAGTGCGCACCTCGAGGCGCTCGAGCAGCGGATGGGCAAGAAGCTCGGCCAGGCCGACGACCCCCTCCTCGTGTCGGTCCGCTCCGGCGCCAAGTTCTCCATGCCCGGCATGATGGACACCGTCCTCAACATCGGCCTCTCCGACAAGTCCGTGCAGGGCCTGGCCAAGCAGGCCGGCGACGACCGGTTCGCGTGGGACTCCTACCGGCGCCTCATCCAGATGTTCGGCAAGACCGTCCTCGGCGTGGACGGCGAGCTGTTCGAGGACGCGCTCGAGGCGGCCAAGACGGCCAAGAAGGTCACGGTGGACACCGAGCTGGAGGCCGCCGACCTCAAGAAGCTCGTCACCAAGTTCAAGAAGATCGTCAAGACCGAGTGCGGCCGGGACTTCCCGCAGGACCCGCGCGAGCAGATGGACCTCGCCATCAAGGCGGTCTTCGACTCCTGGAACGGCGACCGGGCCAAGCTCTACCGCCGCCAGGAGCGCATCCCGCACGACCTGGGCACCGCCGTCAACGTCTGCTCCATGGTCTTCGGCAACCTCGGCCCCGACTCCGGCACCGGCGTCGCCTTCACCCGCGACCCCGCCTCCGGCCACCAGGGCGTCTACGGCGACTACCTGCAGAACGCGCAGGGCGAGGACGTCGTCGCGGGCATCCGCAACACGGTCCCGCTCGCCGAGCTGGAGCGGATCGACAAGAAGTCGTACGACCAGCTCATGCAGATCATGGAGACCCTGGAGAACCACTACAAGGATCTCTGCGACATCGAGTTCACCATCGAGCGCGGCCGGCTGTGGATGCTCCAGACCCGCGTCGGCAAGCGCACCGCGGGCGCGGCCTTCCGCATCGCCACGCAGCTGGTGGACCAGGGCCTGATCGACGAGGCCGAGGCCCTGTGCCGGGTCAACGGCGCCCAGCTCGCCCAGCTGATGTTCCCGCGCTTCGACGAGAGCGCCAAGGTCGAGCAGGTCGGGCGGGGCATCGCCGCCTCCCCGGGCGCCGCGGTCGGCAAGGCCGTCTTCGACTCCTACACCGCCGTGAAGTGGTCCCGCTCCGGCGAGAAGGTCATCCTGATCCGCCGCGAGACCAACCCCGACGACCTGGACGGCATGATCGCCGCCGAGGGCATCCTCACCTCGCGCGGCGGCAAGACCTCCCACGCGGCCGTCGTCGCCCGCGGCATGGGCAAGACCTGCGTCTGCGGCGCCGAGGAGCTGGAGGTCGACACCAAGCGCCGCCGGATGACCGTCCCCGGCGGGCACGTCGTCGAGGAGGGCGACGTCGTCTCCATCGACGGCTCCAGCGGCAAGGTCTACCTGGGTGAGGTCCCGGTCGTGCCCTCGCCGGTCGTGGAGTACTTCGAGGGCCGGATGCACCCGGGCGCCGACGACGCCGACGAGCTGGTCGAGGCCGTGCACCGGATGATGGCCTTCGCCGACCGCAAGCGCCGGCTGCGGGTACGGGCCAACGCCGACAACGCCGAGGACGCGCTGCGCGCCCGCCGGTTCGGCGCCCAGGGCATCGGCCTGTGCCGCACCGAGCACATGTTCCTCGGCGACCGGCGCGAGCTGGTGGAGCGGCTGATCCTGGCCGACACGCAGGAGGAGCGCGAGGAGTCGCTGAAGGCCCTCCTGCCGCTCCAGAAGAAGGACTTCGTCGAGCTGTTCGAGGCGATGGACGGCCTGCCCGTCACCATCCGCCTGCTCGACCCGCCGCTGCACGAGTTCCTGCCCGACATCACCGAGCTGTCGGTCCGCGTCGCCCTCGCCGAGTCCCGGCAGGAGCCGCACGAGAACGAGCTGCGGCTGCTCCAGGCCGTGCACCGCCTCCACGAGCAGAACCCGATGCTGGGCCTGCGCGGTGTGCGCCTCGGCCTGGTCATCCCGGGCCTGTTCACCATGCAGGTGCGCGCGATCGCCGAGGCGGCGGCCGAACGCAAGGCGGCCAAGGGCGATCCGCGCGCGGAGATCATGATCCCGCTGGTCGGCACGGTGCAGGAACTGGAGATCGTCCGCGAGGAGGCCGACAAGGTCGTCGCGGAGGTCGAGGAGGCCACCGGCACCACGCTGAAGCTCGCCATCGGCACGATGATCGAGCTGCCGCGCGCCGCGCTGACCGCCGGTCAGATCGCGGAGGCCGCCGAGTTCTTCTCCTTCGGCACCAACGACCTCACCCAGACGGTGTGGGGCTTCTCCCGGGACGACGTGGAGGCCAGCTTCTTCACGGCCTACCTGGAGAAGGGCATCTTCGGGGTGTCGCCGTTCGAGACGATCGACAAGGACGGCGTGGGCTCCCTGGTGAAGTCCGCGGCTAAGGCGGGCCGCGCCACCCGGCCCGACCTGAAGCTCGGCGTCTGCGGCGAGCACGGCGGCGACCCGGAGTCGGTCCACTTCTTCCACGAGGTCGGACTGGACTACGTCTCCTGCTCCCCGTTCCGCATCCCGGTGGCCCGCCTGGAGGCCGGCCGCGCGGCCGTCACCGCGGCGGGCAGCGACCACCGCTGAGCCCTCCGGGGCGCGCGTACCCCGGAGCCGTCGTCTGTCACCCGACCACCCTCACCGATCGGCGACGGCTCCGGATCACGAAGGAGGGGCGGCACCCGTGCGGGGGTGCCGCCCCTTCCGTCGTGTCACGTCGTGTTCCGTCGTACGCGCGACGCGCCCTGTGGGGCGGTCAGGTGTCGCGGCGGCGGCGGGCGGAGACGAGCACGGCGCCTCCGAGGAGGACCACGGCGGAGACGCCGATGATCACGTAGGTCGTGACGCCGTCGTCCGACCCGGCGGCGTCGCTCGTGGCGGCCGGGGTGGTGTCGGCGACGGGAGTCGTGGTCCCGTCGACCTCGGTGTCGTCGCGGGGGATGAAGCCGGCGGGCGGCTCGTCGCAGGCGACGCCGTCACCGTCAGGGTCCAGGGCGGGACCGTAGTGGTCGTCCCCGCTGGAGATCTTCGCGTAGCCGTGGTCGTACGCCTCCGCGCAGGTCTTGAACGGGTGGTTCCCGTCGTGGGCCGACGCGGTGGCGGGAAGGGCGGCCAGGGTGAGGGCGGCGAGGATGGTGAGAGAAATCCGTGTCAGGTGCATGGCAAATGCCCCCAAGTCCGAGTGCGGGTTGCCGATGGCCGGATGTGGCGTGACGAAGTTACTGGCGGTTCGGGTGCGCTGCGGAGGGTCACGAGCGACCTGTGATGTGAACGTGATGTGACGGAACCGTGGCGCAAGGCCACGAACGGAGGGGCTTCTTCCCGCCGTTGGGCCGGGCAGGCCAGGTCAGGGCGGCCGTACGGGGCTCGGTCGGTTCCGGAGCGGGGCGCGGAACACCGCGGCGGGGAGCGAGGGGCGGGGCGGTGGCGTCCCTCGTCGGAGCCGTGCGGTACGCGCCCAACTGGCGCTGGAAGTGCCGGGACGCGGGAGGGCGTGGTGTCCATGGAGCGCGCGGACGAGGTGGACGCCTCGGGGCCGGGGGCGCCCGGCTGGACGCTGCTGACGACCCCGGCCGGGTGGCGCGGCCGTGTGCGGCGCCGCAAGGGCAACCGGGGCCCCTGCTGCTGTCGCTGAAAGCCAGAGGGGGCCGGACGCCCGGGCGTCCGGCCCCCTCTGGGGTGGGTCAGCGGTTCTCGCGGCGCTTGCGGGCGGCGATCATCAGGCCGCCGCCGAGCAGTACGACGGCCGCGCCGCCCGCCGCGATGTACGGGGTCGTGTCGCTGCCGCCGGTCTCGGCGAGGTCGGCGCCGCCGCCGTTCTCCTCCGCGCCGCCGCCGGCCCCGGCGCCCGCGCCGCCGTCGTCGTCGCTCTCCTCGTGCGGCACGAAGTCCGCGGGCGGCTGGTCGCAGCCCACGCCGTCGCCGTCCCGGTCGAGGTGCTCGCCGTAGTGCTTGTCGCCCTCGGGGATGTTGCTGTACCCGTTCTCGTACGCCTCGGTGCAGTTCTCGAACGGGTGGCTGCCGCTGTGGGCAACGGCGGTGGCCGGCACGGCGGCCAGGGCGACGGCGGTGAGCAGCGCGGCGGCAGAGGTACGGAACGGGATCATGGTGAGGAGCCCCCCAGGACGGACGAAAGCGTGTGCACGGTGCGAGGCTGACGAAGTTACTGGGGCGTGGGAGTTGTGTCGGGGATATGGAGTTCCCGTGATGCGAACGTGACGTGACCGGAAGGTAGCTCTCCGCTACAGGGAAATGCCGCCGGCCGTGCGGCTCCCGTCCCCCACCCGGGTGCCGCACGGCCGGCGGTGCGCTCGGCCCGCCCGCTCAGGCCGCCTTGACCTCGTACGTCTCCACGTGGACCGTGTCGTCGTCCAGGCAGCGGCCCGTCTCCAGGTCGAAGCGCTGCTTCAGGAGCGGGGAGGCGACGAAGGGGCGGCCCCGGTGGGTGCCGGTCAGGCCGCGGGAGAGGACCGCCGCGCCCGTGAACGGGTCGCGGTTGTCGATGGCGTACAGGCGGCCCGCGCGGTCCGTGAACACCGCGGCCTGCCGGCCGTCGGGCAGCAGGGCGGCCACGCCCCGTCCCGGGATCATCCGGTCCAGGCCGCAGACCTCGAACCAGTCGTCGCTCAGGCGGAGTTGGACGGTCAGGCCGGTGGTCGTCTCGAGTGCCAGGGTCATCGCTGTGCGCTTCCTTCCAGGACGTCGTCGGCGGGACGCAGGCCGATGCTCAGCAGGGGCAGGTCCGGCTTGATCTGGTCGCGTTCGGGGACGAAGGCGACCACCGGGTCGGGGGTGTCCGGGGCGTTGACGAAGGACACGAACCGGGCCAGCTTCTCCGGGTCGTTGATCGTCTCGGCCCACTCGTCGCGGTAGTGGGAGACATGGGCGGCCATCAGCGACTCCAGCTCGTCGCAGATGCCGAGCGAGTCGTGGACGACCACGTCCCGTACGTGGTCCAGGCCGCCGGGGACGCGCTCCAGCCAGGTGGAGGTGCGCTCCAGCCGGTCGGCGGTGCGGATGTAGAACATCAGGAACCGGTCGATCAGGCGGACCAGTTCGGCGTCGGAGAGGTCCTGCGCCAGCAGATCGGCGTGGCGCGGGGTGGCGCCGCCGTTGCCGCCGACGTACAGGTTCCAGCCGCTCGCGGTGGCGATGACGCCGAAGTCCTTCGACTGGGCCTCCGCGCACTCGCGCTGGCAGCCGGAGACCGCCGACTTCAGCTTGTGCGGGGAGCGCAGCCCCCGGTAGCGCAGCTCCAGGTCGATCGCCATCCGGACGGAGTCCTGCACGCCGTAGCGGCACCAGGTCTGCCCCACGCAGGACTTCACCGTGCGCAGCGACTTGCCGTACGCGTGGCCCGACTCGAAGCCGGCGTCCACCAGGCGGGCCCAGATCAGCGGCAACTGCTCGACCCGCGCGCCGAACATGTCGATCCGCTGGCCGCCGGTGATCTTCGTGTAGAGGCCGAAGTCACGGGCGATCTCACCGATCACGATCAGTTTCTCGGGCGCGATCTCCCCGCCGGGGATCCGCGGCACCACCGAGTACGAGCCGTTCTTCTGCAGGTTCGCCAGGAAGTGGTCGTTGGTGTCCTGGAGGGCCGCCTGCTCACCGTCCAGGACGTACGTGCTCGCGCCGATCGCGGGCGCCAGGGACGCGACGATCGAGCCGACCGTCGGCTTGCACACCTCGCAGCCGTCGCCACCGCGCGCCTCCTCGCGGCCGTAGCGGTCCAGCAGCTCCCGGTGGGAGGCGATGCGCAGGGCGAGGACGATCTCGTACAGCTCCTCGCGGGTCTGGGAGAAGCAGGCGCACAGGCCCTTGTCGACCTCGACGCCGCTCGCCTCAAGCTCGGCGTTGATCAGCTGGCCGAGGACCTTGACGCAGCTGCCGCACGTCGTACCGGCCTTGGTGCACTTCTTCACCTCGGGCACCGTGGTGCAGCTGTGCTCGGTGACGGCCTCGCGGATCGTGCCCTTGCGGACGTTGTTGCAGGAGCAGATGATCGCGTCGTCCGGCAGCGCGGACGGGCCGAGCTGCACGGGCGCCCCGGCGCCGGCCGGCAGCACCAGCGACTCCGGTGAGACCGGCGGGACGGAGCCGGTGAAGGCCTTCAGCGTGCCGTACGCCTCCGCGTCGCCGACCAGGATGCCGCCGAGCAGCGTGCCGTCCCGGCCGATCACCAGCTTCTTGTACAGGCCCGCGCGGGAGTCGGAGTAGACGACGTCCAGGCAGTCCTCGGCGGCGCCGTGCGCGTCGCCGAAGGACGCCACGTCCACGCCGAGCAGCTTCAGCTTGGTCGACAGGTCGGCACCGGTGAACGCGGACGCGTCCCCGGCGATGGCCGCCGCGGCCGTCTCCGCCTGCTCGTAGCCCGGCGCGACCAGGCCGTACACCCGGCCGTCGGCGGCCAGCGCGCACTCGCCGATCGCGAAGACGTGCGGGTCGGTGACCGTGCGGCACTGCTCGTCGACGGTGATGCCGCCGCGCTCGCCGACCGCCAGGCCGCAGTCGCGGGCCAGCTGGTCGCGGGGGCGGACACCGGCGGAGAACACCACCAGGTCGGTGGCGAGTTCGGAGCCGTCCGACAGCTTCATGCCGCTGACCGCGCCGTCGTCGCCGACCACGATCTCCTGCGTGCCCACACCCGTGTGGACGCTCAGCCCCATCCCCTCGATGGTGCGCAGCAGCGCGGCGCCGCCGCCCTCGTCCACCTGCACCGGCATCAGGCGCGGCGCGAACTCCACGATGTGGGAGGTGAGTCCGAGACCCTTGAGCGCGCCCGCCGCCTCCAGGCCGAGCAGACCGCCGCCCACCACGGCGCCGGTCGTCGACCTCCGCGCGTACTCCTCGATCGCGAGCAGGTCCTCGATGGTGCGGTAGACGAAGCAGCCTTCGGCGTCCTTGTTCGGCACCGGCGGCACGAACGGGTAGGAGCCGGTCGCCAGCACCAGCACGTCGTAGCCGACGACCAGGCCCGAGCGGGCGGTCACCGTGCGCGCCTCGCGGTCGACGCTCTCCGCCGGGTCGCCGAGGCGCAGCTCGATGCCGTGGTCCTCGAGGAACGCCAGGTCCGTCAGCGACAGCTCCTCGGGCGTCCGCCCGGAGAAGTACGAGGTGAGCTGCACGCGGTCGTAGGCGGGACGCGGCTCCTCGCACAGCACGACCACGCGGTGCGTGGCGGTCAGGCCGCGCTCGGCGAGCGCCTCCAGGAAGCGCTGGCCGACCATGCCGTGGCCGACGAGCACGATGGTCGAGGTGGTCGAGGTGTCCGCGGGCATCAGGAGCCTCCGTCGTTGGTGAGCAGGTGGAGCAGGGGCCCGCCGTCGGACGGGAGCGGCTCTGCTCCCTCCCAGGCGCGCGCCAGCGCGCCGACGGTGCCGAGTTCGCCGACCAGCACGCCGCCGACCAGGCGGTCGTCGCGCACCACGACCTTGCGGTAGGTGCCGCGGGTGGCGTCGGCGAGCTGCACCACGTCGTCGCCCGGCAGCACCTCGGTCTCGCCGAACGCGGCCAGGTCGAAGGGGCTGTCCGGGCCGGTCAGGGTGAGCCGGGTGAGCGAGCGGGTGCCGGTGTAGCGGGCGGCGGTGTCCCCGGCGAGCAGGGCGGCGAGCGCGTCGGCCTGTTCCAGCGCCGGGGTGGCCAGCCCGTACACGGTGCCGGCGTGCTGGACGCAGTCGCCGACCGCGTGGATGTACGGGTCGGAGGTGCGCAGCTCGTCGTCGACGACGACGCCCTTGGCCACGTCCAGGCCGGCCGCCTGCGCGAGGGACACCCTCGGGTGCACCCCGCAGGCGAGCACCACCAGCTCGGCGTCCAGGGCGTAGCCGTCGGCCATCTCCACCGAGCGGACCGCGCCGCCGACGCAGCGCACGTCCCGCACCCGGCACTCCGTGTGCACCTCCACGCCGAGCCCTTCCAGATGGCGCCGGACCAGCGCGGAGGCGGCCGGGTCGAGCTGGCGCTCCATCAGCCGCTCGGACTGCTGGGCGAGGACCACCTGCGCGCCGCGCACGGCCAGCGCGCGGGCCGCGGACACGCCGAGCAGCCCTCCGCCGACGACCACGGCCCGCACACCCGGCCGCACCGCGGCGGACAGGCCCAGGCAGTCGTCCAGGGTGCGGAACGCGTGCACGCCCTCGGGCAGCTCGTGGTCCGCGGTGAACAGGCCGCGCAGCGGCGGCAGGACGGGGTTGGAACCGGTGGCCAGCACCAGCCGCCCGTAGGCGATCTCCGAACCGTCCGCGCAGGTCACGGTCCGCCGGTCCCGGTCGATGCCGGTGACCCGGGCGCGGACCAGCTCCGCGGGGGCGGGCAGGGCGATCACCTCGGGCCGGTAGCGCCCGGCGAGCACCTCGGCGAGCAGCACCCGGTTGTACGGCGGGTGCTCCTCCTCGCCGATCAGCGTCACGGGCGTGCCCAGCTCGCCGAGCCGCCGGGCGAGACGTACGCCCGCGAGGCCGGAGCCGATCACCACCACACGCTCGTTCGAGGTCATGTCCTGAGCGTGCGGGGCGGGTGTTACCCGGTGGCATCCCCTCTGTTTCCCGCGCGGAACGCTGCCCTCAGCGGCCGTGGGCGCGGGATGTGAGGCTTCCGGAGGCGGTCGCGGGGCGGGTGTGAGGTGAGGTTGTGAGGCGAGCTCGATGAGCCTAACCTCAACAAACGCTCATCTTGATGGACGTAGCATCTACCGCCTTCATAGGCTCACGGCCATGCCCGACATATCGCTGACCACGGTCGTCCTGCTCTGCGTGGCCGCGCTCGCCGCCGGCTGGATCGACGCCGTGGTGGGCGGGGGCGGGCTGCTGCTCCTCCCCGCCCTGCTGCTCGGCCTGCCCGCCGGCACCCCGGCCGCGCACGCGCTCGGCACCAACAAGGCGGTCGCGATCGTCGGCACCACGGGCGCGGCGGTGACGTACGCGCGCAAGGCGCCGGTGGACGTGCGGACGGCGGTGCGGATCGGGCTGGCCGCCCTCGCCGGGTCGTCGGGCGGGGCGTTCCTCGCGGCCGGGATGAGCACCGAGGTGCTCAAGCCGGTGATCATGGTGGTGCTGCTGGCGGTGGCCGCCTTCGTCATCCTGCGGCCCGCCTTCGGCGCCGCGCCCGCGCCCGGCCCGGCGACCCGCCGGCAGATCCTCGCCGCGATCGGCCTGGCCGGCCTGGGCATCGGCTTCTACGACGGCCTGATCGGCCCCGGCACCGGCACGTTCCTCGTCCTGGCGCTCACCGCCCTGCTCCACCTCGACCTGGTCACCGCCTCCGCCACCGCCAAGATCGTCAACTGCTGCACCAACGCCGGCGCGCTGGCCATGTTCGCCTGGCAGGGCGCGGTGCTGTGGCAGCTCGGGGCGCTGATGGCGGTGTTCAACCTCGCGGGCGGCATGCTGGGCGCCCGCACCGCCCTGAAGCGGGGCAGCGGCTTCGTGCGGGTGGTTCTGCTGACGGTGGTGTTCGCGTTGGTGGCGAACATGGCGTACGAGCAGTGGGTGGGGTAGGGCTGGGGCTGGGGCTAGGCGCGGGGTCGTCGGGGTGGGGATACTGAGCCGGACATGATCACCTCAACGAGGGGCACGGCCATCACCAGACCCACGGTCACCGCACCGCTGAGAGCCTTCCTCGCCGCCGCGGCCGTCTGCGCGGCTGCCGCCGCCTGCGGGACGAACGTCGAGCCGGACCGGGTGGCGACACCGCCGACGTCCGCGCCCGCCTCGGACGCCGCCCGGCCCGTCACCGCCGTGATGCCCGACGTCGTCGGCGGCAACGCGCTGCGGGCGCAGGAGCAGATGGACGGCTCGCAGGTCCGCTTCGAGGACGCGAGCGGGAAGGACCGCGAGGTGGTGGACCCACAGGCGTGGCGCATCTGCGACAGCAGGCCGGGGGCGAACCAGCAGATCACGTCGTACCCGGTGGTCCTTCTGGTGGTCCCGGACACGGAGTCCTGCCCGGGTGGGGCGTCGGGCTGAGGCATGGGCAGCCACAGGACCCGTGAGGGTCAGTCGGAGGCCGGGGGACGCGCCGGCGGAAGTCCGACCGCGATACGCCGCAGTGTGGGGGAGGGGGAGCGCCTGGGCTACAGGGGCCTGAGAGGGCCCCTGCGGGGCGTCACTCGGCCGTTCACGTTGGCTGGGTGATGCCTGCGCCATCTTGCCGTCGGCGGGTTGTCCCAGGACTCTGCTACATAGCATGTCGACGTGTGGACGAAGGCCATGGCCGGTTGGTCAACCTCGCAGTCGGGAGGGTGACGGCTCGCCACACCAGCTTCGTACGCGCGGCCGAGTGTCGGTTCGCACTCTGACCGGACGCGGTCCGGCGCATGCGTGGAAGGGGTCATGTCGCGTGTTACGGGGCGGCTGCCGCGTCAGGCGGTGGATGGGCGGAGGGGGCTTTCACCGTGGCTGTGTCGAGAAACCCGATGTTTCTGCGCCAGATGCTGAGGGACCGGTTGCGGAGGGCCAGGGAGTCGGCAGCACTTACACAGCAGCAGGTCGCTGACACATTTGGCTGGTCGCCGTCCAAAGTGATCCGCATCGAGAACGGCAAGATCGGTGTGAGCATCACGGATGCCATGGCGTTGGCGGATCGCTACGGCTTGGCCGAGGAGGAGCGACGGGAGCTGGTCGAATTGGCTCGAGCCGCTCGTCAGCCACCGTGGTTCGCGCCTTACAAAGGAGTGATGTCACCGGAACTCGAGGCGTACATCGCCTATGAGGAGTCCGCCGTGGTCGTCCGGGCCTTCGAACGGAACGTGATGCCGGGCCTTCTGCAGACTGAGGAGTATGCGAGATCCATTCTTCAGGCCATCGACGGAGACAGTGTGGAGATGGCTGAGATGCGGGTGGAGCTGCGCATGAGGCGTCAACAAATTCTCACGTCCGAGGAAGCGCGCTTCTTCTTCATCCTGGACGAAGCGGTGCTGCGTCGAGCGATCGGTGGGGTAGATGTCATGCGACAGCAGTGCGAGACGCTGCTCAGGATGAATGAGCTGCCCAACGTGACCGTGTACTACGTGCCCTTCGCAGCGGGGGCGTACTCCTTCTTCCGTACGCCATACCAAGTGTTCACCTTCGACACCGGCGACCCGGTCGCATATCTGGAGACCACGGAGGGGGAGGTGCTCCTACACGAGCGGGTGCCGGGCATCGACAGGCGGGAGCCTTCCGACTACCTGGACGCTTTCCTGTCTGTAGAACGAGGATTGGCGCAGAGGTTAACGGAAGAAGTGCTGTTCGGCGAACGCGGAGTGACTGGATAAAAGGTGTGCCGTCACGACGAGGGAGTGTCTTCCCGCAAAATGGTGAGGAACTTCTGCCACGCGTCCGCAGGGAAGGAGAGAGCGCCGATTGCGGGCACTTTGGAATCGCGAACGAGCAACTCCGCGGCGAGTTTCACCTCGACGCAGGCGCCGCTTTCACTGTACGAGCTCTTCACCCAAGAATCGTTGACACGAAGCATTGTTGTTCCTTTTTCTTGTGACTGTGGGGGAAGTATGATCGATCGGTTGGCTGTGCGGCAACCGCTTCCGCGGCTTGGGATGAGCATGATGGCATCGGGTGTGCGCCGTACCGTGCGAGAGGCGTCGCGGAGCTACCGGACGCGGAGGTCGCACCGGTGCTTGCGGGGTGTCAGGCGGTAGCAGCGCTTCCTGGATGGTGAAGGAAGCAAGGCGGACGGAACCTCGGACGGCGATGTGGCAGGTGGCCGAAGGCAGCCGAAACCATTGCGCTGATCGCAAACCGCATGAGCCGGTTTGCCACATGGCAATGTGGGGGAGAACCGTAGCGCGAACGGTCGTTGCCCGAATGAGGGCAACTGTGACCGATGAGTGAGGGAAGCACTGGTGGAACTCCCTGTGGCAGCAGGCCGCCGGCAAGTGGATAACCTGGCGTGGCCCCGAGCGCGTGATACGGGGCCACGCGCGCATGTCTAGCATACTTCTGTACCTCTGGCCTCCATCCGGGCATGCAAATACGAACGTCAGTGCATGGATGAACATAAACTCCATGCCGGGGGAACTTGAAAAAAGCGGAAGCGATTCCTTCGCCGGAGTCACGGGGAATCTGAGAGTAAGCCGGCTGCCACCGGTGCTTTCCTCGTCACTGGGGAGTCCCACTTCTCCCCCCGTTCGTCAGGAGGCGTACGTGGACACGCAATCCACATCACCCGACCTTGTCCGCGGCCCGGACCACGATCATTCCACCGGAGGCTGCCGCCCTTCCTGGGGTGCGATCGCAGTTGCTCTTGTCATCGTCATCGGGGCGCTTTCCTGTGCCCTGCTGACCGTGGTGATCGCGCCGGGTGACCCGGCGACAGCAGCCACGGCCGGCGTGATAGCCAGTTCCGGCATGACGGCGGGCGCCGCCATCATCTGCCGCAGCTGAGGTCTCTTCTTCGGGGGCAGGTGAGTCGCGCTGCCCCTGAAGTCGTCTGCCGCGTACTTCGACCTCGTGCCCGTCCGTCGCGCACAATTGCTGCCTGCGTGGCTTCCGCGGCCTGTCGTGCTGTCGGCGGCAGGCTGCAGCGGCAATGTGCTCTTCACCAGCAGGTCAGCGCTCAGGGTGACCGAGGGCTCAGGACCACGCCCCTCGGTGCGGGTCCCACATACCGTGTGCCGTGCCGTTGAGCATGGGGTTGATGAAGGCCTCGGCTGCCGTTGCCGCTGCGTCGAAAGTGCCGCAACCTTGCAGACCGAGGACGATGGCCGCTTGCTCGGGGTATCCGTCGTGCCAGTCGGTGCCGGGGGCCTCGAATGCGGCAGGGAGCACGACCTTGGTTCCGAGGTTGCGCCGACGCTCTGCTTCCCGTTGGAGAGCCTGGCAGACAGCTTGGCCGGACACCGTTTCCTGCTGGCTGATCAGGAGAAGGTCAGCCAGGTCACGGTAGCGATTGGATCCGTGCTCGCCGTTTTGCCCGTGGCGCTCGTACATGGCGCAGATCTTGTCAGCGATGTGGTCGATGACGGGGTACAGGCGGACTTCGGGCCAGTCGACGGGCCAGGCGATGTCGACGGCGGACTGCAGGGTGCGGACCTCAGGGGTGCCTGCCAGGGTGCGGCCGACGACGAGGTCGACCTTGATGGTGGCAACGTTGGTCTGCCCGAGGAAGACAGTGAAGTACTGGGCGCCGCCTCGGCCTTCATCGCTGTGTCCCAGGAACCTGCCGGGTACGAACCGCAGGTAGTCGCCGAGGTCGAGGGAGGCCGCGTCGATGACGAGTTCCCTGGCCTCCTCCGCGGTGCGCTCGGGGTGAGCGCACTGAAGGTCGATGTCCTGGCTGAGTCGGGCGGCTCCGCGGTAGCGGACGAGGAGCGCCTGGCCGCCCTTGATGAGCCAGCCGACCGGGTCCTTGGTGAACACCCGGGCGGCGAGACGGTTGAAGTAGAAGATCTTCATGAGGTCCGAGACGCTCATGCCGGTCTTCTTCGACATGTTCTTCGCGGCTTGGGTCAGGGCCGCTCGGAACGCTGACGGACTCGCGTAGTTCTTGCCCACGTGCGGCTCGCTTCCTCCGGCCTCGCGGTACCCGATGTGCTGGGCCGTTGACTCTAGCGGGGGGTGGGCTCGTCGTTCGACTTGATCGGATCTTCTCCCTTCGGCTCGCAGTCGCTCTCCGGGACATCGCCACTGTCGTCGGATGACGTGGTGTCCAGATGCTGCGGGGGACGGACCGCTTGAGCGGTAGCCGGGCCAGACGTGAGCAAGTGCCCCAAGACGCGCCGAGTTTCGGGCGACAACACCGACGTCATCCTCAAGGCTTGCACCGCCGGCAACGCGCCACTGCCGAGGACGCCGGGCATGGCGGCGTCGAGCGCCGCCCGGATCGCTCCCTGCCGTTCCGCCAAGGTGTGGAGCAGCGGGGCGTTGCTGCGCGTAGCATGCGGCCGGCCTGCGAGGACGGCCTTGACGACCTCGGCGGCATTGGCTTCCGTGTTGAGGTAAGGCGCCAGGGCCGCAGCGCTCCCGCGCGCGCCGAGTTCCATGCCGACGGCAAGACCCTCCTCACCGGCGCGGGCCACCTCCTGGGCGTGCAGGATTCGGCCGGCTTGGCCCACCAGGTGCTCGATGAGCTCGTATCCCGTGGCCGCACGGCGAAGGCCGTACTTGCGCGCGTATGGCTGGACGGCTTGTGCCAGCTCGTCGATGTCGACAAGGTCACGGCGTTCCGCATCTGCGATCACCCCGCCGACGTGACCGCCGTCAGCCTTGGCGTGCAGGAGGTCGACGATGGTGCGCGCCGGGGTGGTGACCGGCAGACCGTCAACCATGGTGATGTCCGTGGTGGGCAGGTCGGCGGTGCGCAGTCGGACGAAGGGCTCTGTGGTGGTGCGTCTGCGGGGCACGCTGATCTCTACGTCCGGGGCGGGAATGTCACCGAGGGAGTGCAGCTGGCACGCGGAGGCGTGGGAGACGACTCCCGAGTCCGGGCCTCCGATGGGGCGCTCCCATGCCGGTACGGTGGGTTGCAGACGGAGCCAGGCCACCTTGATCTCCAGGTGATGAGGCGGCCCTGCGGCCGACAGGGCGTAGACGCCCCGGCCGACGTTCTCCAGCAAGCCGGCCTCTGTCATGCGCTTGAGCTGCACAGCGCTCAAGCCGTGTGCTTTGGCCTGGGCGGCGGTCACCAAGCCCCATTGATCGGCTGCCACACCGGACAGGATCGCCAGCTGCTCAGCACGCTCCATACGAGGAAGATTACATAATCTTGCAGAGTTTGTTGCATCCTGGAGGTAACAAAATCTGCGCCGCATGGAAACCGGGCCGAGTCCCGGCCCCGTCACCGCGTCCCCGTCAGGTGGGCGTACACCACCACGTTGCCCCGGTACCCCGTCGCGGGGGAGTAGCCCGCGCCGCAGGTGATGACGCGGAGTTCGGGGCGGGCCGCGGCGCCGTAGACCTTGGCGTCGGGGAAGTCGCGGGCGTCGTACGCCTCGACGGCGTCCACCGTGAACACGGCGACCGTGCCGTCGCGGCGGTCCACCTCGATCGTGCTGCCCTTGCGCAGGGCGCCGAGGGAGTAGAAGACGGCCGGGCCGTCGGCGTTGTCGACGTGGCCCGCGACGATGGCGGTGCCCCGTTCGCCGGGGGTGGTGCCGGCCTCGTACCAGCCGGCCAGGTCGGGGCGGTCGGCGGGCGGCACGTCGAGGGAGCCGGCCGGGGTCAGCCCCAGCCCGGTCAGCGGCGCGTCCACGCCGATCGCGGGGATGCGCACCCGGTCGGGCGGCGACGGCGGCAGCGCGGGCGCCGAGGACCGCGCGGGGCCGTGCGCGTCGAGTTCCGAGTGGGCCTGCGCGGCGGACGGCTGCGGTGGGGCGTCGCCCCGCCCGTCCCGCAGCAGCACGGCCCCCGCGCACAGGGCGCACACCGTGACCGCGGCTATCGCCGCGTTGCCCGGACTCCCGGTCCGGCGGAGCCTGTCGCCCATGCGGTGACCTCACCTCGAGTCGTGTCCCCGTGCCCCCCTCCGGGCCGCGAGGGGCGTCGGACCCGGAGGGGGAGGGGACCTGCGGTACCTGCGGGACGGGCAGCGGAGGATGCCCGTCAGATCCCGTCGCCTCTCGCCCGGCGATGCAGGAGCCAGGTACCGCCCGCGGCGGCGACGGCGAGGGCCGTCACGCCTGCCGCGGTCTGTACGGGGTCGGTGCCCAGCGCGCCACCGACCCCCGTCTTCACGCTTCCTCGGGGAACCACCTGTTCCGCGTCCGGGGTCAGCGTCACCACGAGGTCCCCGGTCACCCGGCGCCCGTTCCCGGCGCACGCGACGACGATCTCGTACGTCCCCGGCTGCGCGCTCGGCGGCACCTGGAACTGCCCGATCGCGTCACCCTCGTGCGTGCTCGGCGCCAGCGCGAACCGGCCCGCCCCGACGGCGGTGGCGTCACCCGCCGCCGTGTCCTCCTCGTCGCACGCCGCGGTGTTCGCCGAGACCTGCGCGCCCGGGGCGACGGACGACGGGTACATCCGCAGACCGGCGGTCGACGGGCCGGGGGCCTCCCCGGCGTACGCGGGGGCGGCGAGCAGCCCCGCGGTGGCCACGGCGAGTGCGGCGCCGGTCGTGCCGGTCAGCAGCCGGGCGGTACGTCGCATCGATGCTCCCTCGAGCTCACGGAGGTGACCCGGCCCGCGGCACCCCCATGTGCCGCCGTCGACCGCGTCCCTGCCCCTCCGAGGTAAGTGCCCCCGCGCCGTCACCGCTCCCTGAGGGGGCGTCAGGGCGGCGGCTGAACGGGTGTCAGGCGAGTCGGAGGGCCGGTGCGTGACGCTGGATTTCCGCAGGTCAGAGGCTTAGAAGCGGGCGTCCGGGCGGCGTGCGGGCGGATTGGGCCGGGCGGGGCGGCGAAGGGCTGACCGGGCGAGCCGCCCCTCGACGCGGCCACCCCTGGGGACACGCACCCGCACCGCCTCAGGCCGCCCCCCTCCACTCCCCGCCCTCCACCCGCGTCCCCCGCGCCCGCAGACGGGCGGCCACGGACGGGGCGGCGACGTACACCCACGCCCGGACCGCCGTGCCGTCGGCCTCCCGCACCACCGTCCGCTCCACCCGGTCGTACAGATTGCGCGGGTCGCCCGGGACGTACTCCTCCAGGCGGTCCAGCAGCGCCAGCAGCTCCTCGTACGACTCCGGCCGGGCGGTGACCAGTTCGCCGCGTACCTCGCCCTCCGGCGCCTCGACGGCGTACGGGTAGCCGGGCCCCTCGTACAGCACCGCGCCCCGCAGCAGGCCCGGCTCCTCGTGTGCCGTGCGGCCGCGCAGGAAGCGGTCGTGGTTGACCTCGCCGGGGCGGAGGGTGCCGTAGACGAAGAAGGGGAGGTTCACTCGCTTCACCTGCGCGGACGGTCGGCGGAGCCCCTCTGCACCGAAGTGCCACCGGAGCCTTGCGGGAACGATTCTCTCCCCTCACACACCCCCACATTCGCGCTATGGACATGACACTCGGGCCGCCACTTGAATCGCGGGCACCACACGCCCCGCCCCGCCCCCCACCGCGTCGGGGCGCCCGTTCCAGGAGACCGCTTGAGCCCGATACGGCATGCCCGACGTCCCCGTCCCGCCACGGCAGGAGCCGCCGTCACCGGCGCCGTCCTGCTGGCCGCCGCCCTCACCCCCACCACCGCCGGCGCGGCCGACCGCCCCACCCGTGCCGCCGCGATCGACGCCGCCGCCTCCGTCCTGGCCGACCGCGCCGACGCCCTCGGCCTCACCGCCGCCCAGGACACCAAGGTCCGGGACGTCGTCGTCGACGAGGACGGCAGCCGCCACGTCCGCTACGACCGCACCTACCGCGGACTGCCCGTGCTGGGCGGCGACTTCGTGCTGCACCTCGCGCCCGACGGGTCCTACCGCGACGTCACCCGCGCCACCCGCGCCGCGATCGACCTGCCCACCGTCTCCCCGCGCCTCGCCGCGCCCCGCGCAGCCGACCTCGCCGCGAACCTGCTGCGCGCCGCCCACCTCGGCGAGACGCTCGAGCGGCTCACCGCCCGCCCGCGGCTGGTGGTCGACGCCCTGCACGGCGCCCCCCGCCTCGCCTGGCGCACCGACGCCGCCGCCCAGGACTCCGCCGGCAACCCGGTCGCCCGCACCGTCCTCACCGACGCGCACACCGGCGCCCGCATCGACGCCTGGGACCGTCTGGAGAGCGCCACCGGCGACGGCAGGTCCCTCTACGGCGGCACGGTCCCCCTGGAGACCACGCGAACCGCGTCCGGGTACGAGCTGAAGGACCCCACCCGCGGCGGCACCTACACCGGCGACGCCGGCAACGGCACCGACCTGTGCGTCCTCGTCGTCTGCGTCATCCGCGCCCCCGCCCCCGTCGTCACCGACGCCGACAACCACTGGGGCACCGGCACCACCGCCGACCGCGCCACGGTCGCCGTGGACGCCCAGTACGGCACGAACGTCACCTGGGACTACTACGAGGACGAGCACGGCCGCCGGGGCATCGCCGGCGACGGCAAGGGCTCGTACAACCGCGTCCACTACGGCAACGCCTACAACAACGCCTTCTGGGACGACCGCTGCTTCTGCATGACCTACGGCGACGGCGACGGCACCCAGATGGGACCGCTGGTCGCCCTGGACGTCGCCGGGCACGAGATGACCCACGGCGTGACCTCGAAGACGGCCGGGCTGACCTACTCGGGCGAGTCCGGCGGACTCAACGAGGCCACCTCCGACATCTTCGGCACGCTGGTGGAGTTCCACGCGGCCAACCCCGAGGACCCGGGCGACTGGCTGATCGGCGAGGAGGTCGTCCGCGACGGCTTCGGCCGGGACGCCCTGCGGTACATGGACGAGCCGTCCAAGGACGGGCTGTCGGCGGACTGCTGGGACACCTCCGTCAAGGACCTCGACGTCCACCACTCCTCCGGCGTCGCCAACCACTTCGCCTACCTGCTCGCCGAGGGCAGCGGCGCGAAGACCCTGGGCGGCGTCGCCCACAACTCCCCGACCTGCGACGGCTCCACGGTCACCGGCATCGGCCGCGCCAAGCTCGGGAAGATCTGGTACCGGGCCCTGACGGTCCACATGACCTCGTCGACCGACTACGCCGGCGCCCGCACCGCCACCCTGAAGGCGGCGGCGGACCTCTACGGCGAGGGCGGCGCCGAGTACGACGCGGTCGCCGCGGCCTGGAGCGCGGTGGGCGTGGGCTGACCCGCCGGCGGTCCGAGAGGCGGTGCGCTCACGGGCGTACCGCCTCCAGGCGTACCGCGCACGCCTTGAACTCCGGCATCCGGGACGTCGGGTCGAGCGCGGGGTTGGTGAGGGTGTTGGCGCGCCCCTCACCGGCCCAGTGGAACGGCATGAACACCGTGTCCGCCCGGATCGCCGTGGTGATCCGGGCCGGGGCCACCGCCCGCCCGCGCCGGGACACCACGGCCACCGGGTCGCCCTCGGCGGCGCCGATCCGTTGCGCGAGCCGGGGATGCAGCTCCACGAACGGGCCGGGCGCGGCGGCGTTCAGCTCGTCCACCCGCCGCGTCTGGGCGCCGGACTGGTACTGCGCCACGACCCGCCCGGTGGTGAGCAGCACCGGGTACTCCTCGTCGGGCTCCTCCGCCGCAGCCCGGTGCGACACAGGCACGAACCGTGCCCGCCCGTCCGCCGTGGCGAACCGGTCGAGGAAGAGACGGGGCGTGCCCGGATGGGCCTCTTCGGCGGCGGGCTCACCGGGTTCGGCGGGCGCCTCGGGGGCGGGGCACGGCCAGAACACCCCGTTCTCCTCGGCCAGCCGCCGGTAGGTGATCCCCGAGTAGTCCGCCGGGCCGCCCGCGCTCGCCCGCCGCAGCTCCTCGAAGACCTCCTCGGGGTCGGTCGGGAAACGCTTCTCCGGGCTGCCCTCGCCGCCCAGCCGCGCCGCGAGTTCGTGCAGCACCTCCAGGTCGCTCCGCACGTCCGGCGGCGGCGTCACCGCACGGCGGCGCAGCAGCACCCTGCCCTCCAGGTTGGTGGTGGTGCCCGTCTCCTCGGCCCACTGCGTGACCGGCAGCACCACGTCGGCGAGCGCGGCCGTCTCCGACAGCACCACGTCGCACACCGCGAGGAAGTCCAGCGAGCGGATCCGCTCCTCGATGTGCGCGGCGCGCGGCGCCGACACCACCGGGTTGGAGCCCATCAGCAGCAGGGCGCGGATGTCCGTGCCCATCGCGTCCAGCAGTTCGTAGGCGCTGCGGCCCGGCCCGGGCAGGCTGTCCGGGTCCACGCCCCACACCTCCGCCACGTGCGCCCGCGCGGCCGGGTCGGTCAGCTTGCGGTAGCCGGGCAACTGGTCGGCCTTCTGGCCGTGTTCGCGCCCGCCCTGTCCGTTGCCCTGCCCGGTCAGACAGCCGTACCCGGACAGCGGGCGTCCGGGGCGGCCGGTCGCCAGGGCCAGGTTGATCCAGGCGCTCACCGTGTCGGTGCCCTTGGCCTGCTGCTCCGGACCCCGTGCGGTGAGCACCATCGCGTGCTCCGGCGCGCAGAACAGCCGTACCGCCTCGCGCAGTTGGGGAACGGGGACGCCGGTGATGCGCTCCACGTACTCCGGCCAGTGCGCCATCGCCGCCGCCCGGGTGTCCTGCCAGCCCGTCGTGCGCTCCCGGATGTACGCCTCGTCGGTGCGCCCCTCGGCGACGACCAGGTGCAGCAGGCCCAGGGCCAGTGCGAGGTCGGTGCCGGGGCGCGGCGCGAGGTGCAGGTCGGCCTGCTCGGCGGTGCGGGTGCGGCGCGGGTCGACGACGATCAGGGTGCCGCCGTTCTCCTTCAGCTCGGTGAAGTAGCGCAGCGCCGGGGGCATGGTCTCGGCCGGGTTGGAGCCGACGAGGATCACACAGCCGGTCCTCGGGACGTCCTCCAGCGGGAACGGCAGCCCACGGTCGAGCCCGAAGGCGAGGTTGCCCGCCGCGGCGGCCGACGACATGCAGAACCGCCCGTTGTAGTCGATCTGCGAGGTGCCCAGCACCACCCGCGCGAACTTCCCCAGCGCGTACGCCTTCTCGTTGGTGAGTCCGCCGCCGCCGAACACCCCCACCGCGTCCGCGCCGTGGTGCGCGCGGGCGCCGCCGATCCCCTCGGCGACCCGGTCCAGCGCCTCCTCCCAGGAGGCCGGCTCCAGCGTGCCCGCCGCCGACCGCACCAGCGGCGAGGTCAGCCGCACCGCCGAGGACAGCACCGCCGGCGCGGTCCGCCCCTTCACGCACAGCGCCCCCCGGTTCACCGGGAAGTCCGCGCGCTCGCTCACCTCGACGCCCCGCCCGTCGGCGGCCGGCGTCAGGTTCATGCCGCACTGCAGCGCGCAGTAGGGGCAGTGCGTGGACGTCACGGTGTTTCGCATACGGCCCAGGCTGCGGTGCCGGTGTTACGCACCACGCCGACCGCTGTTACACCCGCGACACGGTGCCCTCTCCGCCGCCGGGCAAGCCCGGTGAGGCGCGGTCGAGGCGGGCAGGCCCTCGGCGTCCCAGGCGACCGTCTCGACGCGCCCGCTCACGCCGTGCTCGCCGAGTCGCCTGCCTCGGCGTGGCCGTGGATCCGGGAACGGGCCTCCGCGAGCTCCTCTTCGGTGAAGGCGCCGTACTCCTCCTGGTGGCGCCGAAGATCAGCGCCGAGCAACTGGTGCCGCAGCCGGCGCCCCACCGCTTCGGCGGCGTAGCCGGAGACGTCGTCGGTGAGCTTCCTCAGCTCGGCGACCAGCTTTGTCGGGAGGGTCACCGTGATGCGCGTCGTGTCCGCCATGACGCCGAACGTACTGGAGCACGCGCCGTCGTCAGTCCGGCGTCCCCGGGTCCCGGGCGTCGGCGAGGGCCCGCTCCACCCCCCGCTCCTTCGGGCCGAGGAAGTGCGGGTCCGGGCGGAACGCCGCGTCCCACGCCGCCTTGCCCGCCGCCAGCACCTCGCGGGCGGCGCCGTAGTACCAGGTGACGTCGTGGCGGTCGTCCACCCCGACGCCGTACGACGTGACCCCGGCCGCCTCGCACAGGGCCACCGCGCGGCGGATGTGGAAGCCCTGGCTGATCAGGACCGCGCGGTCCACCCCGAAGATCTTCCGGGCGCGGACGCAGGAGTCCCAGGTGTCGAAGCCCGCGTAGTCGCTGACGATCCGTGTGCCGGGCACCCCGTGCCGGGTCAGATAGGCGCGCATCGCGTCCGGCTCGTCGTAGTCCTTCCGGCTGTTGTCGCCGGTGACCAGCACCACCCGGATCCGCCCCGCGCGGTACAGCTCCGCCGCCGCGTCCAGCCGGTGCGCGAGGTACGGCGACGGCTCCCCGTCCCACAGGCCCGCGCCGAACACCACGGCCACCTCGGTGCGCGGCACGTCGGCGACGGTGCGCAGCCGGTCGCCCGTGCTCAGCCGCAGCCAGGTCGCCGGCAGCAGCGCCAGCACGCACACCGCCACCACGCCTCGCAGCAGCCGCCGCCGTCCCGCGCGGGTGCGCGGCAGCCGCGGACGCCGGAGGGCGAAGCGGTGCAGCGGAGAAATCGGACGGCCTTCCTCGGGTCGGTCCATGACCCCGTAGACGCCCGGCCGGGGCCCCTGGTTCGCGCCCTGTGACCGGGCTCACGGGCGTCGCCGCCTCACACCGCCCCCCGCCCCCGCGTGAACACCCCGCAAACACGCGTGACCCCGGCGCAACGGCAGGGCAACCTCGTCCGGTCACGCTCGCTGCATGACGGCGTATCCCACGCAGTACCCCCCGCACCCCGGCGCCCGGCACCGCCCGGCCGCCCCGCCCCCCGCCCTCGTCGTGGTGGCCCACGGCAGCCGCGACCCGCGCGCCCTGGCCACCGCGCTGCGGCTGCTGGAGCGGGTCCGCGCGCTGCGGCCCGGTCTGCCGGTGCACCTGGGCCACATCGAGCTGAACGCCCCGCTGCTCCCCGGCACCCTCGACGCCCTGGCCGCGTCCGGCGCCGGGTCCGCCGTGCTCGTCCCGCTGCTGTTCGGCCGCGGCCACCACGTCACCCGGGACATCCCCGACGCCGCCGCCGCGGCCCCCCTGCCCGCCCGCGTCGCCGACCCGCTCGGCCCGCACCCCCTGCTCGTCGACGCCCTGCACGCCCGGCTCACCGAGGCGGGATGGCAGGCGCCCCGGGACGCGGACGACCGCCGCCGGAGCGCCGTGGTGCTGGCCGCCGCGGGGTCCCGCGCCCCCGCGTCCCGCGCCGACACCGGGCGCATCGCCGCGCTGCTCGCCGCCCGGCTCGGCGTGCCCGTCGTCCCCGCCTACGCCTCCGCCGCCGCGCCCACCGTCACCGATGCGGTCCGCGCCCTCGCCGCCCGCGGACGCACCCGGGTCGCCGTCGCCTCCTGCTTCACCGCGCCCGGACGGTTCGCCGCCGAGTGCGCGGACGCGGCGCCCGGCACCGTCTCCGACCCGCTGGGCACCCACCCCGCGATGGCTCGCCTGCTGCTCCACCGCTACGACCAGGCACTGCGGACGCCCGCCCCCGTCGCCGGGACGGCCGCCCCTGTCGCCGGGACGGCCGCCCTCGCGACGGCCTGACCGACGGTCCGACCTGACGGCCCGACGCGACGGCCCGACGCGACGGCCCGACCTGACGGCCCGACGCGACGGCCTGACGTGGCGCTGACGTGACGGCCCGACCCTGACGGCCTGACGGACGGCCCGACCCGGCCACCGGTGTCCGGGATGTCACCGGCCGGGGCTACTGTCGGGTCATGGAAGGCATCACGACCGGCACGACCGCCCCGTCCGCGAACCACCTCCCGCCCGCCGGGTACGACCCGTCGGCCGTCGAGCGCTGGGCCGCCGAGCCCGACAAGCGTCCGGGCCGCACCGCCTTCCAGCGCGACCGGGCGCGCGTGCTGCACTCCGGGGCGCTGCGCCGCCTCGCCGGCAAGACGCAGGTCGTCACCCCCGGCGAGCAGGCCCAGGTGTGGGACGCCAGCCCTCGCACCCGCCTCACCCACTCCCTGGAGTGCGCCCAGGTCGGCCGGGAGCTGGGCGCCGCCCTCGGCTGCGACCCCGACCTGGTGGAGGCCGCCTGCCTCTCCCACGACCTCGGCCACCCGCCGTTCGGGCACAACGGCGAACAGGCGCTGAACGAGTTCGCCCGGGACTGCGGCGGCTTCGAGGGCAACGCCCAGTCGCTGCGGCTGCTCACCCGCATCGAGCCCAAGCGGTTCACCCCCGAGGGCTCCGTCGGCCTCAACCTCACCCGGGCCGCCCTCGACGCGGCCACCAAGTACCCGTGGCCGCGCGGCGCCCACCCCACCGACCCGGCGTCGGTGAAGTTCGGCGTCTACGACGACGACCGCCCCGTCTTCGAGTGGCTCCGCGAGGACGCCCCCGGCACCCGCACCTGCTTCGAGGCGCAGGTCATGGACTGGGCGGACGACGTGGCGTACTCGGTCCACGACGTGGAGGACGGGCTGCACGCGGGCCACATCGACCCCAACTGCCTGCACGCCGACCCGGAGCGGGACGCGGTCTTCGCGGTCGCCGTCGGCCGGTACGTCCCGGCGGACACCGACCCCGCCGAGCTGGCCGAGGCCCTCGACCGGCTGCTCGCCCAGGAGTGGTGGCCGCACGGCTACGACGGCACCGCCGTCGCCCAGGCCCGCCTCAAGGACGCCACCAGCCAGCTCATCGGCCGCTTCTGCCTGGCCGCCGAGACGGCCACCCGGCAGGCGTGGGGCGCCGGCCGCCTCACCCGGTACGCGGCCGAGCTGGTCGTCCCGCGCCCCACCCGCATGGAGTGCGCGGTCCTCAAGGCGGTCGCCGACCGGTACGTCATGCAGCGCGCCGAGCAGGAGCGGCTCCGCGCCGACCAGCGCGTCGTCGTGCTGGAGCTGGCTCAGGCGCTGACCGCCCGCGCGCCCGACGGACTGGACCCGCAGTTCCGCACGCTGTTCGACCGGGCGCCCGACGACCGCGCCCGCAAGCGGGTCGTCGTGGACCAGATCGCGTCCCTGACGGACGCCTCGGCCCGCTCGCTGCACGCCCGGCTCACCGCCCGTACGTGAGACAGGACGTGAGACGGAACATGAGACAGGTGGCCTGATCGGGTCACTCCCCCTTCCCGCGGCCTTCCCGGTGCGGGAGGCTCGCTGGTGGCAACCCTCGAAGGAGGCATCACGTGGTCGACGCGGATCAGACTTTCGTCATCGTCGGAGGCGGCCTGGCCGGCGCGAAGGCGGCCGAGACGCTGAGAGCGGAGGGCTTCACCGGCCGCGTGATACTGATCTGCGACGAACGCGACCACCCCTACGAGCGTCCGCCGCTGTCCAAGGGCTACCTCCTCGGCTCGGCGGAGCGCGACAGCGTCTTCGTGCACGAGCCCGGCTGGTACGCGCGGCACGACGTCGAACTGCACCTGGGGGCGACCGTCGCCGCCGTGGACCGCGCCGCGAAGACCGTCCGCTTCGGCGAGGACGGCACCACCGTCCGCTACGACAAGCTCCTCCTCGCCACCGGCGCCGAACCCCGCCGGCTCGACATCCCCGGCACCGACCTCGTCGGCGTCCACCATCTGCGCCGCCTCGCCCACTCCGAGCGCCTCAAGGGCGTCCTCTCCACCCTCGGCCGGGACAACGGCCACCTGGTGATCGCCGGCGCGGGCTGGATCGGCCTGGAGATCGCCGCCGCCGCACGGCACTACGGCGCGGAGGTCACCGTCGTCCACCGGGGGCAGACCCCGCTGCATTCGGTGCTCGGCCCCGAGCTCGGCATGCTCTTCGCCGAACTGCACCGCGAGCACGGCGTGCGGTTCCACTTCGGCGCCACGCTCACCGAGATCACCGGCCAGGACGGCATGGTCCTCGCCGCCCGCACCGACGACGGTGAGGAGCACCCGGCGCACGCGGTGCTCGCCGCGATCGGCGCCGCCCCGCGGACCGCCCTCGCGGAGGCGGCGGGCCTGGAGCTGGCGGACCCCGCGTCCGGCGGGGGCGTCCTCGTCGACGAGCGGCTGCGCACGTCCGACCCGGACATCTACGCGGCCGGAGACGTCGCGTCCTTCCCGCACGGCCTGTTCTCGACCCGGCTGCGGGTGGAGCACTGGGCCAACGCGCTGAACGGCGGGCCGGCGGCGGCGCGGGCGATGCTCGGGCGGGACGAGGTCTACGACCGCGTCCCGTACTTCTTCACCGACCAGTACGACCTGGGCATGGAGTACTCGGGGTGGGCGCCGCCCGGGTCCTACGACCAGGTGGTCATCCGGGGCGATGCGGGGAAGCGGGAGTTCATCGCGTTCTGGGTGCGGGAGGGGAGGGTGCTGGCCGGGATGAACGTGAATGTGTGGGATGTCACGGATCCGATCCAGCGGTTGATTCGGTCGCGGGAGGCGGTGGACACGGAGGCGTTGGCGGATCCGCATGTGCCGTTGGAGAGTCTGGTCGCCTAGGGGGTGCCGGGGGCTGTTTCGTCGCGGGTGCGGCTTCGTTGTGGCTGGTCGCGCCGCTCCCCGCGCCCCTGAGGGGGCGCTGCCCGGACCGGAGATGTCACAGGAGCCCCGTAGAATTCACGCGTGGCCGGGAGGATCAACGACGAGGACGTGAAGGCGGTTCGGGACGCGGTCCCGATCGACGCCGTGGTGTCCGAGTACCTCCAGCTGCGCAACGCGGGCGGCGGCAACCTCAAGGGCCTCTGTCCGTTCCACGACGAGAAGTCGCCGTCCTTCCAGGTCAGCCCGAGCAAGGGACTCTTCCACTGCTTCGGCTGCCAGGAGGGCGGCGACACCATCACGTTCGTGATGAAGATCGACCACCTCTCCTTCTCGGAGGCGGTCGAGCGCCTGGCCGGACAGGCCGGCATCACCCTGCGCTACGAGGAGGGCGGGTACAACCCGACCCACCAGCGCGGGGAGCGCATCCGCCTGGTCGAGGCGCACAAGCTGGCCGCCGAGTGGTACGCGGAACAGCTGGCGACCGCCCCCGAGGCGGAGACCGGCCGGGTCTTCCTCGCCGAGCGCGGCTTCGACCAGGCCGCCGCCGTGCACTTCGGCGTCGGCTACAGCCCCCAGGGCTGGGACCACCTCACCCGCTTCCTGCGCGGCAAGGGCTTCAGCGACAAGGAGCTGGTGCTCTCCGGGCTCGCCCAGGAGGGCCGCCGCGGCCCCATCGACCGCTTCCGCGGCCGGCTCATGTGGCCCATCCGGGACATCGGCGGGGACGTCGTCGGCTTCGGCGCCCGCAAGCTCTACGAGGCGGACAACGGCCCGAAGTACCTCAACACGCCCGACACGGCGATCTACCGCAAGTCCCAGGTCCTCTACGGCATCGACCTGGCGAAGAAGGACATCGCGAAGTCCTCCCGCGCGGTGGTCGTCGAGGGCTACACCGACGTCATGGCCTGCCACCTCGCGGGCGTCACCACCGCCATCGCCACCTGCGGCACCGCCTTCGGCTCCGACCACATCAAGATCCTGCGCCGCCTGCTGATGGACAACGGCTCGGCGCGCGTGATCTTCACCTTCGACGGGGACGCGGCCGGGCAGAAGGCCGCCCTGCGCGCCTTCGAGGACGACCAGAAGTTCGCCGCCGAGACGTACATCGCCATCGCGCCCGACGGCATGGACCCCTGCGACCTGCGCCTGGCCAAGGGCGACGAGGCGGTCGCCGACCTGGCCGAGCCGCGCACCCCGCTGTTCGAGTTCGCGCTCCGCCAGATCGTGAGCCGCTACGACCTGGACACCCCGGCCGGACGCGCCGCCGCCCTGGACGAGGCCGCGCCGGTCGTCGCCCGGATCAAGAACAGCGGCGCCCAGCACGAGGTCGCCGTCCAGCTCGCCGGGATGCTCGGCATCCTGGACACGCAGTTCGTGGTCAAGCGGGTCGCCCAGCTCGCCCGCTGGGCCCGCGACCGCGGCGGCAAGGGCCCGGCCCCCGAGCGCGGCAGGCCCGGCGCCGGCGGCCCCCAGCAGTACGCCGCCGCCCCGGCCGCCCCCCGCGGCCCCGCCCTGAACCTGCGCAACCCGGTCTTCGCCACCGAGCGCGAGCTGCTCAAGCTCGCCCTCCAGCGGCCGGAGCTGGTCTCGCCGGCCTTCGACGCGTACGGCGTCGACGAGTTCACCGCCCCGCCCTACGCGGCGGTGCGCCAGGCGATCCTGGACGCGGGCGGCGCCGAGTACGGCGTCCAGGACCCGCAGGAGTACCTGATCCGCGTCCGCGACGCGGCCCCCGACGACACGGTCCGCGCGATGGTCACGGAGCTGGCGGTCGAGGCGATCATGCGCCGGGCGGTCGACGAGGTGTACGCGGGCGAGGTGCTGGTCCGGGTGCGGCGCCGGGCCGTCGAGCGCCGGGTCCGCGAGGTCAACGGCAAGCTCGCCCGCCTGTCGAACCACGCCGACCAGGCCGAACAGTCCGCCGTGCAGAACGAGTTGTGGGTCCTCCAGCAGTACGACCAGGCACTGCGCGAACACGGCGCGGCGGCCCTGTAGGCACCCGTCGTCCCGCGCACACGCCGTGTCCCACGCGGGCGCCGGGCCGTCCGGATGACCGGGCGGTGACGGGCCGGACGCAAAAAGTCATCGCACGCCCCTCGTGGTGACGATGTGTCGTACCCCACACTGGGGGCGGTGCCTGAGTCCTCGGAGCGCGGCCGGCCCGTCGGCGACGGGTCGCACACCCCCGCGGTTCCGCTCATCGCGTACGGGACGGACAGCGGCGAGGCCGTCGACTCCGCCCCTGAAGTACCGCTGCCCCACCCCCAGGCAGCGATCATCCTGGAGGTCGCCCCCGTGCAGACCCAGACCCTCACCCAGACCGACACCGACGTCGTCGGCGCACAGCCGGACGCGGATCTGCTGGTGGCGATGCCCGCGCAGAGCCGCGTCGGACAGCGCCCCGGGACCGGGACCGGAACCGGTTCCGAGCCGCCCGCGCCGGACGGAGAGGACCCCGTCGAGGCCGGGCCGCCGGACGCCGTGGAGCCGGCCGAGCCCGTCGACCCGCGGGTGCGGCCGGAGACCGGCGGTCCCACCTCCGACCTGTTCCGCCAGTACCTGCGGGAGATCGGCCGCATCCCGCTGCTCACCGCCGCCGAGGAGGTGGAGCTGGCCCGCCGGGTCGAGGCCGGCCTGTTCGCCGAGGAGAAGCTCCGCCTCACCCCCGACCTGGACAGCCGGCTCGCGCACGACCTGGACCGGCTCGTCGTCATGGGCCGCATGGCCAAGCGCCGTCTCATCGAGGCGAACCTGCGGCTGGTCGTGTCCGTGGCCAAGCGGTACGTGGGGCGCGGGCTGACCATGCTCGACCTGGTCCAGGAGGGCAACCTCGGCCTGATCCGGGCCGTGGAGAAGTTCGACTACGCGCGCGGCTTCAAGTTCTCCACGTACGCGACCTGGTGGATCCGGCAGGCCATGTCCCGGGCGCTCGCCGACCAGGCCCGCACCATCCGGGTGCCGGTGCACGTCGTGGAGCTGATCAACCGCGTGGTGCGCGTCCAGCGGCGGATGCTCCAGGAGCGCGGCTACGAGCCGACGCCGCAGGAGGTCGCCGCCCATCTGGAGCTGCCGCCCGAGCGGGTGGGCGAGGTGCTGCGGCTGGCCCAGGAGCCGGTGTCGCTGCACGCGCCCGTGGGCGAGGAGGACGACGTCGCGCTCGGCGACCTCATCGAGGACGGCGACGCCGCCAGCCCTGTGGAGTCGGCGGCGTTCCTGCTGCTGCGTCAGCATCTGGATGCGGTGCTGTCGACGCTGGGGGAGCGCGAACGCAAGGTGGTGCAGCTGCGCTACGGGCTGGTCGACGGCCGGCCCCGCACCCTGGAGGAGATCGGGCGTCTGTTCGGGGTGACGCGTGAGCGGATACGGCAGATCGAGTCCAAGACGCTGAACAAGCTTCGCGATCACGCTTACGCGGACCAGTTGCGCGGCTATCTGGACTGAGGTTTCCTCGCCGCCGCCCCTTCCCGTCCCGTCCCGGGGGCGCCGCCCCCGGACCCCCGCTCCTCGAGCGCCGGAGGGGCTGAAAGGGGCGCCGCCCCCGGACCCCCGCTCCTCAAACGCCGGAGGGGCTGGACGCAGCCCCTC
The DNA here is from genome assembly GCF_042647945.1 of Streptomyces lusitanus. Lineage (NCBI taxonomy): Bacteria > Bacillati > Actinomycetota > Actinomycetes > Kitasatosporales > Streptomycetaceae > Streptomyces > Streptomyces lusitanus. Next base: position 149,329 of record NZ_JBHRWL010000011.1, read on the forward strand.
CGGCGAGAGGCGTCAGTCCACCTCGGTGACCGCCTGCGCGAACTGCGCCTTGTAGAGGCGGGCGTACGCGCCGTCCGCCGCCAGCAGCTTGTCGTGCGCGCCCTGTTCGACGATCGCGCCGTTCTCCATCACCAGGATGGTGTCCGCGTCGCGGATCGTGGAGAGCCGGTGCGCGATGACGAACGACGTGCGGCCGTGCGCCAGCCGGGCCATCGCCTTCTGGATCAGCACCTCCGTACGCGTGTCGACGGAGCTCGTCGCCTCGTCCAGCACCAGGATCACCGGGTCCGACAGGAACGCCCGCGCGATGGTGATCAGCTGCTTCTCGCCCGCGCTGACCCCGCTGCCCTCGTCGTCGATGACGGTGTCGTACCCGTCGGGCAGGGTGCGGACGAACCGGTCGGCGTGCGCGGCCCGGGCCGCCTCCTCGATCTCCTCCCGGGTGACCTCGCGGGACGCGCCGTACGCGATGTTCTCCGCGATGGTGCCGCCGAACAGCCAGGTGTCCTGGAGCACCATGCCGATGCCGGAGCGCAGGTCGTCGCGGGACATCCGCGCGATGTCCACGCCGTCCAGGGTGATCCGTCCACCGGTCACCTCGTAGAACCGCATCAGCAGGTTGACCAGCGTGGTCTTGCCGGCGCCGGTGGGGCCGACGATGGCGACCGTGCGGCCCGGTTCGACCGTCAGCGACAGGTCCTCGATCAGCGGCTTCTCCGGGTCGTAGCGGAACGACACGTGCTCCAGCTCCACCCGGCCGCGCAGCTGTCCGGGCCGCTCGGCGGGCGACGGGTCGGCCTTCTGCTCCTCGGCGTCGAGGATCTCGAAGACCCGCTCCGCGGAGGCCACGCCCGACTGCACCAGGTTCGCCATCGACGCGACCTGCGTCAGCGGCATCGAGAACTGCCGCGAGTACTGGATGAACGCCTGCACGTCACCGATGGACAGCGACCCGGAGGCCACCCGCAGACCGCCGACGACCGCGACCAGCACGTAGTTGAGGTTCGACACGAACATCATCAGCGGCTGCATGACACCGCTGTTGAACTGCGCCTTGAATCCGGCCTCGTAGAGCGCGTCGTTCTCCTCGGCGAACTTCCGCGCCGACTCCTCCTGCCGCCCGAACACCTTCACCAGGGCGTGCCCGGTGTACATCTCCTCCACGTGCGCGTTGAGCGTGCCGGTGGAGCGCCACTGCTGCACGAAGTGCGGCTGCGACCGCTTGCCGACGCGGGTGGCGACGACGAACGACAGCGGCACCGTCACCAGCGCGACCAGCGCGAGGATCCAGGAGACGTAGAACATCATCGCGAGCACGCCGACGATGGTGAGCAGCGAGTTGATCAGCTGGCCCAGCGACTGCTGGAGCGTCTGGCCGAGGTTGTCGATGTCGTTGGTGGCCCGGCTCAGCACCTCACCGCGCTGCCGCTTGTCGAAGTACGACAGCGGCAGCCGCGACAGCTTCGTCTGCACGTCCTCGCGCATCCGGAACACGGTGCGGTTCACGGCCCGGTTCACCAGCCGCGTCGCCGCCGCCATCAGCAGCCCGGCCGCCACGAACACCGCCGTCGCCAGCAGCAGGACGTGTCCCACCGCGGTGAAGTCGATGCCCTGACCCGGCGTGAAGTCCGTGGAGCGGAGCATGTCGGCGACCTGGCCGTCGCCGCGCTCCCGCATCGACTCCAGCACCTGCTCCTTGGTGGCGCCCTCCGGCATGTCACGGCCGACGATGCCCGCGAACACCAGGTCGGTGGCCCGGCCGAGGATCTTCGGCCCGACCACGCTGAGCGCCACGCTCACCACCACACAGGCCAGCAGCCCGTACATGGTGAGCCGTTCCGGTGCGAAGCGGGCGAGCAGCCGCTTGCTGGACCCCTTGAAGTCGATCGACCGCTGGCCGGGCGCGACCCCGGCCGTCATCCGGCCCCCAGGCCCCGCCATCAGGCCGCCTCCGCTTCCGTCAGCTGGGAGAGCACGATCTCCCGGTAGGTCTCGTTGTCCGCCATCAGTTCGTGGTGCCGTCCGGTGCCGACGACCCGGCCCTCGTCCAGCACCACGATCCGGTCGGCGTCCCGGATGGTCGCCACCCGCTGGGCGACGATCACCACCGTCGCCTCGGCCGTCTCCCGCGCGAGCGCCGCGCGCAGGGCCGCGTCGGTGGCGTAGTCGAGCGCGGAGAAGGAGTCGTCGAAGAGGTAGATCTCCGGGCGCTGCACCAGCGTCCGGGCGATCGCCAGGCGCTGGCGCTGACCGCCGGAGACGTTCGTCCCGCCCTGCGCGATCGGCGCGTTCAGGCCGCCCTCCAGCCGCTCCACGAAGTCCTTGCCCTGCGCCACCTCCAGCGCGTGCCACAGCTCCTCGTCCGTGGCGTCCGGGTTGCCGTAGCGAAGATTGGTCGCCACCGTGCCCGCGAACAGGTACGGCTTCTGCGGTACCAGCCCGACGGTACGGGCGAGTAGCGCCGGGTCGACGTCCGCCACCGGCACCCCGTCGACCAGCACCTCGCCCTCGGTCGCGTCGAACAGCCGCGGCACCAGCCCCAGCAGCGTGGACTTGCCGCTGCCGGTGGAGCCGATGACGGCGGTGACCTCGCCGGGCCGCGCCACCAGGTCGACGGCCTTCAGCACCGGCTCCTCGGCGCCCGGGTAGCGGAAGCCCGCGCCCCGCAGCTCCAGGTGCCCGTGCCGGCGCAGCTCGGTGACGGGCGCGGCGGGCGGCACCACGCTCGAGGAGGTGTCCAGCACCTCCTGGACGCGCTCGGCGCACACCTCGGCGCGCGGCACCATCATGAACATGAAGGTGGCCATCATCACCGACATGACGATCTGCATCAGATAGGCGAGGAACGCCGTCAGGTCGCCGATCTGCATCCCGCCGCTGTCGATGCGGTGCGCGCCGAACCACACCACCGCGATCGACGACAGGTTCACCACCGTCATGACCACCGGGAACATCAGCGCGAGCAGATTGCCGGCGCGCAGCGACACATCGGTCAGCTCGGTGTTGGACCCGTGGAACCGCCGCTGCTCGTAGGCGTCCCGCACGAACGCGCGGATGACCCGGTTGCCGGTGATCTGCTCGCGCAGCACCCGGTTCACCGTGTCCAGCCGCTTCTGCATGGCGCGGAACAGCGGCCGCAGCCGGCGCACGATCAGCGTCACGCAGACGCCCAGCACCGGCACCACCGCGACCAGCACCCCGGACAGCGGCACGTCCAGGCCGAGCGCCAGCACCACACCGCCCACGCACATGATCGGCGCCGACACCATCAGCGTGAACGCCATCAGGGTGAGCATCTGGATCTGCTGGACGTCGTTCGTCGTTCGCGTGATCAGCGACGGAGCGCCGAAGTGGCCCATCTCACGGGCGGAGAAGGACTGCACCCGGTCGAAGACCGCGGCGCGCAGGTCCCGCCCCAGGGCGGCCGCGGTCCGGGCCCCGTAGTACACGGCGCCGACGTTGCAGACGACCTGAGCCAGCGAGATGCCGATCATCAGACCGCCGTAACCCAGGATGTAACCGGTGTCACCCTGGACGACGCCGTTGTCGATGATGTCCGCGTTCAGCGTGGGCAGGTAGAGCGTGGCGCAGGTCTGGAGGAACTGCAGGGCCACCAGGAGGGCGAGGGGTCTTTTGTAGGGGCGTAGGCGGTCACGTAGAAGTCTTATGAGCACGCTGCATCTCTCGGAGTGGACTGGCGGGGCCAATGGTTGCCCTTGGCCCCTATCGTCGAACACTCCACCCGCGTTACTTCAACCCATTTACGGGCCCTTGCCCGCGGCCTACTGCTGGCACGCCCTCCGTCTACTGCTGGAACGCCCCGGGGTGGATCTGCTCGCGCACCGCCACGTACTGCTGGCGCACCGCCTGACCGACCGCCAGCTCCTCGCCCGGGTCGAGCACCTGTGCCACCGGACCCGGCCACACCGGCGGGGTCCGCGGATCGAGGACGCCCTGCGAGACGCCGAGCGCCCAGGCCGCCTGCCGGGCCGCGCCCGTCGCCGCGTAGTCCGCGGGCTGCGGCACGACCACCTGCGCCCCGAACAGCGCGGGCGCCGCCGCCTGTACGGCGGGCAGCTCGGCCGCAGGACCGAGCAGGAACACCCGCCGCACCTCCACGCCCCGGCCGCGCAGCACGTCCAGCGCGTCGGCGAGCCCGCACAGCATCCCCTCGAACGCCGCCCGCGCCAGGTGCTCCGGCTTCATCGACTCCCGCCGCAGGCCCGCGAGGGTCCCGGCGGTGTGCGGCAGGTTCGGGGTGCGCTCGCCCTCCAGGTACGGCAGCAGCACCAGCCCGTGCGCGCCCGGCGTCGACTTCATCGCAAGGTCGGACAGGCTCTCCAGGTCCGGCAGCCCCAGCAGTTCCGCGGTGCCGCGCAGCGCCCGCACCGCGTTCAGCGTGGTGACGACGGGCAGGTGCATGCCGGTCGCGTCGGCCAGCGACGTGATCATGCCGGTGCGGTCGACGAGCGCCTCGGGGTGCACGGCCATCACCGAGCCGGACGCGCCCAGCGACACCACCGCGTCGCCGAGCCCGATGCCGAGCCCGAACGCCGCCGCCATCGTGTCCGCCGTGCCGGCGGAGATCATCAGCCCCTCGGGGGTGGTGCCGGCCGCGTCGGCCGGGCCGATCACCTCGGGCAGCATCGCCTGGTGCCCGAGCGCCAGCTCCACCAGGTCGGGCCGGTAACCGCCGGTGGCCGCCGCCCAGTAGCCGGTGCCGGAGGCGCCGCCCCGGTCGGTGGTCCGGCGCACCGGCCGGCCCAGCAGCTGCCACACCAGCCAGTCCTGCGCCTGGAGCAGCACGGCGGTGCGCGCCGCGCTCTCCGGTTCGGTACGGGCCATCCAGCGCAGCTTGGTCACCGGCTGCGCGGCGCCCGGCACACAGCCCACGGCCTGCGCCCACGACTCACGCCCGCCGAACGCGTCGACCAGATCGGCCGCCGCGACCTGCGCGCGCTTGTCGCCCCCGGTCATCGCCGGGCGGACCGTGTTGCCCTGCGCGTCCAGCGGCACCAGCGCGCCCGCCTGCGCGGACACGCCGATGGCCTGCACGCCCTCCAGCAGTCCGCCGCTCGCGGCCTCGCCCAAGGACAGCAGCCAGGCCTGCGGGTCGACGTCCGAGGAGCGGCCGGCGTCGGGACCCTGCACCGGGTGCGGGGCGTACCCCTGCCTGAGCACGCCCCCGGTGTCCGTGTCACAGACGACGATGCGAGTGAAATCGGGCGCACTGTCCAGCCCGGCGACTATCCCCATACGGCGATTTTGCCGCATGGGGACAGATGCGGTGTCCGTCAGGTGTTGCTCGTGCCCCAGTCGTCCTCGGCCGGGCCGTGGGCGGTGCGCTCCCGCAGGGCGTGCACGCGCTGGGCGACCGAGTCGGGCATACGGTCGCCGACCTTGTCGCTCACCGCGTGGTACGCCTTGTCGGCGAAGTCACGGCTCTGCTGGGCCGCGGTCTCCGCCGTGTTGCGGACCGCGGGGTTCTGCGCCAGCTGAAGCGCTGACCTCTTCATCTGCTCGTAGCGCTCCCGCCCTGCTTTCGTGCCCAGCACGTAACCCAGGACGACTCCGGCGACGAACGTGAGCCGGTATCGCATGGCGGCCACCCTTCCCGTTGTTCCAGTCTGCGTGGGTCTCCGGCGCGGCGACGGGCCGGGGAGTACCGATTGGCGGAGCACCCCCCTGCTTGCGCTAATGTATGTGTCGCAGCGAGCGCGCGCCCCCTGGCGGATACCCAGGCGGGTGCGTTCGATGCAGAACGAGGCATTCCTCCGTAGCTCAATTGGCAGAGCAGCCGGCTGTTAACCGGCAGGTTACTGGTTCGAGTCCAGTCGGGGGAGCTCGGTCCTCCGTAGCTCAATTGGCAGAGCAGCCGGCTGTTAACCGGCAGGTTACTGGTTCGAGTCCAGTCGGGGGAGCATGCTGAACGAGGACCCCGAAGGGGTCCTTTTTCATGTCCGGTTTCAAGTCCGGTGGAACCGCGCGCGACGCGGCGCTGTCTTCATGGTCAACAGGCCCGTACGCAGCCGACCATCCGAAGCAGGAGATCGTATGAGCGGCTATGCTGCGGCAGACGGCGCGCACACATGTACGCGACACGCCGCTATGGGGCGGTAGCTCAGCCGGTTAGAGCAGCGGACTCATAATCCGTCGGCCGTGGGTTCGAGTCCCACCCGCCCCACCACCACGTCAGGTTCCGCGGAACCGCCTTCGCCGCACCGGGGTCACCCGCCCTCGTGCGTCCCCCGTACGGCGTTGTCGTCGGACGCCGTCGGCGCGTCCGACGGGTCGCGCTCCCCTTCCGCCTGCGAGGGCGTCGTGTGCACCACGTCGGGGACGGTCCATTCGCTGTCGTCCCGGTCGCCCTCGGCCTGGGACGGAGTGTGCTCGCTCATCGTGCCGCCTCCCTGTCGCGATGCCCGTCGTTACGGCGACTACGAGTACCCCGCGCGCGGCGATGTCACCGCGCGGCGCGGCGGGCGAGGGCGCGGGCCAGGGCCGTGCGCACCTCCGGCGGCGGGGGAGTGCCCTCCGCCTCCGCGCAGGCCGTCAGCGACTCGGCGACGGCGCGCAGCTTGGTGTTGGACAGCTGGGACGCCTCCCGCAGGATGTGCCACGCCTCGTCCGAGGTGCAGCCGTACGTCGCCATCAGGATGCCGCGCGCCTGGTCGATGACCGGGCGGGAGGCGATGGCCTGCCGCAGCTGCTCCACCTCCTCCTGGAGCAGGTGCAGCCGCTCCTGGCGCTCCAGCGCCACCGCAGACCCGGCGGGCGACGGGCGCGGGGCGGGGGAGCGCAGCGGGTCCGTGGTGTCCAGCCCGGCCAGCTCCAGGATGCGGCGCGGCTGCCCGCTCCAGCGGGCCGTCGTGACCGGCATGGACCGCCGGCGCGCGTGCTCGCGCAGCACCTCCAGGAACTCCAGACCGGCGGTGTCCATGAAGTGCACACCGCTCATGTCCAGGTCGACCCGCGCCGTGCCGGCGGGCAGCCCGGCCAGTCTCTCGGCCAGCATCTGGGCGCAGCCGCGCACCAGCTCCCCGCGCGGGGCGAGCAGCGCCCGGTCCGCGTCCATGCGACCGCCGATGACCAAGGTGTCCTGCCGTCCCGGGGGGAACGAAGCCGCGGAAGTCATGTCACCGCCCTGTCGGTGCTCGTGGGTGGCCGGCGTGCTGCGCTGCGGATGCGCCTGCCCACCTTGAGCCGCGGTACACACCGCCCGGCGGGAACGGCCGGGAACGCACGAGGGCCTGCCCGTGGGGGTGCGGGCAGGCCCGGAGGTGCGTTGTGGCGACGGAGATGTGTCTCAGGCGCCCAGGGGGTCCAGGACCATCGGGGCGATACGGCCCTCCAGCATGGCGCCGAGCCCCTCCACGGCGCACAGCTCCGGGCGCTCCGCGATGTGCACCGGCATGCCGGTCGCCTGACGCAGCATCTGGTCCAGGCCCGGCAGCAGGGCGCTGCCGCCGACCATCATGATGCCCCGGTCGGCCAGGTCGGCGACCAGGTCGGGCGGGCAGTCCCGCAGCACCTTGCCGATGCCGTCCAGCACGGCGGTCAGCGGCGTCTGGATGGCGCGCCGCACCGCCGCCGTGTCCACCTTGACCGACCGGGCCAGCCCCGTGGCGACGTCCCGGCCGTGGATCTCCGTGACCTCCGGCCCCTCGGGGGTCAGCCCGTTCCCCTCCAGCGCGATCTGGAGCGGACGTACGGACTGGCTGGGCAGCATCAGTTCGTGCTGGTGGCGCAGGTGCTGCACGATCGCCGCGTCCACCGCCTCGCCGCCCACCGGGATGCGCTCGGCCCGCACGATCGAGCCGAGCGACAGCACGGCCACCTGGGTGGCCGCCGCGCCGCACACCATGATCATGGTGGCCTCGGGACGCTCCACCGGCAGCCCGCAGCCGACGGCCGCCGCGATCAGTGTGTCCACCAGCTCCACCCGGCGGGCGCCGAGACCCACCATCGTCTCGATCGCGGCGCGCTGGGCGAGCGGGTCGGCGTCGTGCGGGGTGCAGGCCGCCGCCCGCAGCCGGGGCCTGCGGCGCAGGGCGCGGCGGGTCCGGTCGCCGATGAGCTGACGCAGCATCCGCTGCGCCATCTCGATGTCGACGACGGTGCCGCCGGTCACGGGCCGGACGACGCGGATGTAGTCGGGGGTGCGCCCCGTCATCTTCTCCGCGAACTCGCCGACCGCGATCAGCGCTCCGGTACGGGTGTTCACGGCGGCGACGGAGGGCTGGTCGACGACGAGGCCGGCGCCCTTCACGTACACCCGGGTGCGGGCCGCGCCCAGGTCGACGGCGAAGTGGCAGCGGCGCAGCTGCTCCAGACTGGCGGTCACGGCAGTTCCTCCCGAGTGCGCGGCCGGAGGCCCGCCGGACGGCGGGCCTCTTCGCATCGTGCGCGCCGGGCGGGCGCGGCGCCTTTCCTGGGGGGCCGGGAGAGGGGCCGCCGAACGGGGGGCCGTGGGCCCACGGGCACGGGCTGACGCCCTTGCAGCTCCTTCTGACCAGGTGACAGATGGTCTCGGGCCGGGCGGGACCGAGGGGTCTCCAGGCGGCGCGGCGGTCGGCCGGCTACGGACTCTCGGGGCCCCGCCCCACGATCCCCCGTACCACCCCCAGCTCCACCAGGTCCTGCGGACGGATGCGGAGGGCGTCCGCCGTGGGCCGGACCTCCGACGGGGGGCGCTTCAGGATGGCCGCCGCCAGTTCCGGGGCGATCACCGAGAAGTAACTGTCCGGCGTGGCCCAGGTGTTGTGCGGCGCGGCGAGCGCGAGTGCGCCGCCGGAGCCGCCCTCGCCGATGACCAGGGTGGTCAGCGGGGTGCGGGCGGCGGCGACGGCGGCGAACAGGTCCGCGATGGCCGGGCCCGCGCCCTGCCGTTCCGCCTCCGCGTCGTTGGCCGCCCCTGGGGTGTCCACCAGGGTCAGCACCGGGATGCCGAGGCGGCCGGCCAGCCGGACCAGGCGGGCGGCCGTGCGGTAGCCGGCGGGACGGGTGGCCGTGCCGGTCTGCGCCGCGTAGGCGACCGTACGGCCCTCGTGGTCGCCGAAGCCGCAGAGCATGCCGTCGGGGTCGGCGCCGCCGCAGCGGTCGCCGGAGAGCGTGACGCGTGAGGTGAAGTACGCGTCCAGATAGGCGGCGGTGCGCGGGCGGTGCGGTGAGCGGGCGCGGCGTACCGCGTCCCAGCCGGTGGCCGGCAGGTCCGCCGCGCCCAGGGCGAACGGCGGCGGGGCCGGGTCGGCGGAGGGGCGGGTCAGCAGGCGCAGCCAGCGGCCGAGCGTGGCGCGCAGCTCCTCCGGCCGGACCACCGCGTCCGCCGCGCCCGCCGCGACCTGCGCCTCCGCCGTGTAGGCCGTGGGGTCGGCGCCCGGCGGGCGGACCCGGGAGCCGGCGAAGCCGACCTGCGCGCCGGGCAGCGCGAGCACGACGTCCGCGCCCGCGCCCAGGGTGGCCCAGCCACCGCCGGTCGTGGGGTCCCGCAGCACCGCGATCAGCGGCAGCCCGGCCTCCCGGGCGCGCGCCGACGCACGCGCCACCCGCTGGAGCTGGGTCAGGGCGAGCATGCCCTCCTGCATACGGCTGCCGCCGGTGGCGACCAGGGACACCAGCGGCAGCCGGTGCGTCACGGCGTGCGCGTACGCGGCCTCCAGGCGGTCGCCGGTGCGCTCGCCGAGGGAGCCGCCGAGGAAGCCGAACTCGAACGCGATCAGCACCGCCCGGGTGCCTTCGACGTCCGCCACCGCGCAGACCACGGACTCGTCCTCGCCGGTGCGTGCGGCCGCGCGGGCGCGGGCGGCGTCGTAGCCGGGCCAGCCGAGCGGGCCGTCCGGCGCCGACTCCCGCTCCGGGTACGGCAGTTCGGTGAAACCGCCGGTGACCAGGGCGAGGGCCTCGCGCGCCGAGGCGCGGTCAGTCATGCGTCAGCGCCCGCTTCATGATCTTCCCCATGTCGTTGCGGGGCAGCACGTCGAGATGGCGGACGACGCGGGGCCGCTTGTGCGGGGCGAGGCGCGCGGCCACATGGTCCGCCAGCTCGTCCAGGCCGGGCGGGGACTGCGGGTCGGCCGGCACCACCCACGCCACGATCCGCTCGCCGAGGTCGGCGTCCGGCTCCCCGGTGACGGCCGCCTCCTTGACGCCCGGGTGCTCCAGCAGCGCGTTCTCGATCTCGCCCGCGCCGATCTTGTAGCCGCCGCTCTTGATCAGGTCGGTGGCCTTGCGGCCGACGATGCGGACGTCGCCGCCGGGGTCGCGGACCGCCATGTCGCCGGTGCGGAACCAGCCGTCGGCGGTGAACGCCTCGGCGGTGGCGTCGGGCCGGTTGAGGTACTCGGTGAACAGGTTCGGCCCGCGCACCTGGATCTCGCCCACCGTCTCGCCGTCGTACGACGTCACCGGGGTGCCGTCCTCCTCGACCAGCCGCAGTTCGACGCCGGGCAGCGGCACGCCGACCGAGCCGGGGCGGGTCTCGGCGTCGACGCGGACGCTGGTGTTCATCAGCGTCTCCGTCATGCCGTACCGCTCGACGACCCGGGCGCCGGTCGCCGCCGTGATCCGCTCGTGGTCGTGCACCGGCAGCGCGGCCGAGCCCGACACCAGCAGCCGGGCCCCGGACAGCGCCCGCACCAGGTCCGGTTCGGCGGGCAGCGCCTCCGCGATGCGGTGGTACATCGTCGGCACGCCGAACAGCATGGTCGCGCCGTCGTTCAGCTCGCGGGCCACGCCCTCGGTGGTGAAGCGGCCCAGATGGCGCACCGCGCCGCCGCGGCGCAGCGGGCCCAGCGTGCCGAGGACCAGGCCGTGCACGTGGAACAGCGGCAGGCCGTGCACCAGCACGTCCGCGTCGGTCCACCGCCAGGCGTCGGCGAGGGCGTCCAGCGTCGAGGCGAGCGAACGGCGGGGGATGACCGCGCCCTTGGGCGGGCCGGTGGTGCCGGAGGTGTAGACGATCAGGGCGGGGTCCTCCGGGTCGCGCTCCCGGTCGTCGGGCACCGAACCCGGGTCGGCGCCGCGGGCCGGGTCCACGTCGACGCGGGGCAGGGCGGCCGACGCGTCGGGCAGCGGTGCGCCGGGCGCGGCGAGGAGCACGTCGGGGGCGCTGTCGCCGAGGATGTGGCCCAGCTCCCGCTCGCCCGACTTCGGGTTGAGCGGGACCACGGCCACCCCGGCGAGCAGGGCCGCGGTGACCGCGACGGCCGTCTCCAGGGTCGGCGTGGCCCACACGGCGGCCCGGCGCACCCCCTTGAGGTCCCCGGCCACCGCGCCGGCCGCGGCGGCGAGTTGCCCGTACGTCAGTGAGCGCTCGCCGAAGCGCAGGGCGGGACGGCCGGCGTGGGCGCCGGCCGGGCCGTCGGTGAGGGCCGGGAAGAGAGAGGACACGCGTCGTACTCCTTGGTCGCTGTCGTCACGTTGCTGCAGTCGCCGTGGCCGGTGGCCGCCGGGTCCAGGGTGTCCTACCCCCAGCCGGGTACCACCATCACCAGCCACACCACCGCCGGGACCGCCGCGACGACGATCCCGCCGTACGCCATGAGCTGCCGGAAGAACCGCTCGCGGTCGACGTCCGGGGCGGCGGCGAGGACCAGGGCGCCGTTGGTGGAGAAGGGGCTGACGTCCACCACCGTCGCCGACACCGCCAGCGCGGCCACCATGCCGACCGCGCCGATCTCGCCCTGGGCCAGGAAGGGCACGGCGAGCGGGATCAGCGCGCCCATGATGCCGACGGAGGAGGCGAACGCGGACACGATCGCGCCGATGTAGCAGAGCAGCACCGCGGCGAGCAGCGGGACGCCGATGCCGCCCACGCCCTCCCCGGCCCAGGTGATGGTGCCCATCTCATCCAGGACGCCGACGTAGGTGAGGACGCCGCAGATCAGCAGGACGGTCGGCCAGGCGATCTCGGTGACGGCGCGGCGGCTGTCGTCCGGCCAGACGGTGCTGAGCACGACCGCGAGGGTGATGGCGGTGAGGCCCGCGTCCAGGTCGAAGCCGAGGACGGCGACGACGAGGGCGACCAGACAGACGAGGGTGGCGACGACCGGGGCGGTGAGCGGGACGGCGGCGGCCGGGACGGCGTCGGTGCGGGTGACCGTGGCGGCGGGCGCGGTACGGGTGCCCGCACCGCCGGTTCCGCTGCCGGCGGCACCGCTCCCTGAGTCGCTGTCGGTCCCGGCGTCACCCTTCGTCGCGTCACCCTTCGTCGCGTCACCCTTCGGCGCCGCGGTCCCGGTCTCGACGACCGCCCCCTGCCGCCACAGCTTCGGGCCGCCGCACACGGCGAACACCACCGCCGCGATGACCAGGTTCGCCAGCAGGGAGGCGAGGAACAGGGTGATCTCGCTGCCGGGGAGCTTCTCGCGCTCCACGATGCCGTTGACGATCGAGCCGTAGATGCTGATCGGCGAGAAACCGCCGGCCTGGGCGCCGTGCACGACCATCGCGCCCATCAGCAGCGGGCTGATGCCGTACCGGGAGGCGAAGCTCAGCGCGATCGGCGCGACGATCGCGACCGCGGCCGGGCTGACCGCGCCGATCGCGGTGAGCGCGCCGGTCAGGGCGAACATCACCCACGGGATCAGCGCGACCCGCCCCCGCACCGCCCGTACGGCCGCGTGCACCAGCCAGTCGGTGGTGCCGTTGGCGCGGGCCAGGGCGAACAGGTAGGTGACGCCGACCAGGACGACGAACAGGTCACCGGGGAAGCCGGCGAAGACGCCGTCCGCGTCGAGGTCGGCGACGAGGGTGCCGACCCCGAAGGCGGCGGCGAAGGCGAGCGCCCCCATGTTCACGGAGCGGGTGGTGGCGATGACGAACACCACCGCGAGGACGAGGACGGAGAGGAGTTCGGGGGACATGCGGGCTCCCGAGTGGCTGAGTGGCTGAACCACTTGCGGCGCTGGAATGGCGTAATCCGTTCGGTCGCACAGCGTGCGGCCCCCGCGGAGGCGCGTCAAGGGGTCGCGCACGAATTGGCTCAGCCACTCGGCCACTCGGGGCGCCCCGGTGCTAATCTCCCGGCGAGAGGGGGACCGCCGTGACCGACGCCCTGCGCCCGATGGCGAAACAGCGGCTGTACGAGCAAGTGCTGGACCGGCTGCGCCAGTACGTTGCCGAGGGCGGCCTGCGCGCCGGGGACCGCCTCCCGCCGGAGCGCGACCTGGCCCAGCGGCTCGGCGTGAGCCGCGCCTCCGTGAAGCAGGCGATCGTCGTGCTGGAGGTGCAGGGGCTGGTCGAGGCCCGGCACGGCGGCGGCACCTATCTGGTCCGCGACAGCCTCGACGCCGAGCCGGTCGAGCGGATGGTGGAGCGGCGCCGCCGGCTGCCCGACGTGCTGGAGGCGCGGGAGGCCCTGGAGACCAAGCTCGCCGAACTGGCCGCCGAGCGGCGCACGGACGACGACCTGTCCGCGATGCGGTCCGCGCTCGCGCACATGGCCGAGGAGATCGACGCGGGCGGCGCGGGCGTGGAGGGCGACCGCCGGTTCCACGCGGCGGTGACGGCGGCCGCGCACAGCGCCCTGCTCGCGGAGTTCATGCGCTCCATCGCGGAGCAGATCGCCGAGAGCCGCACCGAGTCGCTGCGCCAGCCCGGCCGCCCCCACCGCTCGCTGGCCCAGCACCGGGCGATCCTCGACGCGATCGCCGAGGGCCGCCCCCGCCAGGCCGCCGCCGCCATGCGCCGCCATGTCCGCACCGTCGCCAAGGTCCGCCTGCTCGACTGGGACCCGGAGGAGGACCGCTAGTCGCACGCCCCCTGCCGGGGGGTTGTTAGCCTCCTCGGAAGCCGGGACGGCCAGGACGGCCGGGAAAGTCGGGGGAGCCGGGCGAGTCGAGGGAGGGGTGAGGCGGTGTGGTGCGTGTCGCGCTGGTGACCTGTGCGGACGGGCCCGACGTGGCCGAGGACCGGGATCTCCCGGTGCTGGTGCGGGCGTTGAACGAGGCCGGGGCCCAGGCGTCCGCCGAGGTGTGGGACGACGGCCGCGTCGACTGGGCCCGGTTCGACCTCGCCGTGATCCGCTCCACCTGGGACTACAGCTGGCGGGCGGCCGAGTTCACCGCGTGGGCCGAGCGGTGCGGCGCGCTGACCCGGCTGGCCAATCCGGCGGACGTGGTGCGCTGGAACACCGACAAGCGCTACCTCGCGGACCTCGCCGCGGCCAGGGTGCCCGTGGTGGAGACGCGGTATCTGGCGCCCGGGGACGCGGTGGAACTCCCGGACGGTCCGGGCGAGTTCGTGGTCAAGCCGGCCTCCGGCGCCGGCGCCCGGTTCGCGGCCCGCTACACCCCCGACGAGCACGACACCGCCGTACGGCATGTGCGGCGGCTGCACGACGACGGGTTCACCGCGATGGTGCAGCCGTACATGCGGGCCGTCGACAGCGGCGGGGAGCGGGCGCTCCAGTTCTTCGGCGGGACGCCGCTGCACGCCAGCAGGAAGGGGCCGGTCCTGGCCCCCGGCACCCCCTACGACCGGCGGAAGACGGCCCACCCAGGGCTGACCGCCTGGACCCCTGCCGCCGACGAACTCGGCGTCGCGGAAGCCGCGTTGGCCGCCGTGCCCGGCGCGCCGGAACTGCTGTACGCGCGGGTGGACCTGGTGGACGGCGACGACGGGCGGCCCCGGGTGATGGAGCTGGAGCTGGTCGAGCCGAACCTGTTCCTGTGGCTGCACCCCGGCTCGCTCCCGGCCGTCGTGGAGCGGATCATCGAGGCGGCGGGGAGCTGACGGCCGTCCGCTGGAGCAGCCCCCAGGTGAACTCGGCGACGACCTCGTGACGCCGGCCCCGCGCGTCCGGGGCGGTGAAGGCCAGCCCCCACCGGGTGGGCGCCGAGCCCTCCAGCGGGCGGGCCGGGGCGAAGGCGCGGGCGGCCTCGTCCACCGTGCACGACCAGGGCGTGAGGTCCTCCAGCGTGCGCAGCGCGGGCGCGGGCGCGTCCGGCGCGCGGACCAGCCACTCGTTCCACACCGCGCCCCCGCCGGCCGGGGTCAGCACCTCGAAGCGCAGGTCCGGCCAGAGCGGCACCGGCCACCGCCACGCCTCGCAGTCCAGGTCGCCGACCCGGCGCGGGACGCGTGACTCCGGCTCGCCGAGCACCGAGCGGTACCGGGACAGCGCCGGGCGGGGGCGCGGCGAGCGGACCATCGCCTGCCAGCGCCGGTTGGCCTCCCGCATGTCGGCGAGGGACGCGCCCAGCGTGCGCCGGGCGTCCTCCACCGGGCCGGGATTGTGGTCGGCCATGCGGCGCAGCAGCACCAGCTGGAAATCGAACGGGGTGAACGGGGTGAACGGTTCGGGTGGGCGTCGTCCGGAAGGCACGTGACCCATCGTCGCCCACCGGAGGCTCCCGCGTACGGCGGCCGTCCGGGCCCCTCGAGGGGCGTTGCCCCCTGAGGTCGGCTATGGCTAGCCTGTGTTCGTCATGCCGATCGTCTGTTGGTATATCGAACGCAGGCGCCTAGACAGCTAGGAGGGGGCCGGTCGTGGGACGACTCGTACCTGCCGTGACCCGGGCTCTCGACATACTCGAGCTCTTCCTCGACGGGGACGGCACGCTCTCCGCCCCCGACATCGTGCGCAAGCTCCAGCTGCCGCGCACCACCGTGCACGAGCTGGTCACCACGCTCGCCGCCCGCAAGTACATCGTCCCGGTCGCCGGCCAGCCCGGCCGCTACCGGCTGGGCGTACGGCCGTACCAGCTGGGCGCCCGCTACGCCGAGCACCTGGACCTCGCCGCCGAGGGCCAGCAGGTCGCCCGGTCCGTCGCCGAGACCTGCGACGAGACCGTGCACGTGGCGATCCTGGAGGACACCGACGTCATCTACATCGCCAAGGTGGACTCCACGCACGCCGTGCGGATGGTGTCGGCCGCCGGCCGCCGGCTCCCCGCGCACTGCACCTCCGTCGGCAAGATGCTGCTGGCCTCCCTCCCCGAGCAGGAACTGGCCGCGCGTTTCCCCGACGGCGCGGAGCTGGCCGCGATGACCCCGAACAGCATCACCGACCCGGCCGTCCTGCGCGAGACCCTCGCCGGGATCCGCACCCGGGGCGTGGCCGTGGAGAGCCGTGAGTCCAACCCGGACGTGTCCTGCGTCGCCGCCCCCGTGCGCGACCGCACCGGACAGGTGGTCGCGGCGCTGTCGATTTCCGTACCGATGATCCGCTGGAGCGACGAGCGCCTGGGCGAGCTGGAGCAGCTCGCCGTCAAGGGCGCCGCCGAACTCTCCGAGCGGCTGGGCCACAGGAGCATGGCATGACACTCGCGTTCGACGTCGCGGTCCGCGCGGAGGCGGAACTGGGCGAGGGGGCCACCTGGGACCCGGCCACCGGGCGGCTGCTGTGGATCGACATCCTCGGCGCGCGGCTGCACACCTACGACCCCGCCACCGGCCGCCGCACCGTGCGCCGCACCGAGCAGCACGTGGGAGCGGCCAAGCCGCGCGCGGGCGGCGGTCTGGTGCTGAACCTGCGGGACGGCGTCGGCCTGCTCGACCCCGACGGCGCCTTCCGCTGGCTGCACCGCGAGCCCGTCCCCGGGCGCCGGGGCAACGACGCCGCCGTCGCCCCCGACGGCAGCCTCGTCGTGGGCACCATGCGCTACGACGAGGCGCGCGGCGGCGGCACGTTGTCCCGGGTGACCGGCGACGGCGCGGTGAGCGTCCTGCTGGACGACGTGACGGTGAGCAACGGCACGGGGTGGAGCCCGGACGGGCGGCTGATGTACTACATCGACACGCCCACCCGCCGTATCGACGTGTTCGACCACCGCGAGGACGGCACGATCGGCGGCCGTCGTCCGCTCGCGGTCGTCGAGGAGGGCGCGGGCTTCCCCGACGGCCTCACCGTCGACGCCGACGGCTGTGTCTGGGTGGCGCTGTGGAACGGGGCGGCGGTGCGGCGCTACACCCCTGGCGGGGAGCTGGACCGGGTGATCGAGCTGCCCGTTCCGCTGGTGACGTGCTGTGCGTTCGGGGGGCCTGGGCTGAGCGATCTCTACGTCACCACGGCGCGGGTGGGGCTCACGGGGCCGCCTCCGCTCGCGGGGTCTTTGCTGGTGGTGCCGGGGGCGGGCAAGGGGGTGGCGCAGCCGGCGTTCGCGGGCTGAGCGGGCGGGCGCGGGGCGGGGGCCGTGTGGCGTGCTCGGCGCCGCTGGGGTGCCGCCGCGGCCGCCCGTGCCGCCCTTGGCGGCGCGCATGCCTGCGGGTGGGCGCGGGGCGGGGGCCGTGTGGCGTGCTCCGCGCTGCTGGGGTGCCGCCGCGCCCACCCGTGCCGCCCTTGGCGGCACGTATGCCCGCGGCTGGGTGCGTCGGGGTGCCGCCGCGGCCGCCCGTGCCGTCCTTGGCGGCACGATTGCCCGCGGCTAGGTGCGGTCCAGGCGGCGGACCAGTGCTTGCTCCTGCTCCGTCAGGGGGGGTTCGGTCAGTGGGGGGAGTGGGGGGCCCGCCAGGGCGGCCAGGGCCGCTGTCGGGCGGAACATGCGGGTCGGGGGTGTGCGCAGGCTCATCAGGTCCCAGATCACCGAGGCGGCCGTGAACGAGCCGGTCGCCGCCCGCATCATGCGGCGGCTGTACGCCGACACCAGCCGGTCCGCCGGGGACGGCCGCCCGCCGCCGCGCACCTCCGGGTACAGCAGGTCCTGGCTGACGGCCATGGACCAGGCCGGCTCCGCCGCCCGCGCCGCGCCCCGCACCACCCGCCGCGCCAGTCCCGGCGCCGTCATGCCGCCCCGGGTCAGCTCCCGGCTCAGCACCCGCGCCCCGAACGCTGCGACCGACATCCCGTGCCCGTACGCCGGGTTGAACGTGGCCAGCGCGTCGCCGAGCACCACGAACCGCTCCGGCCAGGCCGGCAGCTTCTCCAGGTACCGGCGCACATTGCTCGTCGAGCGGCTCAGATGCACGTCGCCCAGCGGCTCCGCGCCCGAGATCAGCCGCCCCACGATCGGGTCGGGCAGCGCCAGCGTGTACCGCAGGAACCCCTCCGGGTCGGCCGGCGGCTCCCCGCCGCGCGTCCCGCCGCAGCTCACCAGCCAGCGGCCGCCCTCGACCGGCATGATCATCGCGCTGCGCCCGGCGCGGGCCAGGTACGGGTTGGGCTGCACGATCGTCAGCGGGAAGTCCTCCGCGCCCTCAGGGACCCGGTAGAGCCGGGAGGCGTTCACCAGGCCCGAGTCAACGGCCTGTTCCCGCACCCCGGTCACCCCGATGCCGTCCAGCCAGCTCACCACCCGGGTGCCGCGGCCGCTCGCGTCGACGACCAGGTCCGCGTCCAGGTCGGTGTCCCCGCCCGGCTCCGCCAGCCGCACCCCGCGCACCCGCCCCGCCGAGCCGGTCAGTCCCACCACGGCCGCCTTGCGGATCTGCACCGGCGCCCGCTCCAGCACCGCCTGTCGCACCACCCAGTCCAGCAGCGCCCGGGTGCAGGTCAGCATGGACGGGCCGGCCCGCCGCCAGCGCCGCAGCCAGCCCTCGGGGGTGAGCGCCACCATGCCCGAGTTCAGCGGTATCTCGTGGGCCCCGGCCGCCAGCAGCCGCTTGCGCAGCTCCGCGCCCTCCAGCAGTTCCTCCATCGCCGTCAGGCCGCCGGCCATCAGCAGATGCGCGTGACGTCCCTGCGGCAGCCCCCTGCGGTGCTCCGGACCGTCGGGCAGCTCGTCCCGGTCCACCACGACCACCTCGTCCGCCCCCGCGGCGGACAGGACGGCCGCGGCCAGCATGCCGGACAGTCCGGCACCGATGACGACAGCTCTACGCGACATGGGGCTCCTCGGGTTCGCTCACGGATCCGGAAAGGGAGGACGGGGCCGCGCCGTCGCGCGCGGACGTACGGGCGGGCCGCGGGTGCAGCGCCTGGGCCAGCTCCACCAGCCCGCCGGTGCCGGACACCTCGGTGGCGTGCAGCCGGTAGCTGCCCGCGCTCTCGGGCGGCTCCTCGCGGGCGGCGGCCCGGCGCGCCGCGTCGGCGAGCATCGCCGCCTCCGCCGCGAGCCGCGCCTGGTGCGGCGGCTGCCCGGCGCGCAGGGCGTCGTCGCGGACCCGTGTCCGGACCCGGTGGTCGAAGTAGGGGGCGAGGACCAGCAGGGCGTCGTGGATGGACACCTCGCGCCACTGGAGCCGCGCCAGCGGCAGCTGCCACCAGTCGGTGGGCGGCTTGGGCGCGGTGGACACCGACCGCACCAGGGTCCACAGCGGGGCCAGCCGCCGGTGGTCGCCCCACGCCCGCCACTGGGCGACCGCGGACGGCAGCAGATACCCGGCGGAGCACAGCAGCGCGGCCAGCGACGCCATCGGCGGGGCCACCGTGGTGGACAGGAAGTCCAGGTCGTGGCCGGTCCAACGGGCCGCCACGGCGGTGCACTTGGCCGCCGTGAAGCCCACCACGTCGACCAGCGCCCCCACCATGATCAGCCGCAGCCCGGTGCGCAGCGGCCCGGACACCTCCCGCGCCCACCGCACGCAGACCGCGCACATCACCAGCATCGAGGCGGCGTGCCCCAGCAGGTAGAGCAGGATCATCTCCCGCATGAACGGGGTGCTCGCGTAGTAGGTGTCCAGGTCGGTGAGGCGCTCGGTGCGCGCGTCCGCCAGCGCGAACAGCACCACCACGGCGGCCACCAGCACCCCGTAGACGGCCACGCAGCGCAGCACCAGCCGCCGTACCAGCGCGCGCGGGCCGCCGCGCCAGTTGATCAGCAGCACCAGCACCGCGCAGCTGTACGCGCAGATCATGCCGTAGGTCAGCGGGGCGCCGAAGTTGGGGACGCCGGTGAGGGCGTTGACCCGTGCCAGGGTGGCCGGCGCGGCGCACACGAAGACCAGCGCGCCGAGCAGGATCGACACGCAGGTCGAGACGGCCAGCGGGTTGCGCAGCGCCCGGCGCGGCCGGCGCAGCAGCAGCACCGACGTCATCCCGAACACGAAGGCCGCCAGATACACGACGAGGCTCATACGGGCCGCCTCCTCACCCGCGCGTCCCGGCTCACGCGGTGCCCGCCGTCGGCGTGCCGGTGGGCACGGCGGGCACCGGGAGCGCGGGCGCGGGACCGGCGAGCGCGTCGGCGATGCGGACCAGCAGCTCCGGCTCCGGCACGGGCGCCGGCGGCCGGGCGGCGCCGCGCGACGGCGGCACGCGCAGGCCGGGGTCGGCCTCGCGCCGTACCGCCGCGGTGATCACGGCGGCCCAGGCGGCGGCCTCGGCCCGCGCCGGGTCGTCCGTCGCCGCCTGCGCGCCGCTGCGGGCGCGGTCGAACAGGTCCCGGTCGAAGTAGGCGTCGAGATGGCCGAGCGCGTTGAGGATGCTGGTCTGACGCCACATCAGCCGGGTCGCCGGGGAGGCGAAGCGGGGCCGCGGCAGCCGCAGCCTGCGGCGGGTCAGCAGGTCGTCCAGCGCCCGCTCCAGCGGCTCGAGCCGGGCGTAGGTCCGCCGGGCCCGCCGCGCCTCGGCCGCCCGGGGCACGGTCAGCGGCACCAGCACCCCGACGACCGTGAGCAGCGCCCCGAGTCCGGCGGCGGCCGTCGAGACGGTGGTGCCGAGCGTCGTCCAGTCCCGCCCGGTCCAGCGGGCGGCCACCGCGACCAGCTTCGACACGCTGTACCCGGCGCCGCAGCCCGCGCCCGCGCCGAGCAGCAGCAGCCCGGCCCGCAGCCCGCCGCCCACCCGGCGCGCCCAGCGCAGCGAGGACACCGTGGTGACGGTGGCCGCGGTGAGGTGCGCGAGCAGGTACAGCACGATCATCTGCGCGATGTACGGGGTCGTCGCGTAGTAGGTGTCCAGGTCGGTGCGGCGCTCCACGGGCGCCTCGCCGAGGGCGAACGTGGCGGTGATGCCCACCACGATCACGGCGTAGGCGACGATCCAGCGGCGGGCGGTGCGCCGCACCCGGGGCCCGCCCCGCCAGTGCACGATCAGCACCTGCGAGGCGGCGCAGTATCCGGTGATCGCCACGTAGGTGAGGGGCGCCGCGAGGTTGGGCACCCCGCCGATCCGGTTGACGGCGCCGACGGTCGGCGGCGCGCCGAGGAAGAAGCACAGCCCGGCCAGGCCCAGCACCGCGCAGATGGCCCGCAGATACGGGTCGCGCCGGTGCCGCAGCAGGTCGGGCGCCTTGACCAGCAGTCCGAGCCACAGCACCCCGCAGCTCACGTAGTTGAGCAGGCCGCCGGTCATCTCTTGGTCCCGCGGTAGTTGAGCGCGGCGCCGATGCGTGCGGCCAGGTCCTGCGGGTCGCCCGGCTCGGCCGCGGGCGCGGTGCCGGCCGAGGTGTCCAGCCAGGTCCGCAGCCGGCGGCCCATCAGCATGCCGAACCGGTCCGCCTCCTGCTCCTCGGCGAGGCTGAAGTCGCTGCGCGCTGCGACCGGGCGGGGCCGGCCGTCGGCGGGCGCGGGCGCGTCGGCGGGGCGGCGGTTCATGTGCCACACCTCGTGGCAGAGGATGACGATCTGGTGCCACACGGCGGCCCGTTCGTCCACCACCACGTCGTCGTGGGTGTCGCGCTCCAGCCACAGGCCGCTCGCGGTGTGCGGCGGGAAGGCCGCCCGGTGCACGTGCACCTCGCGTCCCCGCCAGGCGCTCACGGACGCGACCAGTGCCTCGAACAGGACCTCGGGGTCCGCGGGGACCCGCACCCGGATGGGGTCGATGAGGGCGTCAGCGAGGCGACGCATCTCCTTCCTGGTACGCACCGCTGTCTCCCTGTTCCCCTGGGCGTCGCTCGGTCACCTGTGCAATATGCCAAGACGCGGGCCGTTTCGGCCAGTTCCGTGGTTCCCGCGGTCACTCGGTGACCGCCACGGTGTCCCCGGGTGCCGCGGCGCGGGCGCGGACCTCCCGGATCAGCTCGGGGTGGCGCAGGGTGCGCGAGACGGCCGCGATCTCGCGGAGCAGCTCCGTGGTGTCGGCGCCGTGGTCGCTCTCCGCGCCGTGCGGCGCCTCGACGGCGTCGAGGATCGCCACCGCCGCGGCCACCGCCCGCGCCCGCTCCGGCGGGCAGCCCAGGTCCAGGGCGGCGGCGTACGCGTCCGCGCGCAGCCGCTCGTCGGTGCGGCGGGCCAGCGGCAGCAGCACGTCGCGGATGAACGTCTCCCGGCGGGTGAGCCGCAGTTCGGGGCTGGCCCGCCACGCGAAGGGCAGTCCGCCGCCGTGCACCTGGCACATCAGCAGGTACAGCGGCCGCAACCGGTGGTGGGCGAGACGGATCCGCCAGCGTTCGTGCAGGTACTGGCCGGCGTGCGGGAGGATGAAGCCGACGGCGATGGACACGGCGGACAGGCAGGCGAGCGCCGGGGCCACGTGCAGGCTGAGCCAGTCCAGGTCGTTGCCGGTCCAGCGGGCGCCCACGGCGGTGAGTTTGGCCGCGTCGAAGCCGAGGTTGAGGGCGTAGCCGGCGCCGAGGAACTTCAGTCCCCAGCGCAGCAGCGCGTCGAGTCCGTCGGTGCGGATCCAGTTCCAGATCAGCTTCGAGGTGATGAGCGCGGCGGTGGTGTGGGCGAGGAGGTAGAGCAGGATCTCCTCGCGCATGAACGGCGTGGTGGCGTAGTAGGTGTCCAGGTCCCGGGTGCGCTCCACGGGCACGTCCGCGAGGGCGAACAGCACCCACAGCGCGACGATGACGCCCCCGTACGCGGCGATCACCAGGCGGGTGGCGCGGCGGGTGGCGGCGGACCGCTCGGACAGGCCGTCGCGCCAGGCGATGATCAGCACCAGGCAGGACCCGCAGAACGCGGTGAGCAGGGAGTACACCCAGGGGGCGGAGATGTTGGGCACGCCGGTGACCCGGTTGACCCAGCCGATGGTGGAGGGCGCCACGAACACGAAGACGGCGCAGGCGAGCAGCAGCAGTCCGCCGACGGCGCGCAGCAGCGGGTCGCTCCACAGCCGGATGATGGTCGGCACCTTGATGGCCAGGGCGGCGGCCAGGACGACGGCCGGCACCCACCAGAAGGACGGGTAGAACTCACCGAGGAACGAGGCCGGGCCCATGGCCGCGTCCGCGAACCCCATCGCGACCCTCGCTTCCTTGCCGGTGTCGAGCCTGCTCGAGCCTACGCGGACAGGCGTGTCCGCGTCATGCCGTCCCGGTGACGGATGCGCCTGGTTCCGGCCGTCCGCGCCCGCCGGGCCACCCCGCCCGTGAAGGTCGTACGAGTTCGTGTCCGGGGCATTGACGCACGGGGGCGTCACCCATACGGTCCGTTCGAAGTTACGGGCGTCATCCGAAATCTCGAACCAGCAGGTCTCGCACACTCGATGAGCAGATGGGGCAGGGAATGGGACGACCTGGCCTGAACCGCAGGCAACTCCTCGCCGGACTAGGCGGACTGACGGTCGCCGGAAGCTTCGGCTTCGCGGCGCTCGGGACGGGGGCCGACGCGCTCGCCTCCGGCGCGGACACCCGGGTGCGCTACTGGAACCTCTTCAGCGGCGGCGACGGATACAACATGATCGCGATGCTGGACTCCTTCCGGAAGGACAACCCCGGCATCGAGGTGAAGGACTCCACCCTCCAGTGGGGCAGCCCCTTCTACACCAAGCTCGCCATGGCGGCCGCCGGCAACCGCGCCCCCGACCTCGGCGTCATGCACCTGGGCCGCGTCACCGGCTTCTCACCCGGCCGCCTCCTCGACCCCTGGGACGTGGAACTGCTGGCCGAGTACGGCGTGAAGGAGGCCGACTTCAACCCCGAGCTGTGGAAACGCGCCGTCGTCGACGGCACGCTCTACGCCCTCCCCCTCGACATCCACGTCCAGCTCTGCTTCTACCGCAAGGACGTGCTGCGGAAGGCGGGCCTCCTCGGCGCCGACGGCCGGATGGTCCCGGTGACGTCGGCCGACGAGTGGTTCGACGTGCTGAAGGAGGCCAGGAAGGCCACCCGGAAGGGCCTCCAGACCATCGGCCTGTGGCACAACGACCAGAACTTCCAGTGGTGGTTCTTCGTCGCCTTCTACACCCAGCTCGGCGGCACCTGGTTCGACGACACCCACACCGAGGTCACCTTCGACACCGACAAGGCCACCGAAGTCCTGGAGTTCCTGCGCCGCCACCTCACCGACGGGTACGCCGACCCCGGCTTCGGCGGCAGCGCGGGCGCCGAACAGTTCGTCAACGGCGCCCCGTTCGTCTGGGAGGGCAACTGGTCGGTGCCCGTCTTCGACGCGGCGAAGGTCGAGTACGGGGCCACGCCCCTGCCGCCCGTCTTCGGCAGGCAGGCCACCCACGCCGAGTCGCACGCCTTCGTGCTCCCGCACCAGTCCGGCCGCGGCGGCGCCGCCAACGAGGGCGCCCACCGGCTCGCCGCCTACATCGTCCGGCACGCCCGGCAGTGGGCCGCCGGCGGACACATCCCGGCCTACACGCCCACCCTGTCCACCAAGGAGTACCGCGCGCTCCGGCCGCAGAGCGAGTACGTCTCCGCGATGGACCACCAGGCCACCGAGCCCAAGGTGTGGTTCGCCGGCTCCACCGGCATCCTCGCCCAGCGCGTCGGACCCGTCGTCGTCTCCGCCACGACCGGCTCCGCCCGGCCCGACGCCGTCGCCCGCCGGATGAAGAGCGAACTCACCGCGCTCCTCGCCTCGAAGAACCCCATGGACGGCAAAACCGCCGCACAGGGAGGTGCCGTCGCATGACGACGACCAGCGCCGGGACCGTCATCCGCCCGGCACGCGCCAGGACCGCCGCCACCGGCGCCGCTCTCCGCCGCCGTCAGGGCTTCCAGCACGGCGGCTGGTTCGTCGCCCCGTTCCTCGCCCTGTTCGCGCTCTTCGTCGTCTGGCCGCTGCTGCGCGGCCTCTACCTCAGCTTCACCGACGCCAACATCTCCGGCGACGGCGCGCACTTCATCGGCCTCGACAACTACCGCGAGGCCCTCGACGACCCCCTCATGTGGGAAACCCTCGGCCACAGCGCGTACTTCACGCTGCTCGTGGTCCCCTGCATCACCGTCCTCGCCTTCCTCCTCGCGATGCTCGCCCACCACATCGAGCGCGGGAAGTGGCTGTGGCGGCTGTGCTTCTTCCTGCCGTTCCTGCTGCCGTCCACCGTCGCCGCCAACCTCTGGCAGTGGCTGTTCAACCCCGGCACCGGCATGGTCAACCACGTCTTCTCCATCGAGACGCCCTGGCTGACCGACAAGTCGTACGCGATGCTCGCCGTCGTCGTCACCACCCTGTGGTGGACCGTCGGCTTCAGCTTCCTGCTCTACCTCGCCGCCCTCCAGGGCATCCCCGCCCACCTCTACGAGGCCGCCGCGCTCGACGGCGCCAACGCCTGGCACCGCATGGTCCGCATCACCCTGCCGCTGCTGCGCAACATCACCGGCCTGGTCGTCGCCCTCCAGATCCTCGCCTCGCTCCAGGTCTTCGACCAGGCCGTGGTGATGATGGACTTCCTGCCCGGACCGGAGGGCTCGACCCGCACCTTCGTGCAGTACACCCTCGAAGAGGGCTTCACCAGCTACCGCGTGGGCTACGCCTCGGCCCTCTCCATCATCTTCTTCGTGATCATCGCGGCCGTCGCCCTCGCCCGGATGTGGCTGCTGCGCACCCGTGAGGAGGGCGTCCGATGACCACCGCTCCGACGACCACCGCCGCACCGCGCACACGGGCCCTGTCCCGCCGCCCCTGGACCCCCGGCCAGATCGTCCTCACCCTCCTCGGCGCCGCCGTCTCCGCGGTGTTCCTCGCCCCGCTCGCCTGGGCGCTGTTCACCTCCTTCAAGTCGGAGACCGAGGCCGTCGAGGTGCCGCCGCACTGG
The DNA here is from genome assembly GCF_042647945.1 of Streptomyces lusitanus. Taxonomy (NCBI): domain Bacteria; kingdom Bacillati; phylum Actinomycetota; class Actinomycetes; order Kitasatosporales; family Streptomycetaceae; genus Streptomyces; species Streptomyces lusitanus. The sequence goes on from NZ_JBHRWL010000011.1 coordinate 175,085, forward strand.
CTGCCGAAGGAGTGGACCGGCCAGGCATGGACGGCGATCTTCGAGACCGGCAACATCACCAACTGGTTCGTGAACTCCCTGGTGGTGTCCGTCTGCGTGACGACGATCGTGCTGGTGACCAGCGCCCTGGCCGGATACGGCTTCGCCCGCACCGAGTTCCGCGGCAAGCACGTCCTGCTGGGCCTGGTGATGGCCGGCCTCATGGTCTCCCCGGCCGTCCTCGGCGTCCCCCTGTTCACCACCGTCCAGCAGATGGGCATGGTCGACACCTACTGGGGCATGATCCTGCCGCAGTGCGCGCCCGCCGCGATGGTCTACATCCTCTACAAGTTCTTCCAGGGCGTCCCGCGCGAGCTGGAGGAGGCCGCGTACATCGACGGCGCGGGCCGCTGGCGGGTGTTCCTCACCATCGTCGTGCCGCTGTCCCGCCCCTCCCTCGCCGCGGTCGGCATCTTCACCTTCATCAGCTCCTGGAACAACTTCCTGTGGCCGTACATGGTCACCAACAACCCCGACCTGATGACCATGCCGAACGGCATCGCGACCGTCATGAACTCCTACGGCATCCAGTGGGCCCAGCTCATGGCCGGCGGCCTCATGGCGGGCCTGCCGCTGATCGTCGTCTTCGTCTTCTTCCAGCGCCAGATCGTGGCGGGCGTCGCCCACACCGGTCTGGCCGGCCAGTGACCCCCGACTCCGCACCGCACCGGAAGGACCTCATGCGAACCGCCCGCTTCACCCTGGACCCCGCCTTCACCGTGGGCGAGGTCGACCCCCGCCTCTTCGGATCGTTCGTGGAGCACCTCGGCCGGTGCGTCTACACCGGCGTCTTCGAACCGGGCCACCCCACCGCCGACGCCGACGGCATCCGCGGCGACGTCCTCGCCCTGGTCCGTGAACTGGGCGTCACCGCCGTCCGCTACCCCGGCGGCAACTTCGTCTCCGGCTACCGCTGGGAGGACTCCGTCGGCCCCGTCGAGGACCGCCCCCGCCGCCTCGACCTGGCCTGGCGCTCCACCGAGACCAACCGCTTCGGACTGTCCGAGTTCATCTCCTTCCTGCGGAAGATCGGGCCGCAGGCCGAGCCGATGATGGCCCTCAACCTCGGCACCCGGGGCGTGGCCGAGGCGCTCCAGCTCCAGGAGTACGCCAACCACCCCGGCGGCACCGCCCTGTCGGACCTGCGCGCCGAGCACGGCGACAAGGACCCCTTCGGCATCCGGCTGTGGTGCCTGGGCAACGAGATGGACGGCCCCTGGCAGACCGGCCACAAGACCGCCGGGGAGTACGGCCGCCTCGCCGCCGAGACCGCCCGCGCCATGCGCCAGATCGACCCCGGCGTGCAGCTCGTCGCCTGCGGCTCCTCGGGCCGCTCCATGCCCACCTTCGCCACGTGGGAGGCCACCGTCCTCCAGGAGACGTACGACCTCGTCGACCACATCTCCCTGCACGCCTACTACGAGCCGCTCGACGGCGACATCGACTCCTTCCTCGCCTCCGCCGTCGACATGGAGACCTTCATCGAGGACGTGGCGGCCACCTGCGACCACGTCGGGGCGCGCCTGAAGTCCCGGAAGAAGATCAACCTGTCGTTCGACGAGTGGAACGTCTGGTACATGTCCCGCACCGAGGAGCAGGTGAGCGCGCTCGACTGGCCCGAGGCGCCGCGCCTGCTGGAGGACAGCTACAGCGTCATGGACGCGGTCGTCTTCGGCTCGCTGCTCATCGCGCTGCTCCGGCACGCGGACCGGGTCACCGTCGCCTGCCTCGCCCAGCTGGTCAACGTCATCGCGCCGATCATGACCGAGCCGGGCGGCCCGGCCTGGCGGCAGACGACGTTCTACCCGTTCGCCCAGGCCTCGAGGTACGGCCGCGGCGAGGTCCTCGACGTGCGCGTGGACTCCCCGACGTACGGGACTGAGAAGTACGGCGAGACCGATCTGCTGCACGCCACCGCCGTGCGCGCCGAGGACGGCACGGTCACCGTGTTCGCCGTCAACCGCTCCCGCACCGAGCCGCTGCCGCTGGAGGTGGCGCTGAACGGGCTCGGACCGACCTCCGTCGTCGAGCACAGCGTGCTCGCGGACGCCGACCCCGACGCCCGCAACACCCTCGACGCGCCGGACCGGGTGGCGCCGCACGCGGCCGAGGGCACCGCCCTGGACGGCGGCCGGCTCACGGCCGTGCTGGAGCCGCTGTCCTGGAACGTGATCCGGCTGGCGTGACACGCGGACCGTGTGCTGCGGCGCCCCGTGTCCGCGCGGGCCGGTGGGCTCACCTCCCCGGTGGGTCCACCGGCTCGACCGGCACGCCGCCGCGCGCCGCGCCCAGCAGCGTCAGCGTGACCTTCCCCGGCCCGGCCGGCGTGGTCCCGTCGGACAGCACCGCCAGAGCCAGGGTGTTGGCGCCGCGGGTGCGCAGGATGCCGTTCGGCAGCGCGAAGGTATGCTGCGGGCCCACGTCGTTGACGTACTGGCCCACGTTCCAGCCGTTGAGGAAGATCTGCACCCGGTAGGCGCGCTCCGGGTCGTCCTCCAACGTCAGCCCGACCGAGGCGTCGAGCCCCGGTTCGAGACCCAGCCGGAAGCGGGTGCGGTACCAGGTGACGCCCTGCCGCCGCTGCTCGCGCGGGAACTCCACCACCCGCCAGCCGCGGTCGTCGTGGTCGGGCAGATGCCAGCCGCGCCGCTCCCCGTACAGGCCGCCGTTGTTGAACGGGCCCGTCACCCGCTCCGGTTCGGTGGCGCCCCGCACGCGCCACTCCACGCCGCGGTCGCCGCCCGCGAACTCGACGGCGACCAGCCCGCGCGCGGCCTTGTGGGCGTCCTCGCCGGGCTCCGTCCCGGCGTGCTGCATGGGCCGCACCAGCACCGACAGCACGTGCTCTCCGGGGGTGCGCACCGCCCCGGGGACGGTGAACCGGGCGGTCGCCGTCCAGGTGCCGCGCGCGACGGTGTCCTCGTCGGGCGCCGGCATGCGGTGGGTGCCGAGCGGCCGGCCGTCCAGCCAGGCCATCAGCAGCCCCTCGGTGCCGGTGCTGTACGACAGGGCCACCGACCGGATGCCGCTCAAATCCTCAAGGCGCCCCCGGTACCAGACGTCGCCGTGGTGGTAGCCGTAGTCGTCCGCGAACAGCACGGGCCCGCCCTCGGGCACCGGCGTGGTGCTGTGCGAGGTGGTGCGGTCGGCGACCGTCCAGGCCGAGTCGTCGAAGTCCGGGTCGGACTCCGGGTTCTCCGTGCGGCACCGCCAGCCGTCGAGGGCGGGCAGCGCCACCGCGCGCACGGCGGGCATCAGCCCCTCCATCACCCGGCTGCGGGCGCGGCCGACGTAGGTGGGCACCGGCTCGCCGTTCCAGGTGACCTCGGCGATGCCGCGCGGCCCCCACACCTCCACGCCGGTCTCGACGGTGACGTCGCCGGTCAGATGGATCGTGGAGCCGCGCACCTCGGCCGAGCGCAGCACGGCCGGGCCGTAGACCACGAGCGGTCCGGCCGGGGTCTCGTACGTCCACAGGCGCAGCGCGGTCTCGTCGTCGGCGAACAGCAGCACGAGGGGTGTCTCGGAGTCGCCGTCCTTGACCAGCACCCGGCTCAGGCCGCCCACCCCGAGCGGCGAGACGACGTTCAGCCGGCCCTGGTCGTACGCCCAGGCGGGTTCGGTGTCGGCGCGGTCGGCGCCCGGCTGCTTCTCACAGTCCAGGGCGAGCTGGGCGGTCTCCCCCTTGCGGCCGACGAACACGGCCACGTCCTGACGCCCGGTGGAGACGCAGAGCATCGGCTGGGCGGTGGTGTACGCCAGCCTGCGGTGACCCAGGCGCAGGTCGGAGGCGACCAGCTTGGCGTCGCCCGCGGCCACGGTGACCGGCACCTCGATGCCGGTGCCGGGCAGCGGGGCGCGCACCTCCTCGCCGGAGTCGTTGTGCACCACGAAGAACCGCGCGCCGGTGTCGGGGTTGGTCAGCCGGCGCACCGTCAGCCGGCCGTCCGCGGCGCGTTCCGGCCCGTCGCCGTCCGGTTCCAGCCGGGCGAGGTCGGGCACGGTGCGCACCAGATGGCCGAGCTGCTGGGCGGCGGCCATGTTCGGCGCCGCCTGGCGTCCCTCGTCGAGCACCGCCCCGTGGTCGTACGAGGTGTAGACGTCCGGTCCGGGCAGCCAGCCCCACGACGTCCCGCCGAACCCGATGCCGGTGTGGTGCACGGTGACCCGGTCGGCGAGGGCGGTGAGATGGCGCCGCCGCTCGTGCCGCGCGTCGTGGGCCGCCCGCACCCGCGCGTAGCCCTCGCCGCCGGACAGCGGCCCGCCCCAGGCGTCGGCCGCCCCGCCCGCCACGGCGGTGAGACCGGCCGTGGGCGGGCCTTCGCCGCCCGGCCAGCCCTCCCCGTCGAGCACGGGCACGTCGATGAGGTCGGCGCGCACCCGCGCGTGCAGCCGCGCCCGGTGGGCGCGCGCGGCCGGGTCCCCGGCCGGCGCCGGACGCCCGTCCTCCAGCCGGTACAGCAGCACCGTTCCGCCGCCCGCGGTGTACAGATGCCGTACGGCGACGGCATTGACGGCGGCCAGCCATGCCTCGGCGTGCCGCAGGTACTCGGGGTCGTCGGTGCGGGCGGCGCCCGGGACGGTCGTCAGCCAGCCGGGGAGGCCGCCGGCGTCCAGGTCCGCGCCGAGGTAGGGGCCGGGCCGCAGCACGACGTACAGCCGCTCCTCGGCGGCCACCGTGAGGAAGCGGTTCAGGTCCCGCACGCCGGTGAAGTCGTGCACGCCGGGCGCGGGGGAGTGGACGTTCCACGGCACGGGCACGTCGACGGCGGTGAAGCCGTGGGCGCGCAGCTTCTGGAGCACGTCCCGCCACAGTGACGGGCTGGGCAGCCGGAACGGGTGGACCTCGGCGGACCACAGCACCAGACGCCTGCCGTCGACCAGCAGCGAGTGCCGGTCGTAGGTGACGCGATGGCGCCGGCCGTCGGCCTGCGGAAGCGGGGGCGGCGGTCCGGTCGGCACGACGCGCGGCCCCCGCGGGCCGGTCGCCGCCCCGCCGCTGCCGGCCAGCGCGAGGCCGAGCGCGGCCGTGCCGGTCAGGGCGGTGAAGGTGCGCCTGCTGAGCTCCAAGGGAGCGCCTCCTGGTCTGTGCCACAAGCGGTGCTGGTGGGTCATTGTCCCCGAACCGGAACGGCCCACCGTCCCCAGGGGAGCCCCTGCACGGCGTGGCGTTCACCGGCGGTATACGGACCGGGAGTGAATGGCCGGAGTTCGCCCTGTCCGGCCGTGGCGGCGCTCCATACGATGCGAGCGCTCCCGGCCTTCACCGCTCCTTCATGCCTCCTTCACGAAGCCGGGGGCTGCATGTGCCCGCACTTTTGGCATGTGCATGACGCTTCAACCATCGCACCGCACCACCCCCCACCCAAGGACGGAGAACCATGGCTTCAGGCCTGCTCCTCGGTGTCGCGGCGGCCACGCTGCTCGGCGCCGCGCTGCCCGCGGACAACCCCGGGTCCTCGTTCGACGACCCGCCGCCGGACAAGATCGTCATCAAGGTCGCCACGGTGAACGGGTCGGGATGTCCCGCCGGTACCGCGGCCGTCGCCGTCTCGGCCGACAACACCGCGTTCACCGTGACCTACAGCGACTACATCGCCCAGGCCGGCGGGAGCTCCGACCCCACGGCCGCCCGCAGGAACTGCCAGCTCAGCCTGCTGGTCCACGTCCCGCAGGGCTTCACCTACGCCATCGCCAGCGCGGACTACCGGGGCTTCGCCGCGCTCCGGCCCGGCGCGCGGGGCACCGAGCGGGCCTCGTACTACTTCCAGGGCTCGCCCAACACCGAGCACCGCACGCACGTCTTCGCCGGCCCGTACGACGACAACTGGCAGGCCACCGACGAGACCGACTGGGCGCAGCTCGTGTACGCGCCCTGCGGGGTGCAGCGCAACTTCAACATCAACACGGAGCTGAGAGTCACCGCGGGCAGCGACCCGTCCGAGGTCAGCTTCATGACGATGGACTCCACCGACGGGGACATCAGCACGGTGTACCACCTGGCGTGGAAGCGGTGCCCGGCCGACTGACCGGCCGCCGGTGCGCGGGCGGGCCGGCGCGGAGGCGCGGGCCCGCCCGTTTCGACTGTATGGCTCAACAACCCTTGCTGTGACGCGAGTTGAAGCTTCACACTTTCTTCGCACGTATGTGCGCGGCGGTCCGTGCCGCAGGAACCGGGGGTGGACGGGATGAGTGCTCGGTCGTTGCCGCGTGAGTACCGGATCAGTCAGGGGCGGGCCACCGGCGTCGTGGCCGCCGTGGCGGTGGCGAGCGTGCTCGGCATGCTTCCCCTCTGGACCGCGGAGGATCTCTCCGCCCCGGTGAAGTGGTCGGTCACCCTTCCCCTCTTCGCGCTCTTCGCCTGGCTCGTCACCGCCTCCCTCCGTGCCTCCACCACCGCGGACCTCAAGGGCATCCGGGTCAGGGGCTTCACGGGGACGCGGCGACTGGCCTGGGAGGAGATCCAGGACATCCGGGTCGAGATCAACCCCGGCGCGGTCGCCCAGCAGGGCCCGGCGCAGAGTGATTACGTCTCCTACGCCTACCGGGCCGACGGCAGACGGGTGCAGCTGATGTACCTGGACGACGCGACCGTCGACCTGGAGCGCGAGATCGGCGTGCTGCGCGCCGCGTGGGAGGAACTGCGCGGTGAGGACTGGACGAGCTCGCCCGACATCACCCGGCGCATCGAACGCGGCGAGGCGCGCAGGCTGGCGATGATGTCCGGTTTCGCGTGGTCGATGCTGGCGTTCGTCCCGTTGGTGGTGCTGATGCTCGTCCCCCTGTTCGCGGACGTCCCCGGGCCGCTGGAGACGGTCCTGTCCCCCCTCGTCGTCCTGGGAGTGGGCCTTCCCGCCGTCTTCGTCTCCGCGGCGGTCCTGTCCTACCGCAAGCGCGTCCGCGTCCTGGCCGACGGGGAGTGACGGGCTGCGCGGGCGATTGACGCGCAACTCGTTCGATTCTACGGTCCGTTCGAACTTGCGATCGCCGTTCGGAATCCCGAACGGCTCCTCACCCCCACCGCAAGGAGAGAACCCCGTATGAGCCGCACCCTCCGCAAGCGCACCGCCCTCCTCGCGCTCCCCGCCGCCGCGCTGCTGGCCCTGATGCCGGCCACCGCCTCGGCGTACCCCAACCCCGGCCGCGTCACCGGGTCCGTCGTCACCCATGACCCGTCGATGCTCCGCACGTCCTCCGGGCAGTACCTGCTCTACGCGACCGGCGGCGGCATCAGCAGCAAGACCTCCGCCGACCGCATCGCCTTCTCCGCCGGCGCCGACGCGTTCTCGTCGCGCCCCGGATGGTGGCGCACCTACTCCTCCGTGCCGGAGGCCTGGGCGCCCGACATCTCGTACCACGGCGGCAGGTACCTCATGTACTACTCCGTCTCCTCGTTCGGCTCCAACACCTCCGCCATCGGGCTGGCCACCTCCGCCACCGGGCAGCCGGGCAGCTGGACCGACCAGGGCGTCGTCCACACCTCGAACTCCTCCAGCGACTACAACGCCATCGACCCCAACCTCTTCGTCGACGACGACGGGAAGTGGTGGCTGTCCTTCGGCAGCTGGTGGACCGGGATCAAGATGATCCGGATCAACCCCTCGACCGGGAAGCAGCTCTCCTCCGACACCACCCGGTACGCGCTGGCCTCCCGCCCCACCGGGACCAAGGCCGTCGAGGCGCCGTTCGTCGTGAAACGGAACGGCTACTACTACCTGTTCGCCTCCTACGACACCTGCTGCGCCGGCACCTCCTCCACCTACAAGGTCAAGGTGGGCCGTGCCACGAGCGTCACCGGCCCGTACCGCGACCGCAACGGCGTGGCGATGACCAACAACGGCGGCACGCCCGTGCTGGAGTCGCACGGCAGCGTCATCGGCCCCGGCGGCCAGTCGGTCCTGCGTGACGTCGACGGGGACCTGATCGTCTACCACTACTACGACGGCAACGACAACGGCACACCCAAGCTGGGCATCAACCTGCTGGACTGGAGCAGCGGCTGGCCGGTCGCCTACTGACGACCCAGGGGGTCAGCCCGCCGCCCCCATCCCCGCCGCGTCCGGCCAGCTCTGCGCCCCCGGCCAGCCCGTCGCCGGGGCCATGGACAGCCCGTCCGTGCCCCGCACCTGGGCGGCCGTCAGCCCGCCGCGCGCCGGGACGCCGGGCGGGGTGGGACCGGTGGGCGGCGGGACCTGCATCGGCGCGGGCGCGGGGAACGCGGCCGCCGGGGCGAGGGGCGGGGCGGCCGGTACGGGCTGAGGGACCGGCTCCGGGTACGCCGCCGGCTGCGGGAACTGCTGCGGCACGGGCTGCGGTACCGGCTGCGGCTGAGGCACGGGCGCCGGCTGCGGCACCACGGGCTGGGACACCGGCTGGGGGGCGGGCTGCGGCCGGGGCGCCTCCTGCGGCACGGGCAGCGGCTCCGGCTGGGGCAGTCCCGCCGCGGCCGGCGCCGGCATCCCGCCGCCCGCGCCCACCGCCGGGGCGGACGCGGCGGCGGGGAGCGGCATGCCGGCGCCGGCGGCCTGGGCGAGGCCGCGTGTCCCGGCCCCGTTGGTCTGGCTCACCAGGCGGTCCACCGCCGCCGTGCCCGAGCTGTAGGCGGTCCCTGAGGCCTGCTCGGGCACGGCGGCTCCCCTCCTGGACGTCCCGTAGAGCACCTGTTCCAGGCCGGTCACCAGGCGACGGACGTCGACCTGGGGGCGCACCACGAGACGCAGGAAGCGGCTGGACGAACCGATCTTGTTGCCGCACTCACGCACCAGGATCCGGTGCTCGGTGAGCAGCCGGTCGCGGACCACGGTGCCCTCGGCGCCCACGGGCAGCCGCACGAAGAGGAAGTTGCCCTGGGAGGGGTAGACCGTGAGGCCGGGCAGGGAGGAGAGCTGCCCGGACATGTCCATCCGGTCGCGGCGCACCTGGTGCAGGCTCTGCGCGTACTCCGCGCCGTGCTCCTTCAGCATGAACACCACGTGCTCGGCGAAGGAGTTGAGGTTCCACTTGGGCAGCATGGAGCGCACCCGGCCGGCCAGGGCCGGGTTGGCGACCAGATAGCCGAAGCGGATGCCGTGCAGGCCGAAGTTCTTGCCGAGGCTGCGCAGCACGATGACGTTGGGGCGCAGCATCGCCTCCTGCACCACGCTCGGCTCGTTCTCGGCGTCGGCGAACTCCAGGAACGACTCGTCGATCACCACCAGGTCCAGGTCGGCCATGGCGTCCATGAACTGCACGACCGCGTGCTTGTGCAGAAAGCCGCCGTCGGGGTTGTTCGGGTTGCAGATGACGGCGACCCGGGTGCCGCGGGCGCGGATGAACTCGGCGTACTGCGCGAGGTCCAGGGCGAAGCCGCTGGACTCCTGGAGCGGGAACATGTCGACCCGCTTGCCGGTCTCCATCGGCTGGTCGGTCCAGCGGCCGAAGGTCGGCACCGGCACGGCGAGCGACTCGCGCACCAGCAGATGGTCGATCCAGGTGATGAGCTCGGTCGAGCCGTTGCCCATCGCCACGCACTGCGGCGGCAGCCGCAGCAGGCTGCACAGCTCGGCGGTGATGGTGTCCGCGCTGCTCGGGTAGTACGTGATGATGTCGCGCAGCCGGGCCGCCATCTCCTCGAACATGGCGGGGGTGGGGAAGTACGGGTTGCAGGGAATGCAGAAGTCCACCGGGCCGGCCCCGTCGCTCTCCCTCGTCAGCGCCGCCATCGACGGGCTGTGCGCCGCGGTGCTGCGGAACAGCGAGGTGACGTTGTCGGCCAAGGGAACCTCCGTGTGCGGCGGACCCGTTGGGGAGGGACGGGCCCGTCATGCCTGGGTGGCCCGCGCGGGGGAGCACGGGCCACCCAGGAGTACGGAGACAGGCGGGGGGCCGTTCAGCACGTGTGAGGAAAATGTGAGGACGGCTCGTGATCGTGCTCACACCGAAAACGCTCACTCCGCGACGCCCGTGCCGAAGCGCTCACACGGACGCGTTCACCCCGGCGCTCACACCGGCACGCGGGTCACGTCCCGAAGCTGTGCACGGTCGTCGTCCGGTACGTCTCGCCGGGCCGCAGCACGGTCGAGGGGAACGCCGGCTGGTTCGGCGAGTCCGGGAAGTGCTGCGCCTCCAGGCACAGCCCGTCGCCCTGCCGGTACACCCGGCCGCCGCTGCCGACGAGGGTCCCGTCGAGGAAGTTGCCGGAGTAGAACTGAAGGCCCGGCTCGTTCGTCGCGATGCGCAGGGTGCGCCCTGAGGCCGGGTCACGCAGGGTCGCCGCGTGCTCGGGCCGGGCGGTGATGCCCTTGTCCAGAACCCAGTTGTGGTCGAAGCCCTGCCCGTACAGCAGCTGCTGGTGGGCGGTGCGGATGTCCCGGCCGACCGGCTTGCCCCGCCGGAAGTCGAACGGGGTGCCGGCGACCTTCGCGCGCTCGCCGGTGGGGATCAGGCCCGCGTCGACGGGGGTGTAGCGGGAGGCGGCGACCGACAGCTCGTGGTCCATGATGCTGCCGCTGCCCTCGCCTGCCAGGTTCCAGTAGACGTGGCTGGTGAGGTTGACGACCGTGGGCCGGTCGGTGACCGCCTCGTAGTCGACACGCCAGTCGCCGTCCCGGGTGAGTGTGTACGTCACCTTGGTGCGCAGGGTGCCCGGGTAGCCCATCTCCCCGTCGACCGCCGTGTAGTACAGGTGCAGACCGACGTCGGAGCCGCGGGTGAACGGCTCGACGTCCCAGACCCGCTTGTCGAAGCCCTGCGCGCCGCCGTGCAGGCTGTTCTCGCCGTCGTTGACGGAGAGCTGGTACCGGGTGCCGTCGAGCGTGAAGGTCCCCTTGCCGATGCGGTTGCCGTACCGGCCGATCAGCGCGCCGAAGTACGGGCTGGAGGCGACGTACTCCTCCAGGGTGCGCAGGCCGAGGGAGACGTTGGCGTACCGTCCGCGCCGGTCCGGCACCTGAAGCGAGTGGACGATGCCCCCGTAGGAGAGCACCCCCATCCGGGTGCCGCCGTTCTGCAGCGTCCAGCGGTCCACCCGGGTGCCGTCGGCGAGCCTGCCGAAGAGTTCCCGGACCGGCCTCCCGCGCCCTGTGGACGAGGCGTGCGCCGTCCCGCCCCAGGCGGTGGCGGCCACTCCCGCCGCCGCGGCTCCCGCGATGACCGTGCGTCTGTTCAGTTCCATCAGTGCGGCTCCCTCAGAAGGAAGGGGCCCCGCCGTGCGGCGGGGCCCGGGCTGATCTACGAACCGACCTTGCGCTTGTTCCACACGTCGAAGCCGACCGCGGCCAGCAGGGCCAGGCCCTTGATGACCTGCTGCCAGTCGGTGCCGACGCTGAGGAGGTTCATGCCGTTGTTCAGCACGCCGAGGACGAGACCGCCGATGATGGCGCCGAGGACGGTGCCGACACCGCCGCTCATGGAGGCCCCGCCGATGAACGCCGAGGCGATCGCCTCGAGTTCGAAGTTGAGGCCCGCCTTCGGCGAGGCCGCGTTCAGCCGGGCGGCGACCACCAGACCGGCCAGGGCCGCGAGCATGCCCATGTTCAGGAAGACGTAGAAGGTGACCTTCTTGTCCTTCACGCCGGACAGCTTGGCCGCCGGCAGGTTGCCGCCGATGGCGTAGATGTGGCGGCCGAAGACGGAGTTGCGCATCACGTAGCTGTAGCCGACCACCAGGACGCCCAGGATCAGCAGCACGATCGGGGTGCCCTTGTAGCTGGCGAGCAGCAGGGTGACGGTGAGGATGGCCGCGGTGACCGCGACCAGCTTCAGCAGGAACAGGTTGCGCGGCAGCACGTCCAGCGAGAACGACAGCTGCCGCCTGCGGTCCCGGATCTCCTGGAGCAGCACGGCCGCGACCAGCACCAGACCGAGCAGCAGCGTGAGGTTGTGGTAGTTGGTCTCCGGTCCGACCTCCGGCAGGAACCCGATGCCGATCTTCTGCTCGCCCTTGGGGAACGGGCCGAGGGTCTGCCCCTCCAGGAAGATCTCCGTCAGTCCGCGGAAGACCAGCATGCCCGCCAGGGTCACGATGAACGACGGTATGCCGCCGTACGCGATGAAGAACCCCTGGACGGCGCCGGCGAGCGCGCCGATGGCCAGGCACAGCAGCACCGCCACCGGCCACGGCATGTCGTTCTTGACCATGAACACGGCGGCCAGCGCGCCGACGAACGCGGTCAGCGATCCCACCGACAGGTCGATGTGGCCGGCGATGATGACCAGCATCATGCCGATCGCGAGGATCAGGATGTAGCTGTTCTGCAGCACCAGGTTGGAGACGTTGCGGGGCAGCAGCAGGTCGCCGTCGGTCCACACCGCGAACAGCGCCACGATCAGGCCGAGCGCGATCAGCATGCCGTACTGCCGCATGTTGCGGCGCATGCCCTCCAGGACCAGCCCCCACAGTCCGCCGTCCGCGGCCCCGCCCCCCTTGCCGGACGGCGCCGGGGCCGGCGTCTTGGCGGTCACATCCGTGCTCATCGCGTTACCTCTTTGTCCTTCGTCATCTGGCGCATCAGCGATTCCTGCGTGGCCTCCGACCGCGAGAACTCTCCGGTCAGCCGTCCGGCGGCCATGGTGTAGACGCGGTCGCACATGCCGAGCAGCTCCGGCAGCTCGGAGGAGATGAAGACCACCGCCTTGCCCTCGGCGGCCAGCCGGTCGATGACCGTGTAGATCTCGTACTTGGCGCCCACGTCGATGCCGCGGGTGGGCTCGTCGAGGATCAGCACGTCGGGGCCCGTGAAGATCCACTTGCTGAGGACGACCTTCTGCTGGTTGCCGCCCGACAGCTTGTTCACCGGCTCGAACACGGTCGGCGCCTTGATGTTCATCGAGGTGCGGAAGGATTCGGCGACCTTCCGCTCCTCGTGCTCGTCGACCACTCCGGCCCGGGCCACCTTGCCGAGCGCGCTCAGCGAGATGTTCCGGTTGATGGTGTCGATGAGGTTGAGGCCGTAGTGCTTGCGGTCCTCGGTGACGTACGCGATGCCGTGCCGGATCGCCTCGGCGACGGTCCTGGTCCGGATCTCCTCGCCGTCCTTGACGACCGTGCCGCCCGTGTACCGCCCGTAGCTGCGCCCGAAGACGCTCATCGCCAGCTCCGTGCGGCCCGCGCCCATCAGCCCGGCGATGCCGACGATCTCCCCGCGCCGCACGTGCAGCGACACGTCGTCGACCACCTTGCGGTGCTGGTCGATGGGGTGGTGCACGGTCCAGTTGCGGATCTCCAGGGCGGGCGCCGTGCCCTCCTCCGGCTGGTGCGGGGTGCGTTCCGGGAAGCGGTTCTCCAGGTCCCGGCCGACCATGCCGCTGATGATCCGGTCCTCGGTGGTCTCCGGGGCCCTCACGTCGAGCGTCTCGATGGTCCGCCCGTCGCGCAGGATGGTCACCGAGTCGGCGACCCGGCGGATCTCGTTGAGCTTGTGCGAGATGATGATCGAGGTGATGCCCTGCTTCTTCAGCTCCAGGATCAGGTCCAGGAGCTTGCCGCTGTCCTCGTCGTTCAGCGCCGCGGTCGGCTCGTCGAGGATCAGCAGCTTCACCTTCTTCGACAGCGCCTTCGCGATCTCCACCAGCTGCTGCTTGCCGACGCCGATGTCGGCGACCCGGGTCTCCGGGTGGTCGTCGAGCCCGACCCGGCGCAGCACCTCGGTGGCGTGCCGAAGCGTCTCGTTCCAGTTGATGAACCCGCGCGTGGCGTGTTCGTTGCCGAGGAAGATGTTCTCCGCGAGGGAGAGGTACGGCACCAGCGCCAGCTCCTGGTGGATGATGACGATGCCGCGCTGCTCGCTCGCCCGGATGTCCTTGAAGCGGCAGACCTCCCCCTCGAAGAGGATCTCGCCCTCGTAGGTGCCGTGCGGATGGACGCCGGAGAGCACCTTCATCAGGGTCGACTTGCCGGCGCCGTTCTCCCCGCAGACGGCGTGGACCTCGCCCTGCCGGACGGTCAGGCTGACGTCCGACAGCGCCTTGACGCCGGGAAAGGTCTTGACGATCGAGCGCATGTCCAGGACGGGTCCCGCCATGGTCGTGCCTTCCAATCCGTGTGGTGCGGCGGTTACTTGAGGTCGCTTTCCTTGATGTAGCCGGAGTCGACGACGACCTTCTGGTAGTTCGCCTTGTCCACGGCGACCGGCTCCAGCAGGTAGGCCGGCACCACCTTCGCGCCGTTGTCGTAGGTCTTGGTGTCGTTGACCTCGGGCTTCTTGTCGTTGAGCAGCGCGTCGACCATGCTCGCGGCCACCTTGGCGAGCTCGCGGGTGTCCTTGTAGACGGTCATCGACTGGTCGCCGGCGATGATCGACTTCACCGAGGCGACCTCGGCGTCCTGGCCGGTGACGACCGGCAGCGGCTTGCTCGCGGTGCCGTAGCCGTCCGACTTCAGCGCCGAGATGATGCCGATGGAGATGCCGTCGTACGGCGAGAGCACCGCGTCGACCTTGGCGCTCTTGTACGACTTGGTGAGGATGTCGTCCATGCGCCGCTGGGCGGTGGCGCCGTCCCAGCGCAGCGTGGTGACCTGGGTCAGCTCCGTCTGGCCGGACCTGACGACGAGCTGCTTCTTGTCGATGTAGGGCTGGAGCACCTTCATCGCGCCCTGGAAGAAGTAGCGGGTGTTGTTGTCGTCGTTGGAGCCGGCGAACAGCTCGATGTTGAACGGCCCCTTCTCGCTGCCGTCCGCCAGGCCGAGCTGCTCGGTGATGTAGGTGCCCTGGAGCTCGCCGACCTTCTCGTTGTCGAAGGAGGCGTAGTAGTCGACGTCCTCCGTGCCGAGGATCAGGCGGTCGTAGGAGATCACCGGGATGTCGGCGTCGGCGGCCTGCTGGAGCACGTTGTTCAGCGACTTGTTGTCGATGGCCGCCACGATCAGGGCGTCCACGCCCTGCGTGATCATGTTCTCGATCTGGGACACCTGCTGGTCCGGCTCGTCCTCGCCGAACACCAGCTTGGTCTTGTAGCCCTTGGACTCCAGGTTCTTGACGACGTTGTCGCCGTCGGCGATCCAGCGCTCCGAGGACTTGGTCGGCATCGCGATGCCGATGGTGGCTCCCTCGGAGCCGCCCTTGTTCTCCTCGCTGCCGCCCTCGCTGTTCTGGCCGCAGGCGGTCAGGGAGAGGGCGAGGGTGACGGCGGTGGCCGTCGCGGCGAATGCGGCTCTGCGGTTACGCATGATGATCTTCCTTGATCGTCGGGCCAGTCGGGCCAGTCGGGCTGAGCGGGCTGAGCTGAGCGGGCTGTGCGGGCGACTCGGGCGAGTCGGTGGTGCCGTGTGCGACGCGGTGACGGGTCAGGCGCCGGAGGTGCAGTCGCCCCCGGGACCGCCCGGCGGGTGTGTGGGATTGTGCGCGGCTGTGTCCACTTCTGTGAAGCCGCGTTTCCGGAACGTTATGACGGGATGTCGAACCGGCGCAGCGTGCCCGGCAGCCGCGAACCGAGCGGCGCCATGCCGCCGTCGGCGCCGTGCCGGGCCAGCAGGTCCAGCGCCAGCCTGCCGCGCCGCACCCGCTCCTTCGCCGTGGCCAGGGCGACCTCCCGCAGGTGGTGGCCGTACGGGTAGATGCCGGGCGCCTTGGCCAGCCCGAACTTCAGGTACACCGGGGCGCCGCGCCGGATCAGCTCGGCGACCTCGTACATCCGCACATAACCGCCCAGGTCGTCGGGCGCCTCGATGTACATGTCCATCGGCGCGGCCGACACCCGCCGGATCTCCGTGAGATGGGCGAGCGTCAGGTCGCTGGGCACGTTGATGGAGTCCGCGCCGAGCTGCTCGTGCACCGCGAACGAGGTGGGGTTGACCGGCCCGACGAGCGCCGACACCTTCAGCGTGGTGTCCGCCGGGAGGATGCCCGCCGCCCGCGCCCGGTGCAGCGTCCACAGCACGCCCTCGTCGGCCACCAGCAGGCATCTGACGCCCAGTTCGGTCGCGCGCACCGCGTCCTCGACACAGCCGGCCACCGCGTCGAGACCGCGGGCGCGCAGCCCCGCGCCGTGCGAGTCGGTGCGGACCGAGCCGCCGATGTCCCAGGTGCCGCGCGGGCCGGTGAACAGGCACAGCTCGATGTCCCGTTCGGCGGTCGCCTCGACCATCTCGGTGATCTCGGCGTCGGTCAGCATCCACACGCCGCTGCCCTGGCTGATCCGGTGCACCGGCACGTCGAGGCGGGAGGCCTCCTTCAGCACCACCGCCAGCGCCTCCGGCCCCTCGCAGGAGGGGATCTCGGTGCGCCAGCGGCCGCCGCCGGGGAACGAGTGCGGCGAGGCGTCGGCGGGGTCGAGGGCGGGCGCGCCCAGGCCGAGCGCGGTGAGCGCCTGCTCACCGGGCCTGCGGGGCGCCGTGGCGGAAGCGTCGGTCACAGGGTGTCCTTCGGTGTTCGATATGTCGGACGAGGTTCGCGGTCCGCCCCACGGGCCGGCCGGGTCCGGGCGGAACGGAAGACGGGGCGGGGCGGGGTGCGGGGGAGGACGGGCCGGGCGCGCCGGTACGGGGCCGTCAGCGTGTCCCCGTACCGGCGCGGGTTCAGGGACGCAGCAGGACCTTGCCCACCTTCGGGTCGCCGGACCCCACCAGCTCGATGGCGTCCGGGAACGCGGTGAGCGGGAGTTCGTGGGTGACCAGCGGCAGCGGGTCGAGCAGCCCGGCCGCGAACATCCGCGCCGTGTGCGCCCAGGCGTCCGGCGGCGCGCCGAACACGGTGTGCACCTCCAGCTGCCGCACCACCAGGTCGGTCGGGTCGAGCCCGTCCGCGCCCGGCGCCGGGATGCCGGTGAGCACGAGCCGGCCGCCGCGCCGCAGCAGTCCGGCCGCGGTACGGGCCGCGTCGGCGGACCCGGCCGTCTCGATCACCACGTCGACGTCGTCCGGCAGCGGCCGGTCCTTGGTGCGGAAGCCGGTGGCTCCGAACCGCCGGGACAGCTCGGCCCGGTCCGGGCGCGTGCCCACCACCAGCAGCTCGGCGGGCGAGGCGGCCGCGAGGAACTGCACCGCGAACATCCCCAGCGTGCCGGTGCCGACCACGGCGACCCGCTCGCCGGGCACCGCGCGCGCCTTCAGCGCGGCGGCGGCGATGCACGCGGCCGGCTCCAGCAGCGCCGCCGCCGTCAGGTCGGCGTCGTCCGGCAGCACGTGCAGCAGCCGGGCGGGCAGGGTCAGCGTGGAGGCCATGGCGCCCGGCTGGGTGAAGCCGGTCTCCTCGTAGCCCGCCGTGCACAGCGTGGTCTCGCCCGCGTGACAGCGGTCGCACACCTGGCAGTTGCGGAAGCCCTCGCCGACCACCTTGCGTCCGGTCAGGCTCCCGGGCACCCCGTCGCCCACGGCGGCGACGGTGCCGGACCACTCGTGGCCGGGGGTGAGCGGGTAACGGACGTATCCTTCGGGCCGGTTGCCCTGGTGGACCTCGCGGTCGCTGCCGCAGATGCCGACCGCGTGGACGCGCACCAGCGCCTCGCCGGGGCCGGGTTCCCGTGGCTCGTGCGGCACCAGGCGGTGCTGTCCGGGCGCCTCGACGACGACGGCGACGCTCACTGCCCCGTCCCCTTCGGCCTGCGCTGCTCCCAGCCCTCGGCCCACAGGTCGAACCGGGCCTGCTGCTGCGGGAATTCGGCGGCCGCGTCCACGTCCAGCTCGACGCCCAGGCCGGGCGCGTCGGAGAGGTGGAAGCAGCCGTCCTCCGGGTCCACCACGGGCGCGCCCTTGACCACCTTCTTGATCTCCGCGTCGGCGAAGTCGTTGAAGTGCTCCAGGATCTTGAAGTTCGGGGTGGTGAAACCGACCTGGAGGGACGCGGCGGTGAGCACCGGGCCGCCGACGTTGTGCGGGGCGACCAGCACGTAGTGGCTCTCGGCGGTCGCCGCCAGCTTGCGGGTCTCCCAGATGCCGCCGATGTGGCCCACGTCGGGCTGGATGATGTCGGCCGCCTGGTTCTCGAACAGCTCGCGGAACTCGATGCGGTCGTGGACGCGTTCACCGGTCGCGACCGGCATGTCCACCTTCGCGGCCACCTTCTGGAGCGCCTTGAGGTTCTCCGGCGGCACCGGCTCCTCCAGCCAGGCCGGGCGGAACGGCGCCAGTTCGTGCGCGAGGCGGACGGCGGTCGCGGGGGAGAAGCGGCCGTGCATCTCCAGCATCAGCTCCGCCTCGGGACCGATCGCGTCCCGCACCGCCTCGATCAGGGAGACGGCGTACAGGGTCTGCTGGTGGTCGAGTTCGAAGTGGCCCGTGCCGAAGGGGTCGATCTTCAGCGCCCGGTACCCGCGCTCCACGACCGCGCGCGCCGCCTTGTGGTACGCCTCCGGGGTGCGCTCGGTGGTGTACCAGCCGTTGGCGTACGCCTTCACCTTGTCGGTGACCTTGCCGCCCAGCAGCTGCCAGACGGGGACGCCGAGCGCCTTGCCCTTGATGTCCCAGCAGGCCATCTCGACGACCGCGATGCCGGACATCACGATCTCGCCCGCGCGGCCGTAGTCGCCGTACTTCATGCGGCGGACCAGGTCCTCGACGGCGAACGGGTCGGAGCCGAGAATGTGGTTGGCCTCGGCCTCCTTCAGATAGCCCAGGAGGGCGTCGGTGCGGCCGAGCATCCTGGTCTCGCCGACCCCGGTGATTCCCTCGTCGGTGTGCACCTGGACGTACGTCAGGTTGCGCCACGGCGTCCCGACCACGTGTGTGCTGATTCCGGTGATGCGCACGGCAGTTGGCCCCTCGCTGCGGTGGTGACTGGCATCGGATGCGGCGGTTCGATGCGTTCGATATTTCGTCACACGTTCGAAATGCTGGCGAGACAGTAAGGACGGCGCGGCGGGGGTGTCAATGGGTCGCGCGTGTTTCGGTTTCGGCAGTTTCGAAACCATTGCGTAAGGGTCCGCACCAAACCTTCACAGCAAGGCCTAGGAACCGGACCGGACCGGAACCTAACCTTCCCGCGTCATGGACTTTTGCCACCCGTGCCGACGGCACCTCAACGGCGCTCTGGCCTGCCCTGGTTGCGGCACGCCCGTGGAGACGCTGCGCGCCCGTCAGCAGGCCGCGCCCGACGGCGGTGCGCCCCTGCGAGCCGACGCGGGCGACGGGTACGGCGACGACGGCGACGGCGGCCGTTCCGGGGACGACGACCCCGACCCGCGCGAGGACCTCGAGGCGGACGCGGCGCCCCGCGGACGGCGTGCGGACCGGCGCCGGGGGAAGCGGGCGCCGCAGGCCGCGCCGCCGCCGGAGGACGAGGACCCGGGCGCCGGACAGAGCCGCCGGGACCGGAAGGCTGCCGCCCACCGCCGCCGGCGCAACCGCACCCTGCTGATCGTCGCGGGCTTCGTCCTCGCGGCCGGCGGGCTGAGCCTGGCCGAACTGGGCCTGGACGCGCCCGGCTCCGACCCGCGTCCGGCGGTGGCGGGCGAGGAGTCGGTCGACGGGGGCTCGGAGGAGGTCGAGCCGAGCGCGTCGGCGACCGGGAGCGGCCCGCGCGCGGGGGAGCCGGGCGCGTCGCCCAGCGCCGGTGCGTCGGACTCCGCGTCGGCGTCCGCGTCCGCCCCCGAGGACAAGGAGTCGGAGGAGGCGGACAAGGAGTCGGCCGGGGCGAGCGCCTCGTCGGCCCCCGCCGGGACGGCCACGGCCGGCGAGCCGACGACCGAGCAGCCCCCGCAGGACCCCCCGGAGACGGACGCCCCCGACCCGGACCCCACCACGGACGAACCGGAACCCGAGCCCACGAAGACGTGCGAGCGGTTCCTGTGGTGGTGCACCTGAGAAGCGGGCTCCGCCCCGGCTGACCGGAGCGAAGCGCCCGGTGCCGCCGATGCCCGGCCTCAGCGCGTCACCCGGCGTCCCCCAGCATCCGCCGCAGCGCGTCCCGCAGCGCCACCCTCTCCTGGTCCGGCAGCCCCGCCAGCGGCTCGCGGGCGAACCGCAGCGACTCCTGGAGGCCGCGCGCCACCCGCCGCCCCTCGTCCGTCGCCGCCGCCAGCTTCACCCGGCGGTCCGCCGGGTCCGGGCGGCGCTCCACCAGACCACGGGCCTCCAGACGGTCCACGATGCCGGTGACGTTCGACGGCTCGCACTTCAGCCGCTGCGCCAGTCTCCGCATGGGCAGCGGCTCCAGGCTGAGCAGGCTCAGCAGCCGCGCCTGCGCGCCGGTCAGCGCGTGCCCGGCGGCGGCCTCCTCGTACTCCTCGTGGTAGCGCGCCACGACCTCGCCGATCAGCTCGACGACCTCCAGGGTGAGAGCGTCGGGACGGCGGGACGCGGAACGGGGTGTGGCCATGCCCACCAGGGTACCCATGTGCTTGACATCCTGAAATATTCAGCCGCATGGTTGTTTCAGGTGCTGAAGTATTCGAGGAAAGGCGCTCTTCATGTCCGACACCCCCACGCTCCCCGCCACCGCCCGCGAGTGGCACCTGCTGAGCCGGCCGGTCGGCCGGCCCGAGCCGGAGAACTTCGCGCTGGTCGAGGCGGAGGTCCGCACCCCGGGCGAGGGCCAGGTGCTGGTGCGCAACGAGTACCTCTCCGTCGACCCGTACATGCGCGGCCGGATGAGCGCCGCCAAGTCCTACGTCGCCCCCTACGAGCTGGGCAAGGCCATGCAGGGCGGCGCCGTCGGCGAGGTCGTCGCGTCCAACGCCGAGGGGATCTCCGCCGGCGACCGCGTGCTGCACTTCCTCGGCTGGCGTGAGTACGCCGTCGTGGACGCGAAGAGCGCCGTCAAGGTGGACCCGGACGCCGTGCCGCTGTCGGCGTACCTGGGCGTGCTGGGCATGACCGGTCTCACCGCCTACGCGGGCCTGCTGCGCACCGCCTCCTTCAAGGAGGGCGACTCCGTCTTCGTGTCCGGCGCGGCCGGCGCCGTCGGCAGCCAGGTCGGCCAGATCGCCAAGCTCAAGGGCGCCTCCCGGGTGATCGGTTCGGCCGGCTCCGACGAGAAGGTCAAGCTCCTCACCGAGGAGTA
The DNA here is from genome assembly GCF_042647945.1 of Streptomyces lusitanus. NCBI lineage: Bacteria > Bacillati > Actinomycetota > Actinomycetes > Kitasatosporales > Streptomycetaceae > Streptomyces > Streptomyces lusitanus. Next base: position 196,036 of record NZ_JBHRWL010000011.1, read on the forward strand.
CGGCTTCGACGCGGCGTTCAACTACAAGAACGGCCCCGTGAGCGAGCAGCTGCGCGCCGCCGCCCCCGACGGCGTCGACGTCTACTTCGACAACGTGGGCGGCGACCACCTGGAGGCGGCCATCGGCTCCCTGAACCGGGACGGCCGCATCGCCGTCTGCGGCGCGATCTCCGTGTACAACAACACCGAGCCGGCCCCCGGCCCGAAGAACCTCGCCCGCCTCATCCAGACCCGAGGCCGCATCGAGGGCTTCCTCGTCGGCGACCACTACGACCTCCAGCCGCAGTTCGTGGAGGAGGTCGGCGCCTGGATCCGCTCGGGCGAGCTGAAGTACCGCGAGACGGTCGTCGAGGGCATCGAGAACAACCTGGAGGCCTTCCTCGGCGTCCTGCGCGGCGACAACACCGGCAAGATGATCGTCAAGCTCTGACGGGCCGGCACGGGCCGGCACCAGGGCCGGGCGGGCCGTGACGCCCGCCCGGCCCGTGTCGTTGCGTACGGCGAGGGCCGCATCCTTGGACGTGGGGTGCGGCCCCGTCCCGTGCCGTCGCCGGGGTCCCGCTACAGTCCTCCCATGCGCGATCTCGGGGTGGGTTTCCGGTACTTGCTGAAGGGCCAGCGGTGGGTCGGCCGGCACGGCAAGAGCTACGGGTTCGGGCTGCTGCCCGGACTGATCACCCTGGTGCTGTACGCGGCCGCCCTGGTCGCCCTCGCCCTGTGGGGCTCCGACCTGGTCGGCTGGGCGACGCCGTTCGCCGACGACTGGGCCGACCCCTGGGCGGGCCTGTTCCGCGGCTTCCTCACCGCCGTGCTGTTCGCCCTCGCCCTGCTGCTGAGCGTGCTCACCTTCACCGCGGCGACCCTGCTCGTCGGGCAGCCCTTCTACGAGAGCCTCTCCGAGCGGGTCGACCGGGACGTCTCGCCCGACGGCACCGCGCCCGAGTCGGACCTGCCGCTGTGGCGGGAGCTGTGGATCTCCGCCCGCGACAGCCTGCGCGTCCTCGTGCGGGCCGCCGTGTGGGCGGTGCTGCTGTTCGCGCTCGGGTTCGTCCCGGTCGCCGGGCAGACCGTCGTCCCGGTGATCGGGTTCTTCGTCACCGGCTTCTTCCTCACCGAGGAACTGACCGCCGTCGCCCTCCAGCGGCGCGGCGTCGAGGTGCGCGAGCGGCTCGCGCTGCTGCGCTCCCGCAAGACCCTCGTGTGGGGCTTCGGCACGCCTCTCGCGGTGGCGTTCCTCGTGCCGTTCGTCGCGGTGTTCCTGATGCCCGGCGCGGTCGCCGGCGCCACCCTCATGGCACGTGACCTGATGGGCGAGGACACCGAGGACACCGCGGACGGCGACACCGCCGAGCAGCGGCAGGACGGCGTCGGCGCGTGACCGAGGTCCTCGCCGTCGCCGTGATCACCGTCCTCGCGGTGATCGCCCCCGGCGCCGACTTCGCGATGGTGGTCCGCAACAGCTACCTGTACGGCCGCCGCACGGGGCTGCTGGGCGCCGCCGGGGTGGCCGCCGGTGTCCTGGTCCACGTCACGTACACCATGCTCGGCGTGGGCCTGCTGATCGCCTCCTCGGCCTTCCTGTTCACCGTCGTCAAACTGACCGGCGCGGCCTACCTCGTGTACATCGGCGTGCGCACCTTCCGCACCCGCGCCGAGGTCACCGTCGACCTGGAGCACCGCGCCGGCCTGACCCCGCTCGCCGCGCTGCGCACCGGGTTCCTCACCAACGTCCTCAACCCCAAGACCACGCTGTTCGTCGTCTCGACGTTCGCGCAGGTCGTCGGCCCCGGCACCCCGCTGCTCCGGCAGGCGGGCTACGGCCTGTTCATGTCGGGGGCCCACCTGCTGTGGTTCGCCGCCGTCGCGCTGTTCTTCTCCCACGACCGGATGCGCGCCCTGATGCTGCGCGGCCAGCGGGTCCTGAACAAGGTGATCGGGACCGCGCTGGCCGGCCTCGGCGTCAGTCTCGCGCTCGCTCCGACGCGCTGACCGCGACGGACACGATCGCGCGCACCTGGGCGACGATGTCCAGCCGGTTGCGCACGAACTGCGGGTCGGTGACCTCCGTGGTGTTGCCCGCCCCGAACTCCAGCACCGGCGTGTGTACATGGCCGCCCGGCAGCGTGCCGTGCAGCCCGAGCCGGTCGCGCAGCAGCGTCGCCCGGTAGGCGATCTCGTTGGACAGGTAGTCGCCGCCGCCCCCGGCGCGGGCCGTCGAGCCCGGGGTCGGCCCGTCCGGCCGCACGACGGGCTCCGTGCCTCCCGCCGGGATCTCCGTCACGCTCGTGTTGTCGTACACCGGGAACCGCCCGGTGTCCGCCGCCGTGATCGCCGCGTACGGCAGCGTCGTCGACGTCCACTGCGGCTGGGAGGCGGGGTCGGACACCGGCACGATCTCCGGGGTGCCGGTGTTCTCGTTGTCGCCGAAGCCGCCCCGCCAGGCGCCGTTGGTGCGCTCGACGTCGATCCGGCCCACCCGGCCCTGGCTCACCGTGGTGAACAGGTCGACCTCCGGCAGGTGCGGCCGCAGCGCCCGCTCCACCGTGCCGTCGGTGAAGTCCCGCCAGCGCACCGGGAACACGGCCGTCTCGACGCGCGCCGGGCCGCTCGCCGTCTCGATCACCGTGCCGTCCAGGGCCAGCGCGACGGCCCCCGACGGGTTGGAGATCCGGATGTCCCGGTCCAGGGTGAACGGGTCGAACCCGGTCACCAGCACCCGCTTCAGGCCCCTGCCGTGCGGATACCGGATCGCGGTCTGCCCGCGCGAGGTCCGCTCCAGCGTGTCGAGCAGCTTCGCCCGCCGCGCCTCGTCCAGACCGAACCGGGGCTCCCAGACGCGCAGTTCACGCGTCATGCCGAGCCGCGCCCAGTACAGCGGCCGGTCGTCGTCCCGGCTCAGGTCGCCGCCGGCCGGCCCCCGGCCCTGCACCCGGTCCACGGCTCTGCGCCACAGCGCGGAGCCCTCCCGCTGCACGACCCGCCGCGCCTCGGCGTAGGAGCGGGCCCGGTCCAGGGCGCGGGCGAAGGCGGGCGCGACCGCGTCGAAGCCGGAGCGGCGGAGTATCTCCTGCGGCGCGGCCCGGTCGAGGCGCAGCTCCTCGACGGTCGGCGGCGCGGCGGAACCGGGGGCCGCCGGTGAGGCGGCGGTCGCGGTCGTGGGGGCGGACAGGGCGGTCAGCAGGGCCAGACCGAGCACACCGGTGCGCACACGGGGTGGGATCACAGGAGGGGGCCTTCCGTCGTCGTGGGGTACGGGTGGATGCCGGAAGCCCGCAGTATCGCCCGGCCGGCGTGGATCACACCACGGTGCGAAGGACACCGTCCGGAAGGCGCCCGACACGCGAGGGGACACCCCGTGGCCGGATGTGAAGGGTTCGTACGTAATTCGCCGCGGGCCCCGGATCCCCGGCCGCCGGAGTGGTTCAGCGGTTAACGTCGGGTCCCGGTGGGGTAGCCCATGAACAGCCCCGGCCCGGGACCCTGACCCCGGACCGGGGCTCATGTGCGTCGTGGGGGCCCCGCGCGGGGCCCGCCCGCCCGCTACCGCACGGAGAAGCCGTACACCGTCTCGGAGCGGAACACCTCGCCCGGCCGCAGCACCGTGCTCGGGAACTCCGGACGGTTCGGCGAGTCCGGGAAGTGCTGCGTCTCCAGCGCGATGCCCGCGCCCGGCTCGAACGGCTCCCCGATGTGGTCCGCCGTGTACACCTGGATGCCCGGCTCGGTGGTCGCCACCGACAGCACCCGGCCCGACGCGGGGTCGTACAGCTCCGCCACCTCCTCGGGCGCCGCCGTCACCCCCTTGTCGAGCACGAAGTTGTCGTCGTAGCCGCCGCCCGCCTTGCGCGCCTCGCGCAGGTCGTACCGGGTGCCGGAGACGTCCGCCAGCTCGCCCGTCGGGATCAGCCCCGCGTCGGACGGCGTCCAGCGGGACGCCGCCACCCGCAGCTCGTGCCCGCCCGCCGTGCCGGACCCGGCCAGGTTCCAGTACGTGTGGTTCGTCAGGTTCACATGCGTCGGGGCGTCCGTCACCGCCTCGTACGCCAGGTGCAGCGCGCCCCGCTCGTCCAGCGTGACGGTCACCGCGACCTCCAGCCGGCCCGGGAAGCCCTCCTCGCCGTCCTCGGCGACCAGCGACAGCCGCAGCCCGTGCGCCACCTCGGTGACGTCCCAGACGCGCTTGTCGAAGCCCCGCTCACCGCCGTGCAGCGAGTTCGGCCCGTCGTTCGGCGCGAGGACGTGCTCGACGCCGTCCAGGGTGAAGCGCGCGCCCCCGATCCGGTTGGCGTACCGGCCGATCAGGGCGCCCAGGAAGGGCTCCGGGTGCGCGAGATAGCCGTCCAGGCCGTCGAACCCCAGCACCACGTTCCCGGTCCGCCCGTCCCGGTCCGGCACCTCGACGTCCTGCACGATCCCGCCGTACGACAGGATGCGTACCCGTACGCCCGCCCGCTCCAGGGTCCACCGGTGCACCGGCGTGCCGTCGGAAAGTGTGCCGATGAGTTCGTTCATGTGCGAAACAATAGGTCACGGCCCCGGCGCCGTGACCGTCCGGTACGCGATCTCGGCCAGCTCGGCCTGACCCTCGACGCTCGGGTGGAACCAGTCCCAGCGGCTCAGCTGCGCGGTGCCGAACCGGTACGCGTGCACCTGGCCGTCGTCCGTGCGGCACCGGCGGTCCTCGGCGCACACCTCGCGCAGCACCTTGTTGTAGTCCTCCACGCGCTGCTGCACCGCCGCGCGCCGCTCGACCGCCGCCGAGTCCATCGCGTCCGCGTCGCCCAGCATCGACGGGCAGATGCCCAGCTTCCAGATCTGCTTGCCCAGCGCGCTGGTCCGCCCCTGCGACCACAGCCGCTTCAGGTCGGGCACGCTCGCCACGTACACCTGCGCCTTCGGCAGCGCCTCGCGCAGCGTGCGCATCGCCGCCTCGAAGTCCGCGCGGAACTCGGCCACCGGCGTCATCGCCGAGACGCTCTCCCGGCAGGCGTCGTTCGCCCCCGCCATCACCGCCACCAGCTCCGGACGGCGCCGCACCGCCCGCGCCATCTGCTCCGGCAGGTCCTCCATCCGGGCGCCGGTCTCCGCGTAGTTCCAGCTCCGCCCGGCCGCCCCGGCCCGCCCCAGCAGCCGTACGGCCAGACTGTCGACCTCCTCGCTGTCACCCGTGGCCCACGACACCTCCGGACAGTCCGTCAGCACCGCGCACGCGTCGAAGCCCCGCGTGATGGAGTCGCCCACCGCGGCCACCGAGCCGGGCCGGGTGTCCCACAGCGGCGTCGGCCTCGGCGAAGGCGTCCTCGAACCGGCCGCACCGGGCTCCTGACCCCCGCCCGCGTCGCAGCCCGCCACGCCGAACGCGACGGCCGCCACCGCGGCGAGCGCAACCCGCCCACGGCGCCCCCGCCTCCGCGTCGCCTGAGCCATCCGCCGCCTCCCCGAGCGTCCCACCACGTCCGTGCCGTCCCCCAACCCATAACAACGCAACCGAGTTCCCGCTCCCCCGAGGGGCCCGTCCGGAATGAACCCCGGCGCCCGCACAGACGTCCTGCCGGGTGAACAGCGCGACTTTCCCGCCACCGGGACGGACGGTACGTCACACTCCTTGCCCCGTCGCACGGTAGCCTCGCCCTCAACGCGGCCCGCCGGGCCGTGACCGCACCGCCCGATCGAAGACGACCCGCTCAGCCCGGAGGTTCCGGTGACGACTCGTGGAGTTCTGTACGTGCACTCCGCGCCGCGCGCGCTGTGCCCGCACGTCGAGTGGGCCGTCGCCGGGGTGCTCGGCACGCGCGTCAGCCTGGACTGGATCCGCCAGCCGGCCGCCCCCGGCACCTGGCGCTCGGAGTTCTCCTGGCAGGGTCAGGCCGGCACCGCCTCCAAGCTCGCCTCCGCGCTGCGCGGCTGGCAGATGCTGCGGTTCGAGGTCACCTCCGAGCCGTGCCCCACCGCCGAGGGCGAGCGCTACAGCTGCACCCCCGACCTCGGCATCTTCCACGCCGTCACCGGCATCCACGGCGACATCCTCATCCCCGAGGACCGCCTGCGCGCCGCCCTGGTCCGCTCCCGCACGGAGGACACCGACCTGGAGTCGGAGATCGCCAAGCTCCTCGGCAAGCCCTGGGACGACGAACTGGAACCCTTCCGCTACGCGGGCGAGGGCGCCCCGGTCCGCTGGCTCCACCAGGTCGTGTAGCGCCCCGCCCCCAAGGGGCGCGGGGAACTGCGCGCTCAGCCCCCACCACGGGAAAGGGGCCCACCTCCCAGAGGTGAACCCCTTCCGGAAACCGCCCGAGGGCGGCTCAGATCGTCCGGAACGCCAGCACCACGTTGTGCCCCCCGAACCCGAACGAGTCGTTCAGCGCGGCGATCCGCCCGTCCACGGGCAGCTTCCGCGCCTCGCCGCGCACCACGTCCGCGTTCGCCTCGGCCTCGGGGTCCAGGTTCTCCACGTTGATCGTCGGCGGAGCCACCCGGTGGTACAGCGCCAGCACGGCCGCCACCGACTCCACGCCGCCCGCGCCACCGAGCAGATGCCCGGTCATCGACTTCGTCGCGGACACCGCCATGTGGTCCGCGTCGTCCCCGAACACCTTCCGCAGCGCCTTCAGTTCGGCGATGTCACCGGCCGGCGTCGACGTCGCGTGCGCGTTGACGTGCACGATCTCCGCCGGGTCCAGGTCCGTGCGGTCCATCAGGTTCTGCAGGGCGTGCGAGATGCCCCGCCCCTCCGGCTCCGGCTGCACGATGTCGTGCGCGTCGGCCGAGATGCCCTGGCCGACCGCCTCCGCGTAGACGCGGGCGCCGCGCGCGGCGGCGTGCTCGGCGGACTCCAGGACGATCACACCCGCGCCCTCGCCGAGGACGAAACCGTCCCGGGCGACGTCGTAGGGGCGCGAGGCGCCCTGCGGGTCGTCGTTGTTCTTGGACATCGCCATCATGTTGCCGAACGCGGCGATCGGCAGCGGGTGGATCGCCGCCTCCGTGCCGCCCGCGACGACCACGTCGGCGCGCCCGGTGCGGATCATCTCGATGGCGTAGCCGATGGCCTCCGCGCCCGACGCGCACGCGGACACCGGGGTGTGCACGCCCGCGCGGGCGCCGACCGCGAGACCGACGTTCGCGGACGGGCCGTTCGGCATCAGCATGGGGACGGTGTGCGGGGAGACGCGGCGGACGCCCTTCTCCTTCAGCACGTCGTACTGGTCCAGCAGGGTCGTCACGCCGCCGATGCCGGAGGCGATCACGGCGCCCAGCCGGTCGGGGTCGACGTTCGGGTCCTCGCCGGCCTTCGCCTCGAACCCGGCGTCCGCCCAGGCCTCCTTGGCCGCGATCAGCGCGAACTGCGCCGAGCGGTCCAGGCGGCGGGCCTGCGGCCGGGGGATGACCTCGGTGGGGTCCACGGCCGCCGGGGCCGCGATACGGACCGCCTGCTCGGCGGCCCACTCCTGCTCCAGGGGCTTCACGCCGGAACGTCCGGCGACGAGGCCCTCCCAGGTAGAGGCCGCGTCGCCACCCAGCGGTGTGGTTGCGCCGATACCGGTGACGACCACGGTGCGATTGGTCGAGCTCATCGGAATTCTTTCTCCCACGATTGACGAGAATGCGTACGGCGCCACCGCCGGGTGGCGGGGCCGGGGCTCCCGGCCCTGGCGGGGCTCACGCCCCGCGCGCTCAGGCCTGGTGCTTGAGGATGTAGTCGGTCGCGTCGCCGACGGTCTTGAGGTTCTTGACGTCGTCGTCCGGGATCTTGACGTCGAAGCGCTCTTCGGCGGCGACGACGACCTCGACCATGGACAGCGAGTCGACGTCCAGGTCGTCGGTGAAGGACTTGTCCAGCTGGACGTCCTCAACCGGGATGCCGGCGATCTCGTTCACGATCTCCGCGAGACCGGCGACGATCTCTTCCTGAGTGGCGGCCATGGTGGCGCTCCTTCGTTGTGATTCCAGAGGGTGTGGCGGTGTTTCCTCCTGTACCGGATGCATGATCCGGCACGGAGTGCCTAGGGGAGGGTAACGACAGTCGCGGCGTACACGAGACCCGCCCCGAAGCCGATGACGAGCGCGGTGTCGCCGCTCTTCGCCTCGCCGGTCGCCAGGAGCCGCTCCATCGCGAGCGGGATCGAGGCGGCCGAGGTGTTGCCGGTGGTGCGGATGTCACGGGCGACCGTGACGTGCTCCGGCAGTTTCAGGGTCTTCACCATCGAGTCGATGATCCGCACGTTGGCCTGGTGCGGGATGAAGACGTCCAGGTCGTCCGCGCTGATCCCGGCCGCGTCCAGCGCCTGCTGGGCGACCTTCGCCATCTCGAACACGGCCCAGCGGAACACCGCCTGGCCTTCCTGGGTGATCGCGGGGAACTTGACGTTGCCCTTGCTGTCCAGGGGAAGCTCGGAGACGTCGCCGATCCTGAACCGGTCCCACGGGACCGTCTGCTTGATCGTGGTGGCCTTGTCGCCCTCGGAGCCCCACACGGTCGGGCCGATGGCCGGCTCCTGCGAGGGGCCGACGACCACGGCGCCCGCGCCGTCGCCGAACAGGAAGGCCGTCGCGCGGTCCTCCAGGTCGGTCAGGTCGCTCAGCCGCTCCACGCCGATCACCAGGACGTACTCGGCGGACCCCTCGACGATCATGCCCTTGGCGAGGGTCAGGCCGTAGCCGAAGCCCGCGCAGCCGGCGGAGATGTCGAACGCGGCGGCCTTCTCCGTGCCCAGCTTGTCGGCGATCTCGGTCGCGACGGCAGGGGTCTGCGAGAAGTGCGACACGGTCGACACGACGACGGCGCCGATCTGCGAGGCGTCGATCCCGGCGTCCGCGATCGCCTTGCCGGACGCCTCGATCGACATCGCGGCGACGGTCTCCTCGGGGGAGGCCCAGTGCCGGGTCTCGATGCCGGAGCGGGAGCGGATCCACTCGTCGGACGAGTCGATCGTCTCGAGGATCACCTCGTTCGGCACGACCCGGGTGGGACGGTAGCCGCCCACGCCGAGGATGCGCGCGTACGGGGCGCCCTTGCTGGGCTTGATCTTCGCCATGCGGGTCGGCTCCTTAAGGGCGTCAGGCGGCGTGCTCGGCGATGAGCTCGCGGGCCGCGTCGAGGTCGGCGGGGGTCTTCAGGGCCAGCGTCCTGACGCCGGGCAGGGCACGCTTGGCCAGGCCGGTCAGGGTGCCGCCGGGGCAGAGCTCCAGGAGGGCCGTGACGCCGAGCTCCTTGAAGGTGTCCATGCACAGGTCCCAGCGGACCGGGTTGGCGACCTGGCCCACCAGGCGCTCCAGCACCTCGGCGCCGGACGTGACCGCCTTGCCGTCCTTGTTCGACACGTAGGCGACCTTCGGGTCGGCGGGCGTGAGGGCCTTGGCGGCCTTTGCCAGCGCGTCGACGGCCGGACCCATGTGGTGGGTGTGGAAGGCGCCGGCGACCTTGAGCGGGACGACCCGCCGGACGCCGTCGGGCTTGTCGGCCTCCAGCGCGGCGAGCTGCTCCGTGGTGCCGGCCGCGACGATCTGGCCCGCGCCGTTGATGTTCGCCGGGGTCAGACCCAGCTTCTCCAGGTGCGCCACGGTCGTGTCCGGGTCGCCGCCGAGCAGCGCCGCCATCCCGGTCTCGGTGATCGCGGCGGCGTCGGCCATGGCCAGACCCCGCTTGCGGACCAGCGAGAGGGCGGCGTCGTCGTCGAGGACGCGGGAGAGGGCGGCGGCGGTGATCTCGCCGACGCTGTGACCGGCGACCGCGCCGGGGGCGATGTCACCCAGTGCCGAGGCGGACAGCAGCCCGGCCGCGACCAGCAACGGCTGCGCGACGGCCGTGTCGCGGATCGCGTCCGCGTCGGCCTTGGTGCCGTAGTGGGCGAGGTCGAGGCCGATGGCGTCCGACCACGCGGCGACGCGGTCGGCGGCACCGGGGAGGTCGAGCCATTCGGTCAGGAAGCCGGGCGCCTGGGCGCCCTGGCCGGGAGCGACGAGTACGAGCACTCTCACACTCTCTCTTGCGTACGGGCGCGGCGGCCCGTGGGGACAAGGACGAAGAACCGGAGGGGGTTTTGTCGACCCCCGACAAAAAGCTAGCTCTGGAGATCACCATCGGCCAGACGCCCCAGGATCAGCGCGATCCGCAGGGTGAACGCCGAGCGTACATCGGAGGGTGACCAGCCGGTGACGTCTGTCACACGTCGGAGCCGGTAACGAACGGTGTTGGGGTGAACGAACAGCATCCGCGCCGCGCCTTCGAGGCTGCTCGCCTGCTCGAGATACACGCTGAGCGTCTCGAGCAGCGCGGCGCCGGCCTCCTCGAGCGGTCTGTAGATCTCCTCCACCAACTGCTCGCGCGCCGAGGGGTCCCCGGCGATCGCGCGCTCCGGCAGCAGATCGTCCGCCAGCACCGGGCGCGGGGCGTCCTGCCAGGCGGAACACGCCTTGAGCCCCGCGGCGGCGGCCTGCGCGGACCGGGTCGCGGCCAGCAGGTCCGGCACCACGGGTCCGGCCACGACGGGACCGGCCGCGTACGGGCCGATCAGCGACTTCGCGACGGCCAGCGGGTTGTCGCTGCCGCCGGCGATGACGACGAGCCGGTCGCCGAGCACCCCGGTCAGCACCTGGAGCTTGGCGTGCCGGGCGGCCCGCCGGATGGCCTCGACGGTCAGCTCGGAGTCCCCGTCGGGGGCGGTGCCCAGCACCACGCACACATGTTCCGGGGAGTTCCAGCCGAGCGCGGCGGCCCGCGAGACGGCCCCCTCGTCCGCCTCGCCGCTGAGCACGGCGTTCACCACCAGCGACTCCAGGCGCGCGTCCCAGGCACCGCGTGCCTCGGCGGCCTGGGCGTACACCTGGGCGGTGGCGAAGGCGATCTCCCGCGCGTAGACGAGGAGCGCCTCGCGCAGCACGCTCTCGTCGCCGGGGGCCGCCACCTCGTCGATGGCGGACTCCATGACCTCGATGGTGGTGCGCACCATCTCCACGGTCTGCCGCAGCGTGATGGCCCGGGTCAGCTCGCGCGGCGCGGTGCCGAAGACGTCGGTGGAGATGGCCTGCGGGGCGTCGGGGTGCCGGAACCACTCGGTGAAGGCGGCGATGCCCGCCTGGGCGACCAGGCCGATCCAGGAACGGTTCTCCGGCGGCATGGCCCGGTACCAGGGCAGCGTCTCGTCCATCCGCGCGATGGCCTGGGCGGCGAGCGAGCCGGACGACTGCTCCAGCCGCTTCAGTGTCGCGGAGTGCGGATGGGCGGGGCGCGCGTCGGGTTGGGGGGTACTGGTCTCTGGTTCGGGCACGGGACAAGACTGCCTCATCCGGACGGCGGGCCGTGCTCCAGGGTCGCACCGGCCCCCGGGTCCGTGCCCCGTGTCCGGGCTCCGGTGCCCCCGGCCGTGCGCCGTCCCCGCCCCCTGAGGCAGGGCCTACCGTGGAGGGCGTGATGGACGTCAGGCGAGCGAGCGAGCGCTACAGGGGCGGGGACCCGGCGGCGGGCATCGAGTCGTGGCACTCCCTCTCCTTCGGCCCCCACTACGACCCGGACAACCTGCGCTTCGGCGCGGTGATCGCCTGCAACGAGGAGCACCTGGGCCCGGGCGCCGGCTTCGACGAGCACCCGCACAGCCACACCGAGATCGTGACGTGGGTGATCGCCGGCGAACTGACCCACCGCGACTCCACGGGCCACGAGACGGTGATCCGCCCCGGCGACGTCCAGCGGCTGAGTGCGGCGTCGGGCGTCCGCCACGTGGAGCGCAACGCGGGCCGCACCCCGCTGACCTTTCTCCAGATGTGGCTGTCGCCCCTCAAGCCGGGCGGCGAACCCCGCTACGAGGTCGTCCGGGGCATAGCGGACTCCACCCCGTACGCCCTCCCGGAGGCCGGCGCGATGCTGCACGTGCGCCGGCTGACCCCCGGGGAGCGCACGGCGGTCCCCGCGGCGCCCTACGTCTACGTCCACGTCACCCGCGGCACGGTCCGCCTGGACGGCGAGGTCCTCACGGCGGGCGACGCGGCCCGCCTCACGGACGAGAAGGACGCGGAGGCGGTGGCGGAGGGGGAGGCGGAGGTGCTGATGTGGGAGATGGCGGCCGTCTGACGGCACGTCGTGGTAGGTTCCTGCCGCCGTGCACCGCTGCGACCTGAGGAGGTGGGACCGATCAACGCTTCGACAGGTCGGGCCTCCCTCCCTCGCATGGCCTAGGGAGCGCCCGCAGAGGTCTCCCGAAAGGCACGCATCGCTGTGCGCTTCCTCTCCGACACGTCGTCCGACGGCGTCCGCGAACAGCTCTTCACCCTCGACGACATCCCCGGCGCCCTGTGGACGCCGGAAGCCGCCCCCGCCGCCCCGCTGCCACTCGTCCTCCTGGGACACGGAGGCGGCCGGCACAAGAAGGACCCCGAAGTCCTGGCGCTCGCCCACCGCTTGGTCAGGGAGTGCGGTCACGCCGCCGTGTGCGTCGACGTCCCCGCCCACGGTGACCGGCCCAAGGTCGAGGAGTACGACCGCCTCGCCGCCGCGAACCAGGCCCGCGTGGAGGCGGGCGAGGAACTGGCCCCGCTGATCGCCGCCTTCCAGGCCCGCGTGGCCCGCCGGACCGTGCCGGAATGGCGGGCGGTCCTGGACGCGGTACAGGAACTCGGCCACGTGGGCGCCGGCCCGGTCGGCTACTGGGGCGTCTCGCTGGGCTGCGGCCTCGGCGTCCCGTTCGTCGCCGCCGAACCGCGGGTCCGCGCGGCGGTCCTGGGTCTGGGCGGCGCCCTGGCCTCGTCCGAGGCCGCGGCCCGGATCACCGTCCCGGTGCGGTTCCTGGTCCAGTGGGACGACGAACGCGTACCGCGCGAACACAGCCTGGCCCTTTACGACGCCCTGGCCTCGCGGGAGAAGACCCTGCACGCCAACCCCGGCGGACACGGCGAGGTCCCGCCCTTCGAACAGGACAGCACGCTGCGGTTCTTCGCCCGGCACCTCGGGCGCTGAGCGCACCGCCCCGGCACGGTGAACCCGTGCCGGGGCGGAGGGGAGTGCTGTGCTCAGGGGCTCAGAAGGTCAGGCCCCAGCTGTTGATGTAGCCGGTGTCGGCGGAGTAGTTGTCCGTGACGCGCAGCTTCCACGTGCCGTTGGCCGTCTCCGAGGACGCGTTCACGGTGTATGTGGTGTTGATGTCGTCCGCCGAGCCGCCGGTGCCGGAGGACTTCAGGGTGTAGACCGACCCGTCGGGCGCGACCAGCTGGACCGTCAGGTCACCGATGTAGGTGTGGACGATGTTCACCGGGACCTGGAGGGCCGACGGGGCGTTGCCCGAGACGCCGGTGACGGTGACGGGGGACTCGACCGTCGCGTTGTCGCGGATCGTGTAGTCCGCGGTGCTGCTGAAGGTCTTGCCGGGCGGCGGGGTGGTGCCGCCGTTGCCGCCGACGTGCAGCAGACGGTTCGGGGAGCCGGTGCCGGGGTTCGAGACGACGCCGGGGACGGAGTCGGCTATCAGCGCGGAGGCGACCTGCGACGGGGTGGCCGACGGGTTGTCCGCGAGGTACAGCGCCGCGGCGCCCGCGACGTGCGGGGTGGCCATCGAGGTGCCGGAGATGGTGTTGGTGGCGCTGTCGCCGGTGTTCCAGGTCGACGTGATGGACGAGCCCGGCGCGAAGATGTCCAGGTTCGAGCCGTAGTTGGAGTAGCTGGCGCGGGCGTCCGTGGAGGTGGTCGCACCGACGGTGATCGCCTCGGCCACCCGGGCCGGCGAACCGGTCGCGGTCGTCGACTCGTTGCCCGCGGCCACGGCGAAGGTGACGCCGGCCGCGATGGCGTTGCGTACCGCGTTGTCGAGCGTGGTGCTCGCGCCGCCGCCCAGCGACATGTTGGCGACGGCCGGGAGGACCGCGTTGGCGGCGACCCAGTCCACGCCCGCGATCACGCCGGCGGTGGTGCCGGAGCCGTTGTTGTCCAGCACGCGCACACCGACGATGTTCGCCTTCTTGGCGACGCCGTACGCGCTGCCCGCGACGGTGCCGGCGACATGGGTGCCGTGGCCGTTGCCGTCCTGGGCGACGTTGTCGCCGTCGACCGCGTCGTAGCCGTTGCGGGCGCGGCCGCCGAAGTCGCTGTGGGAGATGCGCACACCGGTGTCGATGATGTACGCGGTGACGCCCTGGCCGGCCGTGTCGTCGTAGGTGTACGAGCCGCTCAGCGGCAGCGCGGTCTGGTCGATGCGGTCCAGGCCCCAGGACGGCGGGTTGGTCTGCGTGGCCTGGATGGTGAAGGCGCGGTTCTGCTCGACGAGCGCGACCGAGGGGTCGGCGGCCAGCTCGGCGGCCTCCGCCTCGGTGGCCTCGACGGTGTAGCCGTTGACGGCCTCGCGGAAGGTGCGCTCGACGTCGGCGCCGTACTTCTTGGCGACGCCCTTGCCCTTGGCGGACGCGGCCTCGGTGCCCGGCTTCAGGGTGACGATGTAGCTGCCCTCGACCGCGTTCGGCGCGTCCGCGTAGGCGATCGTCCCCTTGGGGGTTTCGGCGGAGTGCGCGGCGGGAGCGGTGAAGAGACCGCCCGTGAGAGCCGCCGCGGCGACCGCGCCGACGCCGACGATCGATCTGTGCTTGGCGTTTCGCATCACTGCCATCTGAGGGTTCCTCCTCGACAGGTGGGGAGTGTGGGGGTGGCGCCTCTTGGGGGTGAGGCGCCGCACGGCGGACGTCCGTCCCGGATCGCCGGAACGTATGTATGTCAGGAACATGCCAAACACGGACGAGGTGGCCGTGTTCCGCAGGTCCTGTCGCCAGGCGAAAGATTGATCTGTCTACGCGGATTGCACAAGGGGTTCGGTCGCTCGTTAACGTCCGTGCCACAAAGCGAGGGCGACACAAGGTCATCAACTGGCACACAGACGCGGCGTAAACATGACGACGGCCACAGTCACCGTCCCGCACTGCGAGACGGGAGCGGGCGGGACGCCCGGCCACACCGGCCGCGGCCCGCCCCGACCCGCCCCCAGAGAGGCCCCCTACTCCTCGTCCCGCAGCCTCTCCGCCAGCTCCGTCAGCGGCTCCGCCGCCTCCCCGTGGCCCAGGGCCGCCAGCCGCTCCACCGCCGCCCCGACACGGCCGAGCGCCGCCGCGCGCCGCTCCAGGTAGACGCCCTCCACGACGGCGGCCAGCCGCACGCACTCCGCCCACTCGGCGGCCCGCCCGGCGTCCTCACCCGGCTCCCCGATCAGCCCGATCGCCTTCTCCAGCGCGGCCAGCGCCTCCTCGTAGGCGCCTCCGTACGCGTTGACCCGCCCGTGCTCGTAGGCGAGGGCGGAGTCCAGCGGGCGGCCGTGCGCCTCGTACCCGGCGGCGCGGGCCGCGTCGGCGACCCGGCCGGCGTCGTCCAGGAACGCGCGGGCGCCCTCCAGGCCGTCCGGGCCCTGCTGGTGCGCCTGGAGGCGGGCCAGCTCCCGCAGGGCGTTGCTGAGCATCTCGAACCGCGGGTCGCGGGCATGGGCGGCGAGCGCCCGGTCCACGGCCTCCCGCGCCTGCTCGAACTCCCCGGCCTCACCGAGCAGGACGGCCGTCTCCGCGGCGATCATGGCGTGGCTGCCCGGGTCGTCGTCCCAGCCGGCCGACTCGGCCGCGAGGGACACGAACTCCGCCGTGGCGGCCTTCAGGTCCTCCCCGGCGTGCAGCGCGCGGGCGCGGGTCAGCCGCAGCTGGGCCACGAGCCGGTCGTCCAGCTCGCCGTTGACGACGTCCGGCTCGACGAGCAGGGAGTCGAGCAGGGCGATGCAGTCCTCGATCCGGCCCAGGTCGAGACTGAGCTGGGCGGCGTTGCTCCAGGCGCAGAACGCGTCGAACCGGTCGCCCGCCCGCAGGTCCAGCTCCGCCGCCCGCGTCAGATGGCGCAACGCCTCGTCGGGGCGGCCCAGATGCAGGCAGGCCTGCGCCAGCTCGCCGTGCACGTTCGGGGCGTCGACCCCCTCGGCGGGCCACTCGGCGGCCAGCCGCATCGACTCGCTCAGGCTCGCGTGCGCGGCCTCCGCCTCCCCGAGGCCGAGCTGGATCTTGCCGAGGAGGGAGAGCGCGCGGGGCAGGTGCCAGGCGGGGCCGTCCGTCCGCAGCAGCGCGACCAGGCCGTCCGCCTCGGCACGGGCGGTGGGCAGGTCTCCGGACATGGCGTGCGTGGTGGCCCGCAGCAGCCGGGCGGCGGCGATCTGCCCGGTGAGGCCGTGCCGGGTGGCGACGTCGTACAGCAGCTCCGCCTCCGCGAGGACCGGGGCCACGTGCTCCTTGTCCCCGGACGCCTGGAGCCGCAGACCACGCGCGCTCACCCGCAGCCGCAGCAGCCGCGCCTGAAGGAACGGGGCGAGCCCGGACGCCCCCTCGTGCAGCCGCACCAGCTCCGCGTGCGCCCCGGCCAGCACGTCGGCCTGGGCGGCGGCGCGCGCCTCGGCGTCCGCACCTTCAGGACGCGCCCCCTCGGCCGCCGCACCCTCAGGACGCGCCCCCTCGCCGTCGGCCGCCTCGCCGTCCGCCTCCGGGGGAACCACCTGCGCCTCCGCCAGCACCGCGCTCGCCCGGGCGAACACCGCGTGACCCGCGAGCCCCGCGTCCTCGTACAGGCCCGCGGCCTCCTCGTACAGCGCCGCCGCCTCCGCGTGCCGGTCCTTGCGGTCCGCCAGCGTCGCCTCCTCCTCCAGCAGGTCCGCGCGCAGCCGCACCAGCGGGCCCACGTCCGGGTCGTCCGGGTGGACGTAGCCACCGGCGGCGGTGAGCTCGCGCAGCCGCGCCCAGCAGGCGTGCGCGTCCGGGTGCCCCTGCTCGTCCAGCTCCCGCGCCCGCCTGATCAGGTCGGCCGGCGACTCGGGAAGCGCCTCGGCCGGCTGCGGCGCGGCCGGGGCTGGCGCCGGGGCCACGTCGTCCAGGGTGCGCGGGCGCAGGGTCAGCTCCAGCGACTCCAGCAGCGGGGCGCGGTCCAGGCGGGCGCGGCGGCGGTCGCCGTGCGCCGTGGTGCCGTTGCGGGCGTCGAAGCGGGCGGCAAGGTCGTCGGCGCGGTCGCGCACCTCCGCCCGCAGCGACGCGACCGTCCAGCTCCGGCCCGGGAACCCGGCGGCGGGCAGCTCCCCGTGGCCCAGCCCCTCCACACGGGCGAGCAGCACCTCCACGCCGGTGAGCAGGTCGAGCAGGGCCAGCGGCGAGTCCACCTCGTCGAACAGGTTCCGGTTCTCCGCCAGCAGCTCAAGACCCCGCGCCTCGTTGCCGGTCAGCGCGCAGAACTCCAGGTGGCGGCCGATCTCCCCGGCCATCGACGGGTTGCGGCGGCTGCCGCGGTAGCCCGCCAGATGCAGATGGCGCGCCTCGTCCGCGCGGCCGGTGCGCAGCAGCGGCAGCAGCGCGTACGAGACGGAGCGGGCCGGCTCCTCCTGGCAGGACTCCTTGCCCGCGAGCACCGGCTCCCAGACGCGCAGCGCCCGCTCGTCGTCGCCCGCCGTCAGGTGGTACAGGGCGCGCTCGCAGGTCTCGCACGCCTCGCAGTCGCTGAGCACGCTGCGGGTCCGGCCCGCCCACAGCTCGTAGGCGAGGTCCATGTCCTCACCGACGTGCGCGGCGAGCTGGTAGGCCTGGCCGTAGTACGGCTGGAGGTCGAGGCCGGCCTTCTCGTAGCGGTCGCGCATCTCCGTCATCCACTGGCGCAGGCTGGCCAGCGGTATCTCGGGCAGGCTGCGCAGGGCGTTCGCGACCCACTTGAACCGCCAGAACAGCTGGTGGCGCAGCCGCGCGTCGAACACGTCGGGCTGCTCGTCGAAGAGGTTCAGCAGCCGGGCGAACACCACCGGCGACTTCCGCGGCTCGGAGCCGTAGGTGTACGCCTCCTGGAGCTCCAGCAGGGCGTGGATCAGCGGGACCGGCTCGCCGAACAGCTCGGCCGCCTCGGCGAGTTCCTCGGCGGTGACGGTACGGGTGCGGCCGTAGGGGAGACGGTCGTTCTCCCCCAGCGCCGCGTACAGCTCGTCGGTGGTCTGGGGCGGGTTCTGCATCGTCAGCTGTCCTTGCGCAGGGCGTGGGCGAGAAGGTCGAGGAAGGAGCGGTTGATCAGGCTGGACTCGGCGGGCCTGAGGGGACGCCGGGACAGCAGCGCGGCCTGCCCGTACAGGGCCTCGGCGCTGGTGCGGGCCAGCTCCGGTTCGTCGATCGCGACGGCGGTGCGCACCAGCGGGTTCAGCTGGTTGAGGATCAGCTGGGCGCGCGGCGCCTCCTGTTGCAGGGCGCCCAGGATGTCGCCCCACAGGCCGCCCTCCTGCTCGCGGGCGAGCCGGGAGCGGGTGCGCTCGTGCCGGGCCTCCCGGCTGTCGACGAGGAGGGCGGGCGCGGAGGCCGGCTGGAAGGAGCGCAGCGCCACGTCGCAGTCGAACACCGCGAGGGCGTCGCGGGCCAGCGCGAGGTAGGCCGCGGCGGCCAGTTCCGTCTCCCGGTCGACCGGGTCGAGGTGCGCGGTCAGCGTCGCCGGGTCCAGGTCGGCGACGCTCACCTCCGGCCGGATCTCGGGCAGCCGGTGCACCAGTTCGCGGTCGTAGGTGTAGCCGCCGTTGACCACGCCGAGCCCGGCGGCCGACGCGATCGCCGCGACCTGCCGGAACTCCTCCACGCTGGACGTCACCAGCACGGTGCGGTGGGTGCGGGAGAACTCGTCGAGCGTGCAGTGCCCGTCGGTGGTCTCGAACGGCAGCCACGGCAGCAGCATCCGCAGGATCTCGTCGTCGTGCACGGCGAGCGACTTCACCGACAGGTGGTGCGCCTGGAGGAAGCGGTGCAGCAGCTCCGGGTCGCTGGCGGCGACGCGGGCGATCCACGCGCGCAGCCGCTCGGCCAGCGCGTCGCGCACCGCGGCCAGGGTGTCGTCCTCGTACAGGGACTCGCGGGAGGCCGTCGGGCGCAGGCTCTCCGCGTCGACGACGCAGCGCACGAAGAACGCCCAGTCGGGCAGGATCTCCTCCGCCTGCTCCGACAGCAGCATGCCCTTGACGTGCACCCGATGACCGTGCCGGCGCCCGGCCGGCACCGCCTCCGGCAGCACGCACGCGATGCCCTTCAGACCCACCGCCGGCAGGTCCAGCTCGAGGGTGTCCAGCGGGGTGAAGCCGAACACCTCCTCGCCGTACGCGGACAGCGCGCGGGACCGGGCGCCCGGCGTCGGGTACGTCCGCGCCCAGGGCGCCGGCTCCGGGTTGACCGGCACGGCGCTTCCGCCGGACCCGTCGTCGAAGGTCACCGGGTGGCGCAGCAGCGAGCCGAAGTGGCGTGCCAGGTGCTGGACCTGGGCGGGCGCGGTCCACTCGCCCGCGTCGGCGCGCGGGGTCAGCGTGACGGTGGTGCCGGGGGCGGGCCGCGCGGAGGCGGGCAGGGTGCGCACCGTGTAGCTGCCGTCGCCGCGCCCCCGCCACTCCACGGCGGGCGCGCCGGGCGTGCGGGCGGACCGGCTGACCACGTGGATCTCGTCCGCGACCAGGAAGCAGGACAGCAGGCCGATGCCGAACTGGCCGATGAAGTCGCCCCGCTGCTCGGCGATCCCGTCGGCGCGCTTGCTGCTGCGGCCGATCGTGGCCAGGAAGGTGTGCACGTCCGCCTCGGTGAGGCCGACGCCGTCGTCCTCGACGCGGACCACGGAGCGGTCGGCGTACAGCCGGATGCCGAACGACCCGGCGGGCGCCGCCGGTTCGAGGGCGTGCCGGGCGGTGAGCGCGTCCACCGCGTTCTGCATCAGTTCACGCAGGTAGACGCGGGGGCTGGAGTAGAGGTGGTGGGAGAGCAGGTCGACGAGGCCGCGCAGATCCACCTGGAAGGTGCGGTCGGCGCCGGTCGGCTGTGATGCGGTCTCGGGCAGGGTCATCGGCGGTCCGGGGTGTCGAGAAGGCGTGCGGTGACGTCGGGCAGGGGGAGCCGGGCGAGCCGGGGCTCAGAAGGTCTTGCGGAAGCGCGCGTACGCCTTTCGCGGCTCGGACATGTACGTCCACGGCCACTCGGTGTACGCGCCCTCCAGCTCACGGAAGACGTTGGAGGCGGTGCTGCTCCCGGCCAGGGACAGGGCCATCGCGAAGATGTTGTAGTCGCCCTGCCAGCCCAGGCGGCGCTCGTAGGCGTGGTGCAGGACGCTGCGCTCCGCCGCCTGCCTCAGCTCGGTCCGGACGCGGGGGTCCTGGAGGCACGCGCCGTCGTCGGACTCCACCCACTCCTCGATGTACGCCATGGCGACCACGCAGCCGAGCCGGTGGCCGTCGGGCGCGGCGGCGAACGCCGCGCGGGCGAACTCCAGCGCCTCGCCCTGCTCACCGCCCCAGCGGGGCTGGAGCCGCGACAGCCACTCGAGGTGGACCTCCAGGTCGAGCGGGTCGCGGCGCAGGGCGGCGTCGCGCCGGGTCTCCGCGACCGGGGTGCCGAGCGACATGCCGCGCGCGGAGGTGAGCAGATGGCGCCACGGTGTGATCCAGTCCGGGCGCAGCTCGGCGGCCTCGAGGAGCTGCCGCTCGGCGATGTGCAGCCGCTCGTGGAAGACGCGCCACTGCTCCTGGGAGACGTCCACGGCGCGGGCGGCGGTGCGCGCCTCCCAGCCCCAGTGGATGTGCCGCGCCCCGGAGATCAGCAGGGCCTCGGCGCGGTGCTCCTTGTCCTCCTCGACGGCGCGGACGATCCAGTCCTCGAGCCCGCCGATGTCCGTGAGCTGACCGAGGACCTGGTGGTCGCGGCCCAGGTCGAACGGGGCCAAGGCCTCCTTGACGCCCTCCCAGTCGCCCGCGTCGGCCGCCTCCACCAGCGCCAGCACCCGCCGGTCGCCGAGGGCGCGCAGCGGGTGGACGCCGCTCCTGCGCCGCGGGACCGGAAGGGCGTGCGGATCCGCCCCCGGTCCGTCCTCGCCCCTGCCGAACAGCTTGCCGAACATGCCGCGCCCTCCCCTGGTCCCGCGTGATCGTTCGGCGCATCATAGGGCGCGCCTGTGACACCGCTTCCACAGGGTTTTCACACCGAGGCCATGCCAACCCCGCAGGTGGGGCCGGTGATTACGGCGAATCCGGACGAACGGCGGCAGTCAGCCGCGCAGTTCCGCCAGCACGGCGTCGGTGAACGGCGGCCACGCCTCGACGGCCCAGGGTCCGAACGCCCGGTCGGTGAGCGCCACGCAGGCCGCGCCCGCGTCCGGGTCGATCCACAGGAACGTGCCCGACTGGCCGAAGTGCCCGAAGGCGCGCGGCGAGGACGAGGCGCCCGTCCAGTGCGGCGACTTGCCGTCCCGGATCTCGAAGCCGAGACCCCAGTCGTTCGGGTTCTGGTGCCCGTAGCCCGGCAGCACGCCCTTGGTGCCCGGGTACTGCACGGTCATCGCCGCGGCCACCGTCCGCGGGTCCAGCAGCCGCGGCGCCTGCACCTCGGCGGCGAACCGCAGCAGGTCCTCCACCGTGGACACGCCGTCCTTGGCGGGGGAGCCCTCCAGCGAGGTGGACGCCATGCCCAGCGGCTCCAGCACCGCCTGCCGCAGATACTCGGCGAACGGGATCTCCGTCGCCTTCTCCACGTGGTCGCCCAGCTGCTCGAACCCGGCGTTGGAGTACAGCCGCCGCGCACCGGGCACCGAGGTGACCCGGTGCTCGTCGAAGGCGAGACCCGAGGTGTGCGCGAGGAGGTGCCGGACCGTGGCGCCGTCCGGACCGGCCGGCTCGTCCAGCTCGACCGCCCCCTCCTCGTACGCGACGAGCACCGCGTAGGCGGCCAGCGGCTTGGTCACCGAGGCCAGCGGGAAGCGGCGCCCGGCCGGACCGTGCGTGCCCAGGACGGTGCCGTCCGCCCGTACCACCCCCGCCGCAGCGGTGGGAACCGGCCAGTTCTCGATCGACGCGAGGCTCTTCAGCGACATGCCGTCGAGCCTAAGCGCTCACAGCCTGAGCTCCAGCAAAGGGTCCGGCTTGGGCGTGAACCCCAAAGACCGGTACAGCGGCTCCGCCTCCGGGCTCGCGGTCAGCCGCACCCGCCGGGCACCTTGCTCCCGGAACCACTCCAGCAGCGCGCCCATGCACGCCCGCGCGTAGCCTTGGCGGCGCGCGTCCGGGTCGGTGGCGACGCTGAACACGTAGCCGTCGGTGCCGTGCGGGTCGTGCGCGCCGCCGATGCGGTACTCGATCGTGCCGGCCACCAGCGCCGCGAGGGCGCCCGGCCGCTCGGGGTGGTCCACGACGAACGCGGCGAAGGAGCCGTCCTTCGCCAGCCGCTCGCGCAGGACCGGCAAAGACTCGGCGTGCCACGCGGTGGACGGGTCGGAGCGGGCCAGCGAGTCGATCATCACCTGGCGCAGACGCAGCACTTCCGCCGCGTCGTCGGGCGTCGCCCGGCGTGCAGGGCTCATGCCCGCACGGTAGCCGGGGAATCCCGACACGACCGCCCATTTCTCACCGGCGGCGCTTGCCTGGAGCGCACTCCAAGGATCTAGCGTGGACGCCATGACGGTGACGGAGATTACGGACACCAGGAGCGACACCTGCGCCGGACCCCCGCAAGGCGACCGGCGGCCGGACGGCAAGGACAAGTACACGATCAGCGAGGTGGCCGCCCTCACCGGGCTGACCGCGCACACCCTGCGCTGGTACGAGCGCATCGGGCTCATGCCGCACATCGACCGCTCCCACACCGGGCAGCGGCGCTACACCAACCGCGACCTCGACTGGCTCGCCCTGGTCGGCAAGCTCCGCCTGACCGGCATGCCGGTCGCCGACATGGTGCGCTACGCCGAACTGGTCCGGGCCGGCGACCACACCTACGCCGAGCGCTTCGACCTGCTCAAGGCGACCCGCGAGGACGTGCTGGCCCGCATCGCCGAACTCCAGGGCACCCTCGCCGTCCTGGACCGCAAGATCAGCTTCTACGCGGACGCCGGGCGCGCCCTGGCCTCGGAAAGGGCATGATGACCGACCACACCATCCCGACGACGACGCTCGGCGCGGGCGGCCCCGAGGTGGGCGTGCAGGGCCTCGGCTGCATGGGCATGAGCTTCGCCTACGGCCCCACCGACGCGGACGCCTCCCGGGCGGCCCTGGAACGCGCCCTGGAGCGGGGCGTCACCCTCTTCGACACGGCCGACGCGTACGGTGCGGGCGACAACGAGCGGTTCCTCGCCCCGTTCCTCGCGGCCCACCGCGACGAGGTGCTGATCGCCACCAAGTTCGCCCTGTCGATCCCGCCGGACGACCCGACCCGGCGCATCGTCCGCAACGACCCGCCGTACATCCGGCAGGCCGTCGAGGCGAGCCTGCGCCGCCTGGACGTCGACGTCATCGACCTCTACTACATGCACCGGCGCGACGTGAACGTGCCGATCGAGGAGACCGTCGGCGTCATGGCGGACCTGGTCCGCGAGGGCAAGGTGAAGCAGCTGGGCCTCAGCGAGGTGACGGCCGGTGAGCTGCGCGCCGCGCACGCCGTGCACCCGATCGCCGCCGTGCAGTCGGAGTGGTCGCTGTTCAGCCGGGACATCGAGGCCGCCGTGGTGCCGGCCGCGCGCGACCTGGGCGTCACCCTCGTCCCGTACTCGCCGCTCGGCCGCGGCTTTCTCACCGGCGCCTTCACCGACGCCTCGAAGGACCTCACGCAGGACGACTTCCGCCGGACGATGCCGCGCTTCACCGGCGACAACGCGGCGGCCAACGCGGCCCTGCTGGAGCCGGTCCGCTCGGTCGCCGAGTCCCACGGCGCGACCCCCGCGCAGATCGCCCTGGCCTGGGTCCACCAGCAGGCGACGGTCCGTGACCTCCCGGTCGTCCCCATCCCCGGCACCCGCAGCCCGTCCCGCGTCGACGAGAACACGGCGGCCACCCGCATCACGCTGACGGAGTCCGACCTGGCCCTGCTCGGCCCGATCGCGGACAAGGTGGCGGGAACCCGCTACGCGGACATGTCGTTCACGTCAGCAGGGCGGGAGTAGAGGCGCGCCCCGAAGGGGCGCGGGGAACTGCGCGCCAAGCCCCCACGCACCCGCGGGGACGTCACAGCTCGGCGAGCAACTCCGCCTTCTTGGACGAGAACTCCTCATCCGTCACCAGCCCCGCCTGGTGCAGCTCCCCAAGATGCCGGATCCGCTCGGCGATGTCCGCGGGATCGCGCCGGGCGGACGTCACACCCCCCGCGCCCGCCGCAGGCGATATCGCCGGCACCGCCGCGCAGTCCCGCACCGCGGCCAGCACCGCCGCCGCGAACGGCAGCGACTCGTGCACGGGCCCGTACCCGAGCCCGAACACCACCGCGGCGGGGTCCTGGTCGGCCTGCGCCGGGGCCGGCACCGCCGTGTCCCGGCGCAGCAGCCGCAGATGACCCTCGAACACCTCGGGCGAACGCCACTCCACCCCGCTCAGCTCGGAGACGGGGAAGCGCTGGTCGCCGGCCTTCCACTTCGCCGAGGACGCCCCGGTCCAGAACCAGCGGAACGCCACCGACGTGCCGTCGAAGACCGCCTTGCCGTCGTACGCCTTGAACTGCAGCGGCGGCTCGGGCGCGGCCACCAGGTGGCGTTCGGCGGGGCCCGACTCGGTGAGCTGCTCGCGCAGTTCGTCGGCGTAGTACTCGGCGAGCGTCTCCCGCTCGGCGGGCAGCACCAGCCGGTAGGGGTCGCTGCTCTCCTTCAGCTGCCCGGCGGCCGCCTCCATCAGCGGGTCCGCTCCCGGCCGGGGCTCCAGACGCAGGACGACGGTCCCGCGCTTGCCGGGCGAGAGGGTCACGCCCTCGATCGCCTCCAGCGGCACGCGCCGTTCCCCGAGCGCCTGGAACAGCTTGGGTGTTCGAATCCCTCGTACGTAACGGATGAGCACGGAGTCGGACTCGAACTCCCAGGCGGCATGAAATCCGGCCAGTACGTCACCCATGCGGCTCATCGTATGCGGCACGAGCTTCTCCGTCCCCTCCCCACGCATACCGCAGTATCTCCGCTTCTACGCGCGTCCGGTAGGGGTCGTACCGGACAAACCCGCCAGACAGATGTCGTTCCTCTGCGCACACGACACCGCCGTGTATGCGCCAACCCCGATGCCCGCGAAGTTGCGCAGGCTGTCCGTGCCGGGCACGAAGTACCCGGCGTGCCCCTTGGCGTCACGGGCCGACAGCACCCGCGCGCCGAACCCGTCGGCCACCGGGTCGGCCCCGTGGCCCAGTCCGCCGAGCTCCAGGTGGGGCACGTCCTGGATCCAGTCGTCGGCGTCCCGCATCGCCCACACCCGCGCGGTGGTGCGCAGTTGGGAGGCGTGCTCCACCCGCATTCCCGGGCTGCCGGCCACGGCGATGTCGGACACCCGCTCCGGCAGTCCGGGCGCGGCCACGCCGCACACCACCGAGCCGTAGCTGTGGCAGAACAGCGAGACCGGGGCGAGGCCGGGCAGCCCCCGCACCAGCGCGTCCAGCCGGTCCGCGCCCTCCTCCGCGCGCATCGCCGTGGCCGCGTCCATGCCGAGCCCGCTGGGCGTGGTGTAGTCGGCCCAGGCGATCACGGCCGTGCGGGTCCCGGGATCGGCCCGCCGCTCGGCCTTGTAGAGCGACTTGGCCATGCCCACGGGGGCGGAGTGCCGCCGCTCGGTGCGCTGGAAGGTGAGCAGGTCGGTGTCGACACCGGGGACGACCACCGACACCCGCTCGGCACGGCGCAGGTCGCCGAAGACCTCGGCGACCCGTCCGGCGCCCGCCGGGTTGAAGGCGAGGATGTGCCGGTCCGGCCGCATCAGCGCCTCGATGCGGTCCATCCTGCGGGCCGCCTGCGCCTGGCCGTCGGGCGTGAGCCGGCTGTCGTGCACCCGTCTCAGCTCCGTCTCGCGGGCCTCGGCCAGCGCGATCCGGTTGGCGCGGTAGCGCAGTTCGACCGGCGCGCCGTTCATGTTGCCGACCGCCAGCGGAAAGCGCTCGGCGAGCCGGAGCCGCTGCGCGGCGGTGAGCGAGGCGAAGAACCGGGCCAGTCGCGTCGGCGCCGACTGCGGGTCGGGCAGCCGCTTCCCGGCCACCCGGCCGTCCTCCCACGCCGCGAGCGACGCCTGGAGGGGAGCGGGGTGGCGCTGGTGGCGCAGCGCCGTCCAGCCGGTGGTCGCCAGCATCACGAAGACCACGGCGAGCGCCAGCAGCGCCCGCCACACGTTCAGCTGGGGGGAGGTGTCGAAGGAAGTCACTGGGAGGACACACTAGGAGAACGAGAGTGTCTCGCGGGAATCCAGTGACCGGGATCACGTTTCGTGGGGCCGATTCAGGGATGCATCCGTACGCCAGTTCGTGGCGAGGGCCGGGCCGACATGGTCCAGGCAGGTCCGCATCAGATCCCGCAGCGCCTCCGTGCCGAGGTCGTCACCGGCGGACCAGAGCCGCTCCGCCACCCGGATCACCCCGGCGAAGGCGGCCACCAGGATGCGCGGCCGGGGATCGGAGTCGACGTCCAGCCCCTCGCGCTCGGCGATGATGCCCGCCAGTTCCTCCTCCAGCTCCGCCGACCGGCGCAGATGCGCGGCGAGCAGCGCGGGCGTGGACTCGATGACCCGGTACACGCGCATGTGAAGCTCCATCGGCACGAGCCGGCCGACGGCCTCGCCGATGGCGTCCCAGCTGTCCAGCACGGCCCGGCGCAGCGCCTCCAGCGGCGCCTCGTCGCGCGGGCGGGCCCGTACGGCCTCGGCGATCCGCTGCTCCGCCAGGCCCGGGACGAAGAGCGCCACCTCCTCCTTGCTGGCGAAGTAGCGGAAGAAGGTGCGCTGGGAGACGTCCACGGCCGCGGCGATGTCGTCGACCGTCGTGCCGTCGTACCCGCGCGTGACGATGAGGTCCAGGGCGGCCCGGACCAGGGCGTCCCGGGTCTGCTGCTTCTTGCGCTCGCGCAGACCCGGCCGTGGCAGCGCGCCCACGACGGTCCCGACCGTGTCCATGGCTCCTCCTTGAACCGTTCGCCCAGTTCAGGCTATGGGCGCATGTCCTGTCAGTTACTGACCGGTGAAATGGTTTGTCAAGTGTCAGCGGCTGACACTAGCCTCGAACGTATGACTAGTCAGACCACCCTCGACAAGGCGGGACAGGGGGACGGCCCTTCGGCCGGCCCGTCGGAGGCGACGCCCGGCAAGGGGCTGCGCGGGCACCCCTGGTTCACGCTGTTCACCGTCGCCGTGGGCGTGATGATGGTGGCCCTGGACGGCACCATCGTGGCCATCGCCAACCCGGCCATCGCCAGCGACCTCGGCGCCACGCTCGCCGACGTCCAGTGGATCACCAACGCGTACTTCCTCGCCCTCGCGGTGTCCCTGATCACCGCGGGCAAGCTCGGCGACCGCTTCGGCCACCGGCAGACCTTCCTCATCGGCGTGGTCGGCTTCGCCGCCGCCTCCGGGGCCATCGGCCTGTCCGACAGCATCACGCTCGTCATCGTCTTCCGGGTCCTCCAGGGCCTGTTCGGCGCGCTGCTGATGCCGGCCGCGCTCGGCCTGCTGCGGGCCACGTTCCCCGCCGAGAAGCTCAACATGGCCATCGGCATCTGGGGCATGGTCATCGGCGCCTCCACCGCCGGCGGCCCGATCCTCGGCGGCGTCCTCGTCGAGCACGTCAGCTGGCAGTCGGTGTTCTTCATCAACGTGCCCGTCGGCGTCGTCGCCGTCGCGCTCGGCGTGTGGATCCTGCTCGACCACCGCGCGGAGAACGCGCCGCGCTCCTTCGACATCCCCGGCATCGCCCTGCTGTCCGGCGCGATGTTCTGCCTCGTGTGGGCGCTCATCAAGGCGCCCGAGTGGGGCTGGGGCGACGGCAGGACCTGGGCGTTCATCGCCGCCTCGGTGGCCGGCTTCGTCGTCTTCGCCTTCTGGGAGACGAAGGTGAGGGAGCCGCTGATCCCGCTCGGCCTGTTCCGCTCCGTCCCGCTGTCCGCGGGCGTGGTGCTGATGGTCCTCATGGCCATCGCCTTCATGGGCGGCCTGTTCTTCGTCACCTTCTACCTCCAGAACGTGCACGGCCTCAGCCCGGTCGACGCCGGTCTGCACCTGCTGCCGCTCACCGGCATGATGATCGTCGGCTCCCCGCTCGCGGGCGTGGCGATCACCAAGGTCGGCCCGCGGATCCCGCTGGCGGGCGGCATGGCCTGCACCGCGCTCGCCATGTACGGCATCTCCACGCTGGAGAAGAGCACCGGCAGCCTCACCATGTCGGTCTGGTTCGCGCTGCTCGGCCTCGGCCTCGCCCCCGTCATGGTCGGCGCCACCGAGGTCATCGTGGGCAACGCGCCGCTGGAGCTCTCCGGTGTGGCCGGCGGTCTCCAGCAGTCCGCGATGCAGGTCGGCGGCAGCCTCGGCACCGCCGTGCTGGGCGCCGTGATGGCCTCCAAGGTGGACGGCGACCTGCCGGACAACTGGGCGAAGGCCGGGCTCCCGCCGCTGACGCCGGAACAGACCGGCGCGGCGTCCCAGGCGGTCCAGGTCGGCGTGCCTCCGGTCGCCAAGGGCACCCCCGAGGCGATCGCCGCGAAGATCACCGACGTCGCCCACGACACCTTCATCTCCGGCATGAGCCTGGCGTCGCTGGTCGCCGCCGGGGTCGCCGCGGTCGCCATCTTCGTCGCGCTGCTCACCAAGCGCGGTGAGAACGCGGAGGCGGGCGCGGGCGTCGGACACATCTGACGGCACGTCACGACAGGCCGCCGCGCGCGCCGCTGGAGGGGAGCGGCGCGCGCGGCGGCCGTCCGGCCGTACACGCGGGGGAATTCCGTACGGAAGCGGGGGTACCCGCCATGTCAACCAACCCGTCAGGGAGTTGACGATGGCGAGCTTCGGACACGGAACGCGCAGGCACCCCCGCACTCGCGGCCGGACGTGGTCGCGGTCCGGGCCGGATCGCGCGACGCTCGGGATGATCGGAGCCATCTGCGCCGTCGCCGGATTCCTCGTCCTGGGCATCGTGCTCGGCCCGGTGGCGATGGTGTGCGGCTGGCTGGCGATGGGCCGCAGCTGGGCGGGTTCCCGCTCGGCGCCGGCCCTGGTCGCCCTGGTTCTCGGCGCCATCGACACGCTCCTGGCCGTCATCTGGCTGGCCGGGGCGGGCGGCATGGGGACCGGCATGCTCTGACCCGGTCGACGGCATCAGTGAGGGGGCCTCCGGCGAAACAGCCGGAGGCCCCCTCATGTGTGAACCGCGCGATCGGCCCGGACCCGCCCGCGGCCGCCCCGCCGCCCCGGGTGGCGTTCCCCGCCCCGCCGGAGGCGCTACGCGTCGCCGCCCGCCGCGCCCGGGTCCGCGGCCGCCACGTCCAGCAGCTGGTACCGGTCGATCGCCTGCTTCAGCACCGAGCGGTCCAGATGCCCCTCACGCGCCAGCTCCGTCAGCACCGCCAGCACGACCGACTGCGCGTCGATGTGGAAGAACCGCCGCGCCGCCCCGCGCGTGTCCGCGAAGCCGAACCCGTCCGCGCCCAGCGACTGGTACGTCCCCGGCACCCAGCGCGCGATCTGGTCCGGCACCGACCGCATCCAGTCGGACACCGCCACCACCGGCCCCTGCGCCGAGGCCAGCTTGCGCGTCACGTACGGGGTGCGCTGCTCCTCCTCCGGGTGCAGCAGGTTGTGCCGCTCGCACTCCACCGCCTCGCGCCGCAGCTCGTTCCAGGAGGTCGCCGACCAGACGTCCGCCTTGACGTTCCACTCCTCCGCGAGGATCTTCTGCGCCTCCACCGCCCACGGCAGCGCGACCCCGGACGCCAGGATCTGCGCCGGCAGCGAGCCCGCCGTGCCCTCGCTGAAGCGGTACAGGCCCTTGACGATGCCCTCCACGTCCACGTTCTCCGGCTCCGCCGGGTGCTGGATGGGCTCGTTGTAGACCGTCAGGTAGTAGAAGACGTCCTCGCCGTGCGGGTGCTCCTCGGACGAGCCGTACATCCGGCGCAGCCCGTCCCGCACGATGTGCGCGATCTCGAAGCCGAACGCCGGGTCGTACGCGACGCACGCCGGGTTGGTCGAGGCGAGCAGCTGCGAGTGCCCGTCGGCGTGCTGGAGACCCTCGCCGGTCAGCGTGGTCCGCCCCGCGGTCGCGCCCAGCACGAAACCGCGCGCCAGCTGGTCGGCCATCTGCCAGAACTGGTCGCCGGTGCGCTGGAACCCGAACATCGAGTAGAAGACGTACACCGGGATGAGCGGCTCGCCGTGCGTGGCGTACGCCGAGCCCGCCGCGATCAGCGAGGCCGTGCAGCCCGCCTCGGAGATGCCGTCGTGCAGCATCTGACCCTGCGGCGATTCCTTGTAGGCGAGCAGCAGCTCCCGGTCCACCGCCTCGTACTGCTGGCCGAGCGGGTTGTAGATCTTCGCGCTCGGGAAGAACGAGTCCATGCCGAACGTGCGGTACTCGTCCGGCGCGATCAGCACGAACCGGCGGCCGATCTCCTTGTCCCGCATGAGGTCCTTGAGGAGCCGCACAAAGGCCATGGTCGTCGCGATGGACTGCTGGCCCGAGCCCTTCTTCACACTCGCGTACGCCTTGTCGTCCGGCAGTGCCAGCGGCTTGCCGCGCACCACCCGGGTCGGCACGTACCCGCCGAGGGACCGGCGCCGGTCGTGCATGTACTGGAGCTCCTCCGAGTCCGGCCCCGGGTGGTAGTAGGGCGGCAGGCCCGACTCCAGGTCCTTGTCCGGGATCGGCAGGTGCAGCCGGTCCCGGAAGTGCTTCAGGTCGTCGACCGTCAGCTTCTTCATCTGGTGCGTGGCGTTGCGGCCCTCGAAGTTCGGGCCGAGCGTCCAGCCCTTGATCGTCTTCGCCAGGATGACCGTCGGCTGGCCCTTGTGCTCCACCGCCGCCTTGTACGCCGCGTAGATCTTGCGGTGGTCGTGGCCGCCGCGCCCCAGGTGCAGGATCTGGTCGTCGGTCATGCCCTCGACCATGGCGCGCAGCCGGTGGTCGTCGCCGAAGAAGTGGTCGCGGATGTACGCCCCGGACTCGGTGGCGTACGTCTGGAACTGGCCGTCCGGCGTGGTGTTCATCTTGTTCACCAGCACGCCGTCGCGGTCCTGCGCCAGCAGCGGGTCCCAGGTGCGGTCCCAGATCAGCTTGATCACGTTCCAGCCGGCGCCGCGGAAGACCGACTCCAGCTCCTGGATGATCTTGCCGTTGCCGCGCACCGGGCCGTCCAGCCGCTGGAGGTTGCAGTTGACGACGAAGGTCAGGTTGTCCAGGCCCTCGCGCGCGGCGATGCTCAGCTGGCCCAGCGACTCCGGCTCGTCCATCTCGCCGTCGCCGAGGAACGCCCACACGTGCGACTTCGAGGTGTCCGCGATCCCGCGCGCGTGCATGTAGCGGTTCATCCGCGCCTGGTAGATCGCGCCGATCGGGCCGAGGCCCATCGACACGGTGGGGAACTCCCAGAAGTCCGGCATCGAGCGCGGATGCGGGTACGACGACAGCGCGTACGGCGCCTTCGACTTCTCCTGGCGGAAGCCGTCCAGGTGCTGCTCGCTCAGCCGGTCCAGCAGGTACGCGCGCGCGTAGATGCCCGGCGAGGCGTGCCCCTGGAAGAAGACCTGGTCGCCGCCGTCGCCCTCGTCCTTGCCGCGGAAGAAGTGGTTGAAGCCCACGTCGTACAGCGACGCCGAGGAGGCGAACGTCGCGATGTGGCCGCCCACCCCGATGCCCGGGCGCTGGGCGCGCGAGACCATCACCGCGGCGTTCCAGCGGGTCGCGTTCAGGATCTTGCGCTCGATCTCCTCGTTGCCCGGGAAGAACGGCTCCGCCCGGGTGGGGATCGTGTTCACGTAGTCCGTGCTGCGCATCTCGGGCACGGCCACGCGCCGGGCGCGGGCCCGCTCGATCAGCCGCAGCATCAGATAACGGGCCCGCTCCCGGCCGCGCTCGTCGACCGCGGCGTCGAGGGAGTCGAGCCACTCCTGGGTTTCCTCGGGGTCGAAGTCAGGAACCTGACTCGGAAGGCCGCCAATGATGATCGGGCTGCGATCGGATGCGGAAGCCACGCTGTTCCTTACCTGTCAGAGGGCCGTGAAAGGGCCGTCGTCTCGCTCGCCACGGCCCGGTGTGCGCCGCTCCCATGCTCCACCCCGCGGCCGCGGACGTCATCTCTACCGAGAGGTAATCCCTCGGCGCGGCCGGTACGGTGACGCAAGGGGCGAATACATGCGAGTCTCGTACCCACAGACGGTTCCCAAACGCCCAAACGGGGCACAAAGGTGTGGTGTCCATCACTGCTGACGGAGACGGGGTGCCTGGAGTTGCGGTGACCCGGCCAGGATCGTCACCGTTTCGGCGGTCCGCACGGCCGGGTACTTGCGCGATCCGTCCCGCCCGTGTGGACTACGGCCAATGCTTCGCGCACGCGCGTGGCTGAGACATTTCCCAAGACATGATCAGGAGGCAACCCGTGAGCGCGACCGCGGACCACGCGGAGGAGCGGACGAACCCTGCCGCCAGGCTGGGGTTCCAGCCCGGGCAGGTGGTCCAGGAGATCGGCTACGACGACGACGTCGACCAGGAGCTCCGCGAGGCCATCGAGGGCGTCATCGAGAGCGACCTTGTCGACGAGGACTACGACGACGTGGCCGACGCCGTTGTGCTGTGGTTCCGCGACGACGACGGCGACCTGACGGATGCGCTGGTGGATGCCACCACGTACATCGAAGAGGGCGGCGCGATCCTGCTGCTCACGCCGAAGACCGGCCGGGACGGCTACGTCGAGCCGAGCGACATCTCGGAGGCCGCCACCACGGCCGGCCTGACGGCGTCCAAGAGCGTCAGCGTGGGCAAGGACTGGAGCGGCAGCCGGCTGGCGACCCCGAAGGCCGCCAAGTCGAAGCGGTGACACACCCCCGGACGGGCCGGCGACGACGTGCGTCGCACGCGTCGGCCCGTTCGCGGGACCCTCGTCCGGCCTGCGTAGGGTGGCCGCACGGCACCACCCCGGACACACGAGGACGACGATGACGATCCCGGTCGGAGCGCAGGCCCCCGACTTCGAACTCAAGGACAACCACGGCGCCCCGGTGCGCCTGTCCGACTTCCGCGGGCACAGGAACGTCGTGCTGCTCTTCTACCCGTTCGCCTTCACCGGCGTCTGCACCGGCGAGCTGAGCGAGATCCGCGACCGGCTGGAGCAGTTCGCCGAGCGCGACGCCGAGGTGCTCGCCGTCTCCAACGACTCCATCCACACCCTCCGCGTCTTCGGCGAGCAGGAGGACCTTCCCTTCCCGCTGCTCAGCGACTTCTGGCCGCACGGCAACGTCTCGCGTGCCTACGGCGTCTTCGACGAGGACAAGGGCTGCGCGGTACGCGGAACCTTCGTGATCGACCGGCAGGGCGTCGTGCGCGCCACCGTCACCAGCGCGATGGCGGACGCCCGGGACGCCGGCGAGTACCTCGCGGCGCTCGACACCCTGTGATCGTCCGTCCCCAGGGCCTGCGGGCCGGGGGAACCCGTCACTAGGATCGACTCGTTGATCCGACATCCATGCACAACGGGGCATCCCGCCCCCGGGACACCAAGGGAGGACTCGTGGGAGTCAGCCTCAGCAAGGGCGGCAACGTATCGCTGAGCAAGGAGGCGCCGGGCCTGACCGCGGTCATCGTCGGACTGGGGTGGGACGTCCGTACCACGACCGGCACCGACTTCGACCTCGACGCCAGCGCCCTGCTGCTGAACAACTCGGGCAAGGTCGCCAGCGACCAGCACTTCATCTTCTTCAACAACCTCAAGAGCCCCGACGGGTCCGTCGAGCACACCGGCGACAACCTCACCGGCGAGGGCGAGGGCGACGACGAGCAGATCAAGGTCAACCTCGCCACGGTCCCGGCCGACGTCGAGAAGATCGTCTTCCCGGTCTCCATCTACGACGCCGAGAACCGCCAGCAGTCCTTCGGCCAGGTGCGCAACGCGTTCATCCGCGTCGTGAACCAGGCCGGCGGCGCCGAGATCGCCCGTTACGACCTGTCGGAGGACGCCTCGACCGAGACCGCCATGGTCTTCGGCGAGCTGTACCGCCACGGCGCGGAGTGGAAGTTCCGCGCCATCGGCCAGGGCTACGCCTCCGGTCTGCGCGGCATCGCGCAGGACTTCGGCGTGAACGTCTGAGACGGGCACGTCCCGGGTACGGACCCGATCGGCCGTCCCGTACGGCCACCGCCCGGGCGCCGCGCGCACCACACGCGCGGCGCCCGGGGACGCCCCCTCGCGGGGGAGTGCAGGAGCACCTGGAAACACCACCCGGAGGGGGACCAGCATCATGGGCGTCACGCTCGCCAAAGGGGGAAATGTCTCCCTGTCCAAAGCCGCACCCAACCTCACGCAGGTGATGGTCGGGCTCGGCTGGGACGCGCGCTCCACCACGGGCGCCGACTTCGACCTCGACGCCAGTGCGCTGATGTGCAGCGGCGGCCGGGTCATGGGGGACGAGTGGTTCGTCTTCTACAACCAGCTCAAGAGCCCCGACGGCTCCGTGGAGCACACCGGCGACAACCTCACCGGTGAGGGCGAGGGCGACGACGAGTCCCTGCTGGTGGACCTGTCCAAGGTGCCGCAGCAGTGCGACAAGATCGTCTTCCCGGTGTCCATCCACATGGCGGACGAGCGCGGCCAGACCTTCGGCCAGGTCAGCAACGCCTTCATCCGCGTGGTGAACCAGGCGGACGGCCAGGAGCTCGCCCGCTACGACCTCAGCGAGGACGCCTCCACGGAGACGGCGATGATCTTCGGTGAGCTCTACCGCTACCAGGGCGAGTGGAAGTTCCGTGCAGTAGGGCAGGGGTACGCGTCGGGTCTGAGGGGCATCGCTCTAGACTTCGGGGTCAACGTTTCGTAAAGCCGCCACGGCGGCGGGGGAGACCCGTACACACACCTGGGGTAGCCAGTGGTTCTGAAAACCTTCGGCTGGTCGTTCGCGGTGACCGCGCTCGGCCTGGTCGCAGCGATCCTCTTCGGGGGGTGGACCGCCTTCGGAATCGTGGCGATCCTCTCGATCCTCGAGATCTCGCTGTCCTTCGACAACGCGGTGGTCAACGCCGGAATCCTGAAGAAGATGAATGCCTTCTGGCAGAAGATCTTCCTCACCGTCGGCATCCTGATCGCCGTCTTCGGCATGCGACTGGTCTTCCCCGTCGTCATCGTCGCGATCAGCGCACAGCTCGGACCGATCGAGGCCGTCGACCTCGCGCTCAGCGACAAGGACCGGTACCAGGAGCTCGTCACCGACGCCCACCCGGCCATCGCGGCCTTCGGCGGCATGTTCCTGCTCATGATCTTCCTGGACTTCATCTTCGAGGACCGGGACATCAAGTGGCTGGCCTGGCTGGAGCGGCCGCTGGCCAAGCTCGGCAAGGTCGACATGCTGTCGGTCTGCATCGCGCTGATCGTCCTGCTGATCTCCGCCATGACCTTCGCCACCCACGCCCACCAGCACGGCGGCGCGCACGTGGACAAGGCGGAGACCGTCCTGCTGGCCGGCATCGCCGGTCTGGTCACCTACATGATCGTGGGCGGACTCTCCGGCTACTTCGAGGACAAGCTCGAAGAGGAGGAGGAGCAGGAGCACGAGGAGGAGGAGAAGGCCGCCCGCGAGGGCAAGCCCAGGTCGGCGGTCGCCCTGGCCGGCAAGGCCGCGTTCTTCATGTTCCTCTACCTCGAGGTGCTGGACGCGTCCTTCTCCTTCGACGGTGTCATCGGCGCCTTCGCCATCACCAACGACATCGTCCTCATGGCGCTCGGCCTCGGCATCGGCGCCATGTACGTCCGGTCGCTCACGGTCTACCTGGTCCGCCAGGGCACCCTGGACGACTACGTGTACCTGGAGCACGGCGCGCACTACGCGATCGGCGCCCTGGCGCTGATCCTGCTGGTCACCATCCAGTACCAGATCAACGAGATCATCACCGGTCTCGTCGGCGTCGTGCTGATCGGCGCCTCCTTCTGGTCCTCCGTGCGCCGCAACAAGCGGATCGCGGAGGCCGAGGCACAGGCGGGCGAGAAGACCGAGGTCTCGTCCGGGGTGTGACAGCCCTCCGGGAGAGGAACGCTCTCGACGGGGCGGCCACGAGGAGCAGTCCTCGCAGGCCGCCCCGTCGGCCGTGCGGCGCACCGGCGCCCCGCGGCCGCCGGCGGGGGTTCGACGAGTGGACGTGGGGCGGGAATGGGTTTACTGGACGGACTGCGGCGCGGCCGGAACGACGACTTCGACTCCGGCAACGCGGCCACCAACGCCATCGAGCTGACCAAGCGGCACAGCCATGTGTCGCTGACCAAACAGGGCGCGGCCACCGGCCATCTGCGGATCAACCTGAGCTGGCAGATGCGCACCTCCGACTTCGGCGGCCCGCAGCGCGAGAGCCTGCTGCGCCACCCGTTCAAGGCGCTCAGGCCGCCGGAGGTCGTCGGGCACAGCCAGTCCATGGTCAACGTCGACCTCGACCTGGGGTGCCTGTACGAGCTCCAGGACGGCACCAAGGGCGTGGTGCAGCCCCTCGGCGGCTACCTCGGCGACGTCAACGGCCCGCCGTACGTGAAGCTCAGCGGCGACGACCGGTTCGGCTCCGCCTCCGGCGAGACGATCTACGTCAACCTCGACCAGCGGGAGAACATCAAACGCCTGCTGGTCTTCGCCTACATCTACGACCAGACGCCCGCCTTCGACCGCACCAAGGCCGTCGTCACGCTCTACCCGAGCAACGGCCCGCGCATCGAGATCTCCCTCGACGAACGCCAGCCGCAGGCCCGCTCCTGCGCGGTGGTGCTGATCGAGAACGTGAAGAACGAGATCGTCGTGCGCCGGGAGGTCCGGTTCGTCTACGGCTTCCAGGCCGAGCTGGACCGGCTGTACGGGTGGGGCCTGCAGTGGGGCCGGGGCTTCAAGACCAAGGCCGACCGCTGAGGCGCGGCCGGCCGGTTCCTGGTCCTGGTTCTGGTCCGGTGCGGGTGTCGGTGCCGCTGGTTCCGGTGCCTGTGCCGGTGCGGCCTAGCGGCCGATGAACTGCGGTCCCTGCGGGGGCAGCCGGAAGTCCGGGTCGGGCGCGCCCGTGGCCGGCGGCGGGAAGCCGTACCTGTCCTGCGCCGCCTGGGCGGCGGCCGTGGCGGGCGCGGGCGCCGGGTAGCCCTGGCCGGGCGGGCTCGTCGGGTGCGGGTAGCCGTAGCCGGGCGGGCTGGACGGGTGCGGGTAGCCGTAGGCGGGCTGGGCGGCGGCGGGCTGGGCGGCCGGGGGCTGCTGCGGGGGGTAGCCGTACGCGGGCTGCGTGGGCACGCCCGCGGGCGGCTGCTCGGGCGGCAGCGGCCGGGACACCTCCGGGGCCGGCGGCGCCGGGACCTGCGTCGTCACCGCGTCGGGCGAGGCGGAACCGGGGGTCTGCGCGAGCGGCTCGGGCGTGCCCGGCGCGGCGGACGCGTCCGGCTCCTCGGCGGCCTCCGACTCGTCCACCGAGATACCGAAGTCGGTCGCCAGGCCCTTCAGCCCGTTGGAGTAGCCCTCGCCGAGCGCCCGGAACTTCCAGCCCTCCCCGCGCCGGTACAGCTCGCCGCAGATCAGCGCGGTCTCCTGGCCCGTCTCCGGCTTGACGTCGAAGTACGCCAGGGCCTCGCCGTCCGGGTTCTGCGCGTCGTACAGCAGAATGCGCAGCGCCCGTACGCGGTCGAAGGTGACGCCGTCCGCCGACGCGACGAGCAGAATCCGGCCGACACCGGACTCGACACCGGCGAGGTCCGTCTGGATCGTGTCGGTCAGGGCCTCGGCGACGCGCTTCTTGCCGAGCCGCCACACCTTCCCGGACGGGTGCCGGGGCTGGTTGTAGAAGACGAAGTCCTCGTCGGAGCGCACGCGGCCGTCGAGACCGAGGAGCAGCGCGGAGGCGTCCACGTCCGGCACCCCCTGCCCGGGCGACCAGCGCAGCACGGCGCGTACCGTGGTGGCCTCGAGAGGAACGTTCGACCCCTTCAGCATCGCGTGCGTCATGCGGTCATCCTGCCTTCTCCGTCCTGGTCACGACAACGCGGGGGGTTGGCTCCGACATCACGGGGTTACTTGAAGTTCATGCCCGGCGGGAACCGCCGACATGGACCTCTACGTACTATTACCGGCCACCTTCCGG
This sequence comes from Streptomyces lusitanus, assembly GCF_042647945.1. Lineage (NCBI taxonomy): Bacteria > Bacillati > Actinomycetota > Actinomycetes > Kitasatosporales > Streptomycetaceae > Streptomyces > Streptomyces lusitanus. The sequence goes on from NZ_JBHRWL010000011.1 coordinate 234,064, forward strand.
CCTTTCACAGAGTCCATCACTGCCACGGGGGAGTTTCAATGCGTCATTTCGGGCACATCGCCCCTGAGGTGCGGAAACGTCTCTTCTATCGGGAGCCCTGCGAGTTCACCGCCGACTCGCCGGCCCGGGTGCTGTCCGCGGCGCTCGGCGCCACCCTCTACAGCCCCGCCACCCGGCCCCGGCTCGCCGACGACATCCTCAAGCAGGGCGCCCACGGCGTGGTCTCCATGGTGCTGTGCCTGGAGGACTCCATCAGCGACGCCGACGTCGCCGCCGGCGAGGAGAACCTGGTCCGCCAGCTCACCGACCTCGCCGGACGCCCCGGGGCGGACCTGCCGCTGCTGTTCGTCCGGGTCCGCGAGCCCGAGCAGATCGGCGACCTGGTCCGCCGCCTCGGCCCCGCCGTCGCGGTGCTGTCCGGATTCGTACTGCCGAAGTTCACCGGCGAGCGCGGCCTGCCCTTCCTCGAGGCGCTCACCGCCGCCGAGTCCGCCTCCGGCCGCCGGCTGTTCGCCATGCCCGTGCTGGAGTCGCCCGAGCTGCTCTACCGCGAGAGCCGCGTGGAGACCCTCGAGGGCATCTTCCGCGCCGTCGACAAGTACCGCGACCGCGTCCTCGCCCTGCGCCTCGGCGTCACCGACTTCTGCTCCTCCTACGGGCTGCGCCGCGGCCCCGACATGACCGCCTACGACATCCAGGTCGTCGCCTCCGTCATCTCCGACGTGGTGAACATGCTCGGCCGCGCCGACGGCACCGGCTTCACCGTGACCGGGCCCGTCTGGGAGTACTTCCACGTGCAGGAACGCATGTTCAAACCGCAGCTGCGGCAGAGCCCCTTCCTGGAGGTGGAGGCCACGGCCCTGCGCCAGAAGCTCATCGAGCACGCCATGGACGGCCTGCTCCGCGAGATCTCCCTGGACCGGGCCAACGGCCTGCTCGGCAAGACCTGCATCCACCCCTCGCACGTGCTGCCCGTGCACGCGCTGTCCGTCGTCAGCCACGAGGAGTTCAGCGACGCCCAGGACATCCTCCGGCCGGAACGCGACGGCGGGGGTGTACTGCGGTCCGCGTACACGAACAAGATGAACGAGGTGAAGCCGCACCGCGCCTGGGCGGAACGGACCCTGCTGCGCGCCACGGTCTTCGGCGTCGCCAACGAGGACATCGGCTTCGTCGAACTGCTCGCGGCCGGCCTGGCCGAGTGAGCGGGGCGTCCGGCTCAGTGACCGAGAGGGAGAGAAGTGTGAACACCTGGTCCGGCACCTGGGTCGCCGAGCGGCTCGGCGTCGAGCTGGCCGGCGACGAACGGCTGCGCGGGATGCTGGGGCTGGCGCTGCGGCGCAACCCCAAGCGCGCCCACCTGCTGGTCTCCAACGTCCTCGGCAAGCACGTGCCCCAGGCGCCGTCCGTGGTGTACGGGCACGGCGTCGAGCTCGGCCGCCAGGTGCGGGAGCTGCTGGGCGACGCCGCGGCCGGCCGGGCCGTCGTGCTCGGGTACGCCGAGACCGCGACCGGCCTCGGCCACTCCGTCGCCGACGGCCTGGGCGCCGCGCCCTACCTGCACTCCACGCGCCGGCCGGTCGCCGGGGTCGCCACCGCCGGCGGCTTCGAGGAGTCCCACTCGCACGCCACCTCCCACCTGCTGCTGCCCGAGGACCCGTCCCTGCTCGCCGGGGACGGGCCGCTGGTGCTCGTCGACGACGAGTTCTCGACGGGGAACACGGTCCTGAACACCGTGCGCGACCTGCACGCGCGGTATCCGCGGCAGCGGTACGTGGTGGTCGCCCTGGTCGACATGCGGTCGCCGGCGGACGCCGGGCGGCTGGAGGGGTTCGCCCGGGAGATCGGCGCGCGGATCGACCTGGTGACGACCGCGTCGGGCACGGTGCGGCTGCCCGACGGCGTCCTGGAGAAGGGGCAGGAGCTGGTCGCGGAACATGAGACGGCCGCGGTGCCGTCCTCGGGGACGCGGGGAACCGCGCGACAAGCCCCCACCGGGCCGCAGCCGCTTGGCAACGTCACGCGAGTGGACCTCCGCTGGCCGGCCGGCCTCCCGGACGGAGGCCGTCACGGCTTCACGCCCTCCCACCGCACCCGGCTGGAAGCCGCCCTCCCCGCCATGGCGGACCGAATAGCCACCGCCCTCCCGGAAACCGCGCACCGCGTCCTGATCCTCGGCTTCGAGGAACTGATGTACGCCCCCCTGCGGCTGGCCGCGGAACTGGAGCGCACCACCACCGCCGAGGTGCGCTTCTCCACCACCACCCGCTCACCCGTCCTGGCGGTCGACGACCCCGGGTACGCCATCCGCACCCGCCTCGCCTTCCCCGCCCACGACGACCCCGCCGACGGCCCCGGCGAGCGCTACGCCTACAACGTCGCCGGCGCCGGCTTCGACGCCGTGGTCGCCGTCGTCGACTCGGCCGCCGACACCCCCGCGCTGCACGCCCCCGGCGGCCTGCTCGCCCGGCTCGCCGAACACACCCCGCACGTCCTCCTGGCGGTCGTACCGTCGTACGTGCCCGCCGTCGCCCAGGACGCCCCCGAAAGGCCCGCCACCATGCTGCCCGAGCCCCTCCGCGGCCCCGCCTTCTCCTCGTACGCGCCCGAGGAGGTCGGCTGGCTGCTCCAGGACCTCTCGGACGTGACGCTGGAGGCGCCGACCGAGGAGCGCGAGGAGGCCATCCAGAGCGGCGGCGCCCACTACGCCGAGTCGCTGCCGGTGGAGTACCAGCCGAGCGAGCAGTACCAGCGGCTCTTCCACAACGCCCTGGACGCCTCGGCGGCCCGCCTCGCGCACGCCGTCGGCGTGGTCACCGAGACCGTCCTCGCCGAACGGCCGCCCCGCCCCGTACTGGTGTCGCTGGCCCGCGCCGGCACCCCCGTGGGCATCCTGATGCGCCGCTGGGCGCGGCACCGCCACGGCCTCGACCTGCCGCACTACGCCGTCTCCATCGTGCGCGGCCGCGGCATCGACGCCAACGCCCTGCGCTGGCTGGCCGCCCACCACGACCCGCGCGACGTGGTGTTCGTCGACGGCTGGACCGGCAAGGGCGCCATCACCCGCGAACTCGCCCAGGCCGTCGAGGCGTTCGAGAAGGCCGAGGGTGTCACCGGCTTCGACCCGGAGATCGCGGTCCTCGCCGACCCCGGCTCCTGCGTCCGCACCTACGGCACCCGCGAGGACTACCTGATCCCCTCCGCCTGCCTCAACTCCACGGTCTCCGGCCTGATCTCCCGCACCGTGCTCCGCGCCGACCTGGTCGGCCCGGACGACTACCACGGCGCGAAGTACTACCGCGAACTCGCCGACGCCGACCTCTCGGTGGCCTTCCTGGACGCCGTCTCCGCCCGCTTCGAGGAGGTCACCGAGGCCGCCTGCGCCGAGGCCAAGGACCTGCTCGCCGCCGACCGCACGCCCACCTGGGAGGGCTGGGCCGCCGTGGAGCGCATCAGCGAGGAGTACGGCATCCACGACGTCAACCTCGTCAAGCCCGGCGTCGGCGAGACCACCCGGGTGCTGCTGCGCCGGGTGCCCTGGAAGGTACTGGCCCGCGCCGGGGCCGGCGCCGACCTCGACCACGTCCGCCTCCTCGCCGAGCAGCGGGGCGTCCCCGTGGAGGAGGTCCCCGGCCTGCCCTACACCTGCGTCGGCCTGATCCACCCCCGCTTCACCCGGGGCGCCACCGGCGCCGACGGCACGGCGGTGACCCGCTGATGCCCGTCATCGTCGCCAGCGACCTCGACCGCACCCTCATCTACTCCGCCGCCGCGCTCGCCCTGACCATGCCCGACGCGCGGGCGCCCCGGCTGCTGTGCGTGGAGGTCCACGAGAGCCGGCCCCTGTCCTACCTGACGGAGACCGCGGCCCAGCTCCTCACCGAGCTGGGCGACGAGGCCCTGTTCGTCCCCACCACCACCCGCACCCGCAAGCAGTACCAGCGCATCAACCTCCCGGGACCTCCTCCCACCTACGCGATCTGCGCCAACGGCGGCCATCTGCTCGTCGACGGCGTCTCCGACCCGGACTGGCACGCGCGCGTCCAGGCCCGGCTGGCCGACGAGTGCGCCCCGCTGGCCGAGGTCCAGGACCACCTGCTGCGCACCGCCGACCCCGTGTGGGTGCGCAAGCACCGGACCGCCGAGGACCTCTTCGCCTACCTCGTCGTGGAGCGCGAGCTGCTGCGCGAGGAGTGGGTGAAGGAACTCGGGGAGTGGGCGGAGAACCGCGGCTGGACGGTGTCCCTCCAGGGCCGCAAGATCTACGCCGTGCCCAAGCCGCTCACCAAGAGCACCGCCATGCGGGAGGTCGCCCGGCGCTCCGGCGCCGACCTGACCCTCGCCGCGGGCGACTCCCTCCTGGACGCGGACCTGCTCCTCGCCGCCGACCTGGGCTGGCGCCCCGGCCACGGCGAGCTCGCCGAGGCCTCCTGGACGGCCCCCGGAGTCCGCGCCCTGCCCGAGCGGGGCGTCCTGGCGGGCGAACGCATCCTCCGCGAGTTCCTCCGCACCGTCCGCTCCCGCTGAGCGGGGGCCTCGCCGGGGGTCGGCCCGCGCCCTGCCGGGGGCCGGCGCCCTGCCGGGGCCGGCGGCGGGATCAGCCGGGGCGGCGCAGGCTCAGGGTGTCGGCGGCCTGGTGCCGCGCAGGGCGGGCGTCCCCGGACGGGGCGCCGGAGTCCTGGCCGGCACGGGCGCCGGCTTCCGCGTCGGAGCCGGACTCGCCGTCCGCGTCGCGGGAGCCTGCCCCCGCCGGGCCGCGGCCGGCGCGACGGCTGCCGCCGCCCGAACGGAACAGGCGTATGACGACGAAGGCCACGAGGGCCAGGGCGGCCGCCGCCAGCACCGCCTTCGAGTAGGCCGACACGACGGACGTCACCTGCGTCCAGTTGTCCCCGAGCACGTATCCCGCGAGCACGAACGCCGTGTTCCATATCGCGCTGCCCAGCGTGGTCAGACCGAGGAACAGCGGCAGCCGCATCCGCTCCACCCCGGCGGGTATGGACACGAGACTGCGGAACAGCGGGATCATCCGGCCGAAGAACACCGCCTTCGGCCCGTGCCGCAGGAACCACGCCTCCGTCCTCTCCACGTCCGCGGCCTTCACCAGCGGCAGCCGTCCCGCCAGGGCCAGCGTCCGCTCCCGGCCCAGCAGCGCCCCCACCCCGTACAGGGCGAGCGCGCCGATCACCGAGCCGGCGGTGGTCCACAGCAGCACGGCGATCAGGCCCATCCGCCCGTTGCTCGCGGCGAAGCCGGCCAGCGGCAGGATCACCTCGCTCGGCACCGGCGGGAAGAGGTTCTCGAGCGCGATGGCGAGGCCGGCCCCGGGCGCGCCGAGGGCGTCCATCAGGTCGTTGACCCACCGGGGTCCGGCGTCCGTGTCCGAGGCCGCCATGATCGTCTGCGCTGCGATGGCTGTCATGTCGTCCACGCTAGGAAATCGGAGCTGAAGGGTCGCTGAGGAAAGCCGCACGATCGGGTGCGGTTCTCCGCACGGTCCCTTGCGGTTCTCCGCAGGGCGAATTGCGGTTTTCCGCAGTGTGTGCCCCCGGCCGGCCCGGCTAGTCTCGCGATCATGCGAGTCATGGCGCGGCGTGTGGTGCGGTGCGCGGTCGGTCTCATGTGGGGGGCCGCCGCGGCCGTCGTCGAGCTGCTCGGGACGGTCCTGGCCGGCCTGCTGATCCTGCTCGTCGTGGCCTGGCCGCGGCCCCGCCGGGCCGTGCTCCGCCCGGTCCTCGCGTGCGCGCGGAGGATGACGGAGCTGGAGAGGGCCCGGCTGCGGGTCTGGCTCCGGGTCCACACCTCTCCTGTGTACGAGGACGGACAGGCCCTGCAGTATCTGGCCTCCCGCTGGGCCCTGGGCGTGCTGGGCGCGGTCGTGATGCTCTCGGCGGCGGTCGGCCTCGGCTACGGCACGTCCTGGATGTACCTGTGGCTGCTGGTCGACGACGTGCGGAACACCGGAGCGGTCGTCTACACGTCCCTCGCCGGGCTCTTCCTGCTCTTCCTCACCGTGCAGGGGATACTCGCGGTCGCCGAGCTGGAGGGGAAGCTGGCCCGCCGCATGCTCGGTCCCCGCCACCAGGAGGAGCTGGAGCGGCGCATCGCCGAGCTGTCCGCGAGCCGCGCGGCCGTGGTCGACGCGGTGAACGACGAGCGGCGCCGCATCGAGCGGGACCTGCACGACGGGGTGCAGCAGCGGCTGGTCGCGCTCGGCATGCTGCTGGGCCGGGCCCTGCGCAGCCAGGACCCCGAGCGCGCGGACCGGCTGTTGCGCCAGGCGCACGAGGAGAGCCGGCAGGCCCTGGACGACCTGCGGGAAGTGGCCTGGCGGATCTACCCCACGACCCTGGACGAGGCGGGGCTGCGGGCGGCGCTGGAGACGGTCGCCGAGCGGGCGTCGGTCCCGGTGCGGGTGGAGTACAAGCTGAGCGGGGAGCCGTCGCGGCCGGTGGCGACGGTCGTCTACTTCGTGGTCTGCGAGGCCGTCACCAACGCGGTGAAGCACGCGGCGCCGAGCCGGATAGTCGTCGCGGTCGGAGCGGAGGAAGGAGCGTTGCGGGTGAGTGTCGAGGACGACGGCCGGGGCGGGGCGAACGCGTCGGGCAGCGGCCTGTTCGGGCTGGCCCGGCGGGTGGCCGCCCTGGACGGGAGGCTGGAGGTGCGCAGTCCGCCGGGCGGGCCGACGCTGGTGACCGCGGAGCTGCCGTGCGCGTGATCCTGGCCGAGGACTCCATCCTGCTGCGGGAGGGGCTGGTGCGGCTGCTGGCGGAGGAGGGGCACGAGGTGCTCGCCGCCGTCGGCGACGCGGACCGGCTGATGGATGCGGTCGCCGCGACACCGCCGGACGTGGTGGTCGCCGACGTCCGGATGCCGCCCACGCACACGGACGAGGGGCTGCGCGCGGCCCTGGAGATCCGCCGCAGCCGCCCCGAGGTGGGGGTGCTGGTGCTCTCGCAGTACGTGGAGAAGCGGTATGCGACGGAGCTGCTGACGGGTGAGTCGGAAGGGGTGGGCTATCTGCTGAAGGACCGGGTGGTCCAGGTCGACGAGTTCCTGGATGCGCTGGAGCGGGTGGCCGCCGGGCGGGCCGCCTTCGATCCGGAGGTCGTCCGGCAGCTGCTCGGCCGCACCACCCACGTGGATCCGCTGGCCCGGCTCAGCGCGCGGGAGCGTTCGGTGCTGGCCGAGATGGCGCAGGGACACACCAACGCGGCCATCGCCCGGCGGCTGCACATCTCGCAGAGCGCGGTGGAGAAGCACACCAACGCGATCTTCGACAAGCTCGAACTGGCGGGCGGAGGGGAGGGTTACTCGCGCAGAGTGCTGGCGGTGCTCCGCTACCTGGGGAGCTGATCCGCCGGGCCGGGCGGCGCGGGGTCAGCCGCAGCAGCCCCCGCCGCAGCAGCCGCCGCCTCCGCCGCCCGCGCGGGGGGCCGGGGCGGACGCGGAGGCGGTGCCGCCGACCGCGACCGTGGAAAGGAGTTTGACCGTGTCGTCGTGGCCCGCCGGGCAGGCCGCGGGAGCGGAGGACTCCGCCATCGGACGGCTCAGTTCGAACGTGTCGCCGCAGGTGCGGCAGCGGAATTCGTAGCGAGGCATGGGCACAGGCTAACCGGACCGGCAGGAGGGGGCGGGTCAGTTGGCGCCGGCGCCGCGTTCCTCCCGGATCTGCGCCACCACGCGGCTCGCGGCCTCCCGGACCGCCTCGGTCTCGGTGAGGAAGTGCCAGTAGTCGGGGTGGCGGCCCTCCAGTCCGGCGATCGCGCGTTCCAGCCGGGCCACGGCGTCGTCGAGCGGGCGGGCGTGGCGCGGGTCGGGGGTGTTGCGGCCGGCCATGGCGAGCCGCTGGGCGTCCCGGATGGCGAACCGGGTGCGTTCGATCTCCTGCTCCGGGTCCTTCTGCACGGCGTTGAGGCGGCGCAGGCGGTCCCCGGCGGCGGACACGGCCTCGTCGGTGGTGTTCAGCAGGGCCCGTGCGGTGGACAGCAGGGAGGTGGCGTCGGCCCAGCGCTGTGCGTCGCGGGCCGTGCGGGCCTCGGCGAGGCGGTCCTCCGCCTGCCGGACGTTGCGTTCGGCGAGCTCGGGCACGCCCTGGAGGTCCTGCCAGCAGGCGGCGGTGAAGCGCCGGCGCAGTTCGCTCAGGACGGGTTCGACCTGCTCGGAGCGGGTGGTGAGGGCCTGGGCGCGGGTGCGCAGGGAGACCAGCCGGTGGTCGATCTCGGCGGCCCGCTCCGGCAGCCGCTCGGCCTCCACGCGGATCGCCTCGGCCTCGCGCGTGACGCGGGCGGCCCGGTCCAGGGTGCCGGGCACGCCGTGCTGCCCGGCGCCCTGGTTCAGCTTGGTCAGCTCGGGGGAGAGGGCGGCCAGCCGGGCGGCGAGGTCGTCGGCCGTCAGCCCGGAGCCGCGGGCGGTGTCGAGGGCCTGGGAGGCGGCGAGCAGGGCCTGCCGGGCGCGTTCGACCGCGGGCGCGAGCCGGGCCAGCTGGGTCTCCGCCTTGCCGAGCAGCGGGCCGAGCCCGTCGGCGAACCGGTCCAGGTCCTGCTTGACCCGCCCCAGTTCGTCCTTGGCGGCGGTCAGGTCGGTGCGGGCCCGGGAGGCCGTGGAGGCGTCCAGGTCGTCGCGGTCGAGGTCGTGGGCGTCGACGGCGCTGATGTAGCGGCTGCTGGCCTCGTCGATGCGCCGGCCGAGCGCGGCGAAGTCGTCGACGGCCCGGCGCGCGGCGGGGGAGTCGTCGACGGCGGTGATGGTCTCGATGGAGATCCGCAGATCCCGCTGGGCGGTGTCGAGTTCGTAGAAGGCGGCGGCCGCGGCGTCCTTGGCGGCCTGCGCCTCGGCGCGCTGGTTCTCCGCGCGCCCGCCGAACCAGCGCCGGGTGCCGCCCCCGGCGAACGCGGCGGGCAGCACCAGCGCCGCGACCAGCGGCAGGGCCGCCAGGGCGAGCGCGTCACGCAGAGGCCCAGGGGCGCGGCGGGCACGCCGGCCCGCCGGTACGGGGAACGGGACTCGGCGCAGGCGAGGCACGCGCGGTTCCGACGGCGAGTACGGCTGCGCTGGTGTCGCCGTCACATCCCTCTCCCGTACTGTCGTTCGCCCTGCCCGTTGTCATTCTCCCACCGGTACAGGACGAACACACGGGCCCGTCAGTTCGCCGTGCGGACGGTGAGTTTGCCGTCGCCGGTGCGCGCGGTCACCTCGTGAGGGCTGGAGTCGTCGCGCGGAACGGACACGTCCTCGGCGCCGTCGCCGGTGGAGGCGTCCACGCGGTAGGCGCCGCGCGGCAGGTCGATGGTCGTCGAACCGTCGCCGCTGCGGGAGTCCACCCGGTCCGGCACTGCGGTGAGGACGAGGTGCACGGAGCCGTCGCCGCTGTGGACGCGTACGGTGCGCGAGGAAACCTCGGCGCGCACCGATCCGTCGCCGCTGCGCAGCTCCAGCGGGCCGCTGGTGTCGCCGACGCGGACCGAGCCGTCCTTGGTGCGGATGGTCAGCGCGTCGCGGAAGCCGTCGGCCCGGACGCTGCCGTCGCCGCTCTCGACGGTGACGGCGACGCCGCGCGGCACGACGATGCGGTGCTTGGAGGAGCAGTCGGCGACGACGCCCGAGCAGTGTTCGCGCAGCACCAGCCGGTCGCCGTCCAGGGACCAGGTGACCTCCGGGTCCGAGCCGAGGGCGACGGTGCCCTCGAACCACCGGGTGACCGCGATCTCGCCGTCCGGCTGGTCGTCCGAGGCGACGATCTCCAGAGCGGATTCGTCGGAGTCGACGGTGAGACGGGCGCCGGGGAGTTCGAAGGTGCGCTGGTCGGGTTCGTCGTCGTCGGCGGCCGACGTCCCGCAGGCGCTCAGTGCCGCGCCGAGCACCACGGCGGCCCCCGCGAGCGCGAGGACCCGCAGCCGCGCGGGACGGGAGGTGCGGGCGGGCGAGGTGGTGCGGGCGGTGGCGGTCATGACGGGCTCCCCCTGGGCGTACGGCTGACGGACGGACACCGCGTGGTGCGGCGGCGCCGGACGTCTTCGACCGTACGGAGGCGGGGGCCCGGAGGGGATCCGGCCGCCCGGCGGATCCGGAGTGGGGATATCCCCCCTGCCGGGGCGTACGGGGTTTGCGGGACCGTGACCCCGGACATGTAGTCTGTCCACTCGACCCGGGCGGCGAGCGCGGGTCAGGGGTGCGTAGCTCAGGGGTAGAGCGCCTGCCTTACAAGCAGGATGTCGGCGGTTCGAAACCGTCCGCGCCCACACATGACAGGGCCCCCGGAGCGTCTCCGGGGGCCCTGTGCCGTCGGGGGGCGTCGGGGGGCTACGGCGAGTCCTCCTCGTCCGCGCTCTCGTGGGCGTGCTTCAGCGCGGAGCGGGCCCGTACGCGGTCGGTGCCGGTGATCTCGGACCAGTAGCGGTGGGTGCTGACGAACACCGCGAGCTCGTGCTCGCGGCGCCGGAGCTTCTCGACCTCGGCCTGCTCGTCCTCGGTCCAGCCGGGCGAGGCGGGGCGCTCGATCTTGCGCCAGCCGTTGTCGTCGCTGAACCCGTCGAGGGGTTCGACCGACCAGGGGAGCCGCTTCAGCAGGGCCGACAGCTCGGCCCGGACCTGATGCAGTTCCTCCTGACCGGCGAGGAGGTCACTCGGAAAGTCATAGGTCGCAGCCACGGCCCAATGATACGCCTGTTCGATTTTGGGTGGCGAGTTGTTCCGGGGTCTCCGGGGCGGTGTTCATTCCTTCGTGGCCACGGGCGGTGGGAGGCGCGAGACTGGGGTCATGTGCCGGAGTATCAAGACTTTGCGTCCGCCCGCGCTCCCCGAGGAGGCCACGGAGGAGGACATCCGCGCCGCCGCGCTTCAGTACGTGCGGAAGGTGTCCGGCTTCCGTGCGCCGGCCGCCCACAACCGTGAGGTGTTCGACCGCGCGGTCGAGGCGATCGCCGAGGCGACGGCCGAGCTGCTGGACGGCCTGGAGGTCCGGGGAGCCCCGGCCCGCGAGGGTGCCGCGAGCTGAATGGCGACGCCGCCCCCCGCTCGCCGCGGCTACTGGGGTGCCGGTGGCTGTTGTCCGCCGGGTGCGGGTTGTGTTGTGGTTGGTCGCGCAGTTCCCCGCGCCCCTGAGGGTGCCTGCCGCCCCCTCGGCTACTGGGGTGCCGGTGGCTGTTGTCCGCCGGGTGCGGGTTGTGTTGTGGTTGGTCGCGCAGTTCCCCGCGTCCCTGGGGCGCCTAGCGCGCCTCCGTCGGCTGCGGCTTGCGCATCAGGTAGCCCGCGCCCGCGCCCGCCGCGAGCAGGGCGCCGACGGAGACCGCTGCGGCGAGCCACGTGGCGCCGAGCCACTGGCCGCCGAAGTAGCCGAGGGCGACGCTGTAGCCGGCCCAGGTCAGGCCCGCCAGGGCGGACCAGGGGAGGAAGTCGCGGGCGCGGTGGCGGGCGGCGCCCGCGCCGAGCGAGACCACCGAGCGGCCGGCCGGGGCGAACCGCGCGAGGACGACGAGACCGCCGCCGCCCCGGGCCAGCGCCGCGCCGAGACGTTCCTGCGCGCCCCGCAGCCGACGGGAGCGGGCGAGCGCCCGGTCCAGGCGGGCGCCGCCGCGCCAGGCGAGGCGGTAGGCGACCAGGTCGCCGAGGACGGAGGCCGTGGCGGCGCAGAGCGTCAGCACCAGGATGTCGGGCACGTAGGCGGCGGTGCTCGCGGCCGCCGCGGTTGCCGCGGTGATCACCAGCACCCCGCTGGGCAGCACCGGGAGGAACACGTCGAGCAGGACCGACAGGGCCACCACCGCGTAGATCCACGGGCTGCCGACCAGCGACCCGACACTCTCCACTCGCACTCCCCGTACGCCCCCGTGGGCCCGTGCCTGCCGCGCTGTCGCGGTGGAGGCGGCAGGGGTGGCAGGAGAGGCCGATGACAGCCATACAGCGTACGCCCGGTAAGTGACAGAAAGGTCACGGGGGGTTCGCCCGCCCATTGCGCGGAGTTCGCCCGCATGACGTCCGTCCCCCCTCCGACGCCGAGTCCGACCTCCCCTCCCGCGTCCGCGGACCAACCCGCCCGCACGCGGAAGCGCCCCCCGCCCTGTGCGGCGGGGGGCGCCCTGTGCGACTCGGTGTGCCGTTGGGGAGGCGGGTGCCGTGGGGAGGCGTCGGCGGTCGTGCGGGGTCGTGCGGTGGTGCGGTGCGGTCAGGCGGCCACGGGGGTGTGTTCCGCCGGCCGTCCGTCCCGCGCGGAGGCGCGACGGGCGAGCAGGCGGTCCAGGCCGAAGGCGCCGGAGCCGGTGAAGATCAGCAGGAACATGGCCCAGCAGTACATGGCCGCGCCCTCGCCGTTGTTCTCTATGGGCCAGAGGGCCTCGGGCTGGTGCACCTTGAAGTACGCGTACGCCATCGCGCCGGAGGACAGGAACGCGGCGGCGCGGGTGGCGAGGCCGAGCAGGACGAGCGAGCCGCCGACGAGCTCGATGACGGCGGCGTACCAGTTCGGCCAGGCACCGGTCTCGACGGTGCCGCCGTTGCCGTCCGTGCCGCCGAACAGGCCGAGCAGGGACACGGCGCCGTGACAGGCGAAGAGCAGGCCGACGACCATGCGGAACAGGCCCAGGGCGTATGGCTGGGCGCTGGTGAGGCGTCCGTTCATGGGGGGTCTCCTTCGGTCGGGCCGGCCCCCGGATGAGGCCGGTCCAGGGGGGCGGAACCGAGTCGGAGACCCACGTTAGGTGTGCCTAAAACTTGCTTGCAAGTTCAACATTTGGCCACGACTTCGGCCCCTTTTGACCCCCTCCCGCGCACCCCCGCCGCACGTCACCACGCGCCCCGAGGCACCCCCTTGATCACCGGCATGACCGGAACCGCCCCCCCGCCGCACAGCAAACCCACAGGTACCCGAAAGCAACGGCGGCTCGACGCCCCAACGGCTCAGCGGCCCGGCACCTCACCGGCTCATTGGCCGGGCACCTCACCGGCTCCGCGACTCGGCCGCCTCACCGGCTCAACTGCCGTTCCATCACGCGCCGCAGCCGCACCCCCGCTCCCTCCTGACGGGCGTGCTCCAGCCGCAGCACCGCCGAACGCCCCCGGGTGGCCAGCGTCATCAGCTGGTTGCCGAACCACGGCCCGCCCGTCCTGCGCCAGCCGACCGGCGGCCGCCCGAGGCCGCCGTGGAGCGTGAACAGCCGGCCCAGCGTCCGCGCGGCGGCGCTCCAGCCGAAGCGGAAGCCCACCCGCATCGAGGCGGGGATGGAGTTGTGGACCGGGGAGCAGGTCAGCTGCACCACCCGCGCCTCGGGCGCCGCGCGCCCCGGCCAGTCCGGCTCGGCGACATAGGCATGGTGGACGTCCCCGGACAGCACGCACACCGTGGCGGGCGCGTCCGGGCCGCTGCCCGCCTCGGCGAGCAGCTCCGCCAGCTCCTCGAACGAGTCCGGGAACGCCGACCAGTGTTCCAGGTCCGCCGCGCGCCGCAGCTTCTCCCCGAGCCGCGCCCAGCGCGGGCCCTTGTCGCCCCGGCACAGCACGGAGCTCCACACCTCGACGTCGTGCACCAGGTGGGGGAGCAGCCAGGGCAGGGACGTACCGACGAGCAGGTGGTCGTAGGAGCCCCGGTCGTCGAAGATCTGGGCGCGCAGCCAGGCGGCCTCGTCCCGGTCGAGCATCGAGCGGCGCCCTTCCTCGAGCACCCGGGCCGCGCGGCTGTCCACCATGACCAGCCGCACCCGGCCGAAGTCGCGCCGGTAGCTCCAGCGCACCGCCGTCGCGTCGGCCTCCGCCCGGGAGGCGAAGTCGCGCAGCGCGCCGGTGCCGTCGGGCGCCTCGCGCACGGCCGCGTAGAGCGGGTCGGCGTCGAGGTCGGCGGGGGAGAGGTTCCCCAGGTGCTGGTGCACCCAGTACGACATCAGCCCGCTGAGCACCCGGTCCCGCCACCAGGAGGTGGCGCGCATGTCCTCGACCCAGGAGGCGGAGGTGTTCCAGTCGTCGATGACGTCGTGGTCGTCGAAGATCATGCAGGTGGGGACGGTGGACAGCAGCCAGCGCACCTGCGGGTCGAGCCAGGACTCGTAATAGAGGTGGGTGTACTCCTCGTAGTCCGCCACCTGGCTGCCCGGCGGCTCGCTCAGGTTGCGGCGCTTGGCGAGCCACTCCTTCGTGGCGTCGGAGGTCTCGTCGGCGTACACCTGGTCACCGAGGAGCAGCAGGACGTCGGGCCGTTCGCCGTCGGGGTCGGCGGCGAGGCGCTTGGCGAGGGCGTCCAGGGCGTCCGGCCCCACCGGGTCGGGCTCCCCGGTGGGCGGGGAGGCCCAGCGGCAGGAGCCGAAGGAGATGCGCGCCCGGTCGTCGCCGGCAGGGGTGCGGATCACCGACGGCGGGAACGACGGGAACGGCTCCCTGGTCAGCGGCCACACCCGTTCGCCGTCCACGAAGACCTCGTACGGGGTCGTCGTGCCCGGGGTGAGGCCTGTGACCCGGACCAGCGCGTAGTGGTGGCCGCACACCTGGAAGGTGCCGGACGTCCCGCCGGTGCCGTCCGGGCAGCGCACCTCGACGGTGCCCGGGCCGTCCGTCTCCGCCCAGACGGTCGCGGACGACCCGTCGACGTACCTCAGCAGCGGTCCGAGCCGCAGTCCGGCCATGGTGACCCCTTCCTCCGTCGCCCCGTACGGTACGCAGCGACGGAGGTCACCGGGGAGATTTGCGCGCCCGGCAATTCGGGGCCGCGCGGCCTCGGCGGTCGTCCGCGCGGCGTCAGCAGTTGTTGAGGTACCCCTGGAGCGCGGACTTCTCCGCGGAGTCGACGGCCAGGTCGTAGTAGTACTTCACCTGGACCCACGCGCGGACGTAGGTGCAGCGGTAGGCCGTGCGGGACGGCATCCAGGTGGCGGGGTCCTGGTCGCCCTTGGCCTGGTTGACGTTGTCGGTGACGGCGAGGAGCTGCGGGCGGGTCAGGTCGTTGGCGAAGGCCTGGCGCCGGGAGGTGGTCCAGGAGCCCGCGCCGGAGTCCCAGGCCTCGGCGAGCGGCACCAGGTGGTCGATGTCCACGTCGGAGGCGGCGGACCAGGTGGCGCCGTCGTACGGGGAGTACCAGCTGCCGCTGGTGGCGGCGCAGGAGGAGTCGGTGACGACGCCCGAGCCGTCGCGCTTGAGCACGGTCTCGCGGGTGTTGCAGGCGCCGGACTGGGTGATCCAGTGCGGGAACAGGTCGCGGTCGTAGCCGGTGCGGCTCTCGGTGCGGACGTCGAGGGTGGCGAGATAGCTGCGGGCGGTGGCGGCGCTGACCGGGGTGGGGAGGGCGGCGGAGGCGGCCGGGGCGTTGAACAGCCCGACGGAGGCTATGAGTCCGGTGAGTGCCGCGGCTATGCTGAGCCGTCGACGCGCGTAGAACTTCGACATGCGAACTCCCTTGTGGGGTGCGGGCGTTGGCGTGCGTGCAGGGGAATGCTCGCGGCGCCTTGTTGCCGGGAGGCGAGGGTCCGGTAAGAAGTTAATGACGCGCTCATGACACGTCTATGGTTCAGGTGTGAAGTTTCCGCGTACGAGGCCGCGCGCGGGCGTCGCGTACGATGGACGGCGCAGAAGGGGAGTAGCTCTTCGCCGGACCGTCGACATACTGCTCAGCCCGCCTGAGCCGGCGCCCGGAGGCCCACCCGTCACGGGTGTCGCCAGCGAGACCTTCGGCAAGCAGTGCACGCCCGCGCCCCACGGTGCGGGCGCCGAGTGTGCTGCCGTGCCGAGGCGTCTTGCGCGAAAGCTCATCACTCTCGGTGGGGCGGCCCCGACCGATTGAGGAACCGTTGATCAGCCTGACCGTGACGGCCGTCGTCTTCGGCGTCGTCTTCCTGGCCGAACTGCCCGACAAGACCGCGCTCGCCGGTCTCGTCCTCGGCACCCGCTACCGCGCCTCGTACGTCTTCGCCGGCGTCGCCGCCGCCTTCGCGGTGCATGTCGCGCTGGCCGTGGCGGCGGGCAGTGTGCTGACCCTGCTGCCGCAGCAGCTCGTGCACGCGGTCACGGGTGTGCTCTTCCTCGCGGGCGCGGCGATGCTGCTGCTCAAGAAGGACGAGGGTGAGGAAGAGATCCGCAAGCCGGAGGACCAGTCCTTCTGGAAGGTCGCCGGGGCCGGGTTCATGCTCATCCTGGTCGCCGAGTTCGGCGACCTGACGCAGATCATGACGGCCAACCTCGCCGCCCGCTACGACGACCCGCTCTCCGTCGCCCTGGGCGCCGTGCTGGCGCTGTGGGCGGTGGCCGGTCTGGGCATCGTCGGCGGCAAGGCGCTGATGAAGCGGGTGCCGCTGAAGCTGATCACGCGGATCGCCGCGCTGCTCATGCTGGGCCTGGGCGTGTGGAGCCTGTGGGAGGCGGTCGCCGGGTGACCCGCGGCCGTCCCGTCGGTGAACACCCCGTGGAGGCGGTGGCGGGAGGCCGGGATGTTTTGTACCGTGGTTGAACAAAGTGGCTCCCGCCCGTTTTCCCTGACCGGCGGGCGGGGCCGCTCTGTCCCGCACGGGAACCGCCTCCACGGTCCCGCACTACCGCCTTGGAGCAGCCCATGACGGCCACCGCCACCGCCGTACTTCCCGCCCGCGCCCTCCTGCTCGACATGGACGGCACCCTCGTCAACTCCGACGCCTCGGTCGAGCGCATCTGGCGCCGCTGGGCCGAGCGCCACGGGCTGGACGGCGACGAGGTCATGAAGGTGGTGCACGGCCGGCAGGGCTACGCCTCCATGGCCCTGCTGCTGCCGGGCCGCCCCATGGAACAGAACTACGCCGAGAACGCCCGGCTGCTCGCGGAGGAGACCGCGGACACCGAGGGCGTCGTCGCGATACCGGGCGCCCGGGAGTTCCTCGCCTCCCTGGACGGGCTGCCGCACGCGCTCGTCACCTCCGCGGACGTCGCCCTGTCCACGGCGCGGATGGCCGCCGCGGGCCTCGAACAGCCCGCGGTGCGGATCACCGCCGAGTCGGTCGGCGCGAGCAAGCCCGACCCGGAGGGCTTCCTGAAGGGCGCGGCCGAACTGGGCGTCGACCCGGCCGACTGCGTCGTCTTCGAGGACTCCGGCGCGGGGATCGCCGCGGGGCGCGCCGCCGGGATGCGGGTGGTCGGCATCGGCCCGCGCGCCGGTTTCCACCGGCCGGACGTCGTCGTCCGCGACCTCACCCAGGTACGGGTGGAGCGCACGCCGGAGGGCACGATGTTGCTGCACGTCTCGGAGTGACGGGCCAGGAGCGACGGGCCGGGAGTGACGGGCGGCGAGTGCCGCGCGGGGAGTGCCGCGCGATGAGCGTCGCGCGGGGGTGACGGGCCGCGGGTTGCCGCCGGCCCGTCACGGCGTCCCGGTCTCCGCCTCCAGGCGGGCACGGGTCTGCGGGCCGTAGACGCCCAGCTCCTCGTTGATGCCCCGCGACCACTGGTAGTGGCGCACGGCCTCCTCCACCCGGCGGCCGTACTGGCCGTTCGTGTCCCCCTGGTACAGCCACACCTGACGCAGACGCTGCTGGAGCTCGACGACCTCCGGTCCCCGGTCGCCGCGCCGCAGCACGGGCGCGGTGTCGACCGGCTCCTCCGGCTCCGGGGCCACGGCCGGCGCGGACGACTCGGCGTCGGCCGAGGGGGTCGCCGACGGCTCGGTGCTCGCGGACGCGCTCGGCGCGGAGCTGGACTCCGAGGGCGACGGCGACCCGGACGCGCTCGCGCTCGCGGCCGGGGAGTCCGAGGCCGACGCGGACGCGCCGGGGGAGACGGACGGGGCTTCGGAGGACACCTCCGCCGAAGGGGCCGCCGACGACGCGTCCGGCAGGCCCGCCCTGACGTCGTCCGGGGCGGCGGTGTTCCGTGACGGCGTGTCGTACGAGAACAGCCCGCTCGCCCAGCCCGCCGCGCCCAGGACGGCCACGGCGGCCCCGGACGCCACGATCAGCGCACCGCGCCGGCGGCGTTTGCGCGGCGCGGCGTCATCGGGGCGAGGGGCGGCCGCGCCCGGGGACACCGCGCGGAGCGGACGCGTCGAGTCGTCGAAGAGGCCCAGGTCGTCGGCGTTCGGCTGGGCGGTGCCGGGGGCCAGGGGGGTGGGGAGGGAGGGGGCGTCGGCGCCTCCGGCCGGGGTCGCGCCGGGCTGCCCGGTGCCGGGCGCGGCGCCGTTGGGGCGGACGGCGCGCAGCGTCATGGTGGCGTCCGCCGGGGGCTGCGATGCGCCGGGCGCGGGGGCGCGGTGCGCGGTGCCGGGGGTTGAGTCGGCGGGGCTGTGGGCGTGCCCGGCGTTCGCGCCGTTCGCTGCGGCTCCGGTGCGGGGCGCCTGGGTGCCGGCCGACCGGGACGCCGCGTCGGCGGGGCTGCTGACGTGCGCGGTGCTCGCGCCCGTCGCTCCGGCTCCGGCGTGGGGCGCCATCGAGCCGACCGACCCGCCCGCTCCGGGTGCGGACGCGGGGAAGGGCGTCGTGTCGTCGGGGCGGCTGCTGGTGTGCGCGGTGCTTCCGCCGGCCGTGCCGGCCGCTGCGGCCCCGGCACGGGGCGACGCCTCGGTGCCGGTCGGTCCGCCCGCGCCGGTCGGCCCGCCTTCGCCGGGTGCGGACGCCGGGCCGGGGGTCGCGTGGTCGGCGGGGCCGCCGGTGTGCGCGCTGCTCGCGCCGTTCGCTGCGGTCCCGGTAAGGGGCGCTCCGGTGCGGGCCGACCCGCTCGCGTCGGCCGACGCGCCTGCTCGGCCGGGTGTCGTGTCGTCGGCGCGGCTGCCGCGCGCGGCGCTCACGCCGGTCGCCGCGGCCCCGCTGCCGGGCGCCCCAGCGCCGGCCGACCCGCCTGCGTCGGCCGCCTCGCCCCCGCCCGCCGGCCCAGACGCCGTCACCCCGCCGCGCTCCGCCGCGTCAAGGCGTATCGCCTTGAGGGTCATCGTGGCGTCGGGGGAGTCCGGGGACCCGTCCCCCCTCCGCGCCTCGGGCGTCGACAACGACCCCGGGTCCGTTGCCTGGGGCAACCCGTCCGGCGTAGTGCTGCTCAACTCGACGTACGGGCGTATCCGCAGCGGGTCGAAGTCCTCCGCCGCGGCGGCCTCGGCCGTGCGGACGTCGCGGAGGGCGTCGGCGGCGCGGCGGGCGCAGCCGCACGACGGCGTGTTGTCGGCGTGCCTGGGCGCACCGCATTCCGGGCACGGGTGCCCGTTCGGCTGGTCCACGCGTGATCCCTCCCCTCGCGAACTCCAGAGATTATGCAGATCTTCTTCACACTCTTGTTCGTGCGCCCCCGGAATGCGGACTTCCGCTCGGACTCAACAGGCCATAAACGGACACTCCGATCACGATGGAGGGTGATACGAGAACCTCTGGAGGTCCGCATGGCCGGGGACGCTCACCGTTCGGCGCCGGACACGGGACGCGCGCGGTCCGCACCCCCGGACGGTCCGGCGGTCCCGCGGGGACCGTCCGGGGGTGCGGACCACACGGACCAGGTGTCGAGCAGCGTGGTGCTGTCGATCGGCGCGCTGCTGCTCGGCCTGCTGCTGGCCGCTCTCGACCAGACGATCGTCTCCACCGCCCTGCCCACCATCGTCAGCGACCTGGGCGGCCTGGAGCACCTGTCCTGGGTGGTCACCGCCTATCTGCTGGCGTCCACGGCCGCGACCCCGCTGTGGGGCAAGCTCGGCGACCAGTACGGCCGTAAACGCCTGTTCCAGACCGCCATCGTCATCTTCCTCGTCGGCTCCGCCTTGTGCGGGGCCGCGCAGGACATGCCTCAGCTGATCGGTTTCCGCGCGCTCCAGGGCCTCGGCGGCGGCGGGCTGATCGTGCTGTCGATGGCGATCGTCGGCGACCTGGTGCCGCCTCGCGAACGCGGGCGCTACCAGGGCCTGTTCGGGGCGGTGTTCGGCGCGACCAGCGTGCTCGGGCCGCTGCTCGGCGGGCTGTTCACCCAGCACTTGAGCTGGCGCTGGGTGTTCTACGTCAACGTGCCCGTCGGGATCGTCGCGCTCGCCGTCATCGCCACCGTGCTGCACATTCCCCGCCGGTCGACCAAGCATGTGATCGACTACCTGGGCACCCTGCTCATCGCCTCCGTCGCCACCTGTCTGGTGCTGGTCGCCTCCCTCGGCGGCACCACCTGGCCCTGGGCGTCGTGGCAGATCATCGGGCTCGCGGTGCTGGGCGCCGTGCTGATCGTCGCGTTCGTGGCGGTGGAGCGCCGGGCCGCCGAACCGGTGCTGCCGCTGAAGCTGTTCCGCGTGCGGACGTTCACCCTGTCCGCCGTGATCAGCTTCATCGTCGGCTTCGCGATGTTCGGCGCGCTGACCTATCTGCCGACCTTCCTCCAGGTGGTGCACGGGATCAGCCCCACCCTCTCCGGGGTGCACATGCTGCCGATGGTGGCCGGCATGCTGCTGTCCTCCACCGGCTCCGGGCAGATCGTCAGCCGCACCGGCCGCTGGAAGGTGTTCCCGATCGCGGGCACCGCCGTCACCGCCGTCGGACTGCTGCTGCTCCACCAGCTCGACACACAGAGCTCCACCGCGGTGATGAGCGGGTTCTTCTTCGTCTTCGGCCTCGGTCTCGGCCTGGTCATGCAGGTCCTGGTGCTGATCGTGCAGAACGCCGTCCCCTACGAGGACCTCGGCGTCGCCACCTCCGGGGCGACCTTCTTCCGGTCCATCGGCGCCTCGTTCGGCGTCGCCGTGTTCGGCGCGATCTTCGCCGGCCGGCTCGGCGACCAGCTCAGCGCGGCCTTCCGCGGCGTGGACCTGCCGCTCGGCGTCTCGCCCGAGACGCTGGAGGCCGACCCGCGCGGCATCGCCGCCCTGCCGCCCCCGTTGCGCCCCGCCGCGCTCGACGCCTACTCGACCGCCATCACCGACGTCTTCCTGTACGCCGTGCCGGTCGCGCTGCTGGGCTTCGCGCTGGCCTGGTTCCTCAAGGAGGACCCGCTGCGCGCCTCGGTCACCGCGCCCGACGCCTCCGAGACGCTGGCCCCCAACCCGGTGGAACGCTCCTCGCACGACGAGGTGTACCGCGCCCTGTCGGTGCTCGGCACCCGCGAGGGACGCCGGGAGATCTACCGGAAGATCACCGACCGCGCGGGCTACGACCTGCTGCCCGCGTCCAGCTGGCTGCTGCTGCGGATCCGCCGCCACGGCTCGGTGGAACCGGCCCGGCTCGCCGAACGCAACCCCGTTCCGCTGGACGTCGTCCTGGAGGCGACCCGGCAGGTCGAGAGCCGGCACCTCGCCGTGCGCCGGGGCCTGGACATGGTGCTCACCGACGAGGGCCGCGAGGTGAGCGAACGGCTGGCGCGGGCGCGCGAGGAGTCCCTGGCCGAGCTGCTGGGCGACTGGTGGGGACCGGACCGCCCGACCGACCTGGTGCAGCTCGTGCACGAACTCAACGACGAGCTGTGCGGCTCCCGCGGCGAACGCCCCCAGTCCGCCCGCGCGGCCGCCCCGGCGAGCTGAGAGGCGGGCGGTGACCCGGCCTCAGGCGAGCGGCTTGGCGAACCAGTGCTCGGCGTACGGGTCGTCGTTGTGCGGCTCGGTCTCGGCGTACCCGAGGCGGGCGTAGAGGGCGCGGGCCTCCACCAGGTCGCCGCGGGTGTCCAGGATCATCCGGCGGGCGCCACGGGCCCGCGCCTCCTCCTCCGCGGCCCCGACCAGCAGCGCCGCGCCGCCCCGGCCGCGCATCCGCTCGTACAGGAACACCCGGGTCAGCTCGGCGGCCGTGCCGTCCGGCGACAGCCTGATCCCGGCGCTGCCCGCCGGCTCACCCGCGTACCGCGCGACCAGCAGCAGCCCGCGCGGCGGGGCGAGGTCCGCGCCCGACTGCGCGGCGATCTCCCGCTCCAGCTCGTCCGGGTCGGTCCGGCGCCCCTCGTGCAGCAGGTACCAGCGGTCGCTGACCTCCGTGTAGTACGCCCGCCAGAGCGCGAGGGCGGCGGGCGAGCCGGGACGTTCCGGGGCGACGGTCCAGGTCATGACGGCATTCTCGGCGCCCGACCGGCCCCCGGCGCAAGCGAATTGGCCGCCGGGGACCGGTCGGCAGGCGAGGGCCGCGGAGACCGCCGTCTGCGCCGCGCAGTTTGTGGGCGGTGCAACGGGCAACCCGTGGGGGCGAACCGGCTCGCGAGGAGTGCCGGTTGGGACGAGAACCCCCGGAAGGCATTCATGTCCACTGGCCTGATCATTGCGTTGATCGTGATTGTCGCGGTCGTTGTCGCCGTCGCGGCCGTCCTGACCCTGCGCGCACGCGGCCCGCGGCACGGCGCGAGCCTCAAGCGGCGCTTCGGTCCCGAGTACGAGCGTGCCGTCGCCCGGCACGACGGGGACACCAAGGCCGCCGAACGGGAGCTGTCCGCGCGCGTGGAGCGCCACGGCTCCCTGCGCGTACGGCCGCTGGAGCCGGCCGAGCGCGAGCGCTACGAGGCGCGCTGGACGGCCGCCCAGGAGCGGTTCGTCGACGCGCCGCGTGAGGCGGTCGCCGAGGCGGACCGCCTGATCGCCGAACTCGCCGGCACGCGGGGCTTCCCCGCCGGCGGGCAGTACGAGGAGCAGGTCGCGGCGCTGTCCGTGCACCACGCCCACCACGTCGAGGGCTACCGCCGCGTGCACCGCGTCGCGCGGGCCCACCCGGACGGCGCGCACGACGGCGCCGCCGGCACGGAGGAGATGCGCGAGGCGATGGTCGAGGCGCGGGCGCTGTTCGAGGAGCTGGTCCGGCCGTCGCGGCACGACGGCGGACACCGTGGCGCGCACGGCGACCGCACGGACGCCCCCGCCGCCCGCGGCGACGGTCACCGCACCCCGTCGCTGCTGCGCCGCCGCCAGGCGAAGGAGAGCTGATCGTCATGCCCGAGGCACCCCGTCACACCCAGGACACCTGGATCCCGAACGGCCCGAACGGCCCGAACGGCACGGACACCGCGCCGGCCGGCCCCGCCTCCGCGGACCCCGGCCACGAGGCGGCCACGCTCGGCCGCAAGACGGAGGCCGGCCGCAGGGCCGGGACCTCCCCGAGCCGCGGGGGCGCGGACTCCACGGTCGGCTTCGGCGAGAGCGACGCCCCGCGCCGCTCCGGCGCCGACGGTACGGACACCGCGCACGGCAGCGGTACGGGGACCGGCCCCGCCGGCACCGAGAGCCCGCTGGTCGCGGCCCACCCGCGCACCGGCGAGGACACCTCCGCCCACGCGGCGGACGGCGCGTCCGCACACCACGGCCGTCCCGGGTCCGAGTCCCGCCTCCTCGCCGACGACACCTGTGACCGTCTTTCCGCGCAACTGCGGCAGGCCGTCGCCGGGTTCGTGGACCGGCCGCGGGACGCCGTGGAGGAGGCCGACCTCGTCCTGCGCGAGATCACCGAGCGGCTGACCGACGCGCTCACCGAGCGCCGCCGCACTCTCGCGCAGAACTGGAAGACGCCCGCCTCCGGCGACCCGCGGAAGGGCGACACCGCTCCGGCCGCCGACACCGAGCAACTGCGGCTCGCGCTGCGGGACTACCGCGAACTGGCGGAGCGCCTGCTGGGCGTCTGAGCCGCCCTGTGCGCCCCGCCCGCGCCGTCGGTCCTGTCAGTGCTGTCAGTGCTGTCAGCCTTGTGAGCCCTGCCCGTCACGTCCGTCCGACGCCGCCCGGCGCTCCCGCCACCGGCGTACGACGTCCTCGACGTCGTACGGCTTCTTGCCCAGCGGGGGGCCGGGCGGCGGCTTGAACATCATGTCGCTGATCTTCGCGTTGATCTCCGCGATGATCTTCCGCACCACCCGCTCCGAGGGGGCTGTGAGGGCCGCCTCCAGCGCGTCCTCGGCCTCCTTGCGCAGGGCCAGCGTCGGCGGCAGCACCGACATGCCCTCGCGGACCATCTTCCGCTTGACCCACCACAGTTCGTCGTAGGTGCTCTCCACCTCGGGCGGCAGCGGCCGGCCGGCGCCCTCGAGCCGTTCGAACTCCCCGCGCGCGTCGGCATCGCGGATCTGCTTGTCGACCCAGCTCTCGAAGTCGACGCCGGGTGGCTTGCGCTCGGTCATGACCCCATTGTGCCGGACGCGGTACGGCCGGGCGTTTTATCATCTGGCGGCGGGCGGCCGATCCGGCCGTTCCGCCCCCAGGACCTCTCAGGAGGAGCGCACGTGCTCGAACTCACCATGGCCGCGGTGTCCGCGGCGGAAGCGGGCGCCACGGCCGGGATGCTGATGGCCGACGCGCCCAGCGAGCCGGGCACCGTGCTGCGGGTGGGCCGGGACACGTCCCTGTGCCGTCTGGCGACGCCGGACGACTGGCTGTTCGTGTCCAGGGTGCATCTGGAGTTCCAGTGCGCGCAGGACGGCAGCTGGCATCTGACCTGGCTGCGCGGCTCGCTGCCCGAGCCGTCGTCGGAGGTGCGGCTGACCGTCGGGGAGTACGCCCAGCCGCTCGCGTACGGCGGGACCGTGCCGCTGCCCCGGGGCGGCAGCGGCGAGGTCGTGATCCTGGACCGCACCGCCCCGCGCAGCGTCAACGTGGGCTTCTACCACGAGGTCTGAGCCCGCCGGGCCCTCCCCGCCGCGAAGCTCCCCGCCCGCTCAGGACACCACGCGCGCCAGCGCGAACCCGTCGTGGTCCTTCGCCCCGACCGTCTGCACCGCCGTGGCGTCCAGCCGCGGGTGGGTGCCGAACATCTCCAGGGCGGCGCGGGTGCCCACCACGTCCGGGTCGGTGTTCCCGGGGTCGGCGACCCGGCCGCCGCGCACCACGTTGTCGAGGACGATCAGACTGCCCGCGGCCGTCAGGCGCAGCGCCCACTCGACGTAGTGCGGGTTGTTCGCCTTGTCGGCGTCGATGAACACCAGGTCGAACGGCGGCGGCTGCTCGTCCGCGAGCTTCGGCAGCGTCTCCAGCGCCGGGCCGACCCGCACCTCCACCCGCTCGGCGAGTCCGGCGCGGGCGAGGTTGCGGACCGCGACCTCGGCGTGCCGGGGGTCGTACTCCAGGGTGACCAGCCGCCCGTCGGCGGGCAGCGCGCGGCCCAGCCAGATGGTGCTGTAGCCGCCGAGCGTGCCGATCTCCAGGACGCGCCGGGCGCCCTGGAGCCGCGCGAGGAGCTGGAGCAGCTTGCCCTGGAGGGGGGAGACGGCGATGGGCGGGAGTCCGGCGGCGTCGCTGTCGCGCAGCGCCGCCGCCAGGGCCTCGTCGCCGTCGTCGCCCAGGAGCCGTCCGGTGAAGTAGTCGTCCACCGCGTGCCAGAGCCGCGCCTCGCTCATGCGGGTGTGCCTTCCGTCGGGCCGGCCGGACCTGCCCCGCCGGATCGGCTGTCGAAGATACGGGGCGCGGCCCGGGCCCGTCAGACCTTTTCGAGGCGTGTCCCGGGGCGAGTCCCGGGGTGCGCACCGTGCATCTCGGGCTCCAGCGACGGGGGCGAGCCGGGCAGCGGGCGGCCGGCCGACTCGGCCATGCGCCACACCGCGAACCCGCCGATCACGGCCGCCGCCATCATGTAGTAGGCGGGCATCATCACATTGCCGGTCACGCCGATCAGGGCCGTGACCACCAGCGGGGTGGTGCCGCCGAACAGGGACACCGAGACGTTGAAGCCGATCGACAGCGAGCCGTAGCGGACCCGGGTGGGGAACAGCGCGGGCAGCGCGGACGGCATCGCGGCGGTGAAGCACACCAGCAGCATGCCGAGCGCGCCCATGCCGGCGGCGACCGCGAGCAGCCCGCCGTCGCGGATCAGCAGCAGCGCCGGCACGGACAGCACGAGGAAGCCCGCACAGCCGGCCGCCATCACCGGGCGGCGGCCCACCCGGTCGGTCAGCGCGCCCGCGAACGGCTGCACGACCATCATCAGCACCATCACGCCGAGCACGACGACCAGGCCGTGCGTTGCGTCGTAGCCCAGCTCGCTGGTGAGGTAGCTCGGCATGTACGACAGCAGCATGTAGTCGGTGACGTTGAAGACCAGCACCAGGCCCACGCACAGCAGCAGCGCGCGCCACTGGCCGGTGACCATCTCGCGCAGCGGCACCTTCGGGCGCTCGGTCTCGGCCTTGGCGACCTCGGCGGCGAAGGCGGGGGTCTCCTCCAGCCGCATCCGCAGGTAGAGGCCGATGATGCCCATCGGGCCCGCGATCAGGAACGGGACGCGCCAGCCCCAGGAGAGCAGGTCGTCCGTGGACAGCAGCGCCGTCATCAGGGTGACCAGGCCGGCGCCGCCGATGTAGCCGGCGAGGGTGCCGAACTCCAGCCAGCTGCCGAGGAAGCCGCGCCGCTTGTCGGGGGCGTACTCGGCGATGAAGGTGGACGCGCCGGCGTACTCGCCGCCGGTGGAGAAGCCCTGCACCAGGCGCGCCGCCAGCAGCAGGATCGGGGCGCCCACGCCGATGGCGGCGTAGGAGGGGATCAGGCCGATCGCGAAGGTGCCCGCGGCCATCATGATCATCGTGAGGGCGAGGACCTTCTGCCGGCCCACGCGGTCGCCGAGCGGGCCGAAGACCATGCCGCCGAGCGGGCGGACCAGGAAGGCCGCGGCGAAGGCGCCGAACGTGGACAGCAGCTGGGCGGTGGCGTTGCCCGTGGGGAAGAAGACCTTGCCCAGGGTGACGGCGATGTAGCTGTAGACACCGAAGTCGAACCATTCCATGGCGTTGCCGAGCGCGGCCGCCTTCACGGCGCGCCTGACCAGCGCGGGGTCGGTGACCGTCGGGGGGCCGAGGGCGGGGTCGGGTGCCTGTGCCGCACCGGCCGTGCCGGGGGCGGGAGCGCCGGCGGGACCGGGGGCGACGGAGTGAGGGGCGACCTGAGCAGTCGACAAGACTTCGCTCGCCTGCCTTTCGTCGGGAACAGGGACGGGTCCGCGCGGCGGCGCTGTCGGGCGGGCCAAGCCAGCGACGATAGGCGGCGTTTCCCCCGTTACGTACGGTACGGGGATCGATGCATACTGCACGGAAATGCGGTGTGCGCAGGCATGTCGCGACCCCGGCGATCTTCGCCGGGGGTGGCCGGTTGTGATCCTTCTCGCGTCGCCCCGAGGCAACCGCATCCCGTCCGGACTATCGTCATCCGGACAAAAGAGAGAGGGCCGTCAGGTGAAGCGGCGGTGTCCTGCGTCCTAGCCGAGGGGTGCGCGCCCGCCGGGCGGCGCACGGCACCACCCCCGCACGGGACGCGCGGGGCGACAACGGGGCGGGAGGCCGACGAGGCGTGGCGAATGCGGAACACAGTGGGCGACCGGCCGAGACGTTCGGCGCGACGGCCGTGGGCGGCACCCGGGCGCGGCTGCGGGCGGCGCGCCTCGGACTGTGGCTGCTCGCCGCCGTCCTCGCGGTGCGCCAGGTCGCCCTCGTCCTCACCACCCCGAGCGGTGAACGCCTGACCGACCTGGAGACCTGGGTGGGCCCCGAGGGCGTGCTGCACGTCAGCGGCTCCCTCTACGACTCCACCGAGTTCACCGGCACGCCGTTCGGCGGGCTCGTCCTCAAACCGCTGACCCGGTCGGCCGAACAGACCCTCGGCTGGGGCTGGACCTTCGGCACCCTGCTGCTGGTGGTGGCGCTGGCGCTGATCGCCGCCCGCGCGCTGCCCCAGCCGGTCGGCCGGCGCACCGCGCTGCTCGCCGCGCCCGTCGCGGTCAGCCTGCTCATGCTGTCCCTGCCGGTGCGCAACACCCTCTGGCTCGGCCAGACGAGCGTCATCCCGGTGCTGCTCGTCCTGCTCGGCTGTTTCGTCGCCCACGGGCAGAGGGCCGGCGGCGTCCTCGTCGGGGTCGCGGCGGCCCTCCAGCCGACCCTGCTGCTCTTCGCGCCGCTGCTGTGGCTCACCGGCCGCCGCCAGGCCGCCACCGCGACGGCCGTCACCTTCGCCTCGGCCACCGCGCTCGCCTGGGCCGCCATGCCGCAGGACTCCGCCGCCTACTGGGTGCACCACCTGGCGGGCGTCGGCCTGGGCGGCCCCGCCGACGCCCTCGCCAACCAGTCCCTGCACGGCGCGCTGCTCCGGCTCGGCCTCGAGGGTCCGCTGGAGATCGCCCTGTTCCTGCTGCTGGGCGCCGCCGTCGTCGCCCTCGGCCTGAGACGCGCCGTCCACTACGCGCGCGACGGCCAGCTGCTCCTCGCCGTCGGCATCACCGGGTGCGCCGCCATAGCGGTGTCCCCGACCGCCTGGCAGCACCAGCTGCTGTGGGTGCTGCTCACCGTCGTCGGCCGGGTCGGCACACGCGCCCGCGACCGGCTGGTGTGGCCCGTCGCCGTCGTCCTGGTGATGACGCTGCCGGCCAAGATGATGCTGCCGAACATGGCGTTCCTGCACCCGCTGCGCGACAACGTGGTGCTGCTCGCCGCGCTGGCCGCCGCCACCGCCGTGCCGTTCCTCGGCCGCACCTCGCCGTACTTCCGCGAACCGGTGCCGACGCCGTACGCCCCGCCCGTGCCGGCCCGGTTCGCGTTCGTGCCGCTGCTGCCGTTCCTGCGGCGGGTGCTGATCCGGCCGAACCTGCTGCTGGAGCTGCTGCTCATCCGCGTCACCTACGCCGGATACGCCAGGGTGCGCCTCGCCGCGACCGGCGGCAGCAACGAGGCGGGCCGCGCCCGCGCCGAGGAGCACGGCGAGCAGATCCTCGACCTGGAGCGCCTGCTCCACCTGGACATCGAGCACGCGGTCAACCACGCCGTGGTGCAGGTGGGCTGGCTGCGGCAGTTCTTCGACTTCTACTACACGTCGTTCCACTTCGTCGTGCCGCTGACCGTGCTCGGCCTGCTCTACTGGCGCCGCCCCGTCCACTACCGCTGGGCGCGCTCCGCCCTCGGCTTCGCCACCCTGCTCGCCCTGGCCGGCTTCTGGCTGTACCCGCTGGCCCCGCCGCGTCTGATGCCGGACCTCGGCATCATCGACACGGTCCACGGCGTGCAGGACTTCTCCCAGCCCGACTACGGCACGCTGACCGCGCTCACCAACCAGTACGCGGCGATGCCGTCGCTGCACTTCGGCTGGTCGCTGTGGTGCGGCCTGGTGATCGCGGTCATCGCGCCCCGGGTGTGGATGAAGGCCCTCGGGCTGCTGCATCCGCTGTTCACGGCCGCCGCGATCGTCGCGACCGGCAACCACTGGATCCTGGACGCGGCCGGCGGCGCGGTCGTCGTCGGCGCCGGGTTCGGCCTGACGTACCTGCTTCAGGGCCCCCGGGCCCGCACGGTCACGGCGGCGGCCGAGAACAGCGAGCGGGACGCGGAGGACGCGAAGGGCGCGAAGGACGCGAAGGACGCGAAGGAGGTCAGCAGCTCTCCGTCCGCGCCGGAGAAGGACCGTACTCCGAGCTGATCCGGTACTCGCCGGGCGCGGTCATGGTGAGCCGGGTGAACTCGCCCGCGCGGGACAGGCACCCGCCACCGTCCACCCGCAGCCACGGCGAGTACGCGATCCGCACGGTCACCGTCCCGGGCCGCCGAACTCGCAGCACCAGCTCCGCGCCGGAGGTCCGCACCACCGACCCCGGCGCGGACACCAGCGGCACCGCGTCCCGGACCCGGAACACCGCCCAGTGCGCGTCCCGCCACACCGGCACCAGCCAGTCGGGCCGCCGCTCCCGCACCAGCCGCGCCTCCTCCTCG
Organism: Streptomyces lusitanus; assembly: GCF_042647945.1. Classification (NCBI taxonomy): domain Bacteria; kingdom Bacillati; phylum Actinomycetota; class Actinomycetes; order Kitasatosporales; family Streptomycetaceae; genus Streptomyces; species Streptomyces lusitanus. The sequence goes on from NZ_JBHRWL010000011.1 coordinate 263,587, forward strand.
GCGTACCCGTCGGGCTTCCCGTCGTGCAGCACCACGAACCCGACCGCCCACCGGTCCAGCCACGCCCGGTACGTGGCGGCGGAAAACGAGCCGTCGTAGAACAGCCGGGCCCGCTCCATGTCGAGCTGCCGGTTCCAGCCCCGCGCGAGGTGGACGTGCGGGGCGAGCGCCACCGCCTCCCGGTGGTTGCGGGCGGGCACCGCCTCCACTCGCGTCCGGTCGGCGCCGAGGGCCTCCAGGGCGCGTACGACCCCCTCCGTCTGCGCCGCCCAGGCCGGGACGGATGTGGACACCTTCAGGTCGTCGACGGTCTTCTTGCCGGTCCACCCCACCGAGAACACCAGCGCGGCCACCAGCAGGCCGCGCCGCACCGCCCGCAGCCGCGGCTGCGCGAGCAGGGCCACCAGCAGCGCGACGGGAGCGGCGTACTCGGCGAACCGCTCGAGGTTCGTGCCGATGGGCGAGGGGATCAGGAACACCAGCACGGTCCCGGCCGCGTAGACGGCGCCGCTCCACCGCGCCACCCGCCAGGACGGCGGGGACAGCACCGCGACCGCGATCCCGAGGACCGCGGGTGTCCATATCCGGCCCGCGGGCATCAACTGCTCCCCGTGGAAGGGGAAGAGGAGACTGGTCACCCCGACCACCAGGGCGGGCGGCAGCATCAGGGCGACCGCGGGACCCGGCCGCCGCACCGGTACGTGGCCCGCCCCGACGACCGCGAGGAACAGCCCCGCGACCGGGGACGCCATGGTGGCGAGGGCGGCGTAGGCGCCGGTGAGGACGAGACGTTTCTGCTCGGTGAGGCGCGGACCGGTGAGGTACAGACACGCGGCGAGACCGAAGGCGATTCCCAGGGCGAACGTGGTGCGCCCCGAGGCCACGTTGCCCCACAGGCCGAGCGCGGCCAGCAGCGCGGGCGCGACCGGCCGGCGCGGCAGCGCCCGTGCGACCAGCACCGCCGCGATCCAGGTGGCGGCCAGCCCGGACGCCACGGTGAGCGCCCGCACCCCGACCGCCGCCATCAGGTACGGGGATATGAGGCTGTAGTTGGCGGTGTGCATGCCGCCGTACCAGAACAGGCTGTACGCCGACGAGCCGTGCCGCCCCGCGAAATCCGCCCACGCGTCCTGGGCGGCGAGGTCGCCGCCGCCGGTGGCCAGCACCGCCCACCACAGCGCGTACAGCGGCAGCACGGCCGACACGGCCAGGAGCGGCACGCGACGACGCCGGCAGAAGGAACGGACGGTCCGCCCGCGTTCCGGGGCCGGGCCGGGGCGCCGGAGCAGGGTGAGGTCGGCAGAGGGCACGATCATGAGGACGTCATACTCGGTCCCGGCGTTCACTCCTCAAGGGGGGTCCCATCGCCTGTCGTTGACGGATGGGATGCTCCCCGGATGACGGATCGACCGGAGACCTTCCTCGCCCACCTGCGCACCGCGGCCGTCGGCGTCCTCGAACGCTTCCCGGCCGAACTCAGGCCCGAGATCTACGCCTTGTCCTTCCGCGTCTGGCGGGTGGACGACGACGACCGCCGCCCGTACGTGGCCGTCGGCTACAACACCGAGACGCAGTACGAGCGGGAGCGCGCCCCGGACGACGACGGCGAGGCCCGCTGGAACTACGCCCACTGGCTCCTCGAGGGTTTCGAGACGCTCGGCAACGTCCCCGAGGACCCGGTCGGCAGCCGGGTGTACGAGGAGGAGGTCCGGAGTCTCGGCGTCTGGTACGACGGGGAGGTCGACCTGGACCGGCTGCTCGACGACGAGGACGTGGCCGCCCGCGCCGCACTGCTGCGCGCGCACTTCTGCGACGCCGTGATCGACCTGGCCCGGCAGCTGCACGCCGACGGGGTGATCGAGCGCGTCCTCGGCCGCCCGCTGCCGGTCGTCGTCTTCGACATGGCCCGCCCCGGCTGGGAGGCGCACGCCACCCGGGCCGCCAACCCGCCCGCGCTGACGGAGGACTTCACGGCGTGGCTGCGGGACGCCGGGGAGATCTGAAGCGCCTAGGATCCGGGACATGGCACGCGACATGGGGACCGGTGACTTCTCCCGCAGCTGGGGCGCGCTGCTCGCCGCCGTGGCCGCAATTCCCGGCGAGGACTTCGGACGGCCGTCCGGCTGCCGGGGCTGGCTGGTGCGGGACCTCGTCTGCCATCTCGTCATCGACGCGCAGGACGTCCTCATCACGCTCGTCACGCCCGCCGGCACCGCACCCACGGCGGACGCGACGACGTACTGGGACCTCGTCGACCCGCCCACCGGCGACGACCCGCTGGACGCGCTCATCCCGCGTCTGGCCGCCGCCTACGGCGATCCCGCGCTGTTGAGGTTCCACCTGGACGACGTGGGCTCCGCGGCCGGGCGGGCGGCCGGACTGGCCGATCCCGCCGCCCTCGTGAGCACCAAGGACAAGGTGCTGACCGCCGGCGACTACCTCGCGGCGTACGTCCTCGAATGGACGCTGCACCACCTGGACCTGATCGCCCACCTGCCGTCCGCCCCGCAGCCCCCGGCCGGGACACTGACGGCCGCCCGCGCCGCGCTGGAGCGGATCGCGGGCGCCCCGTTCCCCGCGGAACTGTCCGACACGGACGCCCTGCTGCTCGGCACGGGCCGGCGCACGCCCACCGCCGACGAGACCGCCGCGCTGGGCGGCCTCACCGCGCGGCTGCCACTGATCCTGGGCTGACACTCAGGAGCTCCGAGACAGGCGAAGGCGGCGGCCCCGGGGATCGGGGGGCCGCCGCCTTCGGTATCAGGGGTGACGCTCAGTACCAGTTGTTGGCCTGCCAGAAGGACCAGGCGTCACAGGCGCTGCCGTAGCGGTCCTTCATGTAGTCCAGGCCCCACTTGATCTGGGTGGCCGGGTTGGTCTTCCAGTCGGATCCCGCCGAGGCCATCTTGGAGGCCGGCAGCGCCTGCACCAGGCCGTAGGCGCCGCTGGAGGCGTTGGTGGCCTGCGGGTTCCAGCCGCTCTCGTGCGACACGATGTTCGAGAAGCACTGGAACTCGGCCGAGTTGCCGATCATCTTCTTCGCGGTCGCCTGGGCCGAGGAGGCGGACGCGGGGGCCGCCGTGGTCGCGGCCTGCGCGGGCGCGGCGGCGATCAGCGTGCCGCAGGTGGCGGCCGTCAGGGCGGCACCGGCGAGGGCCTTCTTCGGGGTGGCGACGGAGCGGAGGAGGGAAACGGCGGACACAGGCGGCCTTTCGGTCGGAAGCAGGGGAGTCGCGCGCCCGCCGTGAGGCGGGCAAACGTCGGCGCCGCGACCCGTGGAGGGCGTCGGCGCCTGGCGACTGCTCCACAGAAACAAATCCCGGGATTGCCCGCAAAGGTCCCTTTTACTACCGATGGTCGGAGGTGCCTGTCACCCCATGTCCGCAACGTCCGGTTTGGCGGGCGTCGGCGGGAAGTGAGGGAGCGGCCGGTCTACGGCCCTCCTTCGTATGTGACCCGGGTCATGTGGGGTGCTTCACCACCTCGCCCACGGCCCGCGCACGCACGCCTACCGAGGGGTGTCGCCGAAAGTGACCGGGGCCTCGAAAGCGGCCCGGCGCGTGGCGCGGCGCAGCGCCCGCAGCACCGTCGCGCCGACGGTGAGGGTGAGCACCACCGTGATCACGGCCCGCCCCAGGTCCCACCCCAGGGAGGTGGCCAGGCAGTACGCGACGAAGCGGGCCAGATTGGCGGACACCGGGTCGTCGCCGTCGAAGGCGATGTTCGAGGCCAGCGAGCTCATGAAGGTCCAGCCCGCCAGGTTCATCACCGTGCCGTAGGCGAAGGCGGCCAGAAAGCCGTACGCGGCGAGCATCCAGACCTCGAGGCGGCCCCGCAGCCGGTCCGGGCCGGGCAGGAAGCCCGCGCCCATCGTGAACCAGCCCATCGCCAGCATCTGGAACGGCAGCCAGGGGCCCACCCCGCCGGTGAGCAGCGCGGACGCGAACATCGTGACCGAGCCCAGGGCGAAGCCGAAGCCCGGGCCGAGGACCCGGCCGCTGAGCACCATCAGGAAGAACATGGGCTCCAGTCCTGCCGTGCCCGCGCCGACGGGCCGCAGGGCCGCGCCCGCCGCCGCGAGCACACCGAGCATCGCCACGGCCTTCGCGCCCAGGTCCGACTCCGACAGCGCCGCCCCCACCACGGCCACCAGCAGCACCAGCAGCCCGGCGAACAGCCACGGGGCGTCACCCTGGTGCGCGTTCACCGCCGCGTCGGGCGGGGCGAGGAACGGCCAGCCGAAGCCGGCCACGCCCACCGCGCTGACCAGGGCGAGCGCCAGCCAGGTGCGGGGACCGAGACGGAGGGCGCGGGCCTGGCGGTCCGCGGGCCGTGCGGGGGTCGGCGCGCTCATCGCTCCAGCGCCTCCTTGACCTGGGCGACCGTGAGCCAGGGCTGCGGCGCGAGGATCTTCGCCACCTGCGGGGCGAACGCCGGGGACGCCACGACCACCTCCGCCGACGGGCCGTCCGCGATCACCTCGCCCTCGGCGAGCAGCACCACCCGGTGCGCCAGCTCCGCCGCCAGCTCCACGTCGTGCGTCGCCAGGACGATGGCGTGGCCCTCGGCGGCCAGCCCGCGCAGGATCGCCGTCAGCCGGGCCTTCGCCGCGTAGTCCAGGCCGCGGGTCGGCTCGTCGAGCAGCAGCAGGAGCGGCCGGGAGGTCAGCACCACCGCGAGGGCGAGGGTGAGCCGCTGCCCCTCGGACAGGTCGCGCGGGTGCATGTCGTCGGCCACCGACGGCAGCAGCTCGTTGAGCAGCGCACGGCAGGTGCCGGGCTCCGCCTCCGCGTCCCGGTCGGCGGCCGCGCACTCCGCCGCCACCGTGTCCGCGTACAGCAGGTCCCGGGGTTCCTGCGGGACCAGGCCGACCTTGCGGACCAGGTCGCGGGGGCGGGTGCGGTGCGGGACCGCGCCGCCGGTGCGGACCGACCCGGAGGACGGGGCGACCAGACCGACCAGCGCGCCGAGCAGCGTCGACTTGCCGGCGCCGTTGCGGCCCATGAGCGCGACCGTCTCGCCGGGGACGACGGTGAGGTCCACATGGGTCAGCGCCCGCACGCGGTCGCGGCGGACGGCGAGGGACCGCACCTCCGCCACCGGCTCCGGGGCGTCGGCGCTCTCCTTCTTCACCCGTCCGAAGAGGCGTTTCGCCGGGGGAGCGGTCCGCGGCGGCGCGGTGTCCCGCGCGGGCTGCCCGCCCTCCAGGCGTTCCCGCAGCGGGGCCGCCCTGCGGCGGGCGTCGCGGACGGTCAGGGGCAGCGGGGACCAGCCGGCCAGCCGGCCCAGCTCGACCACCGGCGGGCAGACGGGGGACACTGCCATCACCTCCGCGGGACTCCCCTGCCGGAGCCGTTCGCCGGCGCCCGGCAGCAGCGCGACCTGGTCGGCGTACTGCACGACCCGCTCCAGGCGGTGCTCGGCCATCAGGACCGTCGTGCCCAGGTCGTGCACCAGGCGCTGGAGGACGGCCAGCACCTCCTCGGCCGCCGCGGGGTCCAGGGCGGACGTCGGCTCGTCCAGGACCAGCACCTTCGGGTGCGGGGTGAGGACCGAGCCGATGGCCACCCGCTGCCGCTGGCCGCCGGACAGCGTGGAGATGTGCCGGTCCCGCAGGCCGGCCAGGCCCAGCAGGTCCAGGGTCTCCTCCACCCGGCGGCGCATCACCTCGGGCGGCAGGCCCAGCGACTCCATGCCGTAGGCGAGTTCGTCCTCCACCGTGTCCGTCACGAAGTGGGACAGCGGGTCCTGGCCCACCGTCCCCACCACGTCGGCGAGTTCGCGCGGCTTGTGCGTGCGGGTGTCGCGGCCCGCGACGGTGACCCTGCCGTGCAGGGTGCCGCCGGTGAAGTGCGGGACCAGACCGCTCACCGCGCCCAGCACCGTCGACTTGCCGACGCCGGACGGGCCCACCAGCAGGACCAGTTCGCCCTCCGGGACCTCGAAGTCGACGCCTTGGACGGCGGGTTCGGCCGCGCCGTCGTAGGTCACCGACACGTTCTCGAAGCGGATCACGGCGTCGGCTCCTCGCGGGTGTCGCGGACCGCCTCGGGGGCGGGGGTGACGAAGGCGGGCAGCAGGCCGATCAGCACGGCCGCCGCCGGCCACAGGGGCAGGGTGGGCGGCTCCAGCGGGACCACACCGGGGTGCAGGGCCCCGGGATCCAGCGAGCCGGCCAGGACCAGGAGCGCCGCCACGGACACGCCGGACGCGGTGACCAGCCAGGCGCGCGCGTCCCACGGGTCCGGGCGGTAGCGGGTGCGCAGGGTGCGCCGGCCGCCCAGCCACAGGCCCGCGAGCGCCGACGCGAGCCCGGCGAACAGCACGGGCAGTCCGTAACTGCCGCCCGCGGCGGTGAGCAGCCCGTACGTGCCCGCGCACACGCCCAGCAGACCGCCGAGCGTGAGGGCGGCCGTGGTGCGCCGCACGGCGGGCGGCACCTCGGCGGTACGGCCGTACCCGCGCGCGTCCATCGCGGCGGCCAGGGACACCGAGCGCTCCAACGCGCCTTCCAGCACCGGCAGTCCGACCTGCACCAGACCGCGCACGCCCTTGTCGGGGCGGCCGCGCAGCCGGCGGGCGGCGCGCAGCCTGCGCACGTCGGCGACGAGGTTCGGCGCGAAGGTCAGCGCCACCACCACGGCCACCCCCAGCTCGTACAGGGCGCCGGGCAGCGACTTCAGCAGACGGGACGGGCCGGCCAGGGCGTTCGCGGCGCCCACGCAGATCAGCAGCGCGGCCAGCCGCAGCGCGTCGTACAGGGCGAAGGCGAGGCCCTCGGCGGTGACCCGGCCGCCCAGGCGGATGCCCTGCGCCCAGTCGGGCAGCGGCACCTCGGGCAGCGTGAACACGGTGTGGGTGCCGGGGACGGGGGAGCCGAGGACCACCGCGAAGGCGAGGCGCAGCAGCAGCACGGCGGCCGCGAGCTTCACGAACGCGCCGTAGGAGAGGGCCCACGGCGTGTGCGGGCGGCGGACGGCCACCACGTACCCGGAGACGGTGATCAGCAGGGCGAGCAGCAGCGGGTTGGTGGTGCGGGTGGCCGCGGTGCCCAGCGCGAGCGCCCACAGCCACCACGCGCCGGGGTGCGGCTGGGCGCGGCGCGAGCGCGGAACGGGGCCGCCGGCGGGCGGCGTCCCCCGCTCCGGGCGCGGCGGGGCGAGGCCCGGACGCCCGGAGCCGCGGGACTCACGCACGGCGGCGGACCTGCCAGACGGCGGCGGCGCCCAGTACGACGATCACCGTCGCGCCCCCGATCAGCCCCACCGAGGGCCCGGAGCCGCCGTCGTCCTGCGCGCCGGTCGGCTCCGTGCCGGTCCGCTCCGTGCCGGACGCGGACGTCTCTCCGTCCGACGTCCTGCCGCCGGTGGCCACCTGCTCGCCGCAGCCCTTCGCCGGATAGCCCTCGATCGCGCACAGCAGCGCGTTGCTGTCGTAGCGCAGGGGCTTGGCGACCGAGGCGAGGGCCTCCGCCGTCGTGGCGTCCTGGGCCACCTGCGCGCAGGCCGTGCGGCCGGCCGGCGGCCGCTCCCCGGACGGGGCGTCGGCGGGCGTGCCGAAGTCGAGCACCAGCGCCACCCGCTTCGTGCCGTCCTTCGCGGGCGTCCTCGCGCAGATCGCGCCGAAGTCGGCGGCGCCGCGCGGCTTGGCCGCGTCACCGGAGTCCTCGCTGACCGAGAAGCGGAAGCCCTGGACGTCGCCGTCCGCGGGCCGCGCCAGCGACGGACCCACGGTGGCGTACGTCCACGCCGAGCCGTCCCGCTCCCAGAAGGACCAGTAGCGGTACCCGGCGGCCGACGCCTGGCCGGCGCCGGCGAGCACGGGCAGCAGCGCGGCCAGGAACAGCACGGCGGCCCGGCGGATCACGGCTGCTGCCTCTTGGTGCGGTTGCTGATCAGGAAGCCGATGCCGATGCCCGCGACCAGGCAGACGCCGACGAACCACCACACGCCGAACGGGGAGGACTCGTCCTTCTCCTCCTCGGCGCTCTCCGCCGCCTTCGTGGTCTTCTCCGGGGCGGCCGGGCCGGTGGCCTGGAGCTGCTTCACCAGGTCCGTGCCGCCGAAGGCACGCGGGTCCGCGCCGGTCGCGTGGGCGGCGAGGATCAGCTGCGCGTAGGCGGCGGGCCCGCTCTGCGCGGCCCAGCCTGAGGCGTTCTTCTCCAGCCAGGCGTACGACTTCTTCGCCTGGGCCTGGTCGCCCTGGGCGGCGAGCGCGACCACCGCGTCGGCGGTGTTGCCGACGTCGGGCTGCTTCTCGGCGCCGGGCGTCGCGGCGAGCAGGTGACCCGTCGCGGCGAGCGCGCCGGCCAGGTGGGCGGCGCCGTTGGCGGCGGCCTGCTCGGGGGTGGTCGCCTTGACGCAGGAGCCGGCCGCGCCGCCCTCGCCCTTGCCGGGCTCGGCCAGCAGTCCCTGGCCGAGCGCGCCGAGCACGCCCGCCGCGGTCGCGTCCGCGTTGGCGGTCAGCGAGCCGTCCTTCTCCGGCTGGAACGCGAACGCGCCCGCGCCCTTGCCGGTGCAGGGCAGCTCCAGGCCGAGCAGCGCGTCGTAGGGGGACTTGCCGCCCTTCTTCACCTCGCCCGGCCGCTCACCGGCGGCGGCGAGCGCGCCGACGACCACGGACGTGGAGTTGGTGTCGCTGGCGCCGCCCGCGGTGTAGCCCCAGCCGCCGTCCTTGTTCTGCACGGACTTCAGCCAGCCGACGGCCTTCTCCGTGACGGCGTCGTGCCCGCCGAGCGCGGCGAGCGCCTGCACGGCGGCGGCGGTCTGGTTGGTGTCCACCATGGTCTTGTCGTCGCACGCGGCGGACGGGTCGGCGCGGAACGGCGCGAAGGAACCGTCGGCGCACTGCTGGCCGGCCAGCCAGCCGACGGCGGCCTTCGGCGGCTCGACCCCGGCGGCGTGCTGGGCGAGCAGGGCGAGCGACTGGCGCCACACCCCGTCGTACTGCGGGTCCGCGTCCCCGTACAGCGCGGACGGCAGTGCCTGCGGGGTCGGCGACGGGGACGAGTCGGCTGCGGCCGGTGCGGCGGCGCCGAGGACGGCGACGGCGGCCAGCACCGCTGCGCTGCGGCGGACGTTCATGACGGGCGGGTGCCTCTCCCTGAAGAGGGCCGGGCAGCGCGGGACACCCCGGCGGCTCGGCTCCGTATACCTCGACGGTGCCCGTGCGCCGGCGGGATGCCGGGCACGTGAGCCGGTCACGATCCGTACGGGGCAGTCCGGCTCACCGTCTCCTCGACGGCTCACGGTTGCGGGTCAGCGCCGGATTCGCACCGGCTTCCCCCCGTACGACTGTGATACGACCCGGCCACTGTACCCGCCCGTAGAACGGGCGTCCGGGGCGGTCGCGTGCGCGGGAAGAGGCACGGACGCGGGAGGTGACCGGGGTCACCCGGACGGTCCCGCGCACGCTCCGTCAGTCCCGCCCGGGCGGCGGCACCGTCAGGTCGATCAGCCGGCACACCGTGTCGATGTCCACGCCCACCTGCTCGATGGAGGCACGCCCGGACAGCCAGGTGATCAGCGTCGAGTGCCAGGTGTGCCCGATCACCCGCACCGCCGACAGCTGCTCGGGCGTCGGGTCCGCCAGGTCCGTCGCGTCCAGGACGATCGCCGTCGTCTGCCGGAAGACCTGCTCCACCTCCGCGCTCACACCGCGGTCCGCGAACGTCAGCGCCCGCACCATCGCGTCGGCCAGCAGCGGGTCGCGCTGGAGCGCGCGGAACGCCCGCATCAGCGTCCCGGCGACCCGCTCCGCCGCCGTCTCGCCCGCCGGCGGCTTCTTCCGCAGCGTCGCGTGCAGATGCTCCAGCTGGTCCTGCATCGTGGCGACCAGAAGGTGGATCTTCGACGGGAAGTACCGGTACAGCGTGCCCAGCGCCACCTGCGAGGACTCCGCGACCTCGCGCATCTGCACCGCGTCGAAACCGCCCCGCGAGGCCAGCCGCGCGCACGCCTGGAGGATGCGCCGCCTGCGGGCCTCCTGCCGCTCGGTGAGCGGGGAGGCCGGCTCGGCGCGCCCGGCGTCCGGCGCCGCCTTGGTCCTGTGGGCATCCGCGGGCATGGGTCCCGTCCGTGACAGTCGGTGAGGGGCGATGATCGGACAGCATGGCACGGCGTCCGCCGTGGCGTGAATCACCTGATCCACCGCTGCCGACGTTCTTACCTGCCGGTAGATTCGGATCCTCCGAACGATCAACTCTGAAACTTGTTCTAGATCGGCGTCCCGTCGTACTGTCGCGGGACAGTGCAGGCAGAAGGGGGTCCCAGAGTGACCGCTGAGGCCAGTCAGGCCGGGCCCTCGGCAGGCCCCGCATCCGACGGCTCGCGACCGCTCCGCATCGCGCTCCTCACCTACAAGGGAAACCCGTTCTGCGGTGGCCAGGGCGTCTACGTGCGCCACCTCTCCCGCGAACTGGCCCGGCTCGGGCACCGCGTCGAGGTCATCGGCGCCCAGCCCTACCCGGTGCTCGACGAGATCCACGACGGACCGGTCCTCACCGAGCTGCCCAGCCTCGACCTCTACCGCCAGCCGGACCCCTTCCGCACCCCGAAGCGCGACGAGTACCGCGACTGGATCGACGCCCTCGAGGTCGGCACCATGTGGACCGGCGGCTTCCCCGAGCCGCTGACCTTCTCGCTGCGCGCCCGCCGCCATCTGCGCGCCCGCCGCGGCGACTTCGACGTCGTCCACGACAACCAGACCCTCGGCTACGGCCTGCTCGGCGACCTCGGCGCGCCCCTGGTGACCACGATCCACCACCCCATCACCGTCGACCGCCGCCTCGAACTGGACGCCGCCGCCGACTGGCAGCGCCGCATGTCGGTGCGCCGCTGGTACGCCTTCACCCGCATGCAGAAGCGCGTCGCGCGCCGGCTGCCGTCCGTGCTCACCGTCTCCGGCAGCTCCCGTGCGGAGATCGTCGACGACCTCGGCGTACGGCCCGACCGCATCCACGTCGTCCACATCGGCGCCGACACCGACCTGTTCTCCCCGGACCCGTCCGTCGCCGTCGTGCCGGGCCGCATCGTCACCACCTCCAGCGCGGACGTGCCGCTGAAGGGCCTGGTCTTCCTCGTCGAGGCGCTCGCCAAGGTGCGCGCCGAACAGCCCGACGCCCACCTCGTCGTGGTCGGCAAGCGCCCCGCCGAGGGGCCCGTCGCCCAGGCGATCGAGCGCTACGGCCTCGAAGGCGCCGTCGAGTTCGTCAAGGGCATCTCCGACGCCGAACTCGTCGACCTGGTGCGCTCGGCGCAGGTCGCCTGCGTGCCGTCGCTCTACGAGGGCTTCTCCCTCCCGGCCGCCGAGGCCATGGCCACCGGCACCCCGCTGGTCGCCACCACCGGCGGGGCGATTCCCGAGGTGGCCGGCCCGGACGGGGAGACGTGTCTCGCCGTACCGCCCGGCGACGCGGGCGCCCTGGCCGCCGCGCTGACCCGGCTGCTCGGCGACGCGGAACTGCGCACCCGGCTCGGGGCAGCCGGACGGGAGCGGGTGCTGGCCCGCTTCACCTGGGCGCGTGCGGCCCAGGGCACGGTGGCCCGCTACCGCGAGGCGATGGCGACGGCGACGGCGCGTGCCGGCCGGGACACGGGCGCCGCCCGGCCCGGGACCCGGCGAGCGGACCGTGCCGCGACCGGGGCCGGCGACCACCCCGCGACCCCCGACGCCCCGGCCGTCGCCGGGGACGCCGCTCCCGACACCCCCACGGACCCGGCCGCCGCCGTGTCCGTGCCCGCCGCCGACACCTCCGACCGTGAAAGCAGGGCCACGTGCTGACCGTCGACTTCTCCCGGTTCCCGCTCGCCCCGGGCGACCGCGTCCTGGACCTCGGCTGCGGCGCCGGACGGCACGCCTTCGAGTGCTACCGGCGCGGCGCCCAGGTCGTCGCGCTGGACCGGAACGGCGAGGAGATCCGCGAGGTCGCCAAGTGGTTCGCGGCGATGAAGGAGGCCGGTGAGGCGCCCGCCGGGGCCACCGCCACCGCCATGGAGGGCGACGCCCTCGCCCTGCCCTTCCCCGACGAGTCCTTCGACGTCGTCATCATCTCCGAGGTGATGGAACACATCCCCGACGACAAGGGCGTCCTCGCCGAGATGGTGCGCGTCCTCAGGCCCGGCGGCCGCATCGCCGTCACCGTCCCGCGCTACGGCCCCGAGAAGGTCTGCTGGACCCTGTCCGACGCCTACCACGAGGTCGAGGGCGGCCACATCCGCATCTACAAGGCGGACGAACTCCTCGCCAGGATCCGCGAGGCGGGCCTGCGCCCCTACGGCACCCACCACGCCCACGCCCTGCACTCGCCGTACTGGTGGCTGAAGTGCGCGTTCGGCGTCGACAACGACAAGGCGCTGCCGGTCCGGGCGTACCACAAGCTGCTGGTCTGGGACATCATGAAGAAGCCGCTGGCCACCCGGGTCGCCGAGCGGGCGCTGAACCCGGTGATCGGCAAGAGCTTCGTGGCCTACGCGACCAAGCCGCACCTGCCGCGCGCCCAGGCGGACGCCACGTGACGACCGCCCGGCCGGCCGGCGACCCCCGCATCCCCCGCTCCGAACACCTCGTCCTCGACGGCGTGCTGACGGCAGAGGAGGCGGCGCGGACCGTCGCCGGGATCCTGGCCGTGCAGCGGGAGGACGGCGCCGTCCCGTGGTTCCGGGGCCACCACCTCGACCCGTGGGACCATGTCGAGGCCGCGATGGCGCTGGACACGGCGGGCGAGCACGAGGCGGCCGAACGGGCCTACCTGTGGCTGGCCCGGCACCAGCTCGCCGACGGCTCCTGGTACGCGGCCTACGCCGACGGGGACCCGCACGACGTCACCGACCGGGGCCGGGAGACCAACTTCGTCGCCTACATCGCGGTCGGCGTGTGGCACCACTACCTGGCCACCGGCGACGACACCTTCCTGGACCGCATGTGGCCCGCCGTGTGCGCGGCCGTGGAGTTCGTGCTCGAACTCCAGCAGCCCGGCGGCCAGATCGGCTGGCGGCGCGACGACGACGGCACGCCCGCCACGGACGCGCTGCTCACCGGCTCCTCCTCCGTGCACCACGCCCTGCGCTGCGCCCTCGCGATCGCCGAGCAGCGCGAGGAGCCCCAGCCCGACTGGGAGCTGGCCGTGGGCGCGCTGCGGCACGCCATCCGCCGCCACCCGGAGCGGTTCCTGGACAAGGACCGCTACTCCATGGACTGGTACTACCCGGTGCTCGGCGGCGCGCTGACCGGCGCCGAGGCAAGGGAGCGCATCGACGCGGGCTGGGAGCGGTTCGTGGTGCCCGGTCTCGGGGTGCGCTGCGTGGTGCCCAACCCGTGGGTCACCGGCGGCGAGTCCGCCGAACTCGCCCTGGCGCTCTGGGCGACGGGCGAGTCCGACCGCGCGCTGGAGGTGCTCCAGTCCATCCAGCACCTGCGCGACGCGGAGAGCGGCCTGTACTGGACGGGCTACGTCTTCGACGACGACGCCATATGGCCGCGTGAGCTGACCACCTGGACGGCCGGTTCGCTGCTGCTGGCCGTCGCCGCCCTCGGCGGCCACGAGCCGACCTGCGCGGTCTTCGGCGGCGAGCAGCTCCCGAAGGGCATGGACCCGGACTGCTGCCCGGACGCCTGACCGGTATGGACGCCTGACCGGTGATGACGCCTGGCCGGTACGGACGCCCGGCCGGGCGGGTCAGTGGCGGCGCAGGCGGCCGGCGACGGCGTGGCCGATGAACAGGTAGACGACGGCGGCGAGTCCGTAGCCGGCGACGACCCGCGCCCACTCCTCGTCGAAGGTGAACAGGTCACGCGACCAGGCGGCCAGCCAGTTCGCCGCGTCGTGGACGAACCGCACCAGGTCGTTGGCCCGGTTGGCGTCCAGCAGATACATCACGATCCACAGTCCGAGGATGACGGCCATGACGTCCGCGATCACCGCGATGACCGTCCCCGCGGAGGTGGAACCAGAGCGATATCGAGGGGACATGGTCTCCGTCTGGCCCCGAACGCCCGCTTGAAACCAGCCGCGTTCGCGGGCCGCACGCGAACGGCCCCCCGCCCGGGAGGGCGAGGGGCCGTCGACGACGGGGCCGTGGCTCAGCCGCGCTGGATGCCCGACGTGTCCTGGAGGACGCCGCGGCGGCCGTCCTGCGTCTGCGCGACCAGCGCCTGACCGCGCTGCTCCACCGCCAGGTACCAGGTGCCCGGGGCGAGTTCGGCGATCGGCGTCGGCGAGCCGTCCTCCGGGAACAGCGGACGCGGCACCGGCACGGCGAACCAGAACGGCGAGAAGTCGGGCGCGGGCGGCGCGGCCGGCTGGCCCTGCTGCGGCTGACCGCCGTACGGCTGGCCCGGCTGGCCGCCGCCGAAGGACGCCTGCTGGGCGCCCGGGTAGCCGTAACCGGCGGGCGGCTGCGCGCCGTACGGCTGCTGCGGGGCGGCGGGACGGGCGGCCGGGATCAGCGCGCCCTTGAGCGCTGGCACCAGCGGCGTGGCCACGGCGGCGGCAGCCATCAGCAGGGTCGCGACGAGGGCGAGGATCAGACCGAGGCCCGCGTCGGGGCCGTCACCGGCGCCGTCGAAGTTGTCGGCGCCGCCTGCCGGGTCGAAGACGTTGCCCAGCGCGCTCCAGGCGGCGAACACCGCGAACGCCACACCGAACGGGGCCAGTTCCAGACCCGCGACCTTCGGCGCCTGCGGCAGACCCCGGGCGACCACGATGAGAGCGGCGGCGATGAGCCCCGCGAGCACGACGCCCAGCAGCACCGGACCGCTTGCCCACAGGCTGGGAATCTCCGCGCTGTCCGGGGCGCCTTCGATCGAGTACAGATCGAGGAACGACGCGATGAACAGCAATACCGCTGCTCCGATCACCACGCCGTCGCCTCGAGTGAGGGAGCGGATATTCACTTCAGGTCCTTCGTAGGTTGTCTCGTCGTCGGAAGAGGCGTCGCTGTCACCGTGTCGGCCCCCGTGGGGTCCGGTGCGAAGCGCGGGGGTGGCCCCTGATCGTACGGACGACACTATCGTCCGCCGGATCGGGCTGTCCGCCCGGATCAGCGCGCTGATCCCTACCCGCGCAGGAAACTCACGATTCCCTCGGAAATCCCTTGCGCCGCTTTCTGCCGCCAGGCGCCGCTGGTCAGCAGCGCCGCGTCCTTGCTATCGCGCATGTTCCCGCACTCGATGAACACCTTCGGAACCGTTGACAGATTGAGACCGCCCAGGTCCTTCCGCGTGACGAGACCGGTGCCGCCGCCGATGTAGTTGGACGGCGCGGTGCCGGTGACGCGTACGAAGTTGCCCGCGATGCGCTCCCCGAGTGCGCGCGAGGGCGCCACGATGGCGCGGGTGTCCGCCTCACCGGCGTTCACCGAGCCCGGCAGGATCACATGGAAGCCGCGGTTGCCGGCGCCGGAGCCGTCCGCGTGGATCGAGACGACCGCGTCGGCCTTCGCCGCGTTGCCGATCCGGGCCCGCTCGTCCACGCACGGCCCGAACGGGCGGTCGCCGTCCTGCGTCAGCTTCACCGTCGCGCCCTGCTTCTCCAGGACGGCGCGCATCCGATGGGCGACGTCCAGGGTGAACTCCGCCTCGGCGTACCCGTCGTTGGTGGACGTGCCCGTGGTGTCGCACTCCTTGCGGTGGGTGCCCACGTCCACCTGCCGGTTGATCTCGGCGGTGTGCTCGGCGTTCGTCGGGTTGTGCCCGGGGTCGATGACGACCACCTTGCCCTTGAGCGGGCCGGCCGCGGCGGGCGCGGACGCGGAGGGCGTCCGTGACGCGGGGGACTTCTCGCCCCCGGCGGACGGCGAGGCGCCGCCTTCGGCGGGGGAGGAGGCGGCGGGCGACGGCGTACGGGGCGCGGCCGACGGGGAACCCTCGGCCTGCGCGCCCTTGTCGTCCGTGCCGCCCGTGGCCGCGTACACGCCCCAGCCGAGCAGTCCGCCGCACACGAGCGCGGCGACGCCGACGGTCAGCGGACCGCGGCGCGAGCGCCGCTGCGGGGGCGGATCGAAGTCGGGACCTGTGTACGACACGCAGCCACCCTAACGGTGCGCGGCGGCCGCACCCGTGCGGCGCAGGACGCGCAGCGAACCCGTGGCGGACACCTCCGTGAACTCCCCGGACGCCAGCGCCCGCTGGTGCACGCGGTAGGGGGCCTGCCCGGTGAACTCGTCCACCGGGTCGGGGAAGACGTCGTGGATGACGAGCAGCCCGCCCTCGGCGACA
This sequence comes from Streptomyces lusitanus, assembly GCF_042647945.1. NCBI lineage: Bacteria > Bacillati > Actinomycetota > Actinomycetes > Kitasatosporales > Streptomycetaceae > Streptomyces > Streptomyces lusitanus. The sequence goes on from NZ_JBHRWL010000011.1 coordinate 279,802, forward strand.
TGCGGGGCCCAGCCCTCGTAGTCGGCGCTCGCGTGCTCGTCGGTGTGGCCGCCGTCGATGAACACCAGGCCCAGCGGGTGCGCCCACAGGGCGGCGATCTGCGGGGAACGCCCCACCAGCGCCACCACGTGCTCCTCGAGGCCGGCCCGGTTCAGGGTCCGCCGGAAGGTGGGCAGCGTGTCCATCACGCCCAGCTCCGGGTCGACCGTCTCCGGGTCGTGGTACTCCCAGCCCGGCTGCTGCTCCTCGCTGCCCCGGTGGTGGTCCACGGTGAGGGCGGTGACCCCGGCCGCGCGGGCCGCGCCGGCGAGCAGGACCGTGGACCGGCCGCAGTACGTGCCGATCTCCAGCAACGGCAGCCCCAGCCGCCCGGCCTCGGCCGCCGCCGCGTACAGCGCCAGCCCCTCGTCCAGCGGCATGAACCCCTTCGCCGCCTCGAACGCGGCGAGCACGGCCGCCTCCGGCCCCTTCACCATGGCCTCCGCCTCTCCGCGGCTCACAGAAGTCTCCACGGGGGCCATGCTGCCGTAGTCCCTGCGGGGGCGGGGGAGGGGGGTACTGGCAGGTAACCCGGTGGGTGTGCCGTCCCGTGACACGCCACGGACGACACACCCACCAGCCGGTTACGCCGTGACCGTCTCCGGCGGGAGGGCCAGGTCCACGTCCACGCAGTGGCCGTCGCCCGTGTGGGTCGCCGGGGCGGCCAGGGGGCCGTGGCCCGGGGCGCGGGCGGCGAGGACGTACGGGCCCTGCGCCGGGACGGCGAGGGTGTAGGTGCCGTCGGTCGCGGAGACCGTGGCGCCCGCGCGGCGGCCGTGCCGGTCGATGAGGGTGACCCGGGCGTGGGCGACGGGCGCGCCGGAGGCGTCCAGCACCCGCCCCCGGAAGCCGCGCAGCGCCTCCCGCGCCCGCGCCCGCGCCCGCTCCAAGTTTGCCTCCTCCTCGCTGCTCGCCCGCAGCTGCGGGCGAGCCGACGGACGCCGGCCGGGCAGGAACAGGGCCAGCACCAACCCGACGGCCACCGCCGCCGTGGCGATGCCGAACGACACCCGGAACCCGTGCAGCGTCGGCACCGCGACCCCGCCCACCACGTCCGAGGTGTTCGCCAGCACCATGCCGATCACGGCGCTGGACACCGACGTGCCGATGGAGCGCATCAGGGTGTTGAGGCCGTTCGCCGCGCCGGTCTCGGACGCCGGAACCGCGCCGACGATCAGCGCGGGCAGCGAGGAGTAGGCGAGACCGATGCCCGCGCCGAGGACCACCGAGGTGACGACGGTCTGCCAGGCGGCGCTCATCAGCCCGAGCCCGCCGCCGTACCCGGCCGCGATCACCAGCAGGCCGATGATCAGAGTGGTCTTGGGGCCGTACCGGGAGGACAGCCGCGCGTACACCGGCGCCGTGAACATCATCGTCAGGCCCAGCGGCGCCACGCACAGTCCCGCGACCACCATCGACTGCCCGAGCCCGTGCCCGGTCTCCGCGGGCAGCTGGAGCAGCTGGGGAAGGACCAGGGACACGACGAAGAAGGAGACGCCGACCATGATCGAGGCGAGGTTGGTGAGCAGCACCTCACGGCGGGCGGTGGTGCGCAGGTCCACCAGCGGGGCGCTCACCCGCAGCTCCATCACTCCCCACAGCAGCAGCACCACCGCCGCCGCGCCGAACAGGCCGAGCGTGGTGCCGGACGTCCAGCCCCAGTCGCTGCCCTTGGAGACGGGCAGCAGGAACAGCACCAGACCGGCGGTCAGCCCCAGCGCGCCCGGCAGGTCGAAGGAGCCCTTGGCGCGCAGCGGCGACTCGGGCACCACGGCCAGGGTGAGGGCGATCGCGAGGACGCCGAGGCCTGCCGCGCCGAGGTAGAGGGTGTGCCAGTCGGTGTGCTGGGCTACCAGCGCGGCGGCGGGCAGCGCCAGACCGCCGCCGACGCCGATCGAGGAGCTCATCAGCGCCATCGCGGAGCCCAGCCGCTCGCGCGGCAGCATGTCCCGCATCAGGCCGATGCCGAGCGGTATCGCGCCCATCGCGAAGCCCTGGAGCGTACGGCCGGCGATCATCACCAGCACATCGCTGGTGAACGCGCTGACCAGCGCGCCCACCACCATCACCGCGAGGCTCGCGACCAGCATCCGCCGCTTGCCGAAGAGATCGCCGAGCCGGCCCATGATCGGGGTGGCCACGGCGCCCGACAGCAGGGTCGAGGTCAGGACCCAGGTGGCGTCCGAGGGCGCGGTGTCCAGCAGGCGCGGCAGGTCCTTGATCACCGGGACCAGCAGGGTCTGCATCACCGCGACGACGATGCCCGCGAAGGCGAGGACGGGGACCACCGCCGCGCCCGCTCTTCCGGAGGGACGGACGGGCGACGTCTGTGTCATGAAGGGTGCCTCCAGGCAGCCGAACGGCAAGGTACGTGGAAGCTGAACCCCGTGCGCCGAGGCAACTATTCCGTTGCTTTGGCCCTCTAACGATTTCTTGACCGTTCCTTGAGTGTCCGCAGACCGGCCGCCGGGCAGAAGGCAGCCCGTCCTTCCTCGGTCCCGGGGCGGAGCGGGAGGTCGGACGAAATGCCGATGCGGCCCGCGCGAGGCGGTTGAGAGCATGACCCCCATGCTCGAAGCCCCCGACACCACCCGCGCCCCCGCCCGCACCGCACCGCCCGTGTGGCTGGTGGTGGCGCTCGCCTGCGCCGGCCAGTTCCTCGTCGTCCTCGACATCTCCGTGGTCAACGTGGCGCTGCCGTCCGTACGCGGCGGCCTCGCGCTGGACGAGCAGGGCCTGCAATGGGTGGTCAACGCGTACTCCATCGCGTTCGCCGGCTTCATGCTGCTCGGCGGCCGGGCCGGCGACCTCTACGGACGCAAGCGCATGTTCCTCGTCGGGCTCGGGCTGTTCACCCTGGCCTCGCTGGCCGGCGGACTCGCCCAGGAGGGCTGGCAGCTGCTGGTGGCGCGGGCCGTGCAGGGCCTCGGGGCGGCCGTCCTCGCGCCTTCCACGCTCACCCTCGTCACCTCGGCGGTGCCGGAGGGCGCGGCCCGCGCCCGTGCCATCGCCACCTGGACCGCCGTCGGCGCGGGCGGCGGCGCGGCGGGCGGTTTCGTCGGCGGGGTGCTCGTCGAGGCGCTCTCCTGGCGCTGGGTGCTGCTGATCAACGTGCCCGTCGGCGCGGTCGTCCTGGCCGCCGCCGCCCGCTGGATCAGTGAGAGCCGCGCCGGGGACGGCCGCCGCCTCGACCTGCCCGGCGCGATCCTCGTCACGGCCGGCCTCGCCACCCTGGCGTACGGGGTCTCCCAGACCGAGGCGGCCGGCTGGACGGCGGCGTCCACCGTGGTGCCGCTGTGCGCCGGACTCGCCCTCGTCGCCCTCTTCCTGCTCGCCGAGGCCCGCGCCAAGGCCCCGCTGATGCCGCTCGGGCTGCTGAAGCTGCGGTCCGTGGCCTCCGCCAACGTTGCCATGTTCCTCAGCGGCTCCGCGATGTTCTGCATGTGGTTCTTCATGACCCTCTACGCGCAGAACGTCCTCGGCTACACCCCGCTCGACGCCGGACTCGCCCTGGTGCCCAGCTCCCTCGCCGTGATCGTCGGCTCCAAGGCGGCCCCGCGTCTGATGCGGGCCACGGGAGCGCGCGCCGTGGCCGTGCTCGGCACGCTCGTCGCGCTGGCCGGCTTCGCCTGGCAGTCCACGATGACGGCGGACGGCGACTACCTCACCGCGATCATGATCCCGGGCGTCCTGATGATGCTCGGCGCGGGCCTCGCCGGCACCCCGCTGGCCTCCCTCGCCACGTCGGGCGCGGCCCCCGAGGAGGCCGGCCTGGTCTCCGGCCTGGTCAACACCTCCCGCACCATGGGCGGCTCGCTCGGCCTCGCCGTGATGGCGACGATCGCGGCGGCCCGCACCGACGGCCGCGGCACACCGGAGGCCCTGACCGAGGGCTATGCCCTGGTCTTCGCCACGGGAACCGCCGTCCTGGCGGTGGGCGCGGTCCTGATGTGGGCGTGGCTGCCGCGCACGGGGGCGGGGGAGAAGGGCTGAACCTCCGGTCCGGCTCGGGGGATGCCCCCGGTGTTTCCCCAAGCTGACCCGCCACCGTCCGCTGACCCGCCACCCCCCCGCTGACCCGCCACCGCACGCCGGGCCGTGCGGGTCGCCGGGCCACACACGTTGCCGGGCTATACAGGTTCCGAACACACCCGTGATCAGGAGCCCCATGCCCGTCGACATCACCCGTGCGCTCGCCGCCGCGCCCCGCACCACCGAGATCTCCTGGACCCCCGAGGACGTCCAGCTCTACCACCTCGGCATCGGCGCGGGCGTCCCCGCCACCGACCCCCGCGAGCTGCGCTACACCCTCGAGTCCCGGCTGCACGTCCTGCCGAGCTTCGCCACCGTCGCGGGCGGCGGGCCGCCCGGGGTGATCGCGGCCCTGTCCATGCCCGGCGTCGACGTGGACCTCGCCCGCGTGCTGCACGGCGGCCAGTCGCTCCGCGTGCACCGCCCCCTGCCCGTGCGGGCCACCGCCACCCGCACCGACCGGATCACCGCCGTGCACGACAAGGGCAAGGCCGCGGTGCTGGTCCTGCGGAGCGACGCCGCCGACGCGGACGGCCCGCTGTGGACGGCCGAGGCGCAGGTGTACGTGCGCGGCGAGGGCGGCTGGGGCGGCGACCGCGGGCCGTCGGCGGGCGCGCCTGAGGAGCAGGGCGCCCCCGACCGCACCGTCGAGCGCCCCGTACGGGAGGACCAGGCGCTGCTCTACCGCCTCACCGGCGACCTCAACCCCCTGCACGCCGACCCCGGGTTCGCGCGCCGCGCCGGTTTCGACCGCCCCGTGCTGCACGGGCTGTGCACCTACGGCATGACCCTCAAGGCGGTCGTCGACACCCTCCTCGACGGCGACGTCACCCGCGTCCGCTCCAGCACCGCCCGGTTCGCCGGGGTGACGTACCCGGGGGAGACGCTGCGGATCCGCATGTGGCGCGGGGACGGCACGGTGCGGGTGACCGTGGGCGCGGTGGAACGCGAGGACGCGCCCGTACTGACGGGCGCGACGGTGGAGTTCGCCCAGGATTGAGGACGGGGAGACGGCGACGGCCCCGACCGTCGGACGACGATCGGGGCCGTGCTGCTCGTTCCACCCGCGGAGGGTGAGGACCGCTGACCTGGGTCAGGCGGCCGACTCCCCGCGGTCGTTCTCCTGGGTCGGCTTGCGGTGCCGGCCACGCGGGGACGTCTCCGTCTCCTGCGTGGAGACCGGCCCCCGGTGCCTGCCCTGACCCACGGCGGCCTGCTCGTGCTCGACGGGCCGCGGCTCGTGCGTGATGACGTCGCTCATCGGAAGGAATTCACCCCGTAAACATGATCTTTCCTACAGCCGGGCGAGTCTAACCGGCCCACCGCACCCCGGATCCAGGCGGCCACGCCAACCGCCACTAGTTCGTTACAAGCCGTCCGAGGGGCGCCTGCTGAAGCGGCACCGGACGCGGCACGTCGGCCAGGGAGTTGAGGTGATGAACCGTCATCTCCGTTTTACCGGTGGGTAGTTGACCGGTAAACTGGTCGGGGTGCGGAGACGCCGGTTCCGCGCTCCCGGCGCCCACCGCGCCCTCCCCGCCCACCGCGTTTGCCGCGCCCTGCGCGTCCGCCCCGGCGCCCTGAGGGTCGTCCTCCGCCCGCCGTTCCTCGTCCGGCATCGTCAGCGTGGCCACCCCGCACGGCACCGCGCCGGTGGAGAACGGGAGCCGCAGCACCCCGTCCACCGTCCACAGCCCCGTGCCGGACAGCCAGCCCGCCGGGGCCGGGACATGGTGGACGCGCCGCTCGGCGGGACGCCACAGCCCGATCCAGCCGGCGCCGTCCGCCCCCTCCACGTGGAGCGCCACCGCGCAGCCCTCCGGGGTCAGCATCTGCCCCGGCTGGACCGCGAACGGCGTGACCGTACGGTCCGGCAGCCGCAGGCACTCGGGGAACCGCACCGGCAGGGTGCTGCCCAGCACCCCCCAGCCCAGCCGCGCCCGGCCGGGGGAGGGAGCGTCCGAGCGGATCAGCAGCAGGCCGCTGTCCGGGTCGGCGAGCAGCACCCGGTCGTCGCTGCCGGGGGCGATCTGCAGCAGCGGGGACACCTCGCCGCCGCGTCCGAGGTCGACCACGACCGACTTGACGCGTCCGCCCGCCTCCCGGTCCAGGGCGAGCATCCGGCCCTCGCGGTCCAGCCACACCCCGCCCGAGCAGCCGCCGGGGATCTCCGCGACCCGCTCGGGCCCGGACCCGCCGCCCGCCACCAGCCACACCGTCGCGCTGTGCCGGCCGGCGGCGAGGGCGTACGCCCGGCGGCCGTCCGGGGCCGGGGGCAGCAGCCGCAGCCGGGTCCCCTCCTCCGGGCACTCGACCACGCCGAGCGGCAGCTCGCCGGTGCCGGGGCCGGTCGGGTACAGCAGGGAGAAGGCGTGCCGCCCGTCCACCAGCCGGCGGATGAGGACCCGGCCGTCACTGAGGGGCTGTACCTCGGTGCCGGGCTCCTCCGGCTGGTTGCCGGGCAGCGGCACCGCGTACGGCTCGGGGCCGTCCAGGGTCCAGCGCTCCGGGAACAGGGAGTCGCCGGCGAGGGCCAGGCGGGCGGCGTAGCAGCCGTCCGCGGTGATGGTGCAGCCCGCCCGTCCCGCTCCGTTCTCGTGTGCCGCCGCAGGTTCGATGGCGCAGACCGTCATCGTTCGGTCACCTCCGGTGACGAACGGTAGTTTTCGCGGACGGAGGCGGCGGAGCGGAGGGGCGCGCTTCACACGTAAGGGTGCTCCAGGAACGATTCTGCTGAGGAAGGGCGGGGAGTGTGCTCCACCCGGTGCGTGCCGGACGCCTGCCGGTTCTCGCACGCGACCGTGCCCGCACCGGGCCTGAAGCGGCCGGGGACCGTGCCCGCAGCGGGCCTGAAGCGGCCGGGGACCGTGCCCGCAGCGGGCCGGGGCCGGATCCGGTACTGCCGTGCGAAAGGGGCAGGTAGCCTTGGCGGCGTGCCCCGTCTGTCAGAAGTCATCGCTGCGCTGGACAACCTGTGGCCCGCCGAGCGGGCCGAGTCCTGGGACGCGGTCGGCACCGTCGCGGGCGATCCGGACCAGGACGTCGAGCGCGTCCTGTTCGCCGTCGACCCGGTCCAGGAGATCGTCGACGAGGCGGTGAAGCTCGGCGCCGGCCTGCTGGTGACCCACCACCCGCTCTACCTGCGCGGCACGACCACCGTCGCGGCCTCCACCTTCAAGGGCCGCGTGGTGCACACGCTCATCAAGAACGACATCGCGCTGCACGTCGCCCACACCAACGCCGACACCGCCGACCCGGGAGTCTCCGACGCCCTCGCCGGCGCGCTCGGCCTCCGTGTCGTACGACCCCTGGTGCCGGACCCGTCCGACCCCGCGGGCCGGCGGGGCCTGGCCCGCGTGTGCGAGCTCGACACCCCGCACACCGTGCGGGAGTTCGCCGCCCTCGCCGCCGAGCGGCTGCCCGCCACCGCGCAGGGCATCCGCGTCGCCGGCGACCCGGACGCGCCGGTGCGGACGGTGGCCGTCAGCGGCGGCTCCGGCGACAGCCTCTTCGACCACGTCCGGGCCGCCGGCGTGGACGCCTTCCTCACCGCGGACCTGCGCCACCACCCGGCCTCCGAGTTCATGGCGGACCGCGCCCACCGTCCTCTCGCGCTGCTCGACGCGGCGCACTGGGCCACCGAGTGGCCCTGGTGCGAGCTGGCCGCCGCCCAGCTCGACGAGATCTCCGACCGGCACGGCTGGGACCTGCGGGTCCACGTCTCGCGCACGGTCACCGACCCCTGGACCGCCCACGCGGCGTCGTCCAGCGCCACCACTGACACATCTGGAGCCCCCAACTGAACGCCGAGCCCGCCGACCAGATCCGACTTCTCGACGTACAGGACCTCGACGTCCGCCTCCAGCAGCTCGCGCACAAGCGGAAGTCGCTGGCGGAGCACGCCGAGATCGAGTCGCTGAACCGGGACCTCACCCAGCTGCGCGACCTGCTCGTCGCCGCGCAGACCGAGGAGAGCGACTGCGCGCGCGAGCAGACCAAGGCCGAGCAGGACGTCGACCAGGTGCGCCAGCGCGCCGCCCGCGACCAGAAGCGTCTCGACTCCGGCGCCGTCTCCTCGCCCAAGGACCTGGAGAACCTCCAGCGCGAGATCGCCTCCCTCGCCAAGCGTCAGGGCGACCTGGAGGACGTCGTCCTCGAGGTCATGGAGCGCCGTGAGTCCGCCCAGGAGCGGGTCGCCGAGCTGACCGAGCGGGTCGGTTCCGTGCAGGGCCGCATCGACGACGCGACCGCCCGCCGGGACGCGGCGCTGGAGCAGATCGACGGCGAGACCGCCTCCGTGACGAAGGAGCGCGAGGTCGTCGCCGCCTCCGTGCCGGCCGCGCTGCTCAGCCTGTACGACAAGCTGCGCGAGCAGCAGGGCGGCATCGGCGCGGCCAAGCTGTACGCCCGCACGTGCCAGGGATGCCGTCAGGAGCTCGCCATCACCGAGCTGAACGAGATCCGCGCCGCCGCCCCGGACACCGTGGTGCGCTGCGAGAACTGCCGCCGCATCCTGGTCCGCACGGCGGAGTCGGGACTGTAGGAACCACCACCGGCAAGGGATCGAGTCCGATGCGGGAGTTCGTCGTCGAGGCGGACGGCGGGTCACGGGGCAACCCGGGACCCGCCGGGTACGGGGCCGTGGTGAGCGACGCGGCGACGGGGGAGACCCTGGCGGAGGCGGCCGAGTACATCGGCGTCGCCACCAACAACGTCGCCGAGTACCGGGGTCTGCTGGCCGGCCTGCGCGCCGCCCGGGAGCTGGACCCCGAGGCCCGGGTCCACGTCCGGATGGACTCCAAGCTCGTCATCGAGCAGATGTCCGGCCGCTGGAAGATCAAGCACCCGGCGATGAAGCCGCTCGCGGCGGAGGCCGCGACGGTCTTCCCGCCGGGGCAGGTCACCTACGAGTGGATCCCCCGCGAACGCAACACCCACGCGGACCGCCTGGCCAACGAGGCGATGGACGCGGGCAGGCGGGGGGAGCGGTGGTCGCCGGCGGCGAGCCGCGCCGACCTGGACACCCCCTCGACCGCTCCGGCCGCCCCGGCCCCGGAGGGCCCGCCCGGCGACGCGACGGCGGGCGCGGCACGGGTACGGGCGGCGATGGCGTCGGCGGCGGGCACAGCCCAGGGCCGCGGCGCCGAGGACGCCTCCGGCGAGGTCGCCTATGGCGAGGTCGCCTCCGGTGCGGGGCCGGCCGCGGAACGTGGCGCGGGGGCCGTCGACTCGGACGCGGCGGACACCCACGGCGGGCGCGCCGCCGGAGCAAGCGGTGACGGAACGAGCGGTGCGGCGCCGACCGGCCGGGCTTCGGGCGGCCGGCCGGCGGAGCACAGCGCTGCGGAGGACCGAGCCGCGGGCGCACCGGGCGAGGGCCCCGCAGCCGGCACCGGAGACGGCGCGGGCAAGGGTGCGCGAGCGTCGGCGGTGAGCCGCCCGGCGACGGACACCCCCGCTCGTGACGCCGGCGCCGATGCCGATGAACCCGGCGCGGCCGTGGCCGCCGACGCCGATCGTCGGGCCGCCCAGGCCGTCGCCACCCCCTCCTCCGGGTGGGCGCCCGCCGACATGGGGGCGCCGGCCACCTTCGTGCTGCTGCGGCACGGTGAGACGCCGCTCACCCCGCAGAAGCGGTTCTCGGGCAGCGGGGGCAGTGACCCCTCCCTCTCCGGCATCGGGCGCGAGCAGGCCGAGAAGACCGCCGCCGCGCTCGCCCGGCGCGGCACCGTGCAGGCGGTCGTCGCCTCGCCCCTCGCCCGTACCCGCGAGACGGCCGGGATCGTCGCCGCCCGGCTCGGACTCGACGTGACCGTCGAGGACGGGCTGCGCGAAACGGACTTCGGCGCCTGGGAGGGCCTCACCTTCGGCGAGGTGCGCGAGCGGTACCCCGAGGACCTGGACGCCTGGCTGGCGTCGCCGGACGCCGAACCCACCGGCGGCGGCGAGAGTTTCGCGGCCACCGCCGCCCGGGTCGCCGAGGCCCGTGACAAGCTGCTCGCGGAGTACCGGGGTCGTACGGTCCTGCTGGTCACGCACGTGACCCCGGTCAAGACCCTGATCCGCCTCGCCCTGGGCGCCCCGCCCGAGGCGCTGTTCCGCATGGAACTGTCCGCCGCCTCGCTGTCCGCCGTGGCGTACTACGCCGACGGCAACGCCAGCGTCCGGCTGTTCAACGACACGTCCCACCTGCGCTAGCCGTATTCACCCGCAGGGCCCCGCCCGCCGGTCACCGCAGCGCCGCGGCCTCCCGCGCCAGCCGCTCCACGCGGTCCCAGTCGCGGGCGGCCACCGCGTCCTCCGGCAGCATCCAACTCCCGCCGACACAGCCCACGTTGGGCAGCGCCAGGTACTCGGGGGCGGTGTCGGGGCCGATCCCTCCGGTGGGGCAGAAGCGTGCCTGCGGCAGCGGACCCGCCAGGGACTTCAGATACGCGGTGCCGCCCGCGGCCCGCGCCGGGAAGAACTTCATCTCCCGTACCCCGCGCTCCAGCAGCGCCATCACCTCCGACGCCGTGGACACGCCCGGCAGGAACGGCACCCCCGACGCCCGCATCGCCGCCAGCAGCGCGTCCGTGCAGCCCGGGCTGACCAGGAACCGCGCCCCGGCCGTCACCGCGTCCGTCACCTGCTCCGGCGTGAGCACCGTTCCGGCGCCGACCACGGCCCCCGGCACCTCGGCGGTGATCGCCCGGATCGCGTCCCGCGCGGCCGGGGTCCGCAGCGTCACCTCGATCGCGGGCAGCCCGCCCGTCACCAGCGCCCGCGCCAGCGGCACGGCGTCGGCGACGTCCTCGACGACGACCACGGGCACCACGGGAGCGAGCCCGAGCACCGAGAAGGAGGGGGCGGTGCCCGGTTCGGGCATGCCGGACGGCGGCAGGGGAGCGTTCATGACGCTCATCCTGCCGTCGCCACGCATCCTGCGCAAAGGTCGTTGCACACAATGCAACGAGCCAACGAGCCAACGAGCCAACGAGCCAACGAGCCAACGAGCCAACGAGCCAACGAGCCAACGAGCCTATGAGTCGGCGAGTTGGCGAGGCGGGTCAGTGCACCTCGTCCACCAGCACGTCCAGCGCCCACGCCGTCCCCGCACGGGCCGGCGCTGCGGCCTCCACCACGTACCCGAGGTCCCGCAGCGCCTCCACCAGCTCCGCCGGACCCTTCGGCGCGGCCCCGTCCGTCAGCAGGCTCCGCACGATCCTGCCCTTGGTCGCCTTGTTGAAGTGGCTGACCACCTTCCGGGTCGGCGCGTGCAGCACGCGGACCGTCGCCGTCCGCCCGGCCACCTCGCCCTTCGGCTTCCACGCCGCCGCGTACGCCGCCGAGCGCAGGTCGAGCACCAGCCCCGACCCCGCGGCCTCCGGCAGCACCTCCGCCATCGGCGCCCGCCAGAACGCGCCCAGCGCCCCGAGGCCAGGCAGCTTGACCCCCATCGAGCAGCGGTAGGAGGGGATGCGGTCGGTCACCCGCACCGCGCCCCACAGCCCGGAGAACACCAGCAGCGACCTCGCCGCCCGCCGCTTCGCCGCCGCGTCGAGCGAGGCCAGGCCCAGGGCGTCGTACAGCACGCCGGTGTAGATCTCCCCGGCCGGACGGGCCCCGGCGGTGCGCAGCTCGCGGTTTTTCGCGACCTCGCCCCGCAGCCCCTCGCTCAGCCCGAGCACCTCGCGCGCCTTCTCCTCGTCGCCGGAGCAGAGGTCGACCAGCTCGGTCAGGACCTCCTCCCGCGCGGCGGTCAGTCCCGGCAGCGACAGGGACTCGGTCCGCAGCGGGGCGCCGCGGCCGGAAGCGGCCTTGCCTTCGGACGGCGGCAGCAGGACAAGCACACGTACTCCTTCGATCTGGGCCCGCCAGTCAGGGTACGGCCTGCCGCCGGCCGTCCGGCCGGGTGGCGTGGGCGTACGACGGCACTCGCCGCCGCGCCCGTCACGCGGCGGCGGTCAGCGCCCGTACCAGGCCGTCGGCGTCGTCGGCGTGGAAGCGGACCACGCGGACGTCACGGGTCCGGCCGAGGAGCGACCGGTGCGGGACCGGCTCGGTCAGCTCCACCGTCACGGTCGTCTGAGAGCCGACGGCGAGGTCGAGCTCGCCGTCCGCCGGCTCGTGGGTCATCCGCAGCTCGCGCCGCACGGACGCGATCCGCTCCCTCGGTATCCGCAGGTCCACATGGACGGCTCGACGCACCCGCAGCCCGTCGGGCCCGACGACGTGCGGCCGTACGACGGACGCGGCGTACAGGGCGACGACGAGGACGACCGTGTAGACGTCCAGGAAGAGCACCACCGTGTGCGCGGCCGGCCAGTCGCTCAGCAGCGCGGACATCGCGACCGTCTCCACCACGCACACGAACGCGAGCCCGAACATCATGGCCGCCTCCCCGCGCGCGTACCCGAAGGCCGTGCCCTCGCGCGTGCCGTGCGTACGCCGTGCCATCCACAGCATCAGGCTCGCCAGCAGCCGCGCCTCGTGCCGCACCAGCGTCCACCCCACCCGCGCCGCCGCCATCACGTACCCCCTCCATCCCCGTCCGTGCCGCCCCCGGGCCCCCGCCCCGCCGTCGGCCGGTCCGCCCACCGCGGGACCTACCCCGCCCGCACGCTCCACACTCACCACGCCCTCCCTTCACGACCGCCCGCCCACACGGGCACCCGGCGCACCACCGCCCACCGCCACGCCCCGCTCACGACCGCCCCTCCGCGACGATCCGCAGCGCCCGGCGGAGCGCCTCCGCCTGCGCGGGGGCGAAGTCCGCGTAGAGGGCGGCCAGGAAGCTGTTGCTCTCGTCGAGGACAGCGTCCTCGGGCAGCAGCCCGGCGGGCACGCACTCCGCGAGCGCGCTGGCGGCCTCGTCGACCCGCGGATCGTCGGCACCGACCCCGTCGAGCTCGTCGAGCAGCCGGTACACGTCCATCGCCCGCTCCAGCCCGCCCGGCGCCCCGACGACCCCGCTCATCAGCCCCATCAGCCGCTTCCGCTCCTCCGGCGGCGCGGAGGTCTCGATCAGCGCGAGGATCTCGCGGTCCTTCGCGGCCATCGGGGAGTCGGTCAGACGGGCGGTGTCCCGGAACAGCGCGGCCAGCTCCGGCGAGACGGGGCCATCGGCGGCCGTCCCGCCCTCCGACTCCCGCAGCGTCCGCAGTCGCGCCCGCCGCTCCCGGATCGCCTCCTCCTGCCGCGCCAGGTCCTCGTCCAGCTCCGCCAGCACCTCGGCGAGGTCCTTGCCCGCGTCGTCCGCGAGCACGTCCCGCACCTCGGCGAGCCCCAGCCCCAGCTCGGTCAGCCGCCGGATCCGCGCGAGCACGACCGCGTGCCGCAGGGTGTAGTCCCGGTACCCGTTCCCGAGCCGCTCCGGCTCCGGCAACAGCCCGAGATGGTGATAGTGCCGCACCGCCCGGGTGGTGACCCCGACGGCCGAGGCAAGCTCTCCGATCCGCATGCCCCCAGTAGAAACGTTGACGTCGCGACAGGGTCAAGCGAACGAAGCGGCGTCCGCGAGGGACTGTGCTCCTGTGCCACGGCAAGCCCCTCGCCCTCGACACCCTTCGGTTTCGACCTGGACACCGCCGACTTCCTCTGATCCCCTGGATCCGGGGGTGGGACGTCGTGGGGAACGTGCGGGAACAGGCCAGGTGGACCCGGGCGCGGCTGGGGCGGTGCGGGCCCGCGCTGGATCTGCTCACCGCCCGGTTCGCCCGGCACGAGTACGCCCCGCACGCGCACGACGAGTACACGGTCGGGGTCACCGTCGGCGGGCTCGAGACGATCGCCTACCGCGGCGGACGCATCGTGTCCGGACCCGGTTCGATCGTCGTCCTGGAACCCGGCGAGATGCACACCGGCGGCCCCGCCGCCCCCGAGGGCTACGCGTACCGCGCCCTCTACGCCGCCCCCGCCCTCCTCGGCGACGGCACCCTCGGCACCGGCCACCCGTACTTCCCCGAACCGGTCCTGCACGACGCGGAGCTGGCCGCCGCCCTGCGCCGTACGCACACCGACCTCAGCGCCTGCCCCGACCCGCTGGAGGCCGAGTCGCGCCTGCCCTGGCTGCTCGCCGCGCTCGCCCGCCGCCACTCCACCGCCCGCGCCGACGACGCCGCAGTCCCCCGGGCCCGGTCCGTCGCGCTCACCGTCCGCGACCGCCTCGCCGACGAACTCCTCGCCCCGCCCTCCCTGGCCGACCTCGCCGCCGACCTCGGCCTCTCCCGCTACCAGCTGCTGCGCGCGTTCCGTACGACCATGGGCGTGCCGCCGTACGCGTGGCTCGCCCAGTACCGGGTGACCCGGGCCCGCGCCCTGCTGGAGGCGGGGATGCGGCCCGCGGAGGCGGCCGCCCTCGTCGGCTTCGCCGACCAGGCGCACCTCACCCGGTGGTTCCGCCGCGTGCTCGGGGTGACCCCGGCGGCGTACCGCAACAGCGTTCAAGACGCGGGTCGCCGGCCCGGCGCACACTCCGTCACATGACTGCACGCGGCTGGTTCCTGTTCTCCCTGATGGGAGTGGTCTGGGGCATCCCCTATCTGATGATCAAAGTGGCGGTGGACGAGGTGTCCCCGTCGGGCGTGGTCTTCGCCCGGTGCGCCGTCGGCACGCTTCTCCTGCTCCCGTTCGCCCTGCGTCAGGCGGGCCTCGCCCAGAACGTGCGGGCGCACTGGAAGCCGATGCTGGCGTTCGCGGTCATCGAGATCGTGGGCCCCTGGTACACCCTGACCGACGCCGAACGCCACCTCTCCAGCTCCACGGCCGGCCTGCTGATCGCGGGCGTCCCGAGCGTCGGGGTGCTGCTGTCCCGCGCCTTCGGCCGGGCGGAGGCCCTGGGACCGCGCCGGATCACGGGCCTGGCCCTCGGTCTCGGCGGCGTGGGCGTCCTCACCGTCCCCCACCTCACCGGCGGCGACGCCCTCTCCCTCGCGGAGGTCCTGGTCACGGTCGTCGGCTACGCGACGGCCCCGCTGATCGCCGACCGCCACCTCAAGGACGTCCCCACCCTGCACCTGATCACGCCCTGCCTGGCCCTGGCCGCCCTGGTCTACGCCCCCGCGGCGATCGCCTCGCGTCCCGCGGCTCTCCCCGCGCCGGAGACCCTGGCCGCGCTGGCCGCACTCGGCGTGGTCTGCACGGCGGTGGCGTTCGTCGCCTTCCTGGAGCTGATCAAGGAGGCCGGCCCGATCCGCGCGTCGGTGATCACGTACGTCAATCCGGCGATCGCGGTGGCGGCCGGCGCGCTCTTCCTGGACGAGGCCCTGACCGCCACCGTGCTGGCCGCCTTCGTCCTGATCCTCACCGGATCGGTGCTGGCCAACGCGCGGGAACGGAAGCCGGCCGGGCGGCGGGTACCATGGTCGACACGGCAGACGAGCCGGGCGGACGGCCGCGTGGAGTCCCCCTAGGGGGCTTCCCGAGGAACGTCCGGGCTCCACAGGGCAGGGTGGTGGCCAACGGCCACCCGGGGTGACCCGCGGGACAGTGCCACAGAGAACAGACCGCCGGGGACCGCAAGGCCCTCGGTAAGGGTGAAACGGTGGTGTAAGAGACCACCAGCGCCTGGGGTGACCCAGGCGGCTAGGTAAACCCCACCCGGAGCAAGGTCAAAAGGAAGCACCCCGGTGCTTCTGCGCGGACGATCGAGGGCTGCCCGCCCGAGTCCGCGGGTGGACCGCACGAGGCCGGTGGCAACACCGGTCCTAGATGGATGGCCGTCGCCCCGGCGCCCGCGAGGGCACCGGGGAACAGAACCCGGCGTACAGCCCGACTCGTCTGCCGCTCCCCTTCTTTCCGTGCGTCTACTGCTCGGGCGCGATCTTCGCGACGTCGCCGACGTCCCGCCGTCGAATGCGTTCCAGGTGCTCGGCGAACACCTCGGCAGCGTGTGGGTTCATGCGCGTCAAAGCCACCATGCCCGTCACGATGACGTCGCAGACCTCCGCCTCGACCTCCTCCCAGGTGTGGGAGAAGCCCTTGCGGGGGTTCTGCCCCATCGCCCCGATCGCGGCCTCGGCGACCTCGCCGGCCTCCTCCTGGATCTTGAGCAACTGGAAGAGGATCCGCTGTTCGCGGGGGAGCGTGGAGTGCTCCTCCAGCCGGGTCGCGAGGCGGGCGATCGTGGTCCAGGTGTCGTTCACGTGCGGCTCCCTCGTGGGTCGGTCATCGGTGCGGCGAAGGGACGGTCAGCGGTCCTGGGTGAGCGCCACCAGTTCCGCGAAGAGGCCGCCGGCGTTGACGAGGTCGTCGTATCCGCCCTGTTCGATGATCCGGCCGTGCTGCATGACCACGATCCGGTCGGCGAGGCGGGTGTTCTCCAGCTGGTGGGTGACGACGATGGTCATCCGCTCGGCGGCGATCCGCTTGATCTCCAGGAAGATCTGGTGCTCGCCGCGGGGGTCCATCTGGGAGGTCGGCTCGTCCAGGATGAGCAGGGGGGTACGCCGGTAGAGGGCGCGGGCGCAGGCCAGGCGCTGCCACTGGCCGCCGGACAGCTCGGCGCCGCCGAACAGTTCGCGTGCGAGGAGGGTGTCGAGCTGCCGGGGCAGCTTCTCGACGGCCTCGCGCATGCCGACGGCGTCGACGGCGGCCCACACGGGGCCGTCGTCGAAGGTCCGGGGCTGGCCGAGGGTGATGTTCTCCCGCGCGCGCAAGGGCCAGCAGGCGAAGTTCTGCGGGACCAGCGCGGTGCGTTTCCACACCGCCTCCGGGTCGGCGTCGGCGAGATCCGTGCCGTCCCACAGCACGCGGCCCTTGTCGGCGAGCAGGATGCCGGTGATGAGCTTGGTGAGGGTGGACTTGCCCGAGCCGTTCTCGCCGACGACGGCCACAATCTCGCCGCGGCGCAGGGTGAGGGAGACGCCGGCCACGGCGGGTTCCTCCTTGCCGGGGTACCGGTAGGCGGCCTCGTCGAGGCGGATCTCGTCCACCCGCTCCGGGATGGTCAGCCGGCCGCGCTTCGGGGCCTGTTCGGCCGCGGTGTCGAGGAAGGACCGCATGTCGGCGAGGTAGAGGGAGGTGTGGAAGAGAGCGGCGCCGTGGAGGACGACCTGGGACAGGGCGGCGAGCGCGGTCTGGACGCCGACCACGGCGGTGGCGGCGACCGCCAGGCCGACCCGGCCGGTGGAGGCGAGCCAGGCGAGGGCCGCCCAGGTGAGCAGGAGGAACAGGCCGCCGACGGCGGACGTCGTCAGGGTGATGCGGAGCATGCGCGGCGCCGCGGTCAGGGTGCGCCGGTCGATGCGTTCGGACAGGGCGCGGTACCAGTAGGTCAGGTAGCCGGTCATGCCGTTGGCACGGACCTCGTCGCCGTTGCGGGAGGAGGTGGCCCACCAGCGCATCATGCCGCGTACGTTGCGGTCGCCGACGTTGGCGTAGTGGGTCTCGTAGTCGACGCGGGCGGACAGGACCGCCCCGGCGCCGGCGGGGAGCACGGCCAGGAGCAGCAGCGGAAGCAGCACCCAGTGCAGTGCGGTGATCACGCCGGCCGCGGCGATCATGCGGATGAGCGCCGACATGAACCGCTGGGCGTCCCTGACCATGTAGGTGGTGCGCGTGACGCCCACCTCGGCGGCCTCCTGCCGGTCGGCGAAGCCGTCCGTGTCGTGGGCGGCCGCTTCGACGTGGCAGACCGCGGAGACCAGGGCGACGTCGGCCTCGGTGACCAGGCGGGGCGTGATCCGGCCGTCGGCGTAGGCAGCGAGGGCGCCGCTGACCCGGCCGATGGCCGCCGCGGCCGTGACGACCGTGAGGGCGGGGAGGGCGCCGTGCAGGCGTTCGGACACCGTGCCGACGCCGAGGAGGTGGGTCATGGCCTGCGCGGTGAAACCGAGGACGACGGCGGCCGCGGTTCCGGTGAGCATCTGACAGGCGAGGAGCAGGACGACCCCGCGCCGGTCGACGGCCCACGCCATCCGTGTGGTGTCGCCGAGGACCGAGGGCAGCCGGGCGCACATCTTGCGGAAGTCGGCTTCTTCCAGCGGGTTCTTCCCGGACTTCCCCTCGTAGACGATGGCGGCCGGAGGCGGCGGTGGAGGCGTCGGGGAGCTTTCGGCAGAGGCGGCGGTCGGGGGCACCTGCATCCCTCCTTGGGGTCGGCGCCGTGCCTGGACGGTCCGGCGGTGCCTGGCCCAACGAGGGGCGGAGCGAATCGAACACGCTCGATTCCGGTCGTCGGCGCGGCCCGGAAACAAGGGGCGCCGCGCGCACGGCGTCGGCGCCGTACGGCTTCCCGCGGGACCGGGACTGGCCGAAACGCCGACGCTTGGTACGGGTGTGGCCGGTGGGTTCCGATTCATACCGGGTTCCGAACCGGGTCCCGTAGCGGATTCCGAGCCGGGTTCCGAACCGGGTCCCGTAGCGGATTCCGAGCCGGGTCCCCGAACCAGGTCCCGAACCGGATGCCGTTCCGGGACTCCCGTTTCCCTCCGCCTCCCCCCGGGAAAGCTCCCCTTCCCCTCCCTGAGAGCGTCCGTGTGGCCCCGCTCACGCAACCCGGCGCGAGCCGTCGTCACCGAAGCTTCACGAGCGGCCGGGTTTCTTCACCTTCATGTCCTCCTCGTTACCGAGGTCAGGCGTGAAGAGCCCCTGGCATACCCGCAGTTGGCTGAAAATCGATGCCTCGTGTGTGTGAAACGAGTGACAAAAGGCCTGCTGTGAAGCAGATGTGACGGACCGTCAGGTGCGGAGCGGGGCGCGTTGTCGCACTCCGGCCCGGCTCGTCCGGCCTCGTCACGGCTACCACAGCGGAACGCACGAGCGATGGGTTCACGACGAACTGATTTAGCTGACGGGCTGTTCAGCAAGCGGGGCTTCCGCACCCATCGGGGTGATTAGCATGAGCCGTACGTGGTCGGAAGATCGCCTTCTGTCGGCCGATCCCCCTCCCGGCCCGCGGCCGTCGTCCTACGGCCGCCCCTTCCCCTGTTCTCACCGACCGAGGGACCGCTCCATGCCAGTGCCTGCTTCTCCCAGCCAGCACCCGCCGGCGGGGGCGCCGCGCACCTCGTTCGCCGCACGGGCGGCCGTACTGGTGGTGACCGCCGCCGCCGGTGGTGCGGCACTCGCCCTGGCGCCGTCCGGCGCCACCACCTGGGCCCTGGCCGTCGTGCTGGCCGGATGGGCGTGCGTCGCCGTCACCGTGCTCGTCGACCACCGCCTCGTCCAGCGGGCCCGCTCCACCACCGCCGACCGGGAGGCGGAACTCGGCCGCCTCCGCGCCGAGGCGGCCCGGCGCTCCGCGGAAATCTCCCACCTGGCCGGAGCCACCCTGCCCAACCTGGCCGAACGGCTGCGGGAGGGCATCAGCGCGGCCGACGCGCTGGCCGCCGTGCCCCCGCCGTCCGACCCGCAGCTCTCCCGCGTCACGCACGCCTTCGCCGCCACCGTCGAGGATGACGTGCGGCGCGTGATCGCCGTCGAGGACGAGTACCGCGCGATCCGGCACGAACTCGACCAGGCCGCGGCCGAACACGACCGCTTCGTACGCGAGACGATGCCGGCCGCGATCGGCCGGCTCCGCGAGGGCCGCTCCGCCGACACCGTGCTCGCCTCCACCGAGCTGCCGCAGCACCCCACCCTGCGCCTCCCCGCGGAAACCTTCATCCGCGAACTCGCCTACAGCGAGCGCCGCGCCGCCGCCGCCCAGGCCGCCTCCGCCAAGGCGCTCAGCCGGGTCCAGGCCAAGGCCGTCCAGATGCTCGCCGACCTGCGCGAGATGCAGGAACGACACGGCGAAGAGGTGTTCGGCGACCTGCTGAAGCTCGACCACAGCACCTCCCAGCTCGGCCTGATGACCGACCGGCTGGCGCTGCTCATGGGCGGCCGGTCCAGCCGTGCCTGGAACAAGCCGATCGTGATGGAGAGCATCCTGCGCGGCGCCGCCGGCCGCATCGCCGCCTACCAGCGGGTGCGCCTGCACTGCTCCACCCGCAGCGCGGTCGCCGGCTTCGCCGCCGAGGGCGTCATGCACCTGCTCGCCGAACTCATGGACAACGCGGCGAACTTCTCCCCGCCCATCGACGAGGTGCACGTCTACGTCGAGGACCGCAGCGCCGGCATCGTCGTCACCATCGAGGACAGCGGCCTGAAGATGGCCGACGCGGCGATGCGGCGCGCCGAGGAGTCCGTCACCGGCCGCGTCACCGACCTCGCCTCGCTCCAGGGCACCCGGCTCGGCCTGGCCGTCGTCGGCCGGCTCGCCTCGAAGTACGACATCAGCGTCAACTACCGCCCGTCCTCCCGCGGCGGCACCGGCGTCGTCGTCCTGCTGCCCCTGCACCTGCTCGCCCAGCAGCGCGAGCCGTCCCCGCACGAGACGGCCGGCCGCGGCGTCGCCCGCGGGGTGCCCGCCCAGTCCCCGTCCGCCGCGTCCCCGTCCGCCGCGGCCCCGCTGCCCACCCGGGGCGCGGACGCGCCGGCCCCGGCCGGTTCCCGGAGCGACGCCGACGCGCTGCCCGCCCGCGCCCTCGGCGGCGAGCGTGACAACGCTGCCGAGGTCCGCCCCGCGGCCGCCGCGCCCGCCGCCTCCCCGGAGCCCCCGGCCCCCCGCACCGAGCGTCCCGACCTGCCCTCCGTGCCCGGCCAGGGGCGGCACCGGCAGCCCGAGGGCACCACCCCCAACGGCCTCCCGGTCCGCGCCCCCGGCCGCACCATGGCCGAGGCGGAACGCGAGCGCGAGCAGCGCCAGTCGGCGGCCGCCCGCTCCGGCGACACGGGGTCCGCACGGCGCGGGGCACGCGACGCCGGCTCCCGCTTCGGCGCCTTCCACCGCGGCGCCCGCCAGTCCGGCAACGGCGTCACCGGCACCTCCGGCAACGGCCTCACCGGCAACCCGGGAAGCGGCCTCACCGGCGCGGCCGGCCACAGCGACGGCGACGGCGCCCAGCCGCCCGCGGCTCCCTAGTCCCACCCCATCCCGTACGGCGCCGCCCCCGGCCCCGTACGGCGTCCGGGGCGACGGCGCCCCTTCCCGCTCGAGCACGTGAGATAGGAGGAACGGGCCGGTGACCGGCCAGCCGGACACCACCGTCCCAACACCCACCATGCAGACGACCACCGACAACAGCCTCAACTGGCTCCTGCAGGGGCTCCTGGAGCGGACCCCCGGCGCACGCCACGCCCTGGTCCTCTCCCGGGACGGCCTCAAGCTCTGCTGGAGCGAGCACCTGACCCTCGACCTCGCCGACCAGCTCTCGGCCATCTGCTCCGGCATCCAGGCCCTCGCCCAGGGCGCCTCCATGGAGTTCGGCGACGGCACCGGCGGCGTACGGCAGTCCATGACCGAGTTCCACGGCGGACTGCTGTTCATCGTGGAGGCCGGCGAGGGCGCGCACCTCGCCGTCGTCGCCGGGGAGGAGGCCGACCCCGGCGTGGTCGGGCACCAGATGATGGAGCTGGTCGAGCAGATCGGCGACCACCTGCGGGCCGAACCGCGAACCGAGGCCGCGGGGAACGGCACCTCGTGACTCCCCGCAAACCCGTCGACACGGGCGACCCGGACCGGCTCTACACCGTCACCGGTGGACGCAGCCGCGCCCACGAGGCCTTCGACCTGGTCACCCTGATCGTCAGCGAGAGCGCGCCGACGCCGGGAATGCAGTCGGAGCACGCCCGGATCCTGGCCCTGTGCGAACACCCCGTCGCCGTCGTCGAGGTCGCCGCAGAACTCGGGCTGCCGGTCACGGTCGTACGCATCCTGCTCGGGGACCTGCTGGACACCGGGCGCATCACCGCGCGCCACCCGCGGGCGGCGGCGTCCGTCGCCTCCCTGCCCGATTCCGCCCTACTCCAAGAGGTGCTCCATGGACTCCGCAACCTCTGAGCTGCCCGCCCACCGCACACCGCTCCGCGACACCGCGGAGACGGGACTGAAGATCGTCGTCGTGGGCGGGTTCGGCGTGGGCAAGACGACCCTGGTCCGCTCCGTGAGCGAGATCCGGCCGCTGAACACCGAGGAGGTGATGACGCAGGCCGGCGTGGGCGTCGACGTGACCGACGGGGTGGCGGCGAAGACCACGACCACCGTCGCCTTCGACTTCGGGCGGATCAGCCTCAACGACCGCATGGTGCTGTACCTGTTCGGCGCGCCCGGGCAGGAACGCTTCTGGTTCCTGTGGGACCGGCTGTTCTCCGGCACGCTCGGCGCCGTGGTCCTCGTGGACACCCGCCGGATGGACGACTCCTGGTACGCCATCGACCGGCTGGAGCACCACGGCACGCCGTTCGTCGTGGCCGTCAACCGCTTCGACGAGGACGGCGCCCGGTACTCCCTGGAGGAGATACGCCAGGCGCTCGCCCTTCCCGCGCACGTGCCGATGGTCGACTGCGACGCCCGGGTCCGCGCCTCCGGCAAGGACGTGCTGATCACCCTCGTGAACCACCTCCACGACCTGGCCACCGCCAAGGAGGCGACACTGTGACCGATCAGGCCGACCCCTTCGCGTCCCTGGCCCGCACCGGCGCCGAGCCGCCCCCCGGGTGCCCCGCGCACGCCGGGGCGGTGAGCATGACCGGGGCGGAGTACCCGCAGACGCCGTCCAAGCTCTACCGCATGCTGCGCCGTGACCACGGCCCCGTCGCGCCGGTGCTGCTCGACGGCGGCATCCCGGCCTGGCTGGTGCTGGGCTACACCGAGGTCAGCTATGTGACCAGCCACGACGAGCTGTTCGCGCGGGACTCCCGGCGCTGGAACCAGTGGGAGAACATCCCGCCGGACTGGCCGCTGCTGCCGTTCGTCGGCTACCAGCCGTCGGTGCTGTTCACCGAGGGCGACGAGCACCGGCGGCGGGCCGGCGTGATCACCGACGCGCTGGAGGGCGTCGACCAGTTCGAGCTCTCCAACGAGTGCCTGCTGATCGCCGACGATCTCATCGCCCGGTTCGCCGGCAGCGGCCAGGCCGAGCTGATGACCGACTACGTGCACGTTCTGCTGATGCGCACCGTGGTCCAGATGTGCGGCATGCCGTCCACCGGCGACGACACCCTCCGGTTCGTCGACGACCTGCGGATCTCCCTGGACGCCGGCGAGGGCGAGGACCCGGTCGCCGCGTACGGCAGGGTGGGCGAGCGGCTGCGGCAGCTGGTGAAGGAGAAGCGGGCCGCGCCCGGCCCGGACGTCACCTCGCGCATGCTGATGCACCCGGCGGGGCTGACGGACGAGGAGGTCGTCCAGGACCTCATCTCGGTGATCGCGGCGGCCCAGCAGCCGACCGCCAACTGGATCTGCAACACGCTGCGTCTGCTGCTGACGGACGAACGCTTCGCCGTGAACGTCTCGGGCGGCCGGCTCAGCGTCGGTGAGGCGCTCAACGAGGTGCTGTGGCTGGACACGCCGACGCAGAACTTCATCGGGCGCTGGGCGGTACGGGACGTGCAGCTCGGCGGCCGGCAGATCAAGGCCGGCGACTGCCTGGTCCTGGGCCTCGCCGCGGCCAACACCGACCCGCAGATCTGGCCCGAGGGGCATGTCGGCGCGGAGAACGCCGCGCACCTGTCCTTCTCCAACGGCGAGCACCGCTGCCCGTACCCGGCCCCGCTGCTGGCGGACGTGATGGCGCGCACGGCGGTCGAGACGCTGCTGGAGCGGCTGCCGGACCTGGTGCTGGCCGTCGAGCCGGAGGAACTGGTGTGGCGTCCGTCGATCTGGATGCGGGGCCTGATGGAACTGCCGGTGCAGTTCACGCCGGTGGTGCAGTAGCGCCCCACGGCGGTACGTGAGGGGTGCTCAGGGGCGCTGCCCCCGCGGGCGGGCCGGTGCGGCGGACCCGGCCGGGGCGGGGGCGGCGCGTACGACGGTGAGCGGCGCGGGTCAGCCCTGGACCGGCGTGAACCGGACCGGGAGGCTCTGCACGCCGCGGGTGAAGACGCCTTCCTCGGCCGTCCGGAACCCGTCGGCGAGCCGGACGTCCGGCATGGCGTCGAGCAGCTGGTTCATGCCGGTCTCCACCTCGGCCTTGGCCAGCAGCGCGCCGACGCAGAAGTGCCGGCCGAGCGCGAAGGCGAGGTGGTCGGCGGCGGCGGAGAAGGCCGTGGTGGTGGTGAGGTCCTCACGGAAGATGTCGAACCGGTCCGGGTCGGCGTACCGCCGCTCGTCCCGGTTGGCGGCGCCTATCAGGCAGGTGACGGTGGCGCCCGGGGGTATGGTGCCGCCGGTGACGGTGACCTCCGTCGCGGACTGCCGCATGATCATGTGGACCGGCGGGGTGTACCGCAGGGTCTCCGCGAAGGCGCGCGGTATCAGCGAGCGGTCGGCGCGGACGGCGGCGAGCTGGTCGGGGTGGGCGAGCAGGTTCGCGAAGATGCCGGCGATGGCCTTGTCGGTGGTCTCGCCGCCGGCGGCCAGCAGCAGGCTGCAGAACGCCTTGACGTCCTCGTCGCTCATCCGTACGCCGTCGACCTCGGCGCTGCACAGCGCGGACAGCAGGTCGTCGCCCGGGTTCTCCCGGCGGTCGCGGATGATCGGCAGCATGTACTCGGCGAACTCCACCCGGGTCCGCTCACCGGCCGCCGCCACCTCGGGGTCGCCCGACAGGTTGCCGAGGAAGGCGATGACGGCGGTGTACCAGCGGTGGAAGCGAGGGTGGTCGGCCTTGTCCAGGCCCAGCATGTCGGCGATGACGTTGACCGGGAAACGGGTCGCGTAGTCGTCGACCAGGTCGGCGGAGCCCTTGTGGCGGAAGGCGTCGATCAGTTCACGGGAGTTGCGCTCGATGACCGGCAGGAACTTCTGCTCCAGTTCCTTGCCGCGGAACGCGGGCGCGACCAGGGCGCGCCGCACGGCGTGCTCACGCCCGCTGAGCTGGAGGATCGTCTTGCCGTGCACGGGCTCGATCTGCCAGGCGTAGTTGTCGGTGGTGAACTCGCCGGCCTTGTCCTTGAAGACGCGCTCGACGTCCTCGTAGCGCGACACGATGTAGCTCTTGGTCGCCTCGTGCCAGATGAGGGGCGCGGACTCGCGCATCACGCGGTAGGCCGGGTAGGGGTCGGCGGCGAACTCGGGCGAGAGGATGTCGGGCACCTGCTGGGCGGTGGACATGGGGCTCCCTGTGATCGTGATTCATGTACCGCACAAGGTTATTGATCAACCGTCAGTAGCGACAGAGCGCCCGGTGGCCGGATCTGCTCGAACCATGAACCGGCCGAAAATCGCCCCTTGCCGACGCTGGGGGCCGCTCACGGGCGTCGGCACTCGCGCGGTCGTCATACGCGTATTACGATGCCTCTATGGCAAAGGCTCGGATCAGCATCAGCCTGGACCAGGACCAGGCCGAACGCATCAGGCAGCACGCGGAACGGGCGGGCATGGACGTCTCGGCGTACCTGGTGCACGCCGCCACGCGCCAGATGGCGGAAAGTGACGCCATAGAGGAACAGTTCGCCGAGGTGGACGCGCTCATCGCCCGGGCGGAGCAGGCGGCGGACGGGCTTCCCGGTGAGCGCGACGCGGGCGAACCCGCCGCGGAGCTGACGGAGCAGGAGCGCCGTGAGGTCGAGGAGGCCCTGGGACTCGTTCACGGCCGGGACCGGGCAGGCCGCCGCCCGGGTCACGCGGCATGAACGCACGGGTGCCGGTCTACGACACCGGGATGCTCATCGCCCTCGCCGACCGCAAGGCCAAGGCGGTCGCGCTGCACGAGGGACTGCGCACGGTCCCGCACCGGGCGCTGGTGCTCGGACCGGTCCTCGCCCAGGTGTGGCGCCCCCAGCCGGCGCTCGTGCATGCCCTGTCCGGGGTGCTGAAGGACTGCACCGTCCCGCAGGCGCGTACGTCCGAGCCGCCGATGCGCGAGACCAGGGCGGGCCGCCCGGAGTGCCTGGCCTGTACGACGGGTCCGGACCTCGCGGACTGGCGGCGCATCGGCACCGCTCTGGGCGGGGCGGCACTGCCGCCGAAGAAGCGGCCGGACGCGGTGGACGTCTGGGTCGCACTTGCCGCGGCCCGGCACGGCAGCGCGGTGATCTTCACCACCGACCCGGGGGACATCCATGCCTACCTGGCCGTCCTGGCGCCGGCGGACGTGCATGTGGTCGCGGTCTGACGCGTTGAGCCACGCGAGCCGAGCCAGGAAAATGGTGTGCGCCGGTCACCCCCGTCTGACAGGCTCCTCGCTGTTCGAAGGGGGAGCCCGTGACCAAGCTGAACCAGATCATCGCGGTCGAGAAGGGTGTCAAGAGCAAGTCGCTCCAGGACATCAACGCCGCGCACGCCAAGGTGCAGAAGCCGGCGCTGCTGGCCGGCATCTCGCGCACGTACCAGCCGAAGGACGAGGAGGGCGAGCAGCTGCCGCCCGAGTCCACGCGGGTGCAGGTGCAGGCCGAGGACGTGCTGCGCGAGGTGTCCGCCTCGCTGACGCGGCTGTTCGACGTCACCGCGACGAAGGACTGGGCGAACTGCCTGGCCCGCGCGGACGTCACGGTCGACGGGCGGACGGTCGTCGCCGACGTCCCCGTCAGCTATCTGCTCTTCCTCGAGAAGCAGCTCGCCGAACTGCACGGCTTCGTCAAGAAGCTGCCGACGCTGGACGCCGCGGAGTCCTGGTCGCTCGACCCGTCCACGGACTGGTGGAAGACCGACGCGGTGCGCACCATCCGTACGAAGAAGGTGCCGCGCAACCACGTCAAGGCGGAGGCCACGGAGAAGCACCCGGCGCAGGTCGAGGTGTACTACGAGGACGTGCCGATCGGTTACTGGACCACCGTGAAGTTCTCCGGCGCCCTCCCCGCGCGGCGGGTGAACGAGCTGCTGGAGCGCGTCGAGAAGCTCCAGCAGGCCGTGAAGTTCGCCCGCGAGGAGGCCAACGGCACCGAGGTCACCGACCAGCGGGTCGGCGACGCGGTGTTCGGCTACCTGTTCGGCTGACGCGCGGCGCGGCCACAGGTGGCAACCACGATCGCCCCCGCGTGCGAGCGCGGGGGTGCGCCACAGGGCGCGGGCCGGGTGAGGACCGGTTCGCGCCAGGAGCGCAAGCTGACACTGAAGTTCAGCCTGAAGAGGCGGTCCGCCGCAAAGGCGGCCGTCGTCAATCTCAGACTCTCGCTCCAGTCTCAGCATCGCCGCCGATCGCCGGGCGACCGGGGACGGACGAACGCCGTCGGATGCGAGTTCGACTCTCGCCTGCGCCTCTTGCACGGCGCGGTAGTTCAAAGGAAGAACACGACGGCCTGACGACTGATCCGTCCTCAATCGCCGCCGGCGTGCGAATTGGGTGGCATCCCCAGGGGCCCGGGAGCTGGATACGACTCCCGGGCTTCGCCACGTTTCCGCTCCGCGAGAGGGTGGGCCCGTGACGTATCTCGCCGCGTTCGAGGGGAAGGGCGGCCACGCCGTCGACCGGAGCGTACTGGCAGGCGCCCTCCGTACGGACTGGCCCGGGGCGAACGTCTCCATGAGCGGCGACGACACCCCCGGACGCGACGTACGGGACGTGACCTGGCAGTACGAGGAGGCGGGCCACCGCCTCGAAGGGCGCTCGCACGTGGACGGCACATGCCTCTATCTCGAAGGCCCCCTGCACCTCGCGGTCCGTTTCGCCGTCTGGTACCGACGCCTGGTCCCGCCGATGGTGGAGCTGATCCTCTGCGACGACGCGTACGGCTTCGCGGTGACGGTCGATGTGGAAGTGATCCCCGCGACCGTCGAGCGGGCGGTGAGGGCGCATGAGTGACGTCTCGCGTTCCGCCGCCTATGTCTACGTGGGGCCGACGGAATTGCGGCAGGGGGTGACCTCCGTCGGTGGGGCGACCGTTCTCGACATCGGCGATCTCGAGCGTTTCCTCTCACAGCGGCCGGCGTCCGAAGTCGCGGAACCGTTCACCTACGTCGTCGACACCGCCGGGCGGCTGCTGCTCGCGCCTCGGCGCTCGGAGCACGTCGCCTGTGCCGGTGGGGAGGCGGTGCTCGGTGCGGGGGAGATCGGGTTCCGGCGCAGCGGCGCGCGGTGGTCCGCGGAGTACGTCAGCAATCAGTCCACCGGGTACTGCCCCGACCTGGAGTCCTGGGCCGCCGTCGCCCGAAGCCTCGACCGCGCCGGGATCGCGCACGGCACCGGATTCACACACGCGATCGTCTTCCGGTGCTGCCCGCGCTGCGAGGGCTGGAACGTTGTGAGGGAGCAGACCTACGTGTGCGCCCTGTGCGACGCGGACCTGCCCGTGGAGCGGACGGCGGCCCCATGACACGCGCCCGCACCGGGCCGTCGTCCACACCCCCCCTTGCCCTCGCGCGCGCTCCAACTCCTACCGTCCCCGGCATGGAGTTCACACGCACACTGGGACGCAGTGGTATCCAGGTCAGCGCGCTCGGGTTCGGGTGCTGGGCCATCGGCGGGGAGTGGCAGGACCGGGGCGGGCAGCCGCTCGGGTGGGGGAAGGTCGACGACGAGGAGTCCGTGCGGGCGGTCCGGCGGGCGCTCGATCTCGGTGTCACCTTCTTCGACACCGCCGACGTCTACGGCGCCGGGCACAGCGAGCTGATCCTGGGCAGGGCGCTCGGCTCGCGGCGGGACGAGGTCGTCGTCGCCACCAAGTGGGGCAACCTCTTCGATGCGGACACCCGCACCCTCACCGGCGCCGACGACTCCCCGGAGCACCTCCGCCGTGCCCTGACCGCCTCCCTGCGCCGGCTCGGCACCGACCACGTCGACCTCTACCAGCTGCACCTCGCCGACGCCGACCCCGACCGGGCCGCCCGGCTGCGCGACGCCTGCGAGGAGCTGGTCGCCGAGGGGCTGATCCGGGCGTACGCCTGGAGCACCGACGATCCCGCCCGCGCCGCCGTCTTCGCCGAAGGGCCGCACTGCGCCGCCGTGCAGCACGCGCTCAACGTCCTCGACGACGCCCCCGAGATGCTGCTGCTCTGCGAGAAGGCGGGCCTCGCGTCCGTCAACCGCAGCCCCCTCGCCATGGGTCTGCTGACCGGCAAGCACCGCGGCGGCCGGCCGCTGGAGACCGGTGACATCCGCAGCCGCCCGCCTGCCTGGCTGCGCGGGTTCGGCGACGGCAGCGGCGCCGACCCCGCGTGGCTGGCCCGCGTCGACGCGCTCCGTGACATCCTCACCGGCGGCGGCCGCACCCTCGCCCAGGGCGCCCTGGCCTGGCTGTGGGCGCGCAGTCCGCGCACGGTGCCCATCCCCGGGTTCCGGTCCGTCGCGCAGGCCGAGGAGAACGCCGGTGCGCTCGACAAGGGCCCGCTGACCGACGGGGAGTTGGCGGAGGTGGAGCGCATCCTTCGGCGATAGCCCACAGAACGGTGCGGCAGCCGTTCCACCCGCCGGTGTGCACCCGCGGTCCCGCGCGGGCCCACCCCCAGCCGGCGATGTGGAACGGCTGCCGCCTCCCCCCTGGATGTGGCTCGACGGAAGGCCGCTGCCTCAACTGTGAAGCTTTGGTGGAGACGAGTTGAGCATAGATCCATCACCGGCCGCAATGGGTCGGATGCGTCAATTCCGATTGTGGGGATCGCGGCACGCCGGCAGGGCAGGAACGCCTCAGCCCCGCCCCACGTACGGCATCCCCGTCGCCAGCACCGTCGCGAACTGCACGTTCGCCTCCAGCGGCAGCTCCGCCATGTGCCGCACCGTGCGCGCCACGTCCGCGACGTCCATCACCGGCTCCGGCGCGATCTCCCCGTTGGCCTGGAGCACTCCGGCCCGCATCCGCTCCGTCATCTCCGTCGCCGCGTTGCCGATGTCGATCTGGCCCACCGCGATCCGGTACGGACGCCCGTCCAGCGCGAGGGACTTGGTCAGGCCGGTCAGCGCGTGCTTGGTGGCCGTGTAGGCGACCGAGCGGGGGCGCGGGACGTGCGCGGAGACCGAGCCGTTGTTGATGATCCGGCCGCCCTGCGGGGTCTGCCCCTTCATCTGCCGGTACGCGGCCTGCGCGCACAGGAACGCCCCGTTGAGGTTGGTGTCCACCACGTGCCGCCACGCCTCGTAGGGCAGCTCCTCCACCGGCACCCCGCCGGGCCCCGACGTACCGGCGTTGTTGAACAGCAGGTCCACCCGGCCGAAGCGTTCGACCGTCGCCGCGAACAGTGCCTCCACGTCCGCCGGTTGTGACACGTCCGTCGGCACGATCAGGGTCTCCCCGCCGGCCTCCTCCGCCGTCTCCTCCAGCGTCTCCGACCTGCGCCCCGCCAGCGCCACCGACCATCCCCCGCGCAGCAGTTCACGGGTCACCGCGCGTCCGATCCCGGAGCCCGCCCCGGTGACCACCGCGACCCCGGTCCGCCCGGTCCGTCCGTCCGTTTCCTTGGCGTTCATGGGCCCGCAGCGTACGGGAGGGTTCGCCATGCGGACCTCATGCGACCGTCATCCGGATGCTGTGTACGCGTCAATGCCCCGTCGTTCCCGGCCGGTGCAATTCCTCCCGCACCCACATGTCCGCCAGGGGAGGACCGATGACGCAGGACCCGCAGGACCCGACGACATCCGGAGCGCGCCCGTCCCACGCGCCCGAACTCCGCGCCGCCGCCCGTCACATCGGCCGCCGCCGCTTCCTGACCGCCACCGGAGCCGCCGCCGCGCTCGCCTTCGCCGTCGGCGTGCCCGGCGCGGGCACCGCGGCCGCCGCCGAACTGGACGGCGCGCGGCTCACCGACGACCCCTTCACCCTCGGCGTCGCCTCCGGCGACCCGCACCCCGACTCGGTGCTCCTGTGGACCCGCCTCGCGCCCGTCCCGTACCAGGCCGACGGCGGACTGCCCGCGCGCCGCGTCACCGTCGAGTGGGAGATCGCCCTCGACGCCCGCTTCCGCAGCGTCGTCAGACGCGGCAAGGCCACCGCGCACCCCGAGTTCCACCACACCGTGCACGTCGAGGCCGGCGGGCTCGCCCCCGGCCGCGTCTACCACTACCGCTTCCGCGCGGGCCGCTTCACCAGCCCCGCCGGCCGCACCCGCACCGCGCCCGCCGCCCGCAGCCGCGCCGCCGGCCTCACCTTCGGCGTCGTCTCCTGCCAGCGCTACGACCAGGGCTACTACACCGCCTACCGGCACCTCGCGCAGGAGGACCTCGACGTCGTCTTCCACCTCGGCGACTACCTCTACGAGTACGCCGTGAACGACGCCGCCGGCTCCCGCGCCTACCCGGCCGGCACCCTGCCCTCCGGCCTGTTCAACCGGGAGACCGTCACGCTGGAGGACTACCGGCTGCGGTACGCCCTCTACAAGTCCGACCCCGACCTCAGGGCGGCGCACGCCGCGCACCCCTTCGTCGTCACCTGGGACGACCACGAGACCGAGAACAACTACGCCGACGACACCCCCGAGAACAGCGTCCCGCCGGAGGAGTTCCTGCTGCGCCGGGCCGCCGCCTACCGCGCCTACTGGGAGAACATGCCGCTGCGCCGGCCTCAGCTCCCCGAGGGCCCCGACCTGAAGTTGTACCGGCGGCTGCACTGGGGCCGGCTGGCCCAGTTCGACGTGCTCGACACCCGGCAGTACCGCTCCAACCAGGCCTACGGCGACGGCTGGCAGTACCCCGGCGCGGAGTCCGAGGACCCCTCGCGCACCCTCACCGGCGCCGCCCAGGAGCGCTGGCTGACCGACGGCTGGCGCCGCTCCGACGCGGTGTGGAACGTCGTGCCGCAGCAGGTCACCTTCTCCCAGCGGCTGGACAGGACCACCCCGCCCGCCAAGGTTTCCATGGACTCCTGGGACGGCTATCCGGCCTCCCGCCAGCGCGTGCTGGCCGGCGCGCAGGCCGCCGGTGTGGAGAACCTGATGGTCCTCACCGGCGACGTGCACGTCCACTACGGCTTCGACATCAAGCGGGACTTCTCCGACCCCGGCTCGAAGACCGTGGGCACCGAGATCGTCACGACCTCGATCACCAGCGGCGGCAACGGCTCGGCGAAGCCCGCCAACTGGGACACCATGACGGCCGCCAACCCGCACATGCGGTTCTACAACGGCCTGCGCGGCTACACGACCGTCACGCTCGGCCGGGAGCAGGCGCGCGCCGACTTCAAGACGGTCTCCCACGTCACCACGCAGGGCGCGCCGCTCACCACCGCCGCCTCCTTCGTCACGGAGGCGGGGGACCCGGGGCTCAAGCCGGCGTGACTCGAGCCCGGGTGACTCGAACCCGGGTGACTCCCCGGGTGACTCAAGCCCGCGTGACCGCCGCGCGGTCCGGGCGGGCGTCCTCGCCCGGGTCCGCGTCCTCACCCGGGTAGCGGACGCCGACGCGGTCCCGGATCGCGTCGAGCGTCCGCATCACGGCGAGGGTGCCGTCCAGCGGCACCACCGGCGACTCCGTCTCCCCGGCCCGCAGCGCCCGCATCACCTCCGCCGCCTCGTGCTTGAGGCTGCCGCGCGGGCCGTCGGCCGGGTCGGCGGCGAACTCCTCGGCGTCCCGCCCGTCCCGGTGCAGCACGAACCGCTCCGGGAAGAAGAAGCCCTCGGGCACGTCGATCCGCCCCTTGGACCCGGTCACCGACGCGGAGGTGGCCGTACCGCCCACGATGGAGCAGTGCACCGAGGCGAGGGCGCCGCCGTCCCAGGAGAGCAGCGCCCCCGTCTGGAGGTCGACGCCCTCCTCGGAGAGCGTCGCCCGCGCCACGACGTCCGCCGGCTCGCCGAGCAGCAGCTGGGCGAACGACACCGGGTACACCCCGAGGTCCAGCAGCGCACCGCCGCCGAGCGCGGGGTCGCGCAGCCGGTGCGTGGCCGGGAACGGGCCCGCGAGCCCGAAGTCCGCCTGGACATGACGCACTTCGCCGATCGCGCCGTCGGCGACCAGCGCCTTCAGGCGGCGCACCATGGGGTGGCAGTACATCCACATGGCCTCCATCAGGAAGCGCCCGCCGTCCCGCGCCGCCGTGACCAGCTCGGCCGCCTCGCGCGCGTTGAGCGTGAACGGCTTCTCGCACAGCACGTGGTGACCGGCCTCCAGCATCATCCCGGCCGCCGCGCGGTGCGCCGCGTGCGGTGTGGCGACGTAGACCACGTCGAGGTTCTCGTCCGCCGCGAGCGTCTCCCAGTCGCCGTAGGCGCGCGGGATGCCGAACCGGTCGGCGAAGGTCTTGGCCGACTCCGCCGAGCGGGACGCCACCGCGACGACCTCGGCGTCGGGCATGTCCACCAGGTCCGCCGTGAACGTCGCGGCCATGCCGCCGGTCGCCAGGATTCCCCAGCGCACCTTCTGCTCTGTCATCCGTCCCACCCTGATCGTGTCGTTCGCCGTATCGTCGACGAGGTCCATGGAAGCGCTCCCATGACATCGTCGTCGACGCCGAGCACTCCGTACGAGCTGAGAGCATAGGGAGCCGATGGCATGAAAAGGGAGGGGCACATGCCCGAGGGTGGGGCGTCCATATCGAAGCCGTCGGCCGGGACGGCCGACGCGGGGGCGGCGGGGGCACCGGCGGGGACCCCGGACCCCAGCGGCGGCGGGAAGCCGGACACGGCACCGGGCGGCACGGCGGGGGCGAGAGGCGGTACGGCAGGCGCGGCCCGGCGCGCGGTCCCCGGCCGGCGGGCGAGCCTGCTGGTCACGCTGCTGCTGGGCGGGCTGACCGCGACGCCGCCGCTGGCGATGGACATGTACCTTCCCGCCCTCCCCGAGGTCACCCGCTCCCTGCACGCGCCCGCCGCCACCGTCCAGCTCACCCTCACCGCCTGCCTGGCCGGCATGGCGTTCGGGCAGCTGGTCGTCGGGCCGATGAGCGACCGCTGGGGCCGCCGCCGGCCGCTGCTGGCCGGTCTCGCGGTGTACGTCGTCGCCACCGTGCTGTGTGCTCTCGCCCCCACCGTGGAGCTCCTCGTCGCCTTCCGGCTGGCCCAGGGCCTCGCGGGCGCGGCCGCCATCGTCATCGCCCGCGCGGTCGCCCGCGACCTGTACGACGGCGTGGCCATGGCCCGCTTCTTCTCCACCCTCATGCTGATCTCCGGGCTCGCGCCGATCCTGGCGCCGGTCGTCGGCGGGCAGATCCTGCGGGTGACCGACTGGCGCGGCGTGTTCGTCGTCCTCGCCGTCATCGGGGTGCTGCTGGGCGCCGTGGTGTGGGTGAAACTCCCGGAGACGCTCGCGCCGGCCGACCGGCACGACGGGGGAGTGGGCGAGACCCTCGGCGCGATGCGCCGGCTGCTCGCCGACCGGGTCTTCACCGGCTACACCCTGGCCGGCGGCTTCGCCTTCGCCTCCCTCTTCGCCTACGTGTCGGCGTCCCCGTTCGTCATCCAGGAGATCTACGGCGCCTCCCCGCAGACCTTCAGCCTGCTGTTCGCGGTCAACTCCGTCGGACTGATGGTGATGGGGCAGGTCAACGGCAAGGTGCTCGTCGGACGGGTCCGGCTGGACCGGGTGCTCGGCGTGGGACTGGCCGTCGTGCTCGTCGCGGCGACGGTGCTGCTGCTGTTGTCGCTGGGCGTGTTCGGCGAGACCGGGCTGGCGCCCGTGGCCGTCGCGCTGTTCGTGCTGATGTCCGCGATGGGCATCACCATGCCCAACACCCAGACCCTCGCCCTGCTGCGCACCAAGCACTCCGCCGGCTCCGCCTCCGCCCTGCTCGGCACCACGTCCTTCCTCGTCGCCGCCGTGGTCACCCCTCTGGTCGGCATCGCGGGGGAGGACACCGCCGTCCCGATGGCCGTCGTCCAGCTGGCCTCCGCCCTGGTGGCGACGGCCTGCTTCCTGGGAATGTGCCGCCCGTGGAAGAGCGGGACGAGCGTGAAGGGCGGGGGCGTCTGAGCACCCCGCGACTGCGCCGGGGCACCCCGGAACGGGCCGGGCTGGACGCCGGGGAGCTGCGCCGCCTGGTCCAGGAGGTCCGCGCCCGCACCGAGGGGCCACGGCCCTGGGCGGCGGGCACGGTGGTGGTCGCCGGACGCGGACCGGTGATCGCCGTCGAGGAGGCGGCGGGCTGGGCGGTGCGGTACTCCGGCTACGACGAGCACGCGGACGCGCCCGTCGAACTGCCGCCGGAGCGGCGGGTGCCGGTGACCGTGGACACCCCGTTCGACCTCGCCTCCGTCACCAAGCTGTTCACCTCGGTGGCCGCCGTGCAGCAGATCGAGCGCGGCACGCTGGAACTCGACGCGCGCGTCGGCACGTACCTGCCGGACTTCACGGCCGCCGTACGGCACGGCATCACCGTGCGCCAGCTCCTCACCCACACCTCCGGGCTGCGCCCCGAACTGCCCCTGTACGACTGCGCCGACGACGCGGAACGCCTGGCACTGCTGCGCGCGGAACGGCCGGCCGCCGCGCCCGGCACGTACTGCTACTCCGACCTGAACATGCTGTTGCTCCAGCACCTCCTGGAGCGCCTCACCGGGCGCGCTCTCGACGTCCTGGTGCGCGACGGCATCACCCGGCCGCTCGGCATGGACGCGACCGGGTTCGGGCCGTGTCCGTCGGCCGCGGCGACCGAGGACCAGCGGCGGCCCTGGGCCAAGGCGGACCGGGGGATGCTGCGGGGCGAGGTGCACGACGAGAACGCCTGGGCGCTGGGCGGGGTCGCCGGCCACGCCGGCCTCTTCTCCACGGCGGGCGACCTGGCGGTTTTCTGCCGCACCCTGCTGGCGGGCGGCGCGTACGGCCCGGCCCGCGTCCTCGGCCAGGACCACGTGGACCTGATGCTGCGCCCCCCGGGCCTCGGCTTCGCCGTCGACCGTCCCTACTTCATGGGCGCCCTGTCGGGCCACGGCGCCGCGGGCCACTGCGGCTTCACCGGGACGTCGCTGATCCTCGACCGAGCGACGGACACCTTCGTGGTCCTCCTGGCCAACACGGTCCACCCCCGCCGCCCCGTCCGCCCCGACAGCACCCCGAGGGCGGAGGCGGCGACACGGGTGGCGCGGGCGGTACGCGGGAGCTGAGGGGGCTCGCCTGCGAGGGCGGCCCCCCGCCGACGAGACCGTCCCGCCGCTTCGGCGTCCCGCACGGGGGAGACGCGGGGCGACGCCCCGGTGACGGTCGCTGGTCGCCGGGGGCCGCGCGACGCACACCTCGTCCGAGCCGCCCTACGGCCGACCCGCGCCCCGCGCGCCTTCGGCCGCGGTGGAGCCGCGGGTCCGCGCCCGCGTTCGCGCGAGCACGCTGCCCGCCCGCGTGGGTCGGGTCGCCGGGGGTCAGGCGCTCGCGGCTGAGCCGCAGGCCGTGTTCCCGCGCGCGCCTTCGGCCGCAGTGGACCCGCAGGTCCGCGCCCGCGCGGTTCGAGGGCCCGGGCGGCCCGGTGCTCGCGGCTGAGTCGCAGGCCCGCGTCTCTGCGCGCCCCGTCCGTGGTGGAGCCGCGGGTCCGCGCCCACGTTCGCGCACGAAACGTGGCTCCCGGCGGGGTGCCCGTCCCACGGAGCCAGCGCCCCCGGCAGGGTGCGCCTCCCAGGGGGCCAGCGCCCCCTCCCCACAAGACGCTCGCCCCCGCCGCGGGCACTAGAATCGCCGGGTGAACGCCCCCGCCCCCCTCCACACCGCCGACTCCCTGCGTGCCGCCCTCGGTGAGCTGCTGGACGGGGTTCCCGCGCGGCAGGCCGGTCAGGCCGTCGAGCGGCTGATCGCCCACTACCGGGGTGCCACCCCCACCGACGCCCCCATCCTGCGCGACCGCGCCGACGTTGCCGCGTATGCCGCCTACCGCATGCCCGCCACCTTCGAGGCGGTGCACGCGGCGCTGCGTGCCTTCGCCGATGCCGTGCCCGGGTGGGCGCCCGGGAGCCATGTCGACGTGGGCGGCGGCACCGGCGCGGCGGCGTGGGCGGTGAGCGCGACCTGGGACGGGGAGCGTCCGGTGACCGTGCTGGACTGGGCCGCGCCCGCGCTGGACCTCGGCCGTGAGCTGGCCGCCGGTCACCCCGCCCTGCGCGCCGCCCGCTGGGAGCGCGCCCGGATCGGATCCGCGCTCACCCTGGAGCCGGCCGACCTCGTCACCGTCTCCTACGTGCTCAACGAACTCACCGCCGCCGACCGCGCCGCCCTCGTCGACGCCGCCGCCGGCGCCGCGCAGGCCGTGGTGATCGTGGAGCCCGGCACCCCCGACGGCTACGCCCGCATGATCGAGGCCCGCGACCGGCTGATCGCCGCCGGCTTCCACGTGGCCGCCCCCTGCCCGCACAGCGCGGCCTGCCCCATCGTGCCCGGCACCGACTGGTGCCACTTCTCGGCCCGGGTCAGCCGCTCCTCGCTGCACCGCCAGATCAAGGGCGGCACCCTCCCCTACGAGGACGAGAAGTTCAGCTACGTCGCCGCGACCCGGCAACCGGTCACCCCGGCCCCCGCCCGCGTCGTCCGCAAGCCCCAGATCCGTAAGGGCCAGGTCCTTCTCGACCTCTGCGAGACGGACCCGGCCCTGCACCGCGCCACGGTCACCAAACGCCACGGCGTCCTCTACCGCGCCGCCCGCGACACGGACTGGGGCGACCCGTGGCCGCCGCCGTCCGTGCGGGACTGACCGCCAGGACACGCAGGCGCTAGCCGTTCTCCTTCTCCGCGTCGCCCTCCCGGCGGGTCTCGCGCTGTTCCTGGAGCGTGCGCAGCAGCGCGCGTTTCTGGGCCTGGGGGTCCGTGCCGCCGCCGATGCGGCCGGCGGGGCCCCCGCCGCGCAGGGCCTTGCGGCCCAGGTGCTGCCGGGTGCCGCCGACGCCCAGCATGTTTCCTCCGCCTCGGGTCATGAGGGGCTCCCTTCCACCAACAACGGTACGAGACGGTTCGTCTCGCCTACTTCTCCAGCATCCGGCGAGACGCTGCGTCTTGTCAACCTGATAAATTGGGGCCATGGCCCAGAACCAGTCGTCCGCCCCCGACACCTCGCGCCGCAGCGAGCGGTCCCGTCGTGCCATCTACGACGCAGCCCTCGCCCTCGTCGCCGAGGTGGGGTACCCGAAGACCACCATCGAGGGGATCGCCTCCCGCGCCGGCGTCGGCAAGCAGACGATCTACCGCTGGTGGTCGTCGAAGGCGGACGTGCTGCTCGACGCGTTCCTGGACCTGAGCAACCAGGCCGCCGAGGCCGCCGGACAGGTGCCGTACAGCATCCCGGACAGCGGGGACCTCGCCGCCGACCTCAAGTACGTCCTGCGCGCCACCGTCGACGAGCTGCACGACCCCGCCTTCGAGGCGCCCTCCCGCGCCCTGGCCGCCGAGGGCCTCGTCAACGAGGAGCTCGGCCGCCGCTTCGTCGCCCAGCTCCTCGAACCCCAGCTCCAGCTCTACGTCGACCGGCTGCGCGCCGCGCAGGAGGCCGGGGGGGTCCGCCCCGACGTCGACCCGCGCATCGCCCTGGAGCTGTTCGTCTCCCCGCTCGCCCAGCGCTGGCTCCAGCACACCGGTCCGATCACCTACGAGTACACCGACACCCTCGTCGACTACGCGCTCCACGGCCTCGCACCCCGCTGACCCGGAACCCGCTGTCCCTGGGCCCCGCTCACCGGGCCCCGTTCACCGGGCCCCGCTCAGCGTCCCGTCACCGAGCTGACCGGCCCCGGCACCCGCGCCCGGTACCGCGCCAGCCGTCCCGGCGCGTCCGTGAGGACGCCGTCGCAGCCGAGCGCCAGGGCCCGGTCGCGCTGGGCCGGGGTGAGGACGGTGTGCGCCCACACCCGCCCGATCCCCGACCGCACCGCCCGCCCGATGTCCGCGTCCCGGGCGCGGATGTCGACGTCCAGCAGGTCGACGAAGGAGCGCCACCGCTCCGGCCGGTCGGTGCGCATCTGGCCGGCCGAGCGCCACAGCTGGGTCAGCAGGCCCAGCCGGTGCACCCGCAGCGCCACCCGGGGGTCGTTGGTGTTGACGAACACCGACCGGGTCAGCCCCCGCGCCCGGATCATCCCGGCCACCCGGTCCAGCCCGGCCGGGTCCTTCAGCTCCAGCATCAGCAGGATCCGCCCGCCCAGCCGGTCCAGCACCTCCGCGACCGTCGGCGGCCGCTCCGACCGCCAGCTCCCCGGCAGCCGGTCGCGCGGACGCAGCCGCACCCCCTTCCACTCCTCCGCGTCCAGCTTCCGCACCTCACCGCCCAGGAAGGTCGTGCGGTTCAGGGTCGCGTCGTGGAAGACCACCGGCGTGCCGTCCCGCAGCACCCGGGTGTCGAAGTCCAGCACCTGCGCCGTGCCGCGCCGGTACGCCGCCATCAGCCCCGACATGCTGTTCTCCGGCACCTCCCGCGCCCCGCCGCGGTGCGCGACGTACGTCACCCGGGGCAGCGAGTCCACCGTCAGCGGCCCGTCACCCCACTCCAGCGGGGGAGAGCCGCCGTGCCCGGTGAGCGTCAGCGCGGCCAGGGACACCACGGACACCAGGGCGGCCGGCGCCGACGACGCGATCCACATGACCATGCCGCCCACGGTAGGCGGGCCCGTCAGCGCGGGCCGTGCAATGACACCCCGTTCCGCCGCGCCCCCGTAGATGTCCCCTTCGCCCCACCGGTCAGCTTGCGCCCTGTCGTATCACCCTCGCCCCACCTGCGGTGATTACTCGCTCCGGGCCCCCGATGCGCACGATCGTGGGACCATAGGGCATGCTGGAGCGCACGACGGCGAGGCGAGGGGATAGATGAGCGCGGAGTTCGGCGGCCCGAGCGGCCGGCAGGGCAAACTCTCCCAGTGGCTGCGAGGACGCCGCCCGAAGCAGGCCGCCGGCGACGGCGGCCGTGAGGCCCTGCTGCTCGCCGCCGTCGAAGCGGGACTGCCGCTCGCGCCCGCGGCGCACCCCGCCGGCTACCGCTGTTCCTGTGACCGCGTGGGCTGTCCCACCCCCGCCCGGCACCCGGTGTCCTTCGCCTGGCAGACCCAGTCGACCACCGACCGCGGCCAGATCGAGCGCTGGGCCCGCCACCAGCCGCAGGCCAACTTCATCACCGCGACCGGCATGGTCCACGACGTCCTGGACGTCCCCCTCGACGCGGGCCGCGAGGCACTGGACCGGCTCCTCGGGGCCGGGGTCGAGGTCGGCCCGGTCGCCGAGAGCGACGACGGCCGCATGCTGTTCTTCACCCTCACCCGCGGCACCCCCGAGGACGAGGACGAGTGGTGGCCCTGCGAGCTGGACTGCCACCCGGAGACCATGGACGAGCATCCCGGACTGCGCTGGCACTGCCGGGGCTCCTACGTCCTCGTCCCCCCGGCCCGCCTCCCCGGCGACGACGACCCGTCGGTCCGCTGGGTACGCGGCCTCGAGCACCCGCTGCCCGACCCGCTGAGCCTGCTGGAGTACCTCACGGACGCCTGCGCCCGGTACGCGGAGGGCCGGCCCGACCCCACCGGGGCCGCCTGGCCCCTCCACCACTGACCGCCGCGCTCACCGCTCCCGCGCCGACGGTCCGCCGCCGCTACTCGCCCTTCGCGGACGTCAGCCCCTGGATCCGCCCCAGCACCTGGACCGGACCGTCCGCCGGATCCAGCGCCACCTCGTTGGAGACGAACTCCATCGTCAGCGACTGGCGTATCTCCCCGCTGGTCAGCGCCAGCACGTCCTCGTTCGGCGTCGGCACCGTCGCCCCGGCCGCCGCCGTCTGCTTCTCGAAGTGCCGCGTCGTGTAGAACACCAGCGCCCCGCCGTCCGCCGTGCGCAACGCCAGCGGCGCGTAGTCGCCGTTCACCATCGGCTCGTCGATGTACTGCGTGGCGAGCCCCGGCCGCACCGACTTCTGCTTCCGCGAGTCCCGCCAGGCGCTGGTGTGCGGGCCGTCCGCGAAACCGGCACCGCCGTCCTT
Source organism: Streptomyces lusitanus (assembly GCF_042647945.1). Lineage (NCBI taxonomy): Bacteria > Bacillati > Actinomycetota > Actinomycetes > Kitasatosporales > Streptomycetaceae > Streptomyces > Streptomyces lusitanus. Next base: position 320,506 of record NZ_JBHRWL010000011.1, read on the forward strand.
CAGATACGTGGCGTACTTCTGGCTCAACTCGCCCGGCGCGACCGCGACATCGGAGGAGTTCGCGGGGACGGCCTCGGCCCAGCCGTCCTTGTCCGTCTTGAACTTCGGTATGTCGTCCGGGGAGACCAGCGTCAGATACGCCACCTCGAACGGGTCGTCCAGCGCGTCGCGGGTGAACACCAGCAGCCAGCGGACGTCACCGCCCTTGTTGGCGGCCGCGTCGGCGAGGAACCAGCGCGGCCAGCCCGCCTTGGCGGGGATGGTGAACTTCGCGTCGGTCAGCTTCAGCGGCGCGTGACCCGGGTTGCCGTCCGGGTGGTTGACCTTGCCCGCCTTGAGCCGCGCGCTGTCGATGTCGGCGAGCGCGCCGGTGGTGCGGTCGGCGTCCAGGGAGGAGTCGTACGCCTTGTCGGCCTTGTTGTACGCGGCGGTGAACTCCTCGAGCGCCTTCGCCGCTTCGGCGCGTGTGGTCGCCGGGAGCACCTCGCGCTCGCCGTGCACCACCACACAGCCGCTCGCCGTCAGCGACAGCGCGGTCATGGAGGCCGCGATCAGCGCGGTCCGGCGAGGCCCGCGGGGCCCGCGGAGTCCGTGGAGCCTACGAAGACCGAGATCCCTGCTCATCCGGTTGCTTCACCTTCCCCTTCCCGGAGGCGAACCCTACCGGGACGCCCGCACCGCCGGACGCGGGGACCGTCCACAGCGGCCACACCGTGACCTGAGCCTCACGGTTCCCTGACGGGAAGCACCAGCACCGTCCCGCCGCGCGGGTGGGGCAGCACCTCGACCGGCTGGTCGTAGACCCTCGTCAGCAGGGACTCCGTGAAGACGTCCTCGGGAGGCCCGTCCGCCTCGACGCGGCCCGCCCTGAGGACCGCGACCCGGTGGGCGTAGGCGGCGGCGAGACCCAGGTCGTGGAGGACCACGACCACCGCGTCACCGGCCCGCGCCCGCTCCCGGCACAGTCGCAGCACCAGTTCCTGGTGGCGCAGGTCGAGCGCGGCCGTCGGCTCGTCGAGCATCAGCAGCGGCGCGCGCTGGGCGAGGACCCGGGCGAGCGCCGCCCGCGCGCGTTCCCCGCCGCTCAGCGCGGAGAACGGACGCGCCGCGAACGCCGTCACCTCCGTCGCGGCCATCGCCTCGGCGACGGCCGCCTCGTCCTCCTCGGGCCGCGCGCCGGTCCAGGGCGCCCTGCCCATCCGCACCACGTCCGCCACCGTGAACGGGAAGGACAGCGTGGCCGACTGGGGCAGGACGGCCCGGCGCAGGGCGAGTTCGGGCGCGGACCACTCCGCGGCGACCCGCCCGTGGATGCGTACGGCGCCCGAGGCGGGCGGCAGATCGGCGGCCAGGACGCTCAACAGGGTTGACTTCCCCGCCCCGTTGGGGCCGACCAGCGCCAGCACCTCACCGGCCCGCACACGGACGTGCACGTCCGTGAGCACCTGGCGGTCGCCGAGCCGCACGGACACGCCCTCGGCCTCGGCGAGGACGTCACCGGGCGCGGCGGCCGGCGGAGGAAGGGGACGGCGGCGCGCGCGAAGGACCGCAAGAGACCTCATGCCCAGCCTCCCTGCCTGCGCCGGGTGCAGCGCAGCAGCCAGAAGAAGAACGGGCTGCCGAGCAGCGCCGTGAGCACACCGAGGGGCAGTTCGGCCGGCTCGGCGACCGTACGGGCCGCCAGGTCCGCCGCCAGCAGCACCAGCGCGCCCAGCAGCGCGCTGCCCGGCAGCAGGAAGCGGTGCCCGGGTCCGGCCGCCATCCGCAGCAGATGCGGGACGACCAGACCGACGAAGCCGATGATGCCCGACACGCTCACCGCGGCCGCGGTCAGCAGCGCGATCACCAGCACCAGCACGATGCGCAGCCGCTCCACGTCCACGCCCAGGTGACGGGCGGGCCGCTCGCCCAGCGCCAGCAGGTCCAGGCGGCGGGCGTACCGGGGCGCGACGGCCAGCCCGAGCACCGCGCACGGCAGCACCGCCAGCACCTTCGCCCAGGTCGCCTGGGACAGCGAACCGAGCTGCCAGAAGGTGATCTGGTTGACGGCGGCGGTGTCCGCGAAGAACAGGAACAGCCCGATCAGCGCGCCCGCGAAGGCGTTCACCGCGATACCGGTGAGGATCAGCGTCACCACCTCGGTGCGCCCGCCCGACCGGGACATCGCGTACACGAGCAGCACGGTGGCGAGGCCGGAGACGAACGCGAGGAGCGGGACGGTCCAGTTGCCGGCGAAGTTCAGCCCCAGCGCGATGGCGGCCACCGCGCCGACCGCCGCGCCGGAGGAGACGCCGATGACGCCGGGCTCGGCGAGCGGGTTGCCGAACACGCCCTGCATCAGCGCGCCCGCGCAGCCCAGCGACGCCCCCACGAGCAGGGCCAGCACGATCCGCGGGAAGCGCACGTTCCACAGCACCGACTCGGCGACCCGGTCCAGCTCCGTGCCGCCCAGGCCCGTCCGGTGCAGCACGGAGGCGAGCACGTCACCGACGGGCACGGGATAGGCGCCGGTGTGGGCCGCCACCGGCACGAGCACGGCGAGGGCGGCGATCAGACCCGCCGTCAGCAGCCAGGGCACGCCGCGGCGCCGGGCGGGCGCGTCGGCCGGGCGGCGCGGGTCCGTGGTGCCGGAAGGGGGCTTGGCCAGGACGCTCACCGCGCACCGCCGTCGCCGTCGCCGTCGCCGTAGAGCTGATCCACCACGGAGGCGAGCACCTGGTCGGTGCGCGGGCCGTAGTTGAGCAGCACGCCGTCCTCGACGGAGACGATCCGCCGGTCCATCCCGGCCGGGGTCTGCGCGACGCCGGGGATCCGCACCAGCCCGTCGACGCCGCCGACCGACTCCAGCCCCTTCGTCATCACGAGCAGCGCGTCGGGGGCCGCCTCGGCCAGGGCCTCGCTGGTGAGGGCGGTGAACGCCTTCTCCATGCCCGACTCGGCGCCCGCGTCCACCGCCCCTGCCGCCTCGATCAGCGAGGTGGCGCCGGAGCCCTTGCCGCCGATGAGGTACACGGAGGCGGTGCCGCGCAGGTACAGGAAGGCGACCCGCGGCTTCTCCTTCTGCGCCGGCACCGACTCGGCGACGGCGGCGATGCGTTCCTCCGTTCTCCGGGTCAGTTCCGCTCCCGCCGACGGCACACCGAGCGCCTCGGCGACGGACTCGATGCGTGGGCCCACGTCGTCGAGTCCGGTGGCGCCCTCGACGACGAGGACGGGGACGCCGGCCGCCCGGATCTGGTCCATGGCCTCGGCGGGGCCGGTGGTGGACTCGGCGAGCACCAGGTCGGGGCGCAGGGACAGCACGCCCTCGGCGGAGACGTCGTGGCCCCGGGTGACGACCGGCAGGTCTGCCGCCTGCGCGAAGGTGGCGGTGACGTCGCGCGCGACGACCCGGTCGCCGAGGCCCAGGGTGAACACGATCTCGCTCAGGCCCCCGGACAGCGGGACGATCCGCTCCGCCCGCTCGACCGTCACCTCCCGCCCGTCGGCGGAGCGGACGGTCACCGGGAGCCGCGGCCGGGGGGTCGAGCCGAGGGGTTCGACGCGGTCGGCCGTCCGGGCGGAGGCGTCCGCGGGGGAGGGGGAGGCCGCGTCGGAGGAGCCCTGGCACGCGGTGGTGGTGAGGAGGAGGGCGAGCAACGACAGCAGTGCTCCCGCCAGTTCGGTGCGCAAGCGTCGCACGGTTCCGTCCGTTCCTTCCGGCCGTGGTGGATGGTGACCGAGGTGCAGCTTAGGTTAGCCTTACCTTCGTTCGCTACCGGCCCGCTACCGGAGGACTTCCCATGCCCACGCGTCTTCGCGTCCTGGCCGCCGTGGTCTGCGCGGCCGTCCTGGGCGCGCTCGCCCCGGCCGCCACGGCGCACGCCGAGAGCCGTACCGTCCAGGGCGGCAGGCTCGACTGGGGCGTCAGGACGTCCTTCCAGCGCTATGTCACCGGACCCGTGGCGAACGGGAGTTACACCCTCACCGGCGGCGCGGCCACGGTCGGCGGCAGCGGGTTCCGCTTCCACTCCGCGACCGGGACCTACGACGGCGACACGGGCGCCTTCCGCGCCGCGTTCTCCGGCGGGGTGCGCTTCGTGGGGCACCGCACCGACAGCGGCGCGTACCAGCTCGACCTCACCCTCAGCAGCCCCACCGTGGTCATCGCGGGCGGCGCCGGAACGCTGTACGTGGACGTCACGGGCAAGGCGAAGGACACCGGGGCGGTCACGACGTCCCGTCAGGTGCCCTTCGCCTCCCTCTCCCTGGGCGGCATCGACATGCGCGGCGGCGGTACCTCCGTCGTCCTCGACAACCTGCCCGCCACCCTCACCGCTCAGGGCGCCAGGGCCTTCGCCGGCTACTACACCGCCGGCACCCCCCTCGACCCGGTCAGCCTCTCCGCCGACGTCCGGCGGCCGCCGCGTACGACGGCCACGAGCCCCGCCCCGAGGAGCCCGCAGCCGAAGGAGACCGAGCAGACCGGGAAGACCGACACGGACGCTAAGGGCACCGGGCTCGTCGACGGCGCGGTCGACTGGGGGGTGCGCCGCACCTTCCGCGAGTACGTCACCGGCGACATCGCCCGCGGCAGGTGGACCCTGACCTCCGGAGCCCTGGACGGCGGCGCCCTCTTCCGCTTCCCCGGCGGGCGCGGGACGTTCGAGGACGGCGACCTCACCGCCGCGTTCCGCGGAGCCGTCCGCTTCACCGGCGAACACGGCCTCGACCTGCGGATCACCGGCGTCCGCGTCACCGTCACGGACGGCAAGGGCACCCTGCACGCCGACGTCACCTCACCGGACCGCACCCGCCGCGGAATTCCGCTGGTCACCTTCACCGCCGGGAACCTCAAGGCCAGGGCCGGGCTCGTCACCGTCACCGAGGCCCCCGCGAAGCTCACCGCCCAGGGCGCCGAGGCCTTCGGCGGGATGTATCCGGCGGGCACCGCGATGGACCCGGTCACCCTCGCCGTCGCCCTCACCGACACCGCCGAACTCCCCGCCCTCCCCGACCTGGGCAGCGCCCCGACCGCCGCCCCGGCGGCCTCCCCGTCCGCCTCCGCGGCCCCGCCCGAGCCGGTGGCGCAGGCCACCGAGCCGGACGACGGCACGTCCCCCGCGCTTCCCCTCTCCCTCGCGGCCGGATCCCTGCTGGTGCTCGCCGGCGCCGCCGCACTCCTCGTCCGCAGGCGCCGCGCAGGCAGGGGCGCCGCGGACACCCCGCAGGACCACTGATCCCTTCCACCTCCGAGGAGACACCCCCGTATGTCCGCAAGACGACGCCGCTCCCTCGCCCTCGCCGCCGCGGTGGCCACGGCGGCCGCCCTCGGCGCCACCGCCGCCCCCTCCGCCTCCGCCGCCGAGATCCCCCTGTCCGGCTACGAACTGACCTGGGGCATCAAGCAGTCGTACCGCACCTACGTCACGACCTTCGCCCAGGGCGCCTTCACGCCCACCGCGGGCGCGCGCCAGGCGGAGAACAACGGCGCGTTCACCTTCACCGGCGGCACCGGCACCTACGACTCCGCCACCCATGTCACGGAGCTCGGCTTCCAGGGCGCGCTGAACGTCAAGTCCACCGCGCACGGCTTCGAACTCACCTTGTCCGACCTGAAGTTCGACAGCGGCGAGGGCCGGATCACCGCCGACGTCGAGCGTGGCGGAGCCGTCCAGGACGACGTCCCGCTCGCCACGGTCACGGTCACCCGGTCGATGACGGACATGGCCACCACCCTCACCGAGGAGGCCGGCCAGGTCTTCGGCAGCGCCTCGTACGCGGGCGCGGCGGGCGACCCCCTGACCGTGGTGAAGACCACCGGCCCGGAGCCGGAGCCGTCCACCACCGAGACCGCCACCACCCCGCCCGCGTCCCCGTCCACCGAGCCCACCGGTTCCGCCACCCCGACGGCCGGCCCCACCCCCTCCGCCTCGCCCACCACACAGGCCCCGACGCCCACGCCGAGCGCCACCGCCTCGCCGTCCACCGCGCCCGCCACCCGGGGCGAGATGGCCGACGGCACCCTCGACTGGGGCGTGAAGCAGTCCTTCCGCGCCTATGTCACCGGCCCGGTCGCCAAGGGCGAGATCACCGCCTCGGACGGTGCCACCCAGGCCTCAGGCAACGGCGCGTTCACCTTCTCCGGCGCCACCGGCGCCTACGACACGGAGGCCGGCACCCTGAAGGCCGCCTTCAAGGGCGCGGTCACCTTCAGAGGCCATGAGCACGACGGCGCCTGGAGTCTCGACCTCACCTTCAGCGACCTGCGGGTGAGCCTCGCCCAGGGCGAGGGCACGCTGTCCGCCGACGTGGACAACCTCGGCGAGACCTCCCAGGACGTCGTCCTCGCCGACCTGTCCGCCCCGTCGGCCGCGCTCACCGCGCGGGACGACGTCATCTCGCTCGACGGCGTGACCGCCACCCTCACCGAGGCGGGCGCCGAGGCCTTCGGCGGCTTCTACACCGCCGGCGCCGCACTCGACCCGGTCAGCCTGGCCGTGACCCTCACCGAGGACGCCGAACTGCCCGCCGGCACAGGCGGCACGGACGGCGGCGGCAACGGGGGCACCGGCACCGGAGGCACCGGCACGGACGGCGGCTCCGGCGCCACCGGCTCCACGACCGGCGGCACCGGCTCGACCGTCGGCGGCGACCTGGACGGCAGCCTCGCCAGTACCGGGTCCGACGTCCCGGTCGGCGCCCTGGGCGCGGCGGCCGGCGCGGCCGTCGCCGCGGGTGCGGGCGTCGTCCTCGCCCTGCGCCGGAGGCACGCGATGGTGGAGTGAGCCACGGGGACCGCGCACAAGGGGCGCCCCCTCACTCGGGGGGGCGCCCCTTGCGTGTGTCCGGCCGGGTCAGCTCGCGAAGGCCGGCAGGGCGAACCGTGCGACGAGCGGGAAGCCGTCGTCGCGGGCGCTCTTGGCGTTGACCGAGTAGACGACCGTGCGGGACAGGTCACGGGTCGCGCCCAGCACCGTGTGGTAGCCGGGCCGGGAGCCGGTCTTGCCCCAGACCTCCCGGCCGTCGACCACGAACCGCTGGAGGGCCATCCCGAAGGTGGCGCCGTCGACGTCCGGCACGGTGAGCATCTGGTCCAGCAGCGGCCGGGGCACGACCTTGCCGCCGAACAGGCCGAACACCAGCCGCTCCAGGTCGGCGGTGGTGGAGATCATGTCCCCGGCCGCCCAGCGGTCGGACATGTTCCACTCGGTGACGTCGGTGGTCCGGCCGCCGATGTCGGCGTACGCGCGGTTGTGCGGACCGTGGACACGGGGGTCGGGGCCGCAGGGGAACCCGGTGTGCCGCATGCCCAGGGGGCGGAAGATCCGTACGGCGGCCTGGTGCTCGTAGGTGTCGCCGGTCACCTTCTCGATGAGCATGCCGAGCACGGTGTAGTGGATGTTCCCGTACGTCTGCCGCTCGCCCGGCGTGTACGCCGGCCCCTGGGCGACGGACGCCGCCACCACCTCTTCCGGGGTGAGCGTCTCGAACCGGTGGGCGTACATCTCCTCGGTCGTCGAGCCGAGACTCGCGCCGGGGTGCAGCCCGCTGGTGTAGGTGAGCAGGTGACGCACGGTCGGGGGCTCGGTGAAGGACGGCGGGAGCAGGTCCGGCAGGTAGCGGGTGACGGGCGCGTCGAGAGCGACGCGCTTCTCCGCGACGAGCTGGAGCACGACCGCCGCGGTGACCACCTTGGTCGTGGAGCCGGCCCGGAAGCGGGCGTACGGCAGCGCGGGCGCCCCCGTGCGCAGGTCCCGGACGCCCGCGCTGCCCGCCCAGCTGCCCTTGCCGCCCACCCGGATCAGGGCCGCCGAGACGTCCCCGTCCGGGACCTCGGCGAGCGCCCGTTCCAGCGCGGTCGCGTCGAACCCGTCGGCGCGGGGCGCGGAGACGGCGGGGGAGGCGGGGGAGGCCTGCGCGGGCCCGGCGGCGGCCGTTCCGGCGAGGGGGACGAGCAGCAGGGACGAGGCCAGTAAGGCGGACAGGGCCGTGACGCGGGCACGGGCGGTGGTGCCTGAGGACATGGAGGGTCTCCCGTCGGGGCGGTGGGTGCTGCGGACGGGACCATCCTGGTGATCACGGGCGGCGGCCGGATCGTACGCGGTGAGGAGGCCCGCCCCTGAGACGTCCCCCGGCAACCGGGCCCGCGCCTCGGGGACTTCCCTGGGCCGCGACCCTGAGACGGGCGGGCACGAGGCCGGGGGCCCGGGATGGCCGGGCGGCCGGGGTGGCGCGGACGGTGCTTGAATGCCCCCGTGACTGCTTACGACGTGCTGCGTGTCTTCTGCGGCCCACGCGGCGGATACGGCAATGAACTGGGCGTCGTCCGGGACGGCTCGGTGCTGCCCGGACCGGAGGAGCGCCAGGAGTTCGCCGCCAAACTCGGCTTCAGCGAGACCGTGTTCGTCGACGACCCCGAGCGCGGGGTGATCGACATCTACACCCCCACCACCCGCCTGCCCTTCGCCGGGCACCCCTGCGTCGGCGCCGCCTGGCTGCTCGACGTGCCCGAACTCGTCACGCCCGCCGGGGTCGTGGGCGCCCGGCAGGACGGGGAGTTCTGCTGGATCGAGGCGCGGGCGGAGTGGGTGCCGCCGCGCACCCTGCGCCAGTACGCCACCGCCGCCGAGGTGGACGAGCTGCCCCTGCCCCCGAAGGGGGAGTGGATCTACGCCTGGGCCTGGCTGGACGAGCCGGCCGGGCGGATCCGGGCCCGCGCCTTCCCCGGCCGGGACGACGGCATCGACGAGGACGAGGCGACGGGCGCGGCGGCGCTGCTGCTCACCGACCGCCTCGGCCGCGCCCTGAACATCACCCAGGGCACGGGCTCGCAGATCCTCACGGCGCCACAGCCGGAGGGCTGGACGGAGGTCGGCGGCCGGGTCTACCTGGAGCGCTGACGGCCCGGACCGGATCAGCCGGCCGCCATGGCGCGGCGCACGCTCTCACGGAGCAGCGCGCGGCGCTGTTCGTGCAGGTCGGCCGGTTCCTCGGCGGTCGCCGCGTAGACGTTGCTGACCGGTGACCAGGCCATGGACATCGAGATGACCATGGCCATGATGTCGAACGGGTCCCCCTGGCGCACCAGGCCCGCCGCCTGGGCGTCGGCGATGGCGCGCAGCTTGGCGTCGTGCCGGAGCTCGTGGGTCTCCACCAGGTGGCCGGCCGGGCGGCGCTCCAGCCGCGCCCACGTGGCCAGCCGGATGAGGTCGGGCCGGCGCAGGTACTCGTCGTAGAGGCGCACGGCCCAGTCCGCGAGGTCGGTCGCGTCGATCGGGACCACGTCCACGATCCGGTCCAGCGAGCCGAAGAAGATGGCGTCGAAGAGCCCTTCCTTGTTGCCGAAGTAGGCGTACAGCTGCGCCTTGTTCGTGCGGGCGGCGGCCACGATCCGCTCGATGCGCGCCCCGGCGATCCCGTACTCGGCGAACTCCTGGGTCGCCACATCGAGGATGCGCCGGTACGTCGCCGCTCCGCGCGAGGTCAGGGGTTGATCGGGCATACCGGCACGCTACCAAACAGAACTGTTGGTTTGCCTTTGCGGGGCGGATGTGCCTACCGTGAAATAGACAGAACAGTTTGTTTGGAGGAGGCGCACTGTGCGTACGACAACCGGCTGGCAGGCGGACGGCACGACGGGCGAACTGCGGCGCACGCCCCTCCAGCGGCGTGACCTGCGCCCCGACGACCTCGCGGTCCGCGTCGACCACTGCGGCGTCTGCCACACCGATCTGCACGCCGTCCGGAGCCACGACCCCGCGGCCGGCCGCCCCCTGGTGCCGGGGCACGAGTTCACCGGCGTCGTCACCGCAACGGGTTCCGCGGTCACCCGCTTCTCCGCCGGTGACGCCGTCGCGGTCGGCAACATCGTCGACTCCTGCGGCGAGTGCCCCATGTGCCGGGCCGGCCAGGAGAACTTCTGCCAGGCCTTCCCGACCCTGACCTACGGCGGCGTCGACCGCCACGACGGATCGACCACCCTGGGCGGCTGGTCCCGCGAGTACGTCGTCCGCGAAGGGTTCGCCTACGCGCTTCCCGCCGCCCTGGATCCTGCCGCCGCCGCACCTCTGCTCTGCGCCGGGATCACCGTCTGGGAACCGCTCCGCTCACTGGGCGTGGGCCCCGGGACCCGCGTCGCCGTGGCGGGCCTGGGCGGCCTCGGCCACCTCGCCGTCAAGTTCGCCGTGGCGCTGGGAGCCGACACCTCGGTGATCAGCCGCTCGGCGGACAAGGCCGACGACGCCCGCCGGCTCGGCGCCCGGGACCTGGTCGTCTCCACGGACCCGGACCAACTGGCCGACGCCCGTGACCGGTTCGACGTCGTACTCGACACCGTCTCCGCCCCGCACGACCTCCGGCCGTACCTGCGCATGGTCGCCATGGACGGCACGCTCAGCATGGTCGGGTACCTGGGGCCGGTCACCGTGGAGACCATGGACCTGCTGGTGGGCCGCAAGAAGCTCGGCTCCGCGGGCAGCGGCGGCAGGCCCTCGACCGCGGCCATGCTGGACTTCTGCGCCGAGCACGGGATCACCGCCGACATCGAACTGCTCGCCTCGTCACAGGTCGACGAGGCTCTCACCCGCCTCGGCCGCAACGACGTCCGCTACCGCTTCGTCCTCGACATGTCCGACCTGGACATCAGTCCAGCCGCGCGATGAACGCACCCCACGCGTCCCGGCCGAAAGGGATCACCGGCCCGGCGGGGTCCTTGCTGTCGCGGACAGGGGCGAGGGCGGGGATGTTGTGGGCGAGTTCGAGGCAGTCGCCCTGCCCGCCGCTGTAACTGCTCTTGCGCCATATCGCCGTTTGGTTGGTCTCACGGTTGAGTGCTTCGTGGCTCATGACCTACTCCTTGGCGACGCGCTGGATCAGCGCGAGTGATTCCGTAGGGGGCAATGCTGCCATTCGAGCATCGTCATAATGTGGCGCAGTGCACATGCGGCAGTGGGGAGAGGAGGTGGCAAGGTGATCACGCGGATTGAGGTCGACGGGTACAAGTCGTTCGACGACTTCGCCCTCGACCTGTCGCCGTTCACCGTCCTGGTGGGAGCCAACGCCTCGGGCAAGTCCAACCTGCTGGAAGCCGTCGACCTGCATCGAGCTGCCCGTGCAGGACGCCGCATACCGCAGAGAGCTGGCCGGGCCACCAGGAACTGGCGGATCCTCGAACCCTCACCGAAGGCGATGCGTGTCGTCTCCTCCACGTACGACACCGCCCCCCCTCGCGGAGGACGGCAAGAACCTCGGGGCCGTCCTGGGGCGGATCGCCCGGGCCCCGGAGCGCTGGTACGACTTCCGCGCCGACGCCGTGGCGCTGCTGCCCGACCTCGTGGACATCACGGTGGAGGCGAACGCCGAGTGGGGGCAGTGGGACGTCTGGCTCCAGCACCGGCACGAGCACCGCGTGACCCCTGGTGCGGCGTCGGCGGGCACCCTGCGCGTTCTGGCGCTGCTCGCCGCGGCCCACGACCCCGCGCATGAGGGGTTCCTCCTGATCGAGGAACCCGAGAACGGCCTCCGCCCCACCCGGGTCCCACAGTTGCTGTCCCGGCTCAAGGGCAGAACCAGCGACCCGGCGACGCTCACCGCCGGTGACGGAAGGCAGATCCTGATCACCACCCACTCACCGGTCGCGCTCGCCGCCGCGCTGGAGGACGCCCCGGACTCGGTGGTGTTCCTGGACACCGTCACCCGGTTCGGTGACGTCGTCCGTGTCAGGCGGCGTGTGGGGTGAAGGTGACGTAGGAGTCACCTTCGTCGATGGTCAGGTGGAGGCTGCCGTCCAAGGCCTTGGCCAGGCGTCGCAGCAGGGGGAGGGTGGGCACGGTGTCGCCGCCCTCCATCCGGGACACCTGGGGCTGCGTCATCCCGGACCGTTCGGCCAGTTCGGCCTGGGACAGGCCGAGCTCGATCCGACGGTCGTAGACCGCCTGCCCGAGATCACCGGCCAGGCGCGCGTCGACGTACTCCTGGTCGTACTCCACGGCCTCACCCGCGAGCTGCCGGGTCCGGCGCGTCTTCCACGTGCTGTGATTCATCAACTCTCCTTGCGCCGGTCATAGGTGTGCTCGGCTCGGCCGTGTTCGGCCTCGCAGACCTTCTGGGCCTGCTGCGCACGCTCGACTTCCGCCGCCTCGCGCATCTTCGTCTTACGGAACACTGTCAGCAGAACGATCCGCTGTCCGGGAGCGAGCCAGTACGGGATGCGTACGGCCTCGCCGTCCAGTTCGAAGCGCAGTTCACGCAGCTTGCCGCCCAGGTGGCGCGAGTACGGTTCGCCGAGCGTCGTCGGCTCGTCCAAGAGACGGTCCGTCTTGTCCTCCACGCGTCGGTAGAGGCGGAACGGAAGCAGCTCCAACCAGTCCCGTACCTCGGGTTCGATCTCGATCTCCCACCGCCCCGTCATGCAATCAACGGTATATACCTTCAATTGCATGACGCAAGTCTCGCAGGCTTCCGTGGGCTGCGCCTTCCCTCGTCGCACCGCGCGTCAGTGGCGGCTACGCCGACAGCGGGAACTCCTCGCCCAGCGCCCGGAAGACGTCGGTGTTCAGGGCGAACGCCCGCTTGCACTCGGCCACCACGCGCTGCTTCTCCAGGTCGTCCAGCGGGACCGCGTCCAGCAGGGCGCGGTACTCCCGCTTGAAGGCGGCCGGGTTGGGGATCTGGTCGAAGACGTAGAAGCGGACGCCGTCGCCCTTCCTGGCGAAGCCCCAGGTCCGCTCCGCCCTGTCGCGGATGATCTGGCCGCCCGACAGGTCGCCCAGGTAGCGGGTGTAGTGGTGCGCGACGTATCCCGCCGGCCAGTCACGGGCCACGGTGGCCACCCGGTCCGCGTAGACCCGCGTCGCGGGCAGGGCGGTCAGGGTCGAGCGCCAGTCCGGGCCGCGCAGATGCTCCAGGTCCCGCTCCAGCGCGGCCAGCCGGTACAGCTCCGGCTGGACGAACGGGCCCGCCACCGGGTCCGACGCCAGACGGGCGGCGCCGGACTCCAGCGCCTCGTACACGAACCACAGCTGCTCGGTGTAACGCGCGTAGGCGTCCACGCCCAGCCGTCCGCCCAGCAGATCGGTCATGAAGGCCGAGGACTCCGCCTCCACGTGCTGCTCGTGCGAGGCGGTACGGATCAGGGCCGAGAAGGAGTCCATGCGCCGAGTTTGTATGGTTAGCCTTACCTAAGTCAATGCCCCCTTCGGGGCGTCACGGCAGGGTCAGGATGTCCGCCCCGGAGTCCGTGACCACCAGCGTGTGCTCGAACTGCGCCGTGCGCCTGCGGTCCTTCGTCACCACCGTCCAGCCGTCGTCCCACATGTCGTACTCGTGGGTGCCCAGCGTCAGCATCGGCTCGATGGTGAAGGTCATCCCCGGCTGCATCACCGTCGTCGCGTGCGGGCTGTCGTAGTGCGGGACGATCAGGCCCGAGTGGAAGGACGAGTTGATGCCGTGACCGGTGAAGTCACGGACCACCCCGTAGCCGAACCGCTTCGCGTACGACTCGATCACCCGGCCGATGATGTTGATCTGGCGGCCCGGCTTCACCGCCTTGATCGCGCGGTTCAGCGCCTCCCGGGTCCGCTCCACCAGCAGACGGCTTTCCTCGTCCACGTCGCCGACCAGGTACGTGGCGTTGTTGTCGCCGTGCACCCCGCCGATGTACGCGGTCACGTCCAGGTTGACGATGTCGCCGTCGCGCAGCACCGTCGAGTCCGGGATGCCGTGGCAGATGACCTCGTTGACGCTCGTGCACAGCGACTTGGGGAAGCCGCGGTAGCCGAGCGTCGACGGGTAGGCGCCGTGGTCGCACATGTACTCGTGCGCCACCTTGTCCAGCTCGTCCGTCGTCACGCCGGGCGCGATGAGCTTCGCCGCCTCCTCCATCGCGCGGGCCGCGATCCGGCCGGCGCGCCGCATCGCCTCGATCGTCTCGGGCGTCTGCACCTCCGGCCCCGTGTACGGGGTGGGCGCGGGCTTGCCGACGTACTCGGGACGGCGGATGTTCCCGGGCACGGAGCGGATGGGGGAGAGCTTCCCCGGTACGAGGAGTGACTGGCCAGACATGCCGCGAGTCTAATTCAGCCGCGACGGGGGACCATCTTCCGTGGCGAGAGGAGCCGACATGCCCCTGTTCAAGAAGCGCACGGCCGGCAAACCCGGCGAGTGGTACTACTGCCTGGAGCACAAGAAGGTCGAGGAAGGGCCCGAGTGCCCGGCCAAGGACCGGTTCGGCCCGTACGCGAGCCGCGCCGAGGCGGAGCACGCGATGGAGACCGCCCGCGAGCGCAACCTCCAGTGGGAGAACGACCCCGCGTGGCACGACGCCCCGAAGGGCCGCGACGAGGGCTGAGCCGCCGTCGCCGCCGCGCTCTACCAGCGGGTCGGCGGCGGCGCGGTGAGCAGGTCGGCCAGCCGGGACAGCCGGTCCCGGAACCGGCGCCGGCCCCGGTGGGCGGGCAGCGCGTTCTCCCCGGCCGCCGCGCTCACCAGGTGCTGCACGGTGTCAAGGTCCAGCTCGGAGCCGTCCGGCACGGGCAGCACCTCGTGCGCCAGCGCCGGCAGCTCGCCCGCCTCCGGGCCCAGCGACAGCAGCGTCGCCCCGGCCCGGCGGGCGTCCGACACCCGCTCCAGCAGCGCCGCGGGCGGCTCGCCGGGCGCCACCACCAGCAGCGTCTCGCCCCGCCGCGCCGCCTCCAGCCGGCCCGGACCCACCGCCAGGTGCGCCGGGTCCGTGGGGCGCGCGTCGTGCCGCACCAGCGTCGGGGCCAGCTCCGGGGTGCCCGACCAGGCGGCCTCGTCCACCAGGTGCGCCGCCAGGTGCCAGGGCTCGTACTCCGGGGTGCCCACGAGCAGCAGCCCCCCGCCGTGCGACACCACCGAGCCGCGCAGCGTCCCCGCGAAGTGCCGGGTCGCCCCCAGCCACTCCGTCCCCGCGAGCACTTCCCTCAGCAGCGCGACCCGTACGGCGTCCATGCCGCCGCATCCTGCCCCCAACGGGCGGCCCGCGTCCCGGTGTTCGCCCACGGTTCGCCCGACCCGGGGACACCCGCGCACCTCCGTGACGGGCCTCACGCCCGGCCGGTCGCGGCGGCCGGGCGCACGTAGAGTCGGGCCATGACCACTAGCGACAGCGCACAGCAGCCCCCGAAGAAGGCCCCCGCCAAGGACCCCTGGGACCTGCCCGACGTCTCCGGCCTGGTCGTCGGCGTGCTCGGCGGCACCGGACCGCAGGGCAAGGGCCTCGCCTACCGGCTCGCCAAGGCCGGCCAGAAGGTGATCATCGGCTCCCGCGCGGCCGAGCGGGCGCAGGCCGCCGCGGAGGAGCTCGGCCACGGCGTCGAGGGCGCCGACAACGCCGAGACCGCCCGGCGCAGCGACGTGGTGATCGTCGCCGTGCCGTGGGACGGCCACGGCAAGACCCTGGAGTCCCTGCGCGAGGAACTGGCCGGCAAGCTCGTCGTGGACTGCGTCAACCCGCTCGGCTTCGACAAGCAGGGCGCCTACGCGCTCAAGCCGGAGGAGGGCAGCGCCGCCCAGCAGGCCGCCGCGCTGCTGCCGGACTCCCGGGTCACCGCCGCGTTCCACCACCTGTCGGCGGTGCTGCTCCAGGACCCGGAGATCGAGGAGATCGACACCGACGTCATGGTCCTCGGCGAGGTCCGCGCCGACGTGGAGATCGTCCAGGCGCTGGCCGGGCGCATCCCCGGCATGCGGGGCATCTTCGCCGGGCGGCTGCGCAACGCCCACCAGGTGGAGTCGCTGGTCGCCAACCTGATCTCGGTCAACCGCCGCTACAAGGCGCACGCCGGGCTCCGCGTCACGGACGTATGAGGCGATGGGGGACACTGGAGCGGAAGCAGTGTCCCCCGTCCTCCGACAGGAGCCCCCCGCCATGCCCCGCCTCGCCGTCTACGCCCTCGTCGTGTGCCTCCTCGCCGTCGCCGCGGCCGTCGTCTCCTTCGTGCAGGGCAGCGTGCTGATCGGCGTGGTCTGGATCCTCCTGGCGGGCCTGTCGTCGAACATGACCTGGTACTACGTCCGCCGGGGCAGGGCCTCCGGCAACGGCGACCCGGCGCCCCGCTAGCCGCGGGCGGTCTCGTCCGCCCCGCTGCGGGCAGTCGTGCCGCAGGGCGGCACGGGTGGGCGCAGCGACCTCGGCCGTCAGCGGCCCTAGCGTCCACGCCGTGGGGTGCCGAGACCCGGGCGCCTGTGCAGCGTCGGTAGGTGCACTCGCGCACCCGTCGGTCACCTACCCACGGTGGTGGGTGCCGCTGCGCCCACCCGTGCCGCCCCAGCGGCACGACTGCCCGCAGCGGGCGGGGCGCGGCGGGGCCGCGCGCCTCGCAGCGGGGGTGGGGTGGCGACTGCCCGCAGCGGGGGTGGGGGGCGCGGACCCCGGTGCGGTCAGACCCCGCAGAGCTCGTCCGACCCCCGCCAGAAGCGGAACAAGTCGAAGCCGCAGTACGTGTCGAGCTCCTCGATTCCCAGCACCCCCAGCAATCCGTCCACCGCGTCGAAGAACACCCCGTTCACCGACGGCACCCACAGCAACGCGAAAACGAACAGCAGCCCGAACGGCGCGAACGGCTCCACCTGGCGGCGGACGCCGTAGGAGAGCCACGGCTCGATCACCCCGTACCCGTCCAGCCCCGGCACCGGCAGGAAGTTCAGAATCGCCGCCGTCACCTGAAGCAACGCGAGAAACGCCAGCGCGAACCGGAACGCCGGCGGCACGCCGTCCAGCGCACCCAGCCAGAACGGCGCCGTGCACACCACCGCGAACAGCACGTTCGTCAGCGGACCCGCCGCGGAGATCAGGCTGTGCTTCCACCGCCCCCGGATCCGGCCGCGCTCGATGAACACCGCCCCGCCCGGCAGACCGATCCCGCCCATGATGACGAAGACGACGGGCAGCACGACGCTCAGCAGCGCGTGCGTGTACTTCATCGGGTTCAGCGTGAGATAGCCCTTCGCTCCGACGGAGATGTCCCCGCCGTGCAGGGCGGTGCGCGCGTGCGCGTACTCGTGCAGGCACAGGGAGACGACCCACGCGGACGTCACGAAGAGGAACACCGCGAGCCCCGGCTCGGCCGCGAACCCGGTCCAGGTGGCCCAGCCGGTGACGGCCGTGACGGCCAGGATGCCCAGGAAGACGGGACTGACCCGCCGGTCGCTGGGACGGGTGGCGGCGGTGGTCATGGAACTCCCTGGATGAGAAGAGCGCGCGGGCCTGCCCGACCGTACCCGTGCCCGCCACGCCCGGAAAACGTTTCGCACGGGCGGCCGGTTCCGTGCAAGGTGGGGGCGCCCCTGACGCCGGGCCGCCTCACCGCCGCGGCCGGCACCGGAGAGAATGGACCCCGTGCGCTACCGCATCCTCGGCACCACCCAGGCAGTCCGCCCCGACGGCACCGTCGTCCCCGTGGGCGGCGCACGGCTGCGCGCCCTGCTGACCGTGCTCGCCCTGCGGGCCGGCCGCAGCGTGCCGGTCGGCCTGCTGGTCGAGGAGGTCTGGGACGGCGACCCGCCCGCCGACGCCACCGGCGCCGTGCAGGCCCTGGTGGGGCGGCTGCGCCGCATGCTGGGCGCGGACGCGGTCGCCTCCGCCGACGGCGGCTACCGGCTCACCGCCGCGCCCGACGACGTCGACCTGCACCGCTTCGAGCGGCTGGCCGGCGAGGGCCTGCGCGCCCTGGGCGACGGCGACCCCGCCAAGGCGGCCGCCGTGCTCGACGACGCCCTCGCCCTGTGGCGCGGCGGCCCCGCGCTGCCCGGGCTGCCCGACCGCACCGCCGAGGCGGCCCGCGTGGAGACCCGGCACCTCGATGTGGAGCGCGCCCGCCACACCGCCGCCCTGGCCCTCGGCCAGGCCGAGCAGTCCCTGCCCGAACTGACCGCCCTCTGCGACAGCCACCCCCTGGACGAACCGCTCCAGGCGCTGCGGCTGCGCGCCCTGCGCGACACCGGCCGCACCGCCGAGGCGCTCGCCGCCTACGACGAGGTGCGCCGGCTGCTCGCCGACCGTCTCGGCTCCGACCCCGGCGCGGAACTGCGCGCCCTGCACGCCGAACTGCTCAGCCCGGACACGGACGAGCCGCCCGCGCGGCCCGGCGGCCCGGCGCCCGGCAACCTGCGCGCCCGGCTCACCTCGTTCGTCGGCCGTGAGGCGGACATCCAGGCGATCCGCGCCGACCTCACGGCCGCCCGCCTGGTGACGCTCCTCGGCCCGGGCGGGGCGGGCAAGACCCGGCTGTCGCAGGAGGCCGCCGAGACCGTACGGGCCGCCCACCCCGACGGCGTATGGCTCGCCGAACTGGCCCCCGTGGACGACCCCGGCGCCGTGCCCGAGGCGGTCCTCACCGCCGTCGGCGCCCGCCAGACCGTGCTGTACGGCGCCGGCGCCGAGAGCATGCGGGCCGTCACCGACCGGCACAGCGCCCCCGTGGAACGGCTCGCCGAGCACTGCGGGCCGCGCCGCATGCTGCTGATCCTCGACAACTGCGAGCACGTCGTCGAGGCCGCCGCCCGCCTGGTGGAGACCCTTCTCGAGCGCTGCCCCGGCCTCACCGTCCTCGCCACCAGCCGCGAACCCCTGAACGTGCGCGGCGAGTTGCTGCGCCCCGTGGAGCCGCTGCCCGAACCGGTCGCGCTGCGCCTGCTCGCCGAGCGCGGGGCCGCCGCCCGCCCCGGCTTCCGCACCGACGACGACCCCGAGGCGTGCGCCGAGATCTGCCGCCGCCTCGACGGCCTGCCCCTCGCCATCGAACTGGCCGCCGCCCGGCTGCGGATGCTCACCCCGCGCCAGATCGCCGACCGGCTCGACGACCGCTTCCGCCTCCTCACCTCCGGCAGCCGCACCGCCCTGCCCCGCCAGCAGACCCTGCGGGCCGTCGTCGACTGGTCCTGGGAGCTGCTCGACTCTGGCGAACGCGACGTGCTGTGCCGCCTGTCCGTGTTCGCGGGCGGCTGCGACCTCACCGCCGCCGAGGCCGTGTGCGGACCCGCCGCCCTGGACGCGCTCGGCTCCCTCGTCGACAAGTCGCTGGTGGTGGCCGCCCCTTCGGGCGACGGCGGCATGCGCTACCGGCTGCTGGAGACCGTCGCCGAGTACGCGGGCGAACGCCTCGACGAGACCGGCGGCCGCGACGACGCCGAACGCGCCCACCTGACGTACTACCGCGAACTCGCCCGCACCACCGAGGCGATGCTGCGCGGCCCGCGCCAGGCGGAGGGCGTCGCCCGGCTGGAGCGCGAGTACGAGAACGTGCGCACCGCGCTGCGCCACGCCGTCGCCCGGCGCGACGAGCAGGAGGCGCTGTGCATCACCCTGTCCCTGGTCTGGTACTGGCAGATGCGCGACCTGCGCATCGAGGCCCGCAACTGGTGCAGGGAGGTCATGGCGCTCGCCCCCGATCCGTTCACCGAACCCGTGCGGCCGGCCGCCCCGCTGTGGCAGCGCTGCACCGACCAGCCGCCCCCGCTGACCGGCGAGCTGCTCGCCGAGGCCCGCCGCGGGGTGCACCTGGCCCATCTCGCCCAGATGGACACCGAGCTGGACGACTGGCAGACCCCGCAGGCCCAGCACCGGCTGCGGCTGGTGGCCGCGACGTACGAGCCGGGGCTGCCGCAGGTCTGCCGCCCGCCGGGCCTGCTGTGGACGTTCGCCGTGATGCTCACCGGGGACATGGAGCGGCTGCGCGAGGTGGTGGACGCGGCGGTCCGCACCTGCCGGGAGAACCCCGGCTTCGAATGGGAGCTGGCCTGCAACCTCCAGCTGCGCGCCAACTTCCTCGCCAACCGCAGCGACTGGGCCGGCGACGCCCGCCGCGACGCCGACGAGGCCCTGGAGATCCACCGGCGGCTCGGCGACACCTGGGGCATCGCCGAGGCGCTCTCCGCGCGCGGCGAGGCCCGGGAGCGCGCGGGCGCCTACCGGGAGGCCGCCGCCGACTACGAGGCGGCCATCGAGCACGCCGAACGCCTCAGTGCCCGCTCCCACACGGCCGTGCTCACCGCCCGGCTCGGCAACGCGCTGATCGAGGCGGGGGACACCGAGCACGGCGAGCGGCTGCTGCGCGAGGTCATCGACAGCACCCGCGGCCGGCACATCGAGGCGCTGCCCGCCGCCCGGCTGTTCCTGATCGGCCGGCTGTGCGTCAGCGGGCGCACGGCGGAGGCCCGCGAGCAGGTGCGGGCGCTGCGCGAGGAGTTCCGCATCGCGCACTACGTCGTCTTCGACGCGTTCATCCTCGGCGCCGAGGCCTACATCGAGGTGGCCGAGGGCGACGACGCGCGGGGGCTCGACATCGCCCGGCAGGCGATCCGGCAGGCGAGCGACCCGCTGTCCGCCGCCATGGCCCCGCACATGATCGCCTCGTACACGGCCCTGGCCGCCGTCGCCCTCGCCGGCCTCGACGGCGGACGGCACGCCCGGGACGCCGCCCGCTGCCTGGGCGCCGCCGACTCCTGGCTGCCCGACGGCCATCCCGAGGCTCTCGTGGAGCGCGTCACCCGCGCCCGCGCCGAGGCCCGGATCCGGGAGGTGCTGGGCGACGCCGGCTTCGAGGCCGCGTACGCCGAGGGCGACGGCCTCTCCCAGGAGGAGACCGTCGCCCTGCTCGACCCGGCGTGACCACGGCCGGCGCACGGCGGCGCGCGATCAGGTCTTCGTACGGAACTTGTGGATGGCGACCGGCGCCATGACCGCCGTGATGCCCACGGACCAGGCCAGCGTCAGCCACAGGTCGTGGGCGACCGGCCCGCCCACCATCAGCCCGCGCGCGGCGTCGGCCAGCGCGGACAGCGGATTGACCTGGGTGAAGGACTCCAGCCAGCCGGGCATCGACTGGGTCGGCGCGAAGATCGACGAGCCGAACTGGAGCGGCATCAGCACCAGGAAACCCATCGCCTGCACGGACTGCGCGTTCTTCATCACCACGCCCAGCGTGAGGAAGATCCACATCAGGGCGGACCCGAACACCGCGGACAGGCCCACGGCGGCGAACAGCCCCGGCCAGTTGTGGATGTCGAAGCCGACGAGCACACCGACGACCAGCAGGATGGCGGTGGCGATCAGCATCCGCACCATCTCGACCGAGATCTTCGCGAACAGCACCGAGCCGCGCCCGATGGGCAGCGACCGGAAGCGGTCCATGACTCCGGAGTTGAAGTCCTGGTTGAACCCGGTGCCCACCCCCTGGGCCATGTTCATGCCCATCATGGCCATCAGGCCGGGCACGATGTACTGCACGTACGCCTGCTGCCCGCCGCCCAGGGACTGACCGATCGAGCCGCCGAAGACGAACACGAACAGCAGGGTGAAGACGATCGGGAACAGCACGGCGTCGAACATCGACTCCGGGTCCTGCCGGATCCACAGCAGGTTGCGGCGCACCAGCGCCCCGGTGTGACGCAGATGGGCCCGCGGCGAGATCCGCGCGTCGGCGCGGAGGTCGGCGGCGGTCGTGGTGGCGGTGGCGGCACTCATACGGCGACGACCTCCTCGTGGGTCTCGGCGGGCGCGGTGTCCTGCGGGGCACTGGCACGGTGGCCGGTGAGGGACAGGAACACCTCGTCCAGGCTGGGCAGTTCGGTGGTGAGGGAGCTGAGCGTGATGCCGCGCGCGGTGACCGCGCCGACCACGGCCGTCAACTGCTCGTCGCTGAGCACCGGGACGAGCACGGCGCCCCGCTCGGTGTCCACGGTGGTCGTGGCGAGCCCGGTGATCCCGAGGGAGTCGAGGGCGTTCGCCAGCGGGCGCAGCTCCAGCGGGTCGGCCGGCCGGATCCGCAGCGTGCGCCCGCCCACCTTGGCCTTCAGCTCCTCGATGCCGCCGCTCGCGATGACCTTGCCCCGGTCCACCACGGTCAGCTCGGAGGCGAGCTGCTCGGCCTCCTCCATGTACTGGGTGGTCAGCAGCACGGTCACCCCGTCGCCGACCAGCCGCTTCACCTCGTCCCACACCTCGTTGCGGGTGCGCGGGTCGAGGCCGGTGGTCGGCTCGTCCAGGTACAGCACGGCCGGGCGGCCGATCATCGAGGCGGCCAGGTCGAGCCGCCGGCGCATGCCGCCGGAGTAGGTGCCCGCCGGGCGCCGGGCGGCCTCGGTGAGCGAGAACCGCTCCAGCAGCTCGTCGGCGCGGCGCCGCGCCTCCTTGCGCGGCAGGTCCAGCAGCCGCCCGATCAGATAGAGGTTCTCCCAGCCGGACAGCTTCTCGTCCACGGAGGCGTACTGCCCGGTCAGCCCGATCACCCGGCGCAGCTGCCGGGGCTGGCGGACCACGTCGTACCCGGCCACGGTGGCGTGCCCGGCGGTCGGGGCGAGCAGCGTGGACAGGACGCGCACCAGCGTGGTCTTGCCGGCCCCGTTCGGCCCGAGCACCCCCATCACGGTCCCCTCGGCCACATCCAGGTCGACCCCGTCCAGGGCCTTGGTCTCCCCGTAGTGCTTGACCAGCCCCCGCACGGTCACGGCGCTCCCCGCGCCCCCCGTTCGTTCGTCGTATCGCGTCATGCCCCGACCTTCGCAGGCCCCACCGACAAACCCCCGACAGACCACCGACACCCGCCGACAAGCCGCCGACAGGCCCGCAGTCCGCGGGCATTCGTGCCGCCTAGGGCGGCACGGGTGGGCGCGGGCGGCACCCCGCAAGCGCCGGGTTGCGCGAACACCCCCCGCCCGGCCCCGGACATGCGCCGGCCCCGTCGACGGGGGAAGATCGACGGGGCCGGCAGGTGGTGCGGCAGTGGCTCACAGGGGGTACGTAAGCGGCTCACGCACCCGGCACGGCTCAGTGCACGGAGTGCTCCTCCCGCGGAAACGCCCCGCCCACCACATCCTCGGCGAACGCCTTGGCCGCCCCGCTCATGACCTCACGCAGATCCGCGTACTGCTTGACGAACTTGGGCACACGCCCACCCGTCAGCCCGAGCATGTCGGTCCACACCAGCACCTGCGCGTCCGTCTCCGGCCCCGCCCCGATCCCGACGGTCGGGATGTGCAGCGTCCGCGTCACCTCGGCCGCCAGCTCCGCCGGCACCAGCTCGAGCACCACCGCGAACGCCCCCGCGTCCTGCACGGCCTTCGCGTCCCGCAGCAACTGCTGCGCCGCCTCCTCGCCCCGCCCCTGCACGCGGTAGCCCATCGCGTTCACCGACTGCGGCGTCAGCCCGATGTGGGCCATCACCGGGATGCCGGACTCCACCAGCAGCTCGATCTGCCGGTGCGAGCGCTCGCCGCCCTCCAGCTTCACGGCACCGACCCCGGCCTCCTTCACCAGCCGGGTCGCCGAGCGCAGGGCCTGCACCGGGCCCTCCTGGTAGGAGCCGAACGGCAGGTCGCCGACGATCAGGGCGCGCGAGGTGCCCCGGACGACGGCGGCGGCCAGCATGGTCATCTCGTCGAGGGTGACGGGCACGGTGGTCTCGTACCCGAGGTGGCAGTTGCCCGCGGAGTCGCCGACGAGCATCACCGGGATGCCGGCCTCGTCGAACACGGACGCGGTCATCGCGTCGTACGCGGTGAGCATGGGCCACTTCTCGCCGCGCTCCTTGGCGAGGGCGATGTCCCGGACAGTGATGCGGCGCGTGCCCTTGCCCCCGTACAGCGTCTTGCCGCCGGAGGAGGAACCGGGCGTACCGGTCTGGGCAGCCGAAAGCTGCGTCATGGATCCGTCTCCCAACACGTCATCTCGAGGCGCCCTGACGGCGTCCCCGGACCACGTCCATGGTGGCACCTCCGCCGGACGAGGGCCAGAGGCCCCCCTGTGACCTCCGCCCCGCCGTGCCGCGCTGCTCCGGACGGCGCAACGCGGTGCAATGTCGGGGCATGTTTACGGCAAAGCCTTTCCGATACGAGACGGTTCCGTATCGGAAGTCCCTAGGGTGGGCCGTATGACTTCTCCCGCAGCCCCCGCCCGCCGGGTCCCGGAGGCCGTCCACCGCCGCCGCTGGGCGATTCTCGGCGTGCTGATGCTGAGCCTGCTGATCGTCGTCCTGGACAACTCGATCCTGAACGTCGCCATCAAGACGATCTCCACGCCCGCCCCCACCGGTCTCGGCGCCACGCAGGGCGAGCTGGAGTGGGCGATCAACTCCTACACCCTGGTCTTCGCGGGCCTGCTGTTCACCGCCGGGCTGCTCGGGGACCGGCTGGGCCGCAAGAAGGTGCTGGTCGGCGGGCTGGCGGTGTTCGGCATCGGCTCGGTGCTCGCCGCGTTCTCCGGCACCCCCGCGGAGCTGATCGGCTTCCGCGCGGTGATGGGCCTGGGCGCCGCGTTCGTCATGCCGGCCACCCTGGCGGTGCTGATGAACGTCTTCGAGCGGGACGAGCAGCCCAAGGCCATCGGCATCTGGGCGGGCGGCGTGGGCCTCGCCATCGCCATCGGCCCGATCACCGGCGGACTGCTGCTCGAGCACTTCTGGTGGGGCTCGGTCTTCCTGGTCAACGTCCCCATCGTGGTCCTCGGCATCGGCCTGATGCTGTGGCTGGTGCCGGACTCCCGGGACCCCGCCCCCGGACGGATCGACCCGCTGGGCGTGGTGCTGTCCGTCGCGGGCCTGGTCCTGCTGGTCTACGGCATCATCAAGGGCGGCCAGCTCGCCGACTTCGGCGACCCCGTGGTGCTGGGCTCCATCGGCGGCGGCCTGGTCGTCCTCGCCGTGTTCGTGGTGGCCGAGGCGCGCAGCGACCATCCGTCCATCGACATGAGCTACTTCCGCAACAAGGTGTTCTCCGCGGCGATCGGCGCCATCGCCCTGGTGTTCTTCGCGCTGATGGGCGTGACGTTCTTCGCGGTCTTCTACACCCAGAGCGTGCGCGGCTACTCGCCGCTGGAGACCGGTCTGCTGCTGCTCCCGCTGGCCGCCGCGCAGCTGGTGTTCGCGCCGCGGGCGCGGCTGCTGGTGGACCGCTTCGGCAACAAGGCCACCACCACCGCCGGACTGCTGCTCCTCGCCGGCATGCTGGCCGCGTTCGCCGCGCTGGACGCGGACACGCCCATCTGGATCCTCGAAGTGATCTTCTTCCTGATGGGCGCGGGCATGGCGCACGTGATGACGCCGGTCAGCGTGGTCATCATGCAGGCGCTGCCCCGCGAGAAGGCCGGCTCCGCCTCCGCGCTCAGCAACACCTTCCGTCAGGTCGGCGGCGCCCTCGGCATCGCCGTGCTCGGCTCGGTGCTGTCCACCGCCTACCGCGGCGCCGTCTACGACGAGCTGGGCGTGCTGCCGCCCGCCGCCCGGCACGCGGCCGGCGAGTCCATCGAGGCCACCCTCGCCGTCGCCGACCGGCTGGGCCCGCGCGCCGACGCCCTGGCCGCCGCGGCCGACGACGCCTTCCTGCACGCCATGCACGTCACGGCGCTCCTGGGCGCCGGGGTGGCCGTGCTGGGCGCGGTCGTCGTCGCCGTGTTCCTGCCCGGGCGACCGGCGGGTCCCGGTGGCGCGGAGGCGGACGGGAAACTGGTGTCCGCGGCGGAGTCCGCCGACGGCTGAACATGGGCGGCACCCCCGCGCCCACCGGGGAGAATCGTCGTGCCCGCCCACCGAAAGGACCGTCGACGTGAGCCTGGCCGGCACCGGCCCCCGACGGGGCGGCCCCGCACGGGGCCGCCCCCGCAGCGAGGCGGTCGAACGCGCCATCATCGAGGGGGTGATGAAGCTCCTGGAGGACGGCGTCCCGCTCGCGGAGCTGTCCATCGAGCGCATCGCCCGCACCGCCGGCGTCGGCAAGGCCGCCATCTACCGGCGCTGGTCCGGCAAGGAGCAGCTCTTCGTCGACGTCATGCGCGCGGCCGAGCCCCCCGACCCCGAGCTGCCCGGCACCTCCATGCGCGACGACCTCGTGGTCCTGCTGGAGTCGCTGCGGCTGCGCGGACTGGCCGGCCGCACCTCGGCGATCCTGCACAACGTCCGCGCCCAGATGAAGTCCAGCCCTCACCTCTGGGCCGCCTACCACGACACCGTCATCCAGCCGCGCCGCCGGGTGGGCCTCGAGGTGCTGCGCCGGGGCCGCGACAACGGCGAACTGCGCGCCGACGTCGACCTGGAGCTCCTCAACGACCTGGTGGTGGGCCCCGTCCTCGTCCGCACCGTGCTGCGGCCCGACGCGGACCTGCCCGCGGATCTCGCCGAGCGCGTCGTCGACACCCTGCTCCAGGGGCTGCGCCCGTCCGCCGGCTGACCCCGGCCGCTCTGTGCGGATCCTGACCCCGGCCGCTCTGTGCGGATTTCGTCACAGACGCCACCCTGGTCACGCACTTGAGGAACTGCCCGCGCGGCCCCGCACGTCTCCGCTCCCGTACGGCCGCCCGGGCGGCGGAGGAAAGAAACCGAACATCCCCTAGTGTCTTAGCGACGACGGGGCGACGGTGTGCACGGCAGGTTGTGAGGCGACGGTATGGCGCAGCAGGCGTACATGACGGAGACGGACGACGGGCGCCAGGGCCCCCGGACCCCGGCCTCCCGGTTGCGGCGCCTGGTCGACCGTCTGGGCGCCCTGCGGGAGGACCGCGGCATCTGGCGCCGGGGCTGGGTGGTGGCCGTCTGCGCGCTGCTGCTGGCGCTGCTGATGCTGGCCCACGCGCACGTCCCCAACGCGGTCGGCAACCTGGGCAGCCTGCTGGAGACGTTCCTGCCCTGGCTGGGCGTGTTCGTGCCGGTGCTGCTGGTGCTGGCCCTGGTCCGCCGCTCGGCGACGGCGCTGATCGCGACGGTGCTCCCGGTGGTCGTGTGGCTGAACCTGTTCGGCGGCCTGCTCAGTGACAAGAACGCCTCCGGCGGCGACCTGACGGTGGCCACGCACAACGTCAACGCGGAGAACCCCGACCCCTCCGGCACCGCCCGCGAGGTGGCCGCGGCGGGCGCGGACGTGCTGGCGCTGGAGGAGCTGAAGGCCTCCGAGGTGCCCGCCTACCGGGCGGCGCTGTCGGACACCTACCCGTACCACGAGGTGGTCGGCACGGTCGGGCTGTGGTCCAAGTACCCGCTCAGCGACGTCAGGTCGGTGGACATCCGGCTGGGCTGGCAGCGGGCGATGCGCGCCACGGTGGACGCGCCGGCCGGCCGGGTCGCGGTGTACGTGGCGCATCTGCCGTCGGTGCGGGTGAAGCTGGAGGCCGGTTTCACGGCCCGTCAGCGCGACAAGAGCGCCGACGCGCTGGGCGAGGCCATCGCGGACGAGCCGCTGGAGAACGTCGTCCTGCTCGGCGACCTCAACGGCACGATGAACGACCGCGCCCTGAAGGCCGTCACCTCCCAGATGCGCTCCACGCAGGGCGCGGTGGGCAGCGGCTTCGGGTTCAGCTGGCCGGCGTCGTTCCCGATGGCGCGGATCGACCAGATCCTGGTCAGGGGCGCCGAGCCGGAGAGCTCCTGGACGCTCCCGCCGACGGCGAGCGACCACCTGCCGATAGCGGCACGGGTGAAGGTCACCGGCACAGCGGACTGACCTCCGGTGCCGGGGGCCGGACACACGGCGGCGGGCGGGACGCGGACCACCGCGCCCCGCCCGCCGCCGTCGTACCGGGCCTCACACCTCCGGCGGCAGACCCTCGCGCCAGCCGTTGGTGATGGGCAGCCGGCGGTCCTTGCCGAAGCCCTTCGGGGAGATCTTGGTGCCCGGCGGGTACTGGCGCCGCTTGTACTCCGCCCGGTCCACCATCCTGAGTGTCTTCTCGACCAGCTCGCGGTCGTACCCGGCCTCGACGATCTCGTCCGCGCCCTTGTCCCGGTCCACGTACAGCGCCAGGATCGCGTCCAGCACCGGGTAGTCCGGCAGCGAGTCCGTGTCCACCTGGCCGGGACGCAGCTCCGCGCTCGGCGGCTTGGAGATCGAGTTCTCCGGGATCGGCGGCGTCTCGCCCCGCTCCTCGGCGGCGCGGTTGCGCCACCGCGCCAGCCGGAACACCAGCGTCTTGTAGACGTCCTTGATCGGCCCGTACGCGCCGACCGAGTCGCCGTACAGCGTCGAGTAGCCCACCGCCAGCTCGGACTTGTTGCCCGGGGCCAGGACGATGTGGCCCTCCTGGTTGGAGATGGCCATCAGCATCGTGCCGCGCAGCCGCGACTGGAGGTTCTCCTCCGCCAGGCCGGTCAGCTCCAGCGACCCCATGTACGCGTCGAACATCGGCTCGATCGCCACCGTGCGGAAGTTCAGCCCGGTGCGCCGCGCCAGCTCCGCCGCGTCGCTCCTGGAGTGGTCCGAGGAGTACTTCGACGGCATGGAGACGCCGTACACGTTCTCCGGGCCGACCGCGTCGCAGGCGATCGCGGCGACCAGCGCCGAGTCGATGCCGCCGGACAGCCCGATCAGCACCGAACGGAAACCGTTCTTCCGTACGTACGCGCGCAGGCCCACGACCAGCGCGGAGTACACCTCCGCGTCGTCGTCGAGGCGCTCCGCGTAGCCGCCGGTGTGTTCCGGCTCGTAGGCGGGGACCGGGTCCTCGGACAGCACGACCCGCTCGATGCGCAGCCCGTCGTCCACCACGCCCTCGGGCGCGTCGGCCGCCGCGGCCGGCAGGTCCAGGTCGACCACCAGGCACGTCTCGGAGAACTGCGGGGCACGCGCGACGACCTCGCCGTCCGCGCCGACGACGATCGAGTCCCCGTCGAAGACCAGGTCGTCCTGCCCGCCCATCATCGCCAGGTACGCGGTCGTGCAGCCGGCCTCCTGCGCCCGCTTGCGCACCAGCTCAAGACGCGTGTCGTCCTTGTCCCGCTCGTACGGCGAGGCGTTCACCGACAGCAGCAGCCCGGCCCGCGCCGAACGCGCCGCCGGCACCCGGCCGCCGTCCTGCCACAGGTCCTCGCAGATGGCCAGGGCCACGTCCACCCCGTGCACCCGCACCACCGGCAGGGTGTCGCCGGGCACGAAGTACCGGAACTCGTCGAAGACGCCGTAGTTGGGCAGGTGGTGCTTGGCGAAGCTCAGCACCACCTCGCCCCGGTGCAGCACGGCCGCCGCGTTGCGCGGGGCGCCCGCGGGCTGCCCGTACTTCGGCTGGGCGGAGGCGCTGCGGTCCAGGTAGCCGACCACCACCGGCACGTCGCCGAGGCCCTCCTCGGCCAGCCGCGCGGCCAGGGCGCGCAGGGACGCCCGGGAGGCCTCCACGAAGGACGACCGCAGGGCGAGGTCCTCGACGGGATACCCGGTCAGCGCCATCTCCGGGAACGCCACGAGATGCGCCCCCCGCCCGGCGGACTCCCGGGTCCGGCGGACAATCGTTTCCGCGTTGCCGGCGAGATCGCCGACGCTCGAGTCGATCTGATTCAGGGCGAGTCGTAGTTGAGGCACCCGGCCAGTGTAATCGTCAGAGCGACGCGATGGGGGCGGCAGGCCCGCGGACACGTGCCGGGGCGCCCGCCGTCACGGCCGCGCGGCCGCTCCCCGCGCCCTCAGCATGTCCGCCATCAGCCGGATCTCCGACTGCTGCCCCTCGACCATCCCGCGCGCCAGCCGTCTGCCCGCCTCCACCTCGCAGGCCCGCACACAGCCCTCGGCCATGTGCACCCCGCCCCGGTGATGGTCCGTCATCAGCTGGAGGTAGAACACCTCGGCCTGCCTGCCGTTCAGCCGGCCCAGCCGCGTCATCTCCGCGTCCGTCGCCATGCCCGGCATCAGCGCGCCGTCCTCGCCGGCGGCCATGTCGCCCATTCCCATCCAGGACATGGGCGGATCGGCGGACACCTTCGGCAGCTCCCACAGGTCGAGCCAGCCCAGCAGCATGCCGCGCTGGTTGGCCTGGGTCTGGGCGATGTCGTAGGCGAGCCGCCGCACCTCCTCGTCGTCGGTGCGGTCGCGCACGACGTACGACATCTCCACGGCCTGCTGATGGTGCACCGCCATGTCCCGGGCGAACCCGGCGTCCGCCGAGTCCGCCGCCGGGACGGGTGTCGCACGCCCCTCGTCGCCGTCCGCCGAGGCCACTGCCCACCCGGTCGCCGCGGCAGCGGCGAGCACCGCCGCCGCCACCGAGCCGGCCAGGGCGGGCCGCCTCACTTCGACAGTCCGCCCGTGCACGCCGCACCCGGCTCGGGCGTCTGCGCGCCCTGCACGAACTTCTCCAGGAACGCGTCCACGGCCGGATCGGCGGCGCCGGTCACCGTGCGCTGGTGGCCCCACGCGGTCAGCACGATCGGGTCCTTCTGCCCGTCGACCGGACTCATCAGCGTGTACGGCGTCTTCTCCACCTTCGCCGCCAGCGCCTCGACGTCCGCCTTCGGCGCGTCGCCGTTGTACGTCACCCACACCGCGCCGTGCTCCAGGGAGTGGACCGCGTTGGTGTCCTTGATCTCGTCCTCGTAGACGTCCCCGTCGCAGTTCATCCACACGGGGTTGTGGTCGCCGCCCACGGGAGGCGTGACCGGGTAGTCCACGGACTTCGTGACGTGGTTGCGGCCCAGCGTGCCCTTCCACGCGCGCACGCCGTCCGCGTCGGTGACGAACCTCCCGGCGTTCTTCGCGTCGTCCGCAGCGCTGCTGCCGCCGCCGTCGTCGTCCGACTGCGACCGCACGAGCACCACCCCGCCGGCGACCAGTCCCGCGACGACCACCACGGACGCGGCGATCACGAGGATCCGGTTGCGGCGCTCACGGGCCTGCTCGGCGCGCCGCATCTCCTCGACGCGTGCCGTGCGTGCCGCGCTGCTCTTCTTGGCGGAGCCCATGAGGTGTCCTTCGGGTCGGCGGAGGTGGGGCCGGAGTGACGATCGGGTCAGCTGATCGTAATGGGGGAGACGGGCGAGTCGTAGGGGGCGACGGACCGGACCTGGCGGAAACGGTGAAGGTCCGGCCGAAAATTTTGAGCCAGGATTCCAATTACCTACGCTGCCGGTATGCGGCTGCTGCGCTCCACCGACCTCGCCCTGCGGGTCCTCATGCGCCTCGCCGTGGCCGGCGACACCACCCCGACCACGCGGGAGGTCGCGGAGGCCATGGACGTGCCGTACACGCACGCCGCGAAGGTCGTCGCCGACCTCCAGCACCGGGGGCTGCTCACCGCCCGGCGCGGCCGGGGCGGCGGTCTGACCCTCACCGAGCAGGGCCGCGAAGCCTCCGTGGGCGGCCTGGTCCGTTCCCTGGAGGGCGAGGGGGACGTCGTCGACTGCGACGGCGCCGCCACCACCGCACCCTGCCCGCTCCGGTCCGACTGCCGGCTGCGCGGCGCGCTGCGGCGGGCCCAGGAGGCGTTCTACGCCTCGCTGGACCCGCTGACGGTCGCGGACCTCACGGCGGCCCCGACGGGCCCCCTGCTGCTGGGCGTCCCGCGCGTCCGCTGACGGCCCGGCTGTTCATCGCGCGAGCCAGAGGTCCGGCCCGAACACCTCGTAGTGCACGTCCGCCGGGGCCACGCCCTTGCCGATCAGCTGCTCCCGGACCTTCCGCATGAACGGCAGCGGCCCGCACAGGTACGCGCGCGTACCGGGCGCGACCGGCACGTCCGTGAGGTCGACGTACCCGGTGTCCGCGTCCGCCGGGGCGTCCTGCTCGTACCAGAACCGCACGGTCGCGTCCGGCAGCTTCGCCGCGTAGGCCTCGTGGTCCGTGCGCAGGGCGTGGTGGGCGGGGGAGCGGTCGCCGTGCACGACGGTGACCGGGGCGCGGTGCCCGGACCCGGCGAGGTGCCCGAGCATCGCGACGACGGGGGTCACGCCGATCCCGGCGGAGGCCAGCAGCAGCGGGGTGTCGCCGTCGGCGTCCAGCACCAGGTCGCCGTACGCCTCCGACAGCTCCAGCACGTCGCCGACGCGGACGCGCGCGTGGAGGTGGCCGGACACCTCACCCTCGGGCGCCGGGTCCTCGTGCACCCGCTTGACGCTGAACTGCAGCAGGTCCGGGCCGGGCGCCCCGGAGAGGCTGTACTGCCGTATCTGCCGGGCGCCGTCCGCGAGCCGGACCCGGACGGAGACGTACTGGCCCGGGCGGAAGCCGCGCACCGGGCCGCCGTCGGCCGGACGCAGCCGGAAGGTCACCACGTCGGCGGTCTCGGTGACCCGCTCGACGACCTCCCAGGGCCGCCAGGCGGCCCCGCCGCGCTCCTCGTAGAGCCGCTTCTCGACGGCGATCAGGGCGTTCGCCATCAGCCAGTAGACCTCCTCCCAGGCGGCGGCGACCTCCGGCGTGACGGCGTCGCCCAGCACCTCGGCGATGGCGGCGAACAGGTGCTCGTGGACGATCGCGTACTGGTCGGGGGCGACGCCGAGAGAGGCGTGCTTGTGGGCGATGCGCGACAGCATCGCGTCGGGCCGGTCGTCGGGGTGGTCCACCAGGTGGGCCGCGAAGGCCGCGATGGAGCCCGCGAGGGCCTGGCGCTGGGTGCCGGCGGCCTGGTTGCCGCGGTTGAACAGGTCGCGCAGCAGCTCGGGACGGGCGGCGAACATCCCGGCGTAGAAACGCTCGGTGATCTCGCCGAGGGACGCGCCCACGGCGGGAAGGGTGGCGCGGACGGTGGCGGCGGACTGCTCGGACAGCATGAGGTCTCTTCTCCTCGTCGCTCGGATGCCTGCGCCCCCATTAAAACTTGCATCCTGGATTCCAATTTAGGTGGGGGGGTCTTCTGTCGTGGCGAGGGCCCTGACCGGGCAAGATGAGCAGAGGAGCCGTGTGTCCGCCCGGCCCCGGCGGTTCAGGCCACGGCCGATCGCCCGACCGGGCCCGGCAACGCGTATGAAACGCTGGTGTGGTGGGATGCACGAGTGCCGGACCGTCTCCCGGGGACCGGGCGGAACGGGCGGCCTGACCGGCAGGAATGGGGAAGCGGAAGATGGACAAGCAGCAGGAGTTCGTGCTCCGGACGTTGGAGGAGCGCGACATCCGGTTCGTTCGCCTGTGGTTCACCGACGTCCTGGGCTTCCTCAAGTCCGTGGCCGTCGCCCCGGCCGAGCTCGAGCAGGCCTTCGACGAGGGCATCGGCTTCGACGGCTCCGCCATCGAGGGCTTCGCCCGCGTGCACGAGTCCGACATGATCGCCAAGCCGGACCCGTCGACGTTCCAGATCCTGCCCTGGCGCGCCGAGGCGCCCGGCACCGCCCGCATGTTCTGCGACATCCTCATGCCGGACGGCTCCCCGTCCTTCGCGGACCCGCGCTACGTCCTCAAGCGCGCCCTCGCCCGCACCTCCGACCTGGGCTTCACCTTCTACACCCACCCGGAGATCGAGTTCTTCCTGCTGAAGGACAAGCCGGTCGACGGCAGCCGCCCGACCCCGGCGGACAACTCCGGCTACTTCGACCACACCCCGCAGAACGTCGGCATGGACTTCCGCCGCCAGGCGATCACCATGCTGGAGTCGATGGGCATCTCGGTCGAGTTCTCCCACCACGAGGGCGCCCCCGGCCAGCAGGAGATCGACCTGCGCTACGCGGACGCGCTGTCCACGGCGGACAACATCATGACGTTCCGCCTGGTCATGAAGCAGGTGGCACTGGAGCAGGGCGTCCAGGCGACCTTCATGCCCAAGCCCTTCTCCGAGCACCCCGGCTCCGGCATGCACACCCACCTGTCCCTCTTCGAGGGCGACCGCAACGCCTTCTACGAGTCGGGCGCGGAGTACCAGCTCTCCAAGGTGGGCCGCTCCTTCATCGCGGGCCTGCTGCGGCACGCGGCGGAGATCTCCGCCGTCACCAACCAGTGGGTCAACTCCTACAAGCGCATCTGGGGCGGCACCGAGCGCACGGCCGGCGCGGGCGGCGAGGCCCCCTCGTACATCTGCTGGGGCCACAACAACCGCTCGGCCCTGGTCCGCGTGCCCATGTACAAGCCCGGCAAGACCGGCTCGGCCCGCGTGGAGGTCCGCTCCCTCGACTCCGGCGCCAACCCGTACCTGGCCTACGCCCTGCTCCTCGCGGCCGGCCTCAAGGGCATCGAGGAGGGCTACGAGCTCCCGCCGGGCGCCGAGGACGACGTCTGGGCCCTCTCCGACGCGGAACGCCGCGCCCTGGGCATCGAGCCGCTCCCGCAGAACCTGGGCGAGGCGCTCACCCTGATGGAACGCAGCGACCTGGCCGCCGAGACGCTCGGCGAGCACGTCTTCGACTTCTTCCTGCGCAACAAGAAGCAGGAGTGGGAGGAGTACCGCTCCGAGGTCACCGCCTTCGAGCTGCGGAAGAACCTGCCGGTGCTGTAGGGGCCGCCCCGGCGGGCGGTACGGCCCTCGGGAACCCGGCGGTAGGGTGCCCGGCATGTACCCGGTGGACCGTTCGAGTCAGCGCCTGCGGCTCCGTGAACTCACCGTCGACGACGTCGGTGCGGTGTTCGCCGTCTACGGCAGCCCGGAGGCGACGGAGCACCTGTCGTTCGAGCCGCGCACCCGCGAACAGGTCGGGCTGATCGTCGCTCGTTCGGTGGCCTCGGCCACGGCGGAGCCGCGCAGCGAGTACGCGCTGGCGGTCGTGGAGAAGAAAACGGATCAGGTCATCGGCTTCGGCCGGATCGCCCTGGACCCCCATCAACAGCGCGCGGCCACCTTCGGCTTCGCTCTCCGTCCGGACACCTGGGGCGTCGGCCACGGAGTCGAAACCGTACGGCTCCTGCTGGGCCTCGGCTTCGAGGAGATCGGCCTGCACCGGATCTGGGGCGCCCGGTCCCCTCTGAACGAGGGCTCGGCCAGGACCATGGCGGCCGCCGGGATGACGGAGGAAGGGACCATCCGGGGCCACATCCTGAAGGCCGGCCGGTGGCGGGACTCGGTCGTCCACTCGATGCTCGAGGAGGAGTGGACGACCGAGCAGGCGGACCGTCCCACCGGCCGGCGGGCGTCCGAGACGGCCACAGGGTGAGGGGGGTGAGGGGGCACCCCCCTCACCCCGGCCGGACCCCCGGTCAGCCCATCGTCTTCGCCCCGTCCAGCGACTCCCGGATGATGTCCGCGTGGCCCGCGTGCTGGGACGTCTCGGCGATGATGTGCAGCAGCACCCGCCGCGCGCTCCACTCCGTCTCGCCCTGGAACCACGGCGCCTTCGGCAGCGGCCACGACGCGTTCAGGTCGGGCAGGGTCCTGACGACCTCGTCCGTGCGGCGGGCCACCTCGTCGTACGCCTCCAGGACGCCGGCCAGCGTCTCGCCCGGCAGCATCTTGAACTGGGCCTCCCGGCGCGCGAAGTCCTCCTCCGTCATCGCCGAGAAGTCCGGCATCGCGGACGGGCCCTCCAGGATGAAGTTCACCCAGGCTCGCTCGCCCGCGGTGACGTGCTTGATCAGGCCGCCCAGACACAGCTCGCTCTTCGTCGTCCGCAGGCCGGCCTGCTCGTCGGTGAGGTCGCGCGTGGTGAACCGCAGGAAGTCCCGGTGCTTGGCGAGCACCTCCAGCAGATCGGCACGCTCACCTGTCAGGGCGGGGGTCTCGGGGGTCCCGGCGGACTGGTCGGTGGGCAGCTGGTTCACGGTCATGGCTCCGCCTTCGTCAATTCGGTGATCAGGGTTGGTCGTTGATCGGGGTTCGTCGTTCCGTGCGGTTCGCGACCGGCTCGACGTGGACCACGTTAGGAACCATGTAGGTCAGATCACGTCCTAGTTGCCGCGCCCTTCACCTCGTAATGCGGAAGCCGCTGATCCGCTTCCTGCGCGGAGCCTTGCCAGTTCGCAGGCGGGCCCTTACTGTCCCGACGCACGGACAGAAAGCGCTTTCTCGAAACGCCGGCCGATGGGTTCGACCCACCCCGCTCGACCTCATCGGTTGCAGTGACGTTGCAGTGACATGCCCATGACATTCACCGACCGCGAACGACGAAAGGCAATCACCATGAGACGAGCAGTCGCCGTACGCCTCTCCGCGTTACTGGCCGCCGGGGCCCTGACCGCCGCCGGCGGGGTGGCACTGTCCACGACCACCGCGTCCGCCGCCACCGGAGGCGTCACCGGCTACGCGACCCAGAACGGCGGGACCACCGGCGGGGCGGGCGGGCAGACGGTCCGTGCCACCACCGGCACCGCCATCCACCAGGCCCTCTGCAACCGGGCCAGCAGTTCGACCCCGATCACCATCCAGGTCGAGGGCACCATCAGCCACGGCAACACCACCAAGGTGTCGGGCTCCAGCTGCAACACCGCCGCCGACAAGATCGAGCTCAAGCAGATCAGCAACGTCACCATCGTCGGCGTCGGCAACGGCGCGGTCTTCGACCAGCTGGGCATCCACATCCGCGAGGCCGAGAACATCGTCATCCAGAACGTGACGGTCCGGAACGTCAAGAAGTCCGGCTCGCCGACCTCGAACGGCGGCGACGCCATCGGAATGGAAAGCGGTGTCAGAAACGTCTGGGTGGACCACGTCACCCTGGAGGCGTCCGGCGGGGAGTCCGAGGGCTACGACGGCCTGTTCGACATGAAGGACGACACCCAGTACGTGACGCTGTCGTACAGCGTCCTGCGCAACTCCGGGCGCGGCGGCCTCATCGGCTCCAGCGAGAGCGACCGCTCCAACGGGTACGTGACGTTCCATCACAACCTGTACGAGAACATCGACTCCCGTACGCCCCTGCTGCGCGGCGGCATCGCGCACATGTACAACAACCACTACAAGCAGCTGAACGAGTCCGGCATCAACTCCCGTGCCGGCGCCCGCGCCAAGGTCGACAACAACTACTTCGAGGACTCCAAGGACGTCCTCGGCACCTTCTACACCGACCAGGCCGGCTACTGGCAGGTCAGCGGCAACGTCTTCGACAACGTCACCTGGTCCTCGCGCAGCGACGACCACAACCCGGCCGGCCCGAACCCGACGTCGAACACGTCCGTGAGCATCCCGTACGGCTTCACCCTCGACGCGGCGAACTGCGTGCCGAGCGTGGTGGCGCAGACGGCGGGCGCGAACAAGGGCCTGAAGGTGTCGGACGGCAGCTGCACCCCGCAGAGCCCCGACCCGACCGACCCCGGCCCGACGGACCCGGGTGAGCCGACCGACCCCGGTCCCACCGACCCGCCCGCCGGCACCAACCTCAGCCTCGGCGCGGGCGCCGACGGTTCCTCCAAGGCCTCCGGGACCAGCTACGGCAACGTGGTGGACGGCGACACGGGCACGTACTGGTCGCCGTCCGGCTCGACCGGCTCGGTGTCGGTGAAGTGGGGCTCCGCCACCACCGTGTCGAAGGTCAACGTCCGCCTGGCGTCCGGCTCCGGCACGGTCGGCGCGTACCGCGTCGTCAACCACGACACCGGTGCGGTGCTGGCCTCCGGCAGCGGAGCGGGCGTCATCGGCTTCGCCCCGACCTCGCTGAAGAAGATCACCTTCGAGATCACCAGCGCCTCGGGCACCCCGCGCATCGCGGAGTTCGAGACGTACGCGAGCTGACCGACCCGGGGGCCGTTCTTGAGGCGGCCCCCGGCCTCAGTGGGCGCTGTGCGACACGAAGCGGCTCCACGCGGCGGACGTGAGGGTGAGCCGGGGGCCGTCGGGGGCTT
The DNA here is from genome assembly GCF_042647945.1 of Streptomyces lusitanus. Taxonomy (NCBI): domain Bacteria; kingdom Bacillati; phylum Actinomycetota; class Actinomycetes; order Kitasatosporales; family Streptomycetaceae; genus Streptomyces; species Streptomyces lusitanus. The sequence goes on from NZ_JBHRWL010000011.1 coordinate 357,883, forward strand.
TGGAGTCCCGGACGTGGACGGTACCGGGGGCCATCGCTACCTCCACGCAGTCGTTTCCGTCCCCGCTGCTGCTGTAGCTGCTGCGGAACCACGGCAGCGTGGGGGCGTCCCGCTCAGGGGTGTGGGTCATGACTCTCCAAGCATCTGCTCGATGAAGGCCCGCGATTCCCGGGGGGTGAGTGCCTGGGCGCGGATCATGCCATAACGCAGTTCGAGGATCCTCAACTGCTTCGGGTCCGTCACCGGCCGGCCGGCGAACGCCCCGTCGGAGCGCCCCACCGCGGTGCCGTCCGCGAACTTCGGCACTTCGAGAAGACGCAAGTTGATGCCATACGCCAGGCTTTGTCTGTAAACGAGAAGTGCGCGGTATCTGTAGCTGCTCTCGAGCTGGAAATCGACATCACTGCGGGAGTCAGGAAGTAAGCCTACCTGGGGTACGCTCCTAGTGATGATCAAGCTGCTCGCGTGGCGCGGAAATGAGGATCCGCTGGTTCAGGCGAACCCAGTCCTGCTGAGATGGTCGGAGCGGTACGAGGCAAACACGGCGCATCTATCCGCGAGTGGGAAGTCGATGGTCGAGCTATTCCGTCTATCGTCGCCGCCCGCGACACAGGTCGGCGATCCGGACGGTTTCTGTTCCGATATTGCAAGGGGCTGCAGATGATTCGTCACCGATACCAGTCAATGTGGTGGGCCCGTCTGGCAGTCGCGGTCGTCGCATCGGCGATCATTGTGGCGCTGATTGGCTCCTGGCTGGATCTGCCTGGCGTGCCGACGGATGTGACCGAATCGGCCGAGTCGGAACATGTGCGAATCCTGGAAGAGGCTAGCGTTGCGAGCCCAGGCAATGACTGGGAGGACAGTTATGCCCTTCTTTCCGTTGCCTCGGATGGCGGTTCCCTCGCTCACATAGAGATGGCGCTGCAGTCGGCCGGCTGGAGCACGCATAGGGGAGGCGTGGACCCTCTGCTGCTGTCCGGTGACATGCCGGCAGGGCATCCCAAGTACGGTGTAACCGTAATAGATTACGCAGCATTCGAATGTCTCGATCGGCCAAAGGTTTGCGAAGAATTCAAAGAAGCGGCGCGCGGCCACGGTAAGAATCTTTTTGTTGCGACCTTCATGCCCTACGTATGACCGAAATCGATTGCAGCCACACAGACGGCAAGGTGGCGTCGCGACCATGCCGCAGTGGTACACGAGCTGTACCATGACGGCATGGCTCTCAAGCGCACCAACGTCTACGCCGACGACGGCGACCTGCGCCTCATCAAGGAGGCGGCCGCCCGGCTCGGGGTGTCCGAGGCGGAGATCATTCGCGAGGGCATCCACCGCATCGCGCTGGCGCGCCGGGTGTGGGACGAGCCGTTCGTCTCCGACGAGGAGACCTTCGACCTCGGAGGTCCCGTCGAGAAGGACGACGTCCGTTCCGCGGTGACCCGAGGGCACGAGGAGCGGGAGCGACGGAACAGGGGCACCGCCGCTTGATCGCCGTCGCCGACACGTCCGGCATCCTCACCCTGTTCAACCGCTCCGACCCGGACCACCACGCCGCCCGCAAGGCCGCGGACCGGTGCGGCTTCCTGGTCGCCAGTCCGCTCGCCCTCACCGAGGTGCATCAGGTCGCCACCGTCCGCGCCGGGCGCGCGGCGGCCGACGCCATCCTCCGTGCCCTCACGGAGCGGGTCCGGCAGATGCGGCTGGTTCTCGCCCCGACGACGCCGGAGATCCTGGACGCCGCCCTGACCGTCCGGGCCCGGTACGCGTCCCTGAACCTGGACCTGGTGGACGCGGTCAACGTCGCGCTCGCCGCCGAGTACGACACGGACGCCGTCCTCACCCGCGACCTCAGGGACTTCCGTACGGTCCGTCCGGCCGGCGGGCGGTACACCTGCTTCCGGGTCCTGCCAGACGACCTCTGACCTGACGCCGCGCCGCGTCCGGCTAGGACTCCGCCTGCTCCGTCAGGACCTTGTGCAGAGGCTCCGTCGCCCGCCGCCGGTACTCCTGGACCGCCCACCCGTTGCCGTCGGGGTCCGTGAAGTGCATGAACGTGGCGCCGTCGGCGTCGGCGTAGCGGACCGGCTCGGAGATCTCCAGGCCGCGTGCGACGAACTCCGCGTGGGCCTTGTCGATGTCGGCGACGCAGAGCTGGAGGCCCTGGTAGGCGCCGGGGGCCGGGGTGGGGCCCGGCGTCATGTCCCAGATCCTCTCGCCGAGGGCGATCGAGCAGCCGGAGCCGGGCGGGGTCAGCTGGACGATACGCATGCCCGGCATGACCTCCTGGTCGATGTCGACGTGGAAGCCGACCTTGTCCCGGTAGAAGTCCCGGGCCCGGTCGATGTCGCTCACCGGCAGCGGGATCACTTCGAGGGTCATGTCCATGAGAGCCTCCGGCTCCGTCGTCGGGTTCGTCGGGTACCGCGTCAGGCGAACCGCCACCGGGTCTGGCTGAACGGCTCCCCCTTACCGAAACCGAAAACGGTGTGCGGCGCCACCGAGAACACCACGGCGCTGCCCGGCGCGTGGTGGAAATGGCCCTCCCGCACCTCGAAGTGCCACGACTCGCCGTACTTCTCCTCCCACAGCGCGGCCAGTTCGCGCAGACGCGCGTCGTCCGTGACGCGCCGCGCGCGGCCCTCGACGACCACGTCGTAGCCCTCCGTCCAGGTGTTGACGCCGGTGGTCAGCGTCACGTGCGGGTTCTCCGCCAGGTTGCGGGCCTTGCGCTCCCCGGGCCCGGTGGCGAAGTGCAGGGCGCCGGCCGACCAGACCGCGAGCAGCGGGGTGACGTGCGGGCGGCCGTCGGGACGGACCGTGGAGACCCAGAACAGCTCCGCCTCCGCGATCAGCCGCTCCACCTCCTCCCAGGGCGGCCTCCCGGCCTCCGGGCTGCTGTAGCGGGGATCGAGACGGCCCTCGGGCGCGGGCGCGGCGGGCGCGGCAGAGGTGCCGGGGGTGTCGGGAGCGTCGGGCATGGGAACTCCTGGACGGTCGGGAGGACGCACCGCGAGACCGCGGTCCTTCCATCAGACCCTGTCCGGCCCCGGAATTCATCGTGGGCCGCCCCAGGGCCGTGATCGCGTCCTCCGGTTAGGCTCAGGGCCGTACGACCCTGAACCGAGGCACGAGGGAGGCCGGGGATGACGTCGGCGCCGGGGCGCAGGAGCAGTATCTTCACGCGGCTGCTGCGGCACGGCTTCACCGATCCGTCGGCCGCCGAACGCCTCCTCGACAGCCCCGAGCTGGCGACCGTCCGCAACGACCCGGTCCTGCTGGACGCCCTGGGCGGCACCGCCGACCCCGACCTCGCCCTGCACGGACTGGTGCGGCTGCTGGAGGCGCAGGACGGCGCCACCGACCGCCAGGAGCTGCTGGACACCGTGATAGCGGCCAAGCCGCTGCGCGACCGCCTCCTCGGGGTGCTCGGGGCCTCTTCGGCGCTCGCCGAGCACCTGGCCCGGCACCCTCACGACTGGCAGGCCCTCGTCACCTACGAGCCGCGCGACCTGCACCCCGGCGTGGAGGAGTTCGAACGCGGCCTCGCCGACGCCGCCGACCCCGTCGCCCTGCGCGTCTCCTACCGGCGCTGCCTGCTGTCCATCGCCGCCCGCGACGTCTGCGGCACCGTCGACGTCGCCCAGACCGCCGCCGAGCTCGCCGACCTCGCCACCGCCACCCTGCGCGCGGCCCTCGCGCTGGCCGCCGCCGACGCGCCCGAGGACGCCGCGATGTGCCGGCTCGCGGTGGTCGCGATGGGCAAGTGCGGCGGCCACGAGCTGAACTACGTCTCCGACGTCGACGTCATCTTCGTCGGCGAGGCGGCCGGCGACGCCGAGGAGGACAAGGCGCTGCGCGCCGCGACCCGGCTCGCCTCGCACATGATGCGGATCTGCTCGGAGACCACCGTCGAGGGCTCCATCTGGCCCGTCGACGCCAACCTGCGCCCCGAGGGCCGCAACGGCCCGCTGGTGCGCACCCTCGCCTCCCACCTCGCGTACTACCAGCGCTGGGCGAAGACGTGGGAGTTCCAGGCGCTGCTCAAGGCCCGCCCGGTCGCCGGTGACCTCGCGCTCGGCAAGGAGTACACGGCCGCGCTCCGGCCGCTGGTGTGGCAGGCCGCCGAGCGGGAGAACTTCGTCGCCGACGTGCAGGAGATGCGCCGCCGGGTCGTGGCGAACATCCCCGCCGCCGAGGTGGACCGCCAGCTCAAGCTCGGCCCCGGCGGCCTCAGGGACGTCGAGTTCGCCGTGCAGCTGCTCCAGCTGGTGCACGGCCGCGCCGACGCCTCCCTGCGCAGCGGCACCACCCTCGACGCGCTCAAGGCCCTTGCCGCCGGCGGCTACGTCGGCCGCGCGGACGCCGCCCAGCTCGACGAGGCGTACCGCTTCCTGCGCTCCCTGGAGCACCGCATCCAGCTGCACCGGCTGCGCCGCACCCACCTCGTCCCGGAGGGCGAGGCCGACCTGCGGCGCCTCGGCCGCTCGCTGGGCCTGCGCACCGACCCGGTCGCCGAGCTGACCCGCGAGTGGCGGCGCCACACCACCGTGGTGCGGCGGCTGCACGAGAAGCTGTTCTACCGGCCGCTGCTCGACGCCGTCGCCGCGCTCGCCCCCGGCGAGGCCCGGCTCAGCGCGGAGGCCGCCCGCGCCCGCATGGTGGCCCTCGGCTACGCCGATCCCGCCGCCGCGCTGCGCCACCTGGAGGCCCTCGCCTCCGGCGTCACCCGCAAGGCCGCCATCCAGCGCACCCTGCTGCCGGTGCTGCTCGGCTGGTTCGCGGACTCCGCCGACCCCGACGCCGGCCTGCTGAACTTCCGCAAGGTCTCCGACGCCCTCGGCAAGACCCCCTGGTACCTGCGGCTGCTGCGCGACGAGGGCGCCGCCGCGGAGAACCTCGCCCGGGTGCTGTCCGCCGGGCGGCTCGCCCCCGACCTGCTGATGCGCGCCCCCGAGGCGGTCGCGCTGCTCGGCGACGGGGACGGCGGTGGCGGCGGGCTCACCCCGCGCTCCCGCGCCTCCCTGGAGCAGGAGGTCCTCGCCGCGGTCCGCCGCGCCGACAACGCCGTCCAGGGCGTCACCGCCGCCCGCGGGGTGCGCCGCCGCGAGCTGTTCCGCACCGCCGCCGCCGACATCGTCGGCTCCTACGGCACCGAGTCACAGCCCGCCGAGGCCGACCAGGGCGCCCTGGTGGACCTGGTGGGGGGCGCGGTGTCCGACCTGACCGCCGCCACCCTCGCCGGCACGCTCCGCGCGGTGGTCCGCGAGGGCTGGGGGGACACCCTCCCCACCCGGTTCGCGGTCATCGGCATGGGCCGCTTCGGCGGGCACGAGCTGGGCTACGGCTCCGACGCGGACGTCCTGTTCGTGCACGAGCCGCGGGAGGGCGTGAGCGAGCGGGAGGCGTCCGAGGCCGCGAACAAGGTCGTCGCGGAGATGCGCAGGCTGCTCCAGGTGCCCAGCGCCGACCCACCGCTGCTGATCGACGCCGACCTGCGCCCGGAGGGCAAGTCGGGGCCGCTGGTGCGCACGCTCGCCTCCTACGAGGCGTACTACCGGCGCTGGGCGCTGGTGTGGGAGCGGCACGCGCTGCTGCGGGCCGAGCCCGTCGCCGGGGACGAGGACCTGGGCCGCCGCTTCGTGGAGCTGATCGACCCGCTGCGGTACCCGGCCGGCGGCCTTGACGAGGACGCGGTCCGGGAGATCCGGCGGCTCAAGGCCCGTATGGAGGCCGAGCGGCTGCCGCGCGGGGCCGACCCCAAGCTGCACGCCAAGCTCGGCCCGGGCGGGCTGTCCGACGTGGAGTGGACCGTGCAGCTGGCGCAGCTGCGGCACGCGGGGGAGGTGCCGGGGCTGCGGACGACCCGCACCCGGGAGGCGCTGGCCGCCGCGCGCGAGGCGGGGCTGATGTCCGAGGAGGACGCCGCCCACCTCGACGAGGCGTGGGTGCTGGCCACCCGCGTCCGCAACGCGGTGATGCTGGTACGGGGCCGGGCGGGGGACACCTTCCCCACCGTGCCGCGCGAGCTGGCCGCCGTCGGCCGCTATCTGGGCTACGGCCCCGGTCACGCCGGCGACATGCTCGACGCCTACCGCCGTACGGCCCGCCGCGCCCGGGGCATCGTCGAGGAGCTGTTCTACGGGGGGCTGTAGGCCTCCCCGAGACGTCTCGAAAAGGGGCTGGCCGTCAGACCTGCTTCTGCACGGGCACCCGCTCCGGGGCGGCGGTCGGCGGCTGCTCCGGAGTCTCCGGAGTCTCCGGAGTTCTCGCCGTTCCGTCCGGGACATGGCGCGGGAGCGCCGAGGGACGGCGGCCGTACCAGGCGTAAGCGACGCCGTAGCCGACGGCGAGGCACACGACGCCGCCGACCGCGTCCAGCCAGAAGTGGTTGGCGGTGGCGACGATCACCACCAGCGTCGCCACCGGGTACAGCAGCCCGAGCACCCGCGCCCACGGCACCGTGGCCAGCGCGAACAGCGTGATGCCGCACCACATCGACCAGCCGATGTGCATGGACGGCATCGCCGCGTACTGGTTGGAGACGTTCTTCAGGTCGCCGGAGGCCATCGAGCCCCACGTCTGGTGGACCAGGACCGTGTCGACGAAGTTCTGGCCGTTCATCAGCCGCGGCGGGGCGAGCGGGAACAGGTAGAAGCCGACCAGGGCGAAACCCGTGGTGACGAACAGGACCAGCCGGGTCGCCGCGTACCGGCCGGGGTGTCTGCGGTACAGCCACACCAGCACGCCCAGCGTCACCACGAAGTGCAAGGTGGCGTAGTAGTAGTTCATCCCGACGACGAGCCACGTCACCGAGTTCACCGCGTGGTTCACGGACTCCTCGAAGGCCGTGCCGAGTTGCCCCTCCAGCCGCCAGATCCAGTCGGCGTTGCGCAGCGCCTCCGCCTTCTGCTCGGGCACCGCGTTGCGCACGAGCGAGTACGTGGCGTAACTCACCGCGATGAGCAGGATCTCGAACCACAGCCGGGGCCGGCGGGGAGCGCGCAGACGGCGCAGGCGACCGGCCCCCGCCGTCTGTCCGACGGGGCTCGCCCCGGCCGCCCGGCGGCCGTCCAGCGTGGTCACGGTCGAGTCACCCATGGGCACAGAGTCTGCCAGAAAAGACCTCTTGGTCAGATCATCCCCCGGGCGGGTCCGGCCCGCATGTTCTGCCCCGGGAACAGGCCTTCGGCCTCCTCCTCGCGCAGGGCGCACGCGCCCGCGCTCTCCGCCTCGCGGACGAGTCCCGGGGCCGGGACTCAGGGACGCTTGCGCTCCCCGGGCGCCGACGCCGTCGAACCGCGCACCACCAGCTCCGGCATGAACACGAACTCGCTGTGCGGCGCGGGCGTTCCGCCGATCTCCTCAAGGAGTGTGCGCACCGCCGCCTGCCCCATCGCCGGGACCGGCTTGCGCACCGTGGTCAGCGGCGGGTCGGTGAAGGCGATCAGCGGCGAGTCGTCGAAGCCGACCACCGAGATGTCGCGCGGCACCTCGAGGCCGCGCTGCCGGGCCGACCGGATCGCGCCCAGCGCCATCATGTCGCTCGCGCACACCACCGCCGTGCAGTCCCGGTCCATCAGCGCGCCGGCCGCGGCCTGGCCGCCCTCCAGCGTGTACAGCGAGTGCTGGATCAGCTCCGTCTCGACCGTCTCCGCGCTCAGCCCCAACTGCTCCTGCACGGCCCGCACGAAGCCCTCCACCTTGCGCTGCACCGGCACGAACCGCTTCGGCCCGAGCGCCAGCCCGATCCGGGTGTGCCCGAGGGACGCGAGGTGGGTGACGGCTAGCGCCATCGCGGCCCGGTCGTCGGGGGAGATGAACGGCGCCTGCACCTTCGGCGAGAAACCGTCCACGAGCACGAATGGCACGCCCTGCGCGCGCAGCCGCTCGTAGCGCTGCATGTCGGCGGTGGTGTCGGCGTGCAGCCCGGAGACGTAGATGATGCCGGCGACGCCGCGGTCCACGAGCATCTCGGTCAGCTCGTCCTCGGTGGAGCCGCCCGGGGTCTGGGTGGCGAGCACGGGGGTGTAGCCCTGCCGGGTCAGCGCCTGCCCGATCACCTGGGCCAGCGCCGGGAAGATCGGGTTCTCCAGCTCGGGCGTGATGAGCCCGACGAGGCCCTCGCTGCGCTGCCTCAGCCGTACCGGGCGCTCGTAACCCAGCACGTCCAGCGCGGCGAGCACAGACTGGCGGGTGGTGGCGGCGACGCCCGGCTTCCCGTTCAGGACCCGGCTGACGGTCGCCTCGCTCACCCCCGCCTGAGCAGCGATATCAGCAAGCCGTGTGGTCACAGGACCGGACTGTAGCTGCCGGTTGTCACCTTGCACACCGAACGGACGCCTGGTGCGCGCCGTGGGACGGCCCGTGGTGGGCTGCTGGCTCATCGCGATCCCTCGAGTCGTGGTCGGCGTCCGCTCCGCAACGGATGATTCCCCCGGCGGCAACGGATGGCAAGTGCTTGCAGAGTCTTGCACAACTGTCCGAACCCCCGGCGTACGGGCGGAAACCAGGGTCGCGCGACGGTCGAGATCGGGTCACGGCGGCATAACTGTCGGCAGCCCTTGCAAAACTTTTCTGCAAGGTCTTTCGGAAACGTTCCGGCGCTGTTACGTTCACGTCGCCCGGCCGCCGCAACGGCGCAGTCGGCACCTCGCGGGACGGCAGACGGGGCCGTTCCCGCCTCACGGGCTTAACCCTCAAGGAGAACCTCATGCGGCGTGGCATAGCGGCCACCGCGCTGGTGGCGTCCCTCGCCCTCGCGGCGACGGCCTGCGGCGGCGACAGCGACAGCGGCGACAAGGCCGGCGGCCCGGTCACCATCACCTGGTGGGACACCTCCAACGCGACCAACGAGGCGCCGACCTACCAGGCCCTGGTCAAGGAGTTCGAGGCGGCCAACAAGGACATCAAGGTCGACTTCGTCAACGTCCCGTTCGACCAGGCGCAGAACAAGTTCGACACCGCCGCCGGTTCCAAGGGCGCCCCCGACGTGCTGCGCTCCGAGGTCGGCTGGACGCCCGCGTTCGCCAAGAAGGGCTTCTTCCTGCCCCTGGACGGCACCGAGGCTCTCGCCGAGCAGGACAAGTTCAAGCCCAACCTGCTCGAGCAGGCCAAGTACGAGGGCAAGACCTACGGCGTCCCGTTCACCACGGACACCCTCGCGTTCGTCTACAACAAGCAGCTCTTCGCGAAGGCCGGCGTCGAGGCCCCCAAGACCTGGGACGACCTGAAGACCGCCGCCGCCACGATCAAGGCGAAGACCGGCGTCGACGGCTTCTGGGGCTCCACGGCCGGCTACTACGCCCAGCCGTTCCTCTACGGCGAGGGCACCGACATGGTCGACGCCGAGGCCAAGAAGATCACCATCAAGTCCGCCGCGGCCAAGAAGGCGTACGGCACCTGGCTGAGCCTCTTCGACGGCAAGGGCCTGCACAAGGCCGACGTGACCGCCGACGCCTACGCCCACATCCAGGACGCCTTCGTCAACGGCAAGGTCGCCTCGATCGTCCAGGGCCCGTGGGAGATCACCAACTTCTACAAGGGCTCCGCCTTCAAGGACAAGAACAACCTCGGCATCGCCACCGTCCCGGCCGGCTCCACCGGCAAGGCGGGCGCCCCCACCGGCGGTCACAACCTCTCCGTCTACGCCGGCTCCAGCAAGGAGAAGCAGGAGGCCGCGCTGAAGTTCGTGAAGTTCATGACCTCGGCCAAGGCACAGGAGACCATCGCGCTGAAGAACTCCACGCTGCCCACGCGCGACGACGCCTACACCGCCGAGGTCAAGGCCGACCCGGGCATCGCCGGCTACCAGACGGTCCTCTCGGCCGCCCAGCCGCGCCCGGCGCTGCCCGAGTACAGCTCCCTGTGGGGCCCGATGGACGACGAGCTGCCGCAGATCGCCAGCGGCAAGGAGTCCCTGGACAAGGGCCTGAGCGACGCGGAGGCCGCGTTCACCAAGCTGGTGCCGGACTTCTCCAAGTAATGCCCGCGTGGCCGCCGGACCCGATTCCAGGAGGGGAGGGTCCGGCGGCCGCCGGCCTGTGTGCCGTACTCGTTGATCCTCCAGAAGGTGCCGAACCATGACAGTCGCCATCGACCGCGCGACCGGCAAGCGCCGCGGTGACCGCGCGCCCCGCCCCGGGCCGGGCCAGCGCCTGAAGCACTCCTACCAGAAGCACTGGTACGCCTACGCCATGATCGCGCCGGTGGCCCTGGTGCTCGGCGTCATCGTGCTGTACCCCCTGGTCTACGGCTTCTACCTCACGCTCACCGACGCGGACAGCCTCAACTCGGCACGCACCATCGGCGTCAACGAGATCGAGGCCACCTACAAGTTCATCGGCATCGACAACTACGCCGACATCCTGTGGGGCGAGACCGCCTACGACCGGTTCTGGTCGCACTTCATCTGGACGATCGTGTGGACGGCCGCCTGTGTCGCCCTGCACTACGGCATCGGCCTCGGCCTCGCGCTGCTGCTCAACCAGAAGCTGCGCGGCCGCACCTTCTACCGGCTGGTCCTCATCCTGCCGTGGGCCGTGCCGACCTTCGTCACCGTCTTCGGCTGGCGCTTCATGCTCGCCGACGCCGGCATCATCAACTCCGGCCTCGACTTCCTCGGCCTGCCCACCCCGGCATGGCTGGAGGACTCCTTCTGGCAGCGGTTCGCCGCGATCATGGTCAACACCTGGTGCGGTGTGCCGTTCATGATGGTCTCCCTGCTCGGCGGACTCCAGTCCATCGACAGCACCCTCTACGAGGCCGCCGAGATGGACGGCGCGAGCGCCTGGCAGCGGTTCCGCCACGTCACCCTGCCCGGCCTGCGCTCGGTCAGCTCCACCGTGGTGCTGCTCGGCATCATCTGGACGTTCAACCAGTTCGCGATCATCTTCCTGCTGTTCGGCAACACCGCCCCCGACGCGCAGATCCTCGTGACCTGGGCCTACCAGCTCGGCTTCGGACAGCAGCCGCGTGAGTTCGCCGAGTCCGCGGCCTACGGCATGCTGCTGCTGGCCATCCTGATCGTCTTCACGTCCTTCTACCGCCGCTGGCTGAACCGCAACGACCAGCAGCTCGCGATCTGAGGCGGGAGCCCCCATGAGCACCTCGACCCTCCCCACCGCCGCCGAGGCCGGCCGCCCCGACGGCGAGCGGAGCGCCGCGCCCCGCAAGGGCCTCCGGCGCGGTGAGGTCAGCCCCCTGGGCCGCCTCACCTCCCACGGCATCCTGATCATGGCCAGCCTGATCGCGCTGTTCCCGGTGGCCTGGCTGGTCTTCCTGTCCCTCGGCCCCGACAAGGACGACTATCTGCGTCCCGGCGGGATCTGGGGCAAAATGACACTGGACAACTACTCGTTCGTGCTGCAGAACACGAACTTCTTCGACTGGCTGAAGAGCTCGCTGATCGTGTCGCTCGGCACCACGGTCATCGGCGTCCTGGTGGCGGCCACCACCGGCTACGCGGTCTCCCGCATGCGCTTCCCCGGCTACAAGAAGTTCATGTGGGTGCTGCTGGTCACCCAGATGTTCCCGGTGGCCGTGCTGATGGTCCCGATGTACCAGATCCTGTCGGACCTCCAGCTCATCGACAGCTACCTCGGCCTGATCCTCGTGTACTGCTCCACGGCGGTGCCGTACTGCGCCTGGCTGATGAAGGGCTACTTCGACACCATCCCGTTCGAGATCGACGAGGCGGGACGCGTCGACGGACTGACCCCGTTCGGCACGTTCGCGCGGCTGATCCTGCCGCTCGCCAAGCCGGGGCTCGCGGTCGCGGCGTTCTACAGCTTCATCACCGCGTTCGGGGAGGTGGCGTTCGCCACGACGTTCATGCTGGACGACACGAAGTACACGTTGGCCGTGGGGCTGCAGAGTTTTGTGAGTGAGCATGATGCTCAGCGGAATTTGATGGCTGCGACCGCTGTGTTGATCGCGATACCCGTGTCGGGGTTCTTCTACCTCGTTCAGAAAAACCTTGTTGCCGGTCTTACGGCCGGTGGCACCAAGGGGTAAGTCCCGGGGGACTTCTGCCGTCGGCCGGCTGCGGCTTCGCCGTGGCTGGTCGCGCCCACGCGGCGGAGCCGCACATCGATACAGCCCCGCGCCCCTTCGGGGCGCTCCACACTCGAGGCGGTCGTTTTGGCCATCCGACCCCGCTGTCAAGGCGGCCGCCTCGTCCCGCTTCCATGCCCGAACCCGTATCAAGGACGTCATGAGTCAGCAGCAGTCCGCCGCCCCGGCCCCGACCCCCACGACCGACTCGGCCGTCGCCACCGTCGCGCGGCGCCGTGACTGGTGGCGGGACGCGGTGATCTACCAGGTGTACCCGCGCAGCTTCGCCGACAGCAACGGCGACGGCATGGGTGACCTGGAGGGCATCCGCTCCCGTCTGCCGTACCTGCGTGACCTCGGCGTGGACGCCGTGTGGCTGAGCCCCTTCTACGCCTCCCCGCAGGCCGACGCCGGCTACGACGTCGCCGACTACCGCGCCGTCGACCCGATGTTCGGCACCCTGCTCGACGCGGACGCGCTGATCCGCGACGCGCACGCGCTGGGCCTGCGGATCATCGTCGACCTGGTGCCCAACCACTCCTCCGACCAGCACGAGTGGTTCAAGCGCGCCCTCGCGGAGGGCCCCGGCTCGCCGCTGCGTGAGCGCTACCACTTCCGTCCCGGCAAGGGCGAGAACGGCGAACTCCCGCCCAACGACTGGGAGTCGATCTTCGGCGGGCCCGCCTGGACCCGGGTCACCGAGCCGGACGGCACCCCCGGCGAGTGGTACCTGCACCTCTTCGCGCCCGAGCAGCCCGACTTCAACTGGGAGCACCCGGCGGTCGGCGACGAGTTCCGCTCCATCCTGCGGTTCTGGCTGGACATGGGCGTGGACGGGTTCCGGATCGACGTGGCCCACGGCATGGTGAAGGCCGAGGGCCTGCCGGACCTGGGGTCGCACGACGAGATGCGGCTGCTGGGCAACGATGTCACGCCGTTCTTCGACCAGGACGGCGTGCACGACATCTACCGGCAGTGGCGGCTGATCCTCGACGAGTACTCCGGTGAGCGGATCTTCGTCGCCGAGGCGTGGACGCCGACCGTCGAGCGCACCGCCAACTACGTCCGCCCGGACGAGCTGCACCAGGCGTTCAACTTCCAGTACCTGGCGACGCACTGGGACGCGGCCGAGCTGCGCGAGGTCGTCGACCGCACCTTGGACTCGATGCGCCCCGTGGGCGCCCCCGCCACCTGGGTGCTGTCCAACCACGACGTCACCCGGCACGCCACCCGGTTCGCCAACCCGGCGGGCCTCGGCACCCAGATCCGCGAGGCCGGCGACCGTGAGCTGGGGCTGCGCCGGGCCCGTGCGGCGACCCTGCTGATGCTGGCGCTGCCCGGCTCGGCCTACGTCTACCAGGGCGAGGAGCTGGGCCTGCCGGACGTCGTGGACCTGCCGGACGAGGTGCGCCAGGACCCGGCGTACTTCCGCGGCGCGGGCCAGGACGGCTTCCGTGACGGCTGCCGCGTGCCGATCCCGTGGACCAGGGAGGGCTCCAGCCACGGCTTCGGCGACGGCGGCAGCTGGCTGCCGCAGCCCGAGGGCTGGGGCGAGCTGAGCGTCGAGGCGCAGACCGGCGTGCCCGGCTCCACCCTGGAGATGTACCGCTCGGCGCTCGCCGTGCGCCGCGAGCAGGCGGACCTGGGCGCGGGCGACGCGGTGGAGTGGCTGCCGGCGCCCGAGGGCGTGCTGGCGTTCCGCCGCGGGGACTTCGTGTGCGTCGCGAACACCACGGGCGCGCCCGTGACCGTGCCCGCGTACGGGCGGGTGCTGATCACAAGCGGCGAGGTGGAGGAGACGGGCGGCGAGGCCGTGGTCGCGGCCGACACGACCGTGTGGTGGACGACGGCCTGACGGTCGTACGCCTCGCAACTTTTTTCCTTCAAGTTGGTACGGCCCGCTGCCCTTTCGGGTGGCGGGCCTCTACCATCTGCGGTGCCGCAAGGTTGCTGAAGCTTTCTGCAAGAAGCTTCAACCACTTCGCCGGTACTCCCCACACCCTTCGATGAAGAAGGATCCCCACATGGCACGCAGAACCCTCGCCGGGATCGCCGCCCTCGCGGCCGCCTCGGCTGTCATGACCCCGACAGTCGCCGAGGCCTCCCCGCCCGGCTCCAAGGACGTCACGGCCGTCCTCTTCGAGTGGAACTTCGCCTCGGTCGCCCGCGAGTGCACCACCACCCTCGGACCCGCCGGCTACGGCTACGTGCAGGTCTCCCCGCCCGCCGAGCACATACAGGGCTCCCAGTGGTGGACGTCGTACCAGCCGGTGAGCTACCGGATCGCCGGACGGCTGGGCGACCGCGCCGCCTTCAAGAGCATGGTGGACACGTGTCACGCGGCCGGCGTGAAGGTCGTCGCCGACACCGTGATCAACCACATGTCCGCAGGCAGCGGCACGGGCACCGGCGGCTCGTCGTACACCAAGTACAACTACCCGGGCCTGTACTCCTCGTACGACTTCGACAACTGCACCTCGCAGATCAGCGACTACGGCGACCGCTGGAACGTGCAGAACTGCGAACTGGTCGGCCTCGCCGACCTCGACACCGGCGAGGACTACGTCCGCGGGGCCATCGCCGGGTACCTGAACGACCTGCTCTCCCTCGGCGTCGACGGCTTCCGCATCGACGCGGCCAAGCACATCCCCGCCGCCGACCTGGCGAACATCAAGTCCCGGCTGACCAACCCCAGCGCGTACTGGAAGCAGGAGGTCATCTACGGCGCCGGCGAGGCCGTCCAGCCCACCGAGTACACCGGCACCGGCGACGTCCAGGAGTTCCGCTACGCCTACGACCTCAAGCGGGTCTTCAACAACGAGAACCTCGCCTACCTGAAGAACTACGGCGAGGGCTGGGGCTACCTGAACAGCGGCTCCGCCGGCGTCTTCGTCGACAACCACGACACCGAGCGCAACGGCTCCACGCTCAGCTACAAGGACAACGCCACCTACACCCTGGCCAACGTCTTCATGCTGGCCTGGCCCTACGGCGCCCCCGACATCAACTCCGGCTACGAGTTCACCGACCACGACGCCGGACCCCCCAATGGCGGCCGGGTGGACGCCTGCTGGCAGAGCGGCTGGAAGTGCCAGCACAACTGGCCGGAGATCAAGTCGATGGTCGCCTTCCGCAACGCCACCCGGGGCCAGTCGGTCACCAACTGGTGGGACAACGGCGGCGACGCCATCGCCTTCGGGCGCGGGAACAAGGGCTTCGTGGCGATCAACCACGAGTCCGGCTCCCTCACCCGCACCTACCAGACCTCCCTCCCGGCGGGCACGTACTGCGACGTGCAGAGCAACAAGCCGGTGACGGTGGACGGTTCGGGCCGGCTCACCGCGACCCTCGGCAGCAACACCGCCCTCGCCGTGTACGCGGGCAAGAGCGGCTGCTGAAGCACAACTGTGACGTCCGGCGGCCGGTTCCGCGGCCGCCGGACGCTAGCGTGATCACGGGGGTGCACACCGTCCCCCGCTGGGTGAGGAGGCGCGGCGCGATCCACTTCCACGCGACCGTCTTCCGCGCCGCAGGGGGAGCCGTTCACATGGCTGTCAACAACACCACCGGTCGCCCGCGCGGACGCGCGGCGGGATGCCTTCAGGCGCTGCTGGTGCCGCTGATCATCCTCGGCGCGCTCGTCGCCTACAACGCCTACAAGGACAACGACTCGTCGTCGTCCTCCTCGCCGCTGCCCTCGTCGTCCTCCGCGTCCCAGGACGAGGAGTCCGGCGAGTGGAAGGTCGGTGACTGCGGCGGCCCGGACCCGGAGCGCTCGGGCGACAGCTACCAGGCGCTCGACTGCGACGACTCCGGCGCCACCTTCAAGGCGCTCAAGATCATGGACGCGGCCATCCTGCCGGACTCCATCCAGTGCCCCGCCGGCACCGACATCATCATCCAGGTGTCCCTCACCTTCGGCTCCTCCGACAGCGGCATCCCGAACAGCACCGTCTGCGGACGCAACCTGTCCGGCGACCATCCCGGCGACGCGGGCGCCGGCGGCGGCCAGCTGGTGAAGGGCGACTGCATCGACGCGAACGCCCAGGAGGTCGCCTGCGCCCAGGCCGGCGCCGAGGACTACAAGGTCCTGGACCTCACCAAGACGGAGGCCGAGTGCCCCTCCGGCACCACGGACCCGCTGAAGCTGACGATCGCGATCGGCCGTCCGTACGACTACATCTGCGCCACCGCGGCCGCCTGACGAGCGGTCCGCCCCGCGTGCACCGCGCGCCGCCGGCCTCCCCGACAGGAGACCGGCGGCGCGCCGCTTTTCCCCTCCTTGCCCGCCGGACTCGTCCGCCCCTGCCGGAAAGTTCCCGCTGGAAGTTCTTGCCGACACTTTCACAACTATTGCTGTAAGGCTTTCAACGACGGTACGGTCACGCCGACGCTCCGGTGATGTGGCCGAAACTGTCCCCGCCGGGGCGTGGGGTCGGACCCAATGAGCCGTAAGCGCAAGGAGTTCACGCCTTGATACCCAGATGGCCCGCGCCCCCGGGGCGCCGCACCGCGCGGGGCCGCCGCGTCGCCGCCGTCACGGTGGCCGCGCTCGCCGCGGCGCTCGTGCAGCCGGTCGCCGCCCGAGCCGCCACCCCGCCCCCGCCCCCCTCGGACGCGAAGCTCGCCGCCTCCCCGGCGCGCCACGACCTGACGCGGGAGCAGTTCTACTTCGTCCTGCCGGACCGCTTCGCCAACGGGGACACGAAGAACGACCGCGGCGGACTGACCGGTTCGCGCCTCACCCACGGCTACGACCCCGCCGACAAGGGCTTCTACCAGGGCGGCGACCTCAAGGGGCTCACGCGGAAGCTCGACTACATCAAGGGGCTCGGCACCACCGCCATCTGGCTGGCGCCGATCTTCAAGAACCAGCCCGTGCAGGGGACCGGGGAGAACGCCTCCGCCGGCTACCACGGCTACTGGATCACCGACTTCACCCAGGTCGACCCGCACTTCGGCACCAACCAGGACCTCGAGACCCTCATCGACAAGGCCCACGCCAAGGGCATGAAGGTCTTCTTCGACGTCATCACGAACCACACCGCCGACGTCATCGACTACGAGGAGAAGTCCTACGACTACCTCTCCAAGGGCGCCTTCCCGTACCTGACCAAGGACGGCGTGCCCTTCGACGACGCCGACTACGCGGACGGAAGCCGCAGGTTCCCGCGCGTGGACGCCGGTTCCTTCCCCCGCACCCCGGCCGTGCCCACGGCGAAGAAGCGGCTCAAGGTCCCGTCCTGGCTCAACGACCCGGCGATGTACCACAACCGCGGCGACTCCACCTTCGCCGGCGAGTCCAGCGAGTACGGCGACTTCTCCGGGCTCGACGACCTGTGGACCGAGCGTCCCGAGGTCGTCGACGGCATGGAGAAGATCTACCAGCGCTGGGTGCGGGACTTCGACATCGACGGCTTCCGGATCGACACCGTGAAGCACGTCAACATGGAGTTCTGGAACCGGTGGGCCACCGCGCTCGACGCCTACGCGGCGAAGAAGGGCCGCGACGACTTCTTCATGTTCGGCGAGGTCTTCTCCGCCGACACGAACGTCACCGCCCCCTACGTCACCCAGGGCCGGCTCGACGCCACCCTCGACTTCCCCTTCCAGGACGCGGCCCGCGCGTACGCCTCCCAGGGCGGCAGCGCCAAGAAGCTCGCCTCCGTCTTCGGTGACGACTACAAGTACACGTCGGGCAAGGCCAACGCCTACGAGCAGGTCACCTTCCTCGGCAACCACGACATGGGCCGCATCGGGACGTTCCTGACGCAGGACAACCCGAAGGCGTCCGACGCGGAGCTGCTGAAGCGGGACATGCTCGCCAACGAGCTGATGTTCCTCAGCCGCGGCAACCCGGTCGTCTACTACGGCGACGAGCAGGGCTTCACCGGCGCCGGCGGCGACAAGGACGCCCGCCAGACCCTCTTCGCGTCCCGCACCGCCGACTACCTCGACGACGACCTCATCGGCACCGACCGCACCCACGCCGAGGACGCCTACGACACCCGCTCCCCGCTCTACCGGCAGATCAGCGCCCTCGCCGCGCTCCGCAAGGCGCACCCCGCGCTGACCGACGGCGTCCAGCAGGAGCGGTACGCCGACGACGGCCCCGGCGTCTACGCCTTCTCGCGCACCGCCACCGGCAAGAATCCCACCGAGTACGTCGTCGCCTTCAACAACGCCGGCGAGACGCGGACGGCCACCTTCGCGACGGGCTCCGCCGGGACCGCGTTCCGGGGCATCCACGGCACCGACGCGACCGTCCGCAGCGACGCCGACAGGAAGATCACCGTCTCCGTCCCGGCCCGCTCCGCGATCGTCCTGAAGGCCGCCGCCCCGCTCGGCGAGCCTGACGCGAAGCCCATGCTCACCCTGAAGGCCCCCGAGGCGGGCGCCACCGGCACCGTCGAGGTCACCGCCGACGTCCAGGGCGGCCGGCTCAACCGCGTCGTGTTCGCCGCCCAGACCGGCAACGGCGCGTGGCGGACGCTCGGCTCCGCCGACCACGCCCCGTACAAGGTCACCCACACCGTCGGCGCGGACGTCCCCGCCGGCACCGCCCTGCGCTACAAGGCCGTCGTGATCGACTCGGCCGGCCGCACCGCGAGCGCCCTGGCCGCCTCCACGACCGGCGCCCCGCCCGCCGAGGAGGAGCCCACCGCCGCCTCCCGCGAGTACGCGATCGTCCACTACCAGCGCCCCGACGGCGACTACCAGGACTGGAGCCTG
Organism: Streptomyces lusitanus; assembly: GCF_042647945.1. NCBI lineage: Bacteria > Bacillati > Actinomycetota > Actinomycetes > Kitasatosporales > Streptomycetaceae > Streptomyces > Streptomyces lusitanus. The sequence goes on from NZ_JBHRWL010000011.1 coordinate 376,666, forward strand.
TACGCCTGGGGCGACCTCGCGGACGGCGAGGCCACCGAATGGCCCGCGGGCCACGCCTTCACCGGCCGCGACGCCTACGGCGCCTTCGCCTGGGTCAAGCTGAAGCCGGGCGCATCCGACGTCGGCTTCGTCGTGGTCGACAAGGACGGCACCAAGGACGTCGCCGCCGACCGCACCATCGACGTCACCCGCACCGGCGAGATCTGGATCAAGCAGGGCGACGAAACCGTCACCACCGAGCGGCCCGAGTACCCGGCGCAGGACACCACCAAGGCCGTCCTGCACTACCACCGGGCCGACGGCAACTACGACGGCTGGGGACTGCACACCTGGACCGGCGCCGCGAACCCCACCGACTGGGCGAAGCCGCTGGAGCCGGTGAAGACTGACTCCTATGGCGCTGTCTTCGAGGTGCCGCTCGCCGAGGGTGCCACCAGCCTCAGCTACATCCTCCACAAGGGCGACGAGAAGGACCTACCGACCGACCAGTCGCTGGACCTCAGGGCGAACGGCCACGAGGTGTGGCTGGTGAGCGGCCAGGAGACGTACCTGCTGCCGCAGCCCGCCGGGTCCGCGGCCGCCCTCGACCTGACCACCTCCAAGGCGGTCTGGATCGACCGCTCCACCCTCGTCTGGGACGGCTCAGCCGCGGCCGCCTCCACCCAGCTCCTCGCCTCCCGCACCGGCTCGGTCACGGTGACGGACGGGAAGCTGAACCCCGGCGACGCCCGCTGGATCCGCCTGACGAAGTCGGCCCTCACCGACGCGCAGAAGGCCAAGTTCCCGCATCTCGCGAGCGGCACCGCCTGGACCGTCGACGCGCGTGACCGCGACCGGGTGCGCGAGGCCCTGCGCGGCCAGGTCGTCGCCACCCAGCGCTCCGCCAACGGCGCCGTGCTCGCGGCGACCGGCGTGCAGATCGCCGGCGTGCTCGACGACCTGTACGCGGCCGGCGCCACGAAGGCGAAGCTCGGCCCGGTGTTCCGCCACGGCCGTCCCACCCTCTCCGTGTGGGCGCCGACCGCGCAGGACGTCTCCCTGGAGATCGGCGACCGCACCGTCCGGATGCGCCGCGACGACGCCACCGGCGTCTGGTCCGTCACCGGCCCCGCCTCCTGGAAGGGCGAGGAGTACCGGTACGCGGTGACCGTGTGGGCGCCCAGCACCCGCGAGATCGTCACCAACGAGGTCACCGACCCGTACGCGACCGCCCTGACCACCGACTCCGAGCGCAGCCTCGTCGTCGACCTGGCCGACCGGTCCCTCCGGCCGCGCGGCTGGGACGGCTACGCCAAGCCGAAGGCCGTACCGCTGAAGGACGCGCAGATCCAGGAGCTGCACATCCGCGACTTCTCCGTCGCGGACCGCACCGCGGACCACCCCGGCACCTATCTCGCGTTCACCGACAAGGACAGCGACGGCAGCCGGCACCTGCGAGAGCTGGCCGAGGCCGGCACCTCGTACGTGCACCTGCTGCCCGCCTTCGACATCGCCACCATCCCGGAGAACAAGTCCGACCAGGCGACCGTCGACTGCGACCTCGCCTCCTACCCGGCAGACTCCGACAAGCAGCAGGAGTGCGTGGCGAAGGCCGCCGCCAAGGACGCCTTCAACTGGGGCTACGACCCGTACCACTACACGGTCCCCGAAGGCTCCTACGCCACCGACCCGGACGGCACCGCCCGCACGGTCGAGTTCCGGAAGATGGTCAAGGCGCTCAACGAGGACGGCCTGCGGGTCGTGATGGACGTGGTCTACAACCACACCGCCGCGAGCGGCCAGGCGAAGACCTCCGTCCTGGACCGGATCGTGCCCGGCTACTACCAGCGGCTCCTGGCCGACGGCTCGGTCGCCAACAGCACCTGCTGCGCGAACACGGCCACTGAGAACGCCATGATGGGCAAGCTGGTCGTCGACTCGGTCGTCACCTGGGCCAAGGAGTACAAGGTCGACGGCTTCCGCTTCGACCTCATGGGACACCACCCGAAGGCCAACATCCTCGCGGTCAGGAAGGCCCTCGACGAACTGACCCTCGCGAAGGACGGCGTCGACGGCAAGAAGATCATCCTGTACGGCGAGGGCTGGAACTTCGGCGAGATCGCCGACGACACCCGCTTCGTCCAGGCCACGCAGAAGAACATGGCCGGCACCGGCATCGCCACCTTCTCCGACCGGGCCCGTGACGCCGTGCGCGGCGGCGGACCCTTCGACGAGGACCCCGGCGTGCAGGGCTTCGCCTCCGGTCTCTACACCGATCCCAACTCCTCGGCCGCGAACGGCACCCCGGCCGAGCAGAAGGCCCGGCTGCTGCACTACCAGGACCTGATCAAGGTGGGCCTGAGCGGCAACCTCGCCGACTACACCTTCACCGACACCACCGGCACGGAGGTCAAGGGCTCCCAGGTCGACTACAACGGCGCCCCCGCCGGCTACGCGGCCGCCCCCGGCGACGCCCTCGCCTACGCGGACGCGCACGACAACGAGTCGCTGTTCGACGCGCTCGCCTTCAAGCTGCCGAAGGACACCCCGGCCGCGGACCGGGCCCGCATGCAGGTCCTCGCCATGGCGACCGCCGCCCTCTCCCAGGGGCCGGCGCTCTCCCAGGCGGGCACCGACCTGCTGCGCTCCAAGTCCCTCGACCGCAACTCCTACGACAGCGGCGACTGGTTCAACGCGATCCACTGGAACTGCGCGGACGGCAACGGCATGGGCCGCGGCCTGCCGCCGGCCGCCGACAACCAGGACAAGTGGCCGTACGCCAAGCCGCTGCTCGGGTCCGTCACGGTGGGCTGCCCGCAGATCGAGGGCGCCTCGGCCGCGTACCGGGACCTGCTGCGGATCCGTACCACGGAGAAGGTGTTCTCCCTCGACACCGCGGACCAGGTGCAGGACCGGCTGTCGTTCCCGCTGTCCGGGAAGGACGAGACACCCGGCGTGATCACCATGACCCTCGGTGACCTGGTGGTCGTCTTCAACGCCACGCCCGAGCGGCAGGAGCAGCGCGTCGCCGCGCTCGCCGGGACGGCCCACCGTCTGCACCCGGTGCAGGCGGCGGGCGGGGACGCGGTCGTGAAGACCTCGTCGTACGCGAAGGCGACCGGCACGTTCCACGTGCCGGCCCGCACGGTGGCGGTGTTCACCACCGCCGACTGACCGCCTGAGGGGCTGCGGCTAGTGTGAGCCCTCCTGACCTGGAACAGGAGGGCTCATGCCGCAGATCACCGTCGACTACTCCGAGCGGCTCGCGGACGGCTTCGACCGGCCCGCCTTCGCGCGGGACCTGCACACCGCCGTGGTGGAGATCGCGGCGGCCAAGCCGCCCGCGTGCAAGACGCGGTTCCGGCGCACCGAGGACCCGGTGGTCGGCCCCGACACCGAGGGCCACGCGCTGGTGCACGTGCACATCGGCCTGCTGGCCGGCCGCACCGACGAGACCAAGGCCCGGCTCACCGAGACGGTCCTGGAACTGCTGCGGCGGCATGTGAAGCCGGCCGGGGGAGAGATGCTGCACGCCTCCGCCGAGGTCCGCGACCTCGACCCGTCCTACCGCAAGTTCGAGGGCGAGTAGCCGCAATCGACCGCAGCCCGGCCCGCCGCGGCCGGGCTCACGTCGCGGCCCGGCTCACTCCTCCGCCAGGGCGATCATCCGGGCGGCCAGGTCGGAGAACGGGCCGTCGCCCGTCTCCTGCTTGACCAGCCCCCGCAGCAGCGTGGCGAGTTCCTCGTCCCGGGCGGCGGCCACCGCGGCCAGCGCCGCGAAGTCCTGCACCAGCTTGGTCTCCAGCTCCTCGCGCGGCACCCGCCGCCCGTCCAGCCAGATCAGCGCCGTCGACTCCACCAGCGAGATCCACGAGCGCACCACCAGCTCCAGCCGGGCCGGCGCCGGGCCCACCACGCCCATGTGCGCCAGCATCTGCTCGTAGGCGGCCTGACGCACCGAGTCCACCAGCGCGTTGGTGGTCGACGAGCCCACGGCGGGGCCGCCGCGCATCAGTGCGGAGAAGCCGGGGCCGTGCTCCTCCACGAAGTCGAAGAACCGCGCCATCACCCGCCGCAGCCGCGCGCCCAGCGGACCCTCGTGCGGCTCGGCGAACCGGGACGACAGATCCTCCGCCGCCCGCCTCAACGCGGCCTCGTACAGGCTCAGTTTGCCGGGGAAGTAGTGGTAGACGAGCGGGCGCGAGATGCCCGCCCGGGACGCTATCTCGTCGATCGAGACCTCGTCCGGGGAATGCTTGCTGAACAGTTCGAGAGCCACGCCGATCAGCTGCTGGCGGCGCTCCTCGACTCCCATCCTCCGACGCACCCCGGTACCCATACGAACACCTTACCGATCGTTTCCGGCCTCCCACGGGCCGGACCGGGGACCGGTGTTCCCCCGGATCACCGCAGCCCGCCGACCGACCCCCCGTCCTCCAGTGTGCCCGTGAGCTCGGCCCGCGCACCCTTCTCCGCGCGCACCGACAGCAGCCGCTCCTCCGCCTCCCCCTCGACGCCGCCGGTCGCCTTGACGGACTCCACCCCGTCACTGCCGGCCGCGAGCAGGTACCAGGTGCCGCCGGCGGACTTCCACAACACCCCGGCCAGCACGTCCGGTTGCCGCTCCCCGCAGGCCGGCGCGTCCTCGGCGCGCGCCGCCACCGCCCCGTACCGCGCGCCCGGCGAGAGGAACTGCGCCAGCACCCGCGCCCCGGTGCCCCGCCAGGTCTCCCCGCGCGCGCACAGCCACTCGGCCTCGCCGTCGCCGCCGGGCAGCGGCTGCTTCGCGTACGCCCAGGCGTTGACGCTGCGCACGCCCGCCGACCGCATCACCGCCAGCGAGCAGGCGTACGGCTCCCAGGCGCGCAGCCCCTTCTCGCCGGACACGTCCTTCACCTTGCCCGGACGGCCGGTGGTCAGCCGCGCCGGGACCAGCTCGCCCAGGTCGGTGAAGAGCCGGGTGCCGGCGGTGTCGGTCAGCTCCAGCGCGTGCCACGCCGTGCACGGCTCCCGCCCCTGGCCCGAGACGAGCGGCCCGGTCACCCCGTCCTCCAGGGGGAGGGCCGTCGCGCCCTCGCCCGGCTTCCGCAGGTCCCGCTGGGCCGCCTCGCGCACCCACGGCGCCACCAGGAAGCGGACGTTGCCGTCCGAGCGGCTCAGCACCACCGCGCTCGCCCCGGCCCGCCCGGCCCCGTCGACCCGCGCCAGGTCCAGGGCCGCGCTCCGGGCGCCCTCCTCCGGCTCGGCGTACCGGGCGAGACGCCAGCCGTCGTACAGGATCACCACGCGCGCGCCGTCCACCGTGCCCGCGTACAGCAGGCGGGGCGGCCCGGCGGGCCCGCCGGTGGGTGTGCCGGGTGTGGCCGACGCCGTGACGCCCTCGCCCGGCCGCGCCCACACGGCGAGTGCGCGGCGCAGCAGCGCCCGGTCGCCGGTGAGCGTGCCGCGCGCCGGCCACACCGAGAAGTCGGTGCGCGCCGACGTCTCCCACGCCGAGGCGGGCGTCCGGGTCAGCCGCTCGGGGTCCAGCGCGGCCTGCGCGGCCGGGTTGCGCGCGTACGGGGGAGCGGCCGGGCCGTCGGCGCCCCAGCCGTCCCCGGGCAGCGACAGCAGCGCCCCGCACACCACAAGGGCCGCCGCCCCGACCAGCGCGGCCTTGAGGTGCCGGCGGCGGCGCAGCAGGTCCGTCGGCCGGGCCTGGAGCGAACAGGGGTCGAACTCGGGGGATTCGAGCAGCCGGTACGGGTCGGGGACGGAGTCGGCCTCCGTCAGCGCGGCGTCCGGGTCTCCGACGCCCGCGCCGGCCAGCACCCGGCGCACGTCGGTGTCCGGCAGCCGCTCCAGACCGCGCAGCGCGTGCGCGGCACGGGCCGGCCCGGACAGCGCCGCAAGGCGTTGGTCCAGGGCGAGTTCGTCCGCGCCGCCCGGCCGCGGGAACACCGTCAGGCCCCACACCTGCGGCAGCAGCGGCGGCAGCTGGGACCGCTTCGGCAGGCCCCGGCGGCGCAGCGGCAGACCCGCCTCCAGCGCCGAGCGCACCACCTGGAGCCGCACCAGCGCGTACCCGGGGTCGCCGTCCCGGCCGGCGCTCTGCGCGGGGATCAGCGGCGCGTCGGCCCGGCCCCGGGGCAGTGCCCGCTGGACCAGGGCGTGCGCGGTGAGCACCCGCCGGGTGCGGCCCATACGGCCCGGCAGCACCAGGTAGGCCAGCCGGACGAGCCGCGCGTAGTGCTCGACGAGCGCGGCCTCGGCCTGTTCGACGTCCACGGCCGGACCGGCCGGGGCGGAGGGCGCGGGGGACTGGGCGGCGGCATCCTGTGACTGCACGTTCAGCAGAACGAGCGAATCCGCCGATGGTCACCTGACACCCGCGCCGTTCCGGCCACCGGGCGCAGCCCACCGCGCGTCGATTGAGCACCGGGCGCGCCGCAGCCGTATCGAATGCCGAGGGCCCCGCGCCGGGGCTCCGTGCGGCATGTCGCCGCCCCACGCTGTCGCCGTCAAGACCGGAGGAACACATGAGGGTGACCCGACCGAAGCTCGCGCTGACCTGCGCGGTGGCGGCCCTGGCGCTGGCGGGCTGCGGGTCCGGCGGCCACGGGGGGCACGAGCTGCCGCCCACCGCCACCGGCAGCCTGGAGAAGCTGGCCGCCGTGGCGGAGTGCGACCCCGACATGCAGACCGACGCCGACACCATCCGGCAGGCGCTGTGCAAGAAGGGCGACGAGAAGTACGTCCTCGCCACCTTCTCCACCGACCGCGGCCAGGCCGAGTGGCTCAACACGGCCAAGGACTACGGCGGTTACTACCTCGTGGGCCGCAAGTGGGTCGCCGTCGGCGAGGAGCGGACCGTCGAGGCGCTCCAGACCGAACTCGGCGGCGACCTGGAGGAGGGCTCGGAGCACATGAACCCCGGCGGCAGCCACAACAAGGGCGGCCACCACGGCTGAGCCGCTCACGCGCCCGGCACGACAGAAGGCCGGCGGTGGGAACTCCCACCGCCGGCCTTCTCCCTTTCCCTCGGGCTCCTCGCCTTCCTCGGGACCCCTCAGGCTTCCCTCAGCGGGCGGTACCGCCTACTGGCAGTCGCGGCCGCTGTTGATGCACTCGACCATCTCGTTCATCAGGTCCTCGTCGAAGAAGTTGATGAAGTCGTTGTGGTCGGTGATCGGCTTGTGCAGCTGCTCCGGGAAGGAGTCGAGCGCGAACGGGTTCACGACCTGCCCGTTCTCGATCTGCGGGGCCGGGATGTTGTCGTAGACCAGGCGGACCTGGAGCTGCGGGATGGCCTGGAAGCCGTTCGAGCAGGTGCCGTCCGCCTCGACGAAGTCCATGTGCGTGCGGTGGTTGGCACTGTCGGTGTTCTGGCCGTCCCAGCAGCTCTGGAAGTTGGTCGTGCGGACCACGCCGCTGCCCTCGGGGCAGATCGGGTACTTGTCCGTCACCTGCCGGTCCTCGAAGCCGGTGCAGCTCCACGCGGTGTTGGCGTTGTTCAGCCCGTTGGTGAAGGACTTGGCGTCACCGGTGATGATGCGCAGGGCCCGCGGCATCGCGACGACGTCGCTGGTGCGGTTGCCGACGAACTTCAGCTCCACGTCGGTGGGCGCGACGATCTTGCCGACGTTGCCGTCCTGGCCGCCGCCCGGCTGGCCCTGGTCGATGTCCTGCGTACCGTCCTGGATCCGCAGCACCGGCCAGAAGTACGTCGACCGGTCGCCCTGGTTCTGGCAGGAGGTCTCGCCGTTGGCCAGGTCCTCGTCGCTCGCGAAGGCGTTGTTGGCCTGGTTGCCGACGTAGTCGTGCTGGTGCTGGGCGCCGTTGCTGACGCCGGGAGCGGCGATCACGTTGTCCGAGTTGCGCAGCGCGTTCTCGTTGGTGCCGCACTCGGTGGTGAAGCTGCCGGTCGAGCCGCCGTCGCCGTTCGCGGCGAGGCCGTTGGGCAGGTTGCGGGAGTTCGGCGGGACGTCCTCGATGCGGATGAAGTCGTCCGCCACCGGACCGTTCCCGGCCTGTCCGCCGTTGTCCTGACCGCCGCCGTTGTCCTGGCCGCCGTCCTGACCGCCGCCGCCGTCCTGACCGCCGTCGTTCTGACCGCCGTCGTTCTGGCCTCCGTCGTTCTGGCCGTCGTCCTGGCCGCCGTCGCCGGGCGGCTGCTCGGCGGGCACGCCCTGGCAGCGGGCGAACCGGCCCAGGTCGCGCGGCGCCTGGCCGCCGGCCCGGTTGATGTTGATGCCGATCCGGTCCAGCGTGGCCGCGCGCTTGTCCTTCAGCGGGGCGAGGATGGCGTTGTCGACGTAGCTCGCGTCGCCCGCCTGCGCCTGGCGCGTCTCGGCGAGGCGCGTGTACGCGTCGGTGATCTGGCGGTCGAGCCGGGCCAGTTCACGGGCGACGCCCCAGCGCGCCTTGCGGGGCACGCGGGTCAGCTTCTGGCCGACGTCCGGACAGTTGATCGTGGCGACCCGGGTCTGCCCGGACTTGGTGGCGTTGTGGCCCCCGTCCTCCTCGTGCGCCGAGGCGTAGAAGTTGGCCCAGACCAGACCGCCCCCACCGATCGCCAGGGCCGCCGCCCCGGCTATCACCTTCGTGGCCAGCGGTGTACGGCGTTTTCTCGTGTTGCGTCCCATGGAACTCCTCTGACTTCCTTGCGGGGCATCCCTGTGCGGGGCATCGAGGCGCCCGGGAGGGGAAGCGGCGCCCATGAGTACGCAGAGCGCCTCACGCGTGTTCACCCGTCACAGGAATCGATGAGAAGTCAGTGCCTTCCGCGGGTTTCAACAGCCTTACGGATACCGGGAGTTGCGGGTGAGGCACCCGGGGTGAAGCCGGGCGTCCGGTTTCACCGGCCGTGGTCGAGATACGCGAGAACCGCCAGCACGCGGCGGTTGTCGTCGTCCGACACCTCCAGGCCCAGTTTCGCGAAGATGTTCGCGGTGTGCTTGGCGATGGCCCGTTCCGTCACCACCAGCCGCGCCGCGATGGCCGCGTTGGTCCGCCCCTGCGCCATCAGCTCCAGCACCTCCAGCTCCCGGGGCGTCAGCCGCGCCAGGGGCCGGTCGTTCCCGGACCGCCGCGCCAGCAACTGCTGGATCACCTGCGGATCCATCGCCGTACCTCCCGACGCCACCCGCCGTACGGCGTCCACGAACTGCTCCGCGTCGAACACCCGGTCCTTCAGCAGGTAGCCCACCCCGCCGCTGCCGTCCGCCAGCAGCTCCCGCGCGTACAGCTGCTCCACGTGCTGGGACAGCACCAGCACCGGCAGTCCGGGCCGCCTGCGCCGGGCCTCCAGCGCGCACTGAAGCCCCTCGTCGGTCTGGCTCGGCGGCAGCCGCACGTCGATCACGGCGACGTCCGGCTCCTCCTCGGCCAGCGCCCGGGTCAGCTCGGGCCCGGACGCCACCGCCGCGGCGATCTCGAAGCCGTGCGCCTGGAGCAGCCGGACGAGTCCGTCGCGCAGCAGGAAGAGGTCTTCGGCCAGGACTACCCGCACGGAATCTCCATGGTGACCAGCGTGGGGCCGCCGACGGGGCTGCTGACGGCGAGGACGCCGTCGAATGTACCGAGCCTGCGCTCCACCCCGGCCAGACCCGAACCGGCCCCGGCCACCGCGCCGCCCCGCCCGTTGTCCGTGACGGTGATCCGCAGCCGGCCCTCCTCCCGGTGCACGTCCACCCAGATCCGGTCCGCGCCGGAGTGCTTCACCGCGTTGGCGAGCACCTCGCTCACCGCGAAGTACGCGGCCGACTCCACCGGCGCGTCGGCCCGCCCGGGCAGCGACACGTTGACCTCCGTGGCCACCGGCAGCCGCAGCGCCAGCGCCCGCACCGCGTCCCCGAGTCCCCGCTCCGCCAGCACCGGCGGATGGATGCCCCGCACCAGCTCCCGCAGCTCGGTCAGCGCCTCCGTGGAGGACTGCCGGGCCCGCGCCAGCAGCTCCCGCGCCTGCGCGGGGTCCCGTTCGATCAGCGCCTCGACCGTCCCCAGGTCCAGCCCCACGGCGACCAGCCGCGCCTGCGCCCCGTCGTGCAGGTCCCGCTCGATGCGCCGCAGCTCGGCGGCGGAGGTGTCCACCGCGTCCCGCCGGGTCTCCGTCAGCACCCGCACCCGTTCGGCCAGCTCGCTCCCGCCCGGGGCCAGCACGGCCCGGGTGAGCAGGAAGTGCGCGCGCAGCACCCGTACGGCGCCGACGTGCCCGGCCGCCAGCAGCGCCAGGGCGAGCGCCCCGGCGGCCAGCGCGGTCCCCTGCCCGGACACCGGCACGAAGCCGTACCACCACGGGTCCGGCAGCACCCGCCACAGCCCGGCCGCCACCGCCAGCCCCTCCAGCGGGTAGAACAGCAGGGCGGCCGTCAGCAGCGCGGTGACGAAGCCGGCCGTCATGTCGACCGGCAGCCACAGCAGGTCACGCCAGGTCGCCGGATCGCCCAGCATGCCGAACGTCCGCCCCCACGGGTTCGCGTCCTTCGGCAGCGGCCGGTACGCGCGCGGGATCCGCACCCCGCCCCACTCGGCCGCCAGCACCCGCCGCAGGTCCGCGAACGCCCGCACGCCCTTCAGCACGTACGGGGTGGTGACGAGGCCCACGCCGATGGGGATCAGGCCGATCGACACGACGGCCGTCACGAAGCACACCACCGCCCCCGGCAGCGACACCAGCGCGAGCGCGAGTCCCCGTACCGCCGCGAGCGGGTAGCCCCGCGCCGCGCTCACCCTGCCGTGTCCGTCCGTCCCGGTCGTCATGGGCCCAGTCTCGCCGTCCGCGCCCGGCGGCACACTGGGCCCAACCCCCGCACCGGGGGTGGGGCCGGCTACACCCCCGAGGCCGCGGCCAGCACCTTCGCCTCGGCCTCCGGGTCGAGACCCACGGCCGTGCGGTCCGTCCGCTGCGGGGCCGCGCCGCCGATCTCCCGCAGCCAGGCCCAGGTGTCGGCGACGGTCTCCGCGACCGGCCGGCAGCGCAGCCCGGAGGCGACCGCCCGGGAGACGTCCGCCGCGTGCAGGGCGTCGTGCAGGTCGCTGTGCGGCGGCACCCACACCGGGAGCTGCGTCCACGGCTCCACCCCGGCCTCGAGGACCACCTCGGGCGCCGTCCACCGCAGCTCGGCCGGACCTCCGGTCACCCGCACACACGCCTCCAGCAGCTCGCCCATGGTGGCGTACCCCGACGGCGACGTGAGGTTGTACGGCCCGCTCAGCTCCCGCTCCGCCGCGTCGAGGATCCACTCCGCCTGGTCGCGGACGTCGACGTACTGCAGGGGCAGGTCCCGCGGGCCGGGGGCCAGCACCGGACCGCCGCGCGCCACGCGGTTCAGCCACCAGGGCAGCCGGCCCACGTTCTCGTACGGCCCGATCAGCAGCCCCGACCGCACCAGCAGCGAGCGGTCCGCGCCGAAGGCGTCCACGGCGGCCAGCTCGCCGCCCCGCTTGTCCCGCGCGTAGTCCGTCGCCCCGGCGTCCGGGGAGGCGCCCTCCACCACCGGCGCGTCCTCGTCGTACCCGGCGGGCGGCGCCCACGCGTACACCGAACGGCTCGACACGTACACGTACCGCCCGGCGCGCTCCCGCAGCAGCCGCGCCGCGTCCCGCACCACGCGCGGGGCGGACGACCAGGTGTCCACGACCACGTCCCACGTCCCCGGGTCCTCGTCGAGCGCCGCGAGCCCGTCCACCGCGGTGCGGTCGCCCAGCAGCTCCCGGACGCCGTCGGGCGCCGCGTGCCGTCCCCGGTGGAAGACGGTCACCTCCCAGTCCCGCGCGAGCGCCGCCTCGACGACCGCCCGGCCCGCGAACTCCGTACCACCCAGCACCAGAAGTCTCATACCGGCGACTCTGCCCCGTCCAAGGGCCCGGGGGAAGGGCGGTCTGCTGTCGGCAGACCCGCCCGGTGCCGTCCGCCGGGACGCCCCGAGGGGCGCCCGCCTTTCCGGCGGGCGCCCCTCGGGGGTCGTGCGGTGCGGATCAGACCTGGCCGGCCTTCTCCAGCGCGGTGCAGCAGGTGTCGACCAGCAGACGGGTCACCACGTACGGGTCGACGTTGGCGTTGGGGCGGCGGTCCTCGATGTAGCCCTTGCCGTCCTTCTCGACCTGCCACGGGATGCGGACCGAGGCGCCGCGGTCGGAGACGCCGTAGGAGTACTCGTTCCACGGGGCGGTCTCGTGCAGACCGGTGAGGCGGTCGTCGATGCCGGCGCCGTAGTTCTTGACGTGGTCCAACGGCTTGGAGCCCTCGCCCAGCGACTCGGCGGCGGTGATGATCGCGTCGTAGGACTCGCGCATCGCCTTGGTGGAGAAGTTGGTGTGCGCGCCGGCGCCGTTCCAGTCGCCCTTGACCGGCTTGGGGTCCAGGGTGGCGGCGATGCCGAAGTCCTCGGCGGTGCGGTAGAGCAGCCAGCGGGCCACCCACAGCTGGTCGGCGACCTCCAGCGGGGCCAGCGGGCCGACCTGGAACTCCCACTGGCCGGGCATGACCTCGGCGTTGATGCCGGAGATGCCCAGACCCGCCTTCAGGCAGTTGTCCAGGTGGGCCTCGACGACGTCACGGCCGAAGATCTCGTCGGAGCCGACACCGCAGTAGTAGCCGCCCTGCGGGGCCGGGAAGCCGCCCTTGGGGAAGCCCAGCGGGTAGGCGTCCTTGAAGAACGTGTACTCCTGCTCGATGCCGAAGATCGGCTCCTGCGCGGCGAACTTCCCGGCGACCTCGGCCAGCGCGGCACGGGTGTTGGACTCGTGCGGCGTCATGTCCGTGTTCAGGACCTCGCACAGCACCAGGACGTCGTCACCGCCGCGGATCGGGTCGGGACAGACGAAGACCGGCTTGAGCACGCAGTCGGAGGCGTGACCCTTGGCCTGGTTGGTGGACGACCCGTCGAAGCCCCAGATCGGCAGGTCGGCGCCCTTCGCGTCGTCGCCCAGGATCTTCGTCTTGGACCGCAGCTTCGCGGTCGGCTCGGTGCCGTCGATCCAGATGTACTCGGCCTTGAAGCTCACGGTCCACATCCTTCGGGGGTGGGTCTGGGCGCTCGGTGCGGATGCTGCGGCGCTGCGGCACTGGGGCGCCGCCGTCGATGCCCCGCAGCTTGTCAACAGGCGATTTCCCGACCGTTGCCCATGTGTGAACCCCGTGTTACCGCCACGCCCGTGCGCCCGGCCCCACTCCGTGAGCGTGCGGGGGAGGGGGCCGGGTGTATGCGACGGGACGTGACGACAGAAGAAGGCCCGCCGCTCCTCCCCGGAGCGGCGGGCCCTCTTACGGGCGTACCGCGACCTCACCCCACCTTCTCGATCAGCGCCCGGCGGATCAGGAACTTGCCCGGCTCGCGGACCTGCTCGAAGGCCGCGTTGTTCAGCAGCACGCAGCTGCCGGACACCGACGTCACCTGCACCGTCGTGGACTTGTTGTTGTCCAGGTTGGTGACCTTCAGCGTGGTGCCCGCCGGGAACTGGTTGCTGGACGCGGCCGGGGCGCCCTCCTCGCCGGACAGGGTCACCGTCGAGCCGTTGCACACCTGCTCACCGGCCGCGGCGCCGCCGCCCGCCTGCCCGTCCTGGCCGGCCTGCTCGCCCTGGCCCGCCTGACCGCCCGCGGCGGGCTGCGACGGGGCGGGCTGCGCCGGCTGCGCCGGCTGGGAGCCCTGAGCCGACTCCCCCACCGCGCACCCGGACGCCTCCTGCTGCACCTTGATCTGCTTGATGACCGCCTCGCGGTTGGCGATCCGCGCCTCGGACTGGGCGTCGGGGTTGGCCCGCTGGTCCGCGATGAACCGCTCGTTGTTGCCGAGCGCGGTGGCCAGCCCGGCGCAGACCGTCGAGTTCGCCGCGGACTTGGTGGTGGGCGCCGGCGGGCTGGCGTTGGACGTGGTCGCCATGACGAAGGCGCCGCCGCCCGCCACCGTGGCCGCGCTCAGCAACAGCGCGAGCTTCTTCTTCGGGCCGAGAGTTCTCCTGCGCGACATGCGCGCCTCCAATGGATCGGGGGTGCGTACGCCGCTATGTACGAGATACCGAACGCAGTTGCTCAGCGGCCGGCCCAAGTCACCGAAGTGGCCTGCGTCACAGGGGTGTTGAGCCGTGCGGGGACGGGCCGTCAGCGGGGTGGCGCCTCAACGGGACAGCGCGTCCCGTACGGCGTCCTCCGTGCGGCCCACCACCGCCGTGCCGTCGTCCGCGGTGATGATGGGCCGCTGGATCAGCTTCGGATGCGTGGCCAGCGCGGCGATCCAGCGGTCCCGCGTCCCGGCGTCCCGCGGCCACTCCTTGAGCCCCAGTTCCTTGGCCGCCGCCTCCTGCGTCCGGGTGATGTCCCAGGGCTCAAGGCCGAGCCGCCCCAGCACCTCCCGGACCTCGTCCTCGGTCGGCACGTCCTCCAGGTAACGGCGGACGGTGTACTCCGCCCCCTCGGCGTCGAGCAGGCTGATCGCGCTGCGGCACTTGGAACAGGCGGGATTGATCCAGATCTCCATGCCGCACACCGTACGCCCGGACCCCGCTTGTTCGAATTAAGGGGCCACCGCGCGCCCCTCGCGCACCACCCGCACCGACGCCCCAAAACCCAATCCCACCAGCGCCTTTGATGGCCGAAGCGGGCCTGCCGATTGTCAGTGGCGGCCCGTAGAATGGAGGCAGTGTTCGAGGGAATCGCCGAGGTCGCCGTGGACCTCGGACGACGGCCCCGACCGCGACAGGAGGATGCCCGTGCCCGCTGCCGCACTCAAGCCGAAGCCCCTGCCCGTCCAGTCCACCGCGAAGCGCCCCGTCCTGCTCGAACTGCCCTGCGCCCCGGTGGAGAAGCGCCCGCTGCCCCCGGGCCGCCCGCGCGAGTGGTACATCACCCACAACCGCCGCCTGAAGGCGATGCGCCTCGCCATCGCCCTGCTCGACTCCGGCGTCTACCTGCCGAGCCAGGCGCGCAACGACACGATCCGCACCGCCGCCGAACTGATCGGCGTCCACCCGCCGTCGGACACCACGTGCCACATGGTCAGGGCGTTCATGCGCTACAACCGCTGACACCGGGGCGGGGCCGCCTCAAGCGGGCAGCCCCGCCTCCCACTTACGCCGTTTCAGGACGTAGTCGCTGAAAAGGTGCCGTGCCCGGTCCAGCAGCGCGCCGACCTCCGGGTCGCCGCTCCGGGTGTCCGCCCCCGGACGCCACCGCTGCACCGACTGGTCCGCCCAGGCGCGGAGCTTGTCGTCCGGGTCGTCCAGCAGGGCGACGGCGGCCCGCAGCGCCGTCGTCCCGCCGCGCGCGTCCAGCAGCCGGAAGGCGGCGGCCCGGACGTGCCGGGGCCGCCCGGCGCCGAGCCGCGCCAGCAGCGGACCCTCGGGCAGCGTCCGGGCTGAGGGGAGCAGCGCGGCGGCCGTCTCCCGCACCACACCGGGCGCCGGGTCGTCGAGCAGCGGCGACAGCCGGGCCGCGTCGGCCACGTCGAGCGTGCGCAGCCCGGCCACCGCCCGCGCCCGCACCCTCGGCGCCGGGTGGGCGAGCAGCGGCCACAGCAGCTCCGCGTCCGCCCGCTCCCCGCACTCCGCCAGCCCGATCACCGCGCCGGGCTCCACCGCGGGCCCCGCACACCGCTCCCGGTACCAGGGCAGCGGATCCGTCCCGTGCTGCCGTACGACATACCGTGCGCAGGCCCGTACGACCGAGGACCGGTCGGTGAGGAACCCTGTCGCCCGCCCGGGACGCCCGGCCCGCCGCAGCGCGGTGACACCGGCCGCACGCGCCCGCGGACTCCGGGCGGCGAGCAGCGGCTCCAGCACCTCGTCCCAGTCGTCCGCGCCCGTCACCGCGGCCACGGCGGCGTCGGCGCACAGCGTCTGGACGACCGTGTCCTCGTCCCACGAGGCACGGCGGGCCAGCTCGCCGGGGGAGAGCAGGCCGCCCTCCACGGCCAGCCGGAAGGCGAACCTGCGCACGATCCGGTCGGTGTGGGTGTACAGCGGCAGCAGCCGCTCGCGCGGCGCACGGCGGAGCGCGCCTTCGAGCAGCCTGATCCCGAACGCCCCCCGCTCACGCCGGCCGACCCGCAGGATCACCGACGCCAGACGGACGGCCGCCCTCACGTCGAGCACCTCACCCAGCAGCCGCCGCGCCCGCTCACGCACCGGTGCGGCCCAGTCGCCGGCCCGCACGACGAGCAGCGGCAGCAGCACCGGGTGCGCCACGGCCTCGTCCAGCGCGGCCTCGCGTCTGCGGCCGTCGGGATGGCACAGGGCCAGGGCGAGCCGTCCCTCCGGGCCCCCGGCGTCGACGGGCGGCGGCGCGACGCCGTACCGCATCTCCTGCCGGACGCCCAGGTCGAGGGCGGTCCACGCGCGGGCGTCCCCGGTGTCCAGGGCCTCGCTCAGGGGGACGCCGCTCATCAGCCGGACCGCGGCGGCCTGCCCGCTTCCGAGGTCGTCGTCCACGGAATCAGTACGGCCGGAGATTGACGTACCCCAGCAGCACGATCACCGCGACCACGCACCCCAGCACCACGACCGTCGACACCCACGACGAGCGTCCCGCCGAGCCGCGGTGCTCGGGCTCGGCGCGGAACGGTACCGGCCCGGGCGGGTTGTCCTTCCAGCGGGCGGCGAGCATCCGTGCGCGGGCCGAGGGCTCCTTGTGCGCGGCCCCGTCCGCCCACTTCAGATCGAACTCGCGCTCCTCGTCGTCCCGCTCGGACATCCCCGTGACCTTCTCTCGAACAGCAGTGTCATCACCAGGATCCCTCCCCGGCCGCATGGAGGGAAGCTTTCCGGTCGTACGACGGCAGCTCGTACGACGGCAGCGGGGGAGGGCTCACGGTTCCGTCCCGCTCGCGGGGCGGACGCCCGGCAGGGCCAGGGACCGGGCTCGCCGGTCCCGCAGGCGCCGCAGCAGAGCGGGCAGCCAGGGCAGGGCGCCGCACAGCGCCAGGAGCGACAGCAGGGGGACACGCCACCACGCCGGAACAGCCGCCGGCGGCGGGGCCGGCACCTGGGCCACCCACGGCCGGGCGGTCTTCGACCAGGCCAGGAACGCGTCACCGACCGGGAGCAGACCGAAGGCGTACCGCTTGGTCCACGGAGAGCCGACCGGGACGCCCGCCAGTTCGCTGACGCCCGCGAGCGCGCCGGCGAGCCGGGCGTCTCCGTGGACCTGGGCCGCGCCGATGGTGACGACGCTCGCCGACAGGCTCACCCCGAGCGGAAGCGGACCGGAGTCGACGTCGGCCGGTCCGTCCGTGCCGTCCGGATACTCCCGCACGGCCGGCCCGAGACCGAGCGGTGTGGTCAGGTACAGGTCGCGGAAGCGCGCGTACTGCCCGGCGGCGAAAACGGGATCGATGTCGACCAGAAATCGCTGGACGAGGCTCTGCGAACTGCCCCTGGCCACTTCGGCCGGCTCCCCGGTGACCGGGTCGGCCCGGTGCGGGAGCAGTCCGGTGCGCGGATCGAGCCGCTCGCGCGTCTCCCGCAGCCACCGCCGCACGGTGGGGCCGAACCGGTCCGGCAGCAGTCGGTCGTGCAGCCGCAGCGACGCGACCGCCACGGTCGAGTCCACCGGCCACGCCTGCCCCGGATACGCCTCCAGATAGGGCGAGGAGGAGGCGTCGAACGCCGCGCCGAGCTCGGCCGAGTCCCGCGCGAACCGGCGCACCTCGGCGGCATCGCGGTGCCCGGCCGGCTGGAGGCTCAGCACCCCGCCGCGCAGCCAGTTGCTCCACCCCCGGTGGAAGACGCCGTACGGCGGGGTGAGCTCTGGGCTGAACGGGGCTCGGCCCGCCGGGGAGTCCAGCTGCCGAAGCGCCCACCGGGCCTCCCGCAGCGCCGTCGACCGCTCGCCGGCCGGGGCGCGCAGGCCGAGCTCGACCCGGCTCAGCCCGTAGAGCACGTGCAGAAAGAAGTACCCCTCGGGGAACATGGCCTGCGCCTCGTCACCGGCCCCGTCGTCCAGTGCCTCCCGCAGGAACGCCAGCTGCCTCTCGACGCCGGGCGGTTCGCCGTCCGGCCCCGCGGTGGCAGGCACCACCAGCCGCACCGCTCCCACCAAGGCGCAGACACTGACCAGCACGGCCGCGAGCTGCCGCAGCCGGCGCACCACCCGACGCCCCCGTGCCGCCCGTGGCACACCTCCGCTCCTGACGCCGTCCGCCCCGGCCTCCGCCCCGGGACGGACGGCGGCCGTCTCCTCACCGGTGTCCGGCATACCCGGCCTCCTCCCCCGTCCCGCGGTCAGCAGTGGTACGCCTGGTAGACCCGGTCGAAGCGCTGCGCCAGCAGGTCGTCGCGGTTGATGATCCAGCCCGCCTCGCCGTCTCCCATCTCGAAGACGACGCCCTCAGAGACCTCCAGGAGGTTCAGCCATGCTCCTGGTCCTCCCTCGTCGAAGGTCGTCGCTTCCGCCAAGGCCCGGGAGTACAGCTCCTCGAACCTCTCGGGGGCGTCCCGGCAGACGATCACGGCCTCCTCGCACTTCCTCAGGAACTCCGCGCCGTAGTAGGCCCGGTCCGAAGGGTTCAGCTCCACCCCGCGCAGCCCGCCGCGGCGCTCCACGCGCGGGAGGGTCCCGGTCCGCTCGGCGTACTCCCGGACAGCGGCCACGAGCAGGCCGAGCCCTTCCCGCAGGTCCTCTTCGACATCTGCCTGGAGGGCCAGCCGCTCGATCGTCTGCTCCTTGTAGGGGACCTCGGGGTCCCACGACCAGTCGAGCACGTCCCACGACGTGCCGGGGGTGCAGACCAGTGCCCGGCGCCTCAGCGGCTTCAGCTCGTCCGGTTCGCCGTGCAGGTCCCAACTCGGGGGAACGGGGCGCACGGCCGTCTCGGTGCCCGGTGGAACGTGGATCACCGGCACGACGCCGTCCTCGGCCTCGTATTCGCCGTAGGCGAAGAACAGGAGATGCCCTTCGCGCGGGAGGCCGTCGTCCAGCGGCTGCTTCGGCAGCGCGGCGAGGTCGAGCGACGCGACGAAGTAGTGCGCCGTGTCCCACTCGACGTCCGCGGGCAACTCCGGCAGCCCGCCCACATGACCCACCACGATCACCCCCGGGTCGATGTCGTCCTCGTCGGTCACGTAGATGTGGAAGGACGGCTGCATGTGCCACATGATCCGGGTGATGGCGTCGCTCGAGACGCCGTGCCGGGAGGCGAAGGCGCGGAACTCGTCTGTGTATGACATGGCGTCATCCTGCGGCACCCCACTGACAGTCCACCGGGTCTGAGCGTCGCCGGACGAACGGCGAAGGCCGCCACCCCTGGTCCGGGGTGACGGCCTTCGCGGGTGTGACCTCGCTCTTTACACGTCGAAGTACAGCTCGAACTCGTGCGGGTGCGGACGCAGCTGGAGCGGGGCGATCTCGTTCTGGCGCTTGTAGTCGATCCACGTCTCGATCAGGTCCGGCGTGAAGACGTCGCCCTGGAGGAGGAACTCGTGGTCGGACTCGAGGCGGTCCAGCACGGCGCCGAGGGAGGTCGGGACCTGGGCCACGCCCGCGTGCTCCTCGGGGGCCAGCTCGTAGAGGTCCTTGTCGATCGGCTCGGCCGGCTCGATCTTGTTCTTGATGCCGTCGAGGCCGGCCAGCAGCAGGGCCGAGAAGGCCAGGTACGGGTTGCCGGAGGAGTCCGGGGCGCGGAACTCGACGCGCTTGGCCTTCGGGTTCGAGCCGGTGATCGGGATACGCATGGCCGCGGAGCGGTTGCGCTGCGAGTACACCAGGTTGATCGGCGCCTCGAAGCCCGGCACCAGACGGTGGTACGAGTTCACCGTGGGGTTGGTGAAGGCCAGCAGCGACGGCGCGTGCTTGAGGATGCCGCCGATGTAGTAGCGGGCGGTGTCCGACAGGCCGGCGTAGCCCTGCTCGTCGTAGAAGAGGGGCTCGCCGCCCGCCCACAGCGACTGGTGGACGTGCATGCCGGAGCCGTTGTCACCGAAGATCGGCTTCGGCATGAAGGTCGCGGTCTTGCCGTTGCGCCAGGCGACGTTCTTCACGATGTACTTGAAGAGCTGGAGGTCGTCGGCGGCGGCGAGCAGCGTGTTGAACTTGTAGTTGATCTCGGCCTGGCCGGCGGTGCCCACCTCGTGGTGCTGGCGCTCGACCTGGAGGCCGGACCGCTCCAGCTCCAGGGAGATCTCGGCGCGCAGGTCGGCGAAGTGGTCGACCGGCGGGACCGGGAAGTAGCCGCCCTTGTAGCGGACCTTGTAACCGCGGTTGTCCTCCAGCGCACCGGTGTTCCAGGCGCCCGCCTCGGAGTCGATGTGGTAGAAGGACTCGTTCTCCGAGGTCTTGAAGCGCACGCTGTCGAACACGTAGAACTCGGCCTCGGGGCCGAAGAACGCGGTGTCGGCGATGCCGGTGGAGGCGAGGTACGCCTCGGCCTTCTTCGCCACGTTGCGCGGGTCACGGGAGTACTGCTCGCCCGTGATCGGGTCGTGGATGAAGAAGTTGATGTTGACCGTCTTGTCACGGCGGAAGGGGTCGACCCGCGCGGTGGACAGGTCGGGCAGCAGCGCCATGTCGGACTCGTGGATGGCCTGGAAGCCGCGGATCGAGGAGCCGTCGAAGGCCAGCTCCTCGGCCGGGTCGAAGGCCGACGCCGGGATCGTGAAGTGCTGCATCACGCCCGGCAGGTCGCAGAAGCGGACGTCGATGAACTTGACGTCCTCGTCCGCGATGAACTTCTTGGCCTCGTCGGCGTTCTGGAACATCCAGCTCCTCCTACTCCCGACCGTCCCGCCGGGGTGGTAGATCGTTCGTGCGGCCAGTGCGGGGGGCACACGCTGCACTCGACCCTAGGGACGGGTCATTTCTCGGGCGTGACCCGTTTGTTTCGCACAAGTTAACCAGCGCCTCTTCCACGGTAGCTCCGGCACACCCCGCCGTCTCCCGGTCATATCCGGTCGCAGTACCGTGGACGGGTGGACAACAGGCAAGCAATCGGATCATGGCTGTCCGGCCCCCGCGCGGCCATGGAGGAGGCCGGTGCCGACTTCGGTTACCGGGGTGAGCAGCTGGGGCTGCCGGAACAGGGACCGGGCTCGATCGCACGCCCCGGCCGCAGGCTCGGCGCCCTCGCTGTGGACTGGGGTCTGTGCCTCCTGATCGCATACGGTCTGTTCACCGACGGCTACGACGCCCGCACCGGCAACTGGGCGCTGCTGGTGTTCCTGGTGCTGAGCGTGCTCACCGTCGGCACCGTCGGCTTCACACCCGGCAAGCGGCTGTTCGGACTGCGCGTGGTCGCCCTCGGCACCGGCACGGTGCAGCCGCTGCGCGGCCTGCTGCGCTCGGTGCTGCTGTGCCTGGCGATCCCCGCCCTCGTCTGGGACCGCGACGGCCGCGGCCTGCACGACCGGCTGGCCCGCACGGTCGAGGTCCGCGTCTGAGACGCCCGGTACACGTACACGCGACACATACACGCGGACGAGGACGGGGCGCCGGAATTCACTTCCGGCGCCCCGTCCTCGTCCGTCCGTCGTGCGGGGCGGGCTCAGCGGCCCCGCTGACCGCCGCCCTTCGGCAGCTTCATGCCCTTCGGCATCGGCCCCTTCGGCAGCGGCATGTTGCTCATCAGGTCGCCCAGCGCGCGCAGCCGGTCGTTGGTCGCGGTGACCTGCGGGCCGGTGAGGACGCGCGGCAGCTTCAGCATCGTGGTGCGGAGCTTCTTGAGCTCCACCTGGCCCTCGCCGGTGCCCACCATCAGGTCGTGCACGGGCACGTCCGCGACGATGCGGTTCATCCGCTTCTTCTCGGCGGCCAGCAGGCTCTTCACCCGGTTCGGGTTGCCCTCGGCGACCAGCACGATGCCGGCCTTGCCGACCGCGCGGTGCACCACGTCCTGGTTGCGGTTCATCGCGACCGCCGGGGTCGTCGTCCAGCCTCGGCCGATGTTGTCGAGCACGGCCGCGGCGGCGCCGGGCTGTCCCTCCATCTGTCCAAAGGCAGCCCGCTCGGCACGGCGGCCGAACACGATCGCCGTCGCGAGGAAGGCGAGCAGGAAGCCCAGGATGCCGAGATAGATGGGGTGCCCGATCAAGAAGCCGATCGCGAGGAAGACACCGAAGGTGACGATTCCGACAGCCGCGAGTACAAGACCGATCTTCTTGTCGGCCCTGCGGGTCATCTTGTAGGTCAGAGCGATCTGCTTCAGTCGCCCGGGGTTCGCAGCGTCCGCTGCGGTTTCCTTCCTCGCCATGCCATGAAGTCTACGTGTCCCCCGGAGCGCGTTCGACGGCAGTGCCGGGGTCGGCCCGCGGCGGCCCGGCTCAGGGGCGCGTGATCAGGCTCTGGTCGAGGACGCGCTGCGCCTCGACCCGGTCCTGGGCGCGGCGGCGGTCCTCCAGCACGGACGTCCAGGCGTTGCGCCGGGCGGTGCGCTGGCCGCTGCTCATCAGCAGGGACTCGACGGCGCGCAGAGCGGTGGTGAGGGACGGGATGGCGGTGGCGCGGACGGGCGCGGCCTGCATGGTGACGGTCTCCCTCGATGCCGGCGGGCAATGGTGGCGTGCGGTGATACCAGGGTCACTGCCTGGTGTTACCAGGGCGTGACCGACCGGTCAAACGGGCATGAAGCCTTCACGCCGGGCCCCTGGACGCCGACGCGGCCCCGGCCTGTGCCCTCAACTGGGAGGACGGCCGGGACCGCGTTCTCTCGGCCACTACCCGCCGGTAGGGCCTTGTGCGTGAATTCACAGCGTGACGGTGGCGCGGCGGGGCAGGCTCCGCGGGCGCGCCCGTCGGGCTCGGACCGCCCGGCCGCCGCGCTCAGACCGCCGCCGCGCTCAGACCGCCTGGGAGGCGACGAAGGCGCCGCGCTTTTCGACGGCCATCTGGTACAGGCGGCCGGCCCGGTACGAGGAGCGGACCAGCGGCCCGGACATCACACCGGAGAAGCCGATCTGCTCGGCCTCCTCCTTCAGCTCCACGAACTCCTGCGGCTTCACCCAGCGCTCCACGGGGTGGTGGCGCACGGAGGGACGCAGGTACTGGGTGATGGTGACCAGCTCGCAGCCCGCGTCGTGCAGCTGCTTCAGCGCCTCGCTGACCTCCTCGCGGGTCTCACCCATGCCGAGGATCAGGTTGGACTTGGTGACCAGACCGAAGTCGCGGGCCTCGGTGATGACCTTCAGGGAGCGCTCGTAGCGGAAGCCGGGGCGGATCCGCTTGAAGATCCGGGGGACCGTCTCCACGTTGTGCGCGAACACCTCGGGGCGGGAGGAGAACACCTCCGCGAGCTGCTCGGGGACGGCGTTGAAGTCGGGGGCCAGCAGCTCGACCTTGGTGCGGCCCTCGGCGCGGTCCGCCGTCTGCGCGTGGATCTGGCGCACGGTCTCCGCGTACAGCCAGGCGCCGCCGTCCTCCAGGTCGTCGCGGGCGACGCCGGTGATCGTGGCGTAGTTCAGGTCCATCGTGACGACCGACTCGCCGACGCGGCGCGGCTCGTCCCGGTCCAGGGCCTCGGGCTTGCCGGTGTCGATCTGGCAGAAGTCGCAGCGCCGGGTGCACTGGTCGCCGCCGATGAGGAAGGTCGCCTCGCGGTCCTCCCAGCACTCGTAGATGTTGGGGCAGCCGGCTTCCTGGCAGACGGTGTGCAGACCCTCGCTCTTGACCAGGTTCTGCATCTTGGAGTACTCGGGGCCCATTTTCGCCCGGGTCTTGATCCACTCGGGCTTGCGCTCGATGGGGGTCTGGCTGTTGCGGACCTCCAGGCGCAGCATCTTGCGTCCGTCGGGTGCGACTGCGGACACGACCGGCTCCTAGCGATTGATTCTTCGGCGTCGTCAAGCGTACGCCCATGGAAGTGAAAGCCCGGACGGCCCTCAGACGCCGGACGCGGTGGCGGCCGCCGGTGTCTTCTCGACCACGCGCGGCTTCAGCTCGGCGTTCTCGAGGACGTCCTTGAGGTGGCGCTCCACGACGGGCAGCACCTCCTGGATCGTGATGTCGCGGCCCAGCTCGTTCGCCAGGGAGGCGACGCCCGCGTCGCGGATGCCACACGGGATGATCTTGTCGAACCACTTGTTGTCGGGGTTCACGTTCAGGGCGAAGCCGTGCATGGTGACGCCCTTGGCGACCCTGATGCCGATCGCGGCGATCTTGCGGTCCTCGCGGCGCTGGCCGGCGTTGGAGGGGGCGTACTCCGGGCCGTTGAGCCGGGGGTCGAACTCGTCGTCGGTGAGTCGCGGGTCGAAGTCCAGGGAGAGGCCGCCCAGGGCGGGGCGCCGCTCGACCGGGTCGCCCAGCACCCACACGCCGCTGCGGCCCTCGACCCGGGTGGTCGCCAGACCGAACTCCGCGCAGGTGCGGATCAGCGCCTCCTCCAGGCGGCGGACGTGCGCGACCACGTCCACCGGGCGGGGCAGCTTCTGGATGGGGTACCCCACCAGCTGGCCAGGACCGTGCCAGGTGATCTTGCCGCCGCGGTCCACGTCGATGACGGGGGTGCCGTCGAGGGGCCGCTCGCTGTCCTCGGTGCGCCGCCCGGCGGTGTAGACGGGCGGGTGCTCCAGCAGGATCACGGTGTCGGGCACCTCGTCGGCGAACCGCGCGGCGTGCACCCGGCGCTGCTCGTCCCAGGCCACCTGGTAGTCCACCGCCTCGTCACCGAAGCCCATCCGGACGAACCGCAACTCACCCACGGCAAACGCCTCCCTCGAAGGTCGTCAGGCGCGAAACGCGCCCACGCCACTGTACGACCGTTCGACGGACCGCCCGCCGTCGGCCGTCGCCACGAGGGTCGCCCCACGGTTGCCACGGCCGGCGTCGCGGCCGTCCGTCCCGCGCCCGTCAGCGTCGAACCAATCCTCACACGATCGGATGAATGCCTGTCGATCTCTGCGATCGCGTGCTCACTCTCCGCTACATTCGCGCCGACCACGAGGCCATAAGGGCTGCTCACAGGCAATCCGGACAGACCACCAGCCGGAAGGCAGGAGACCGCACCGCAGATGACGGAACGACCCGCGCAGCGCACCCCCAACCGACAGCTCGCCGCGCTCATCGCAGAAGCGGGGTTCTCCAACGCGGGACTCGCCCGTCGCGTGGACCAGCTTGGTCTCGAACACGGGCTCGACCTGAGATACGACAAGACCTCCGTCACCCGCTGGCTGCGCGGACAGCAGCCGCGCGGCACGACACCGGCGCTGATCGCCGAGGTCTTCACCCGGCGCCTCGGCCGCCGGCTCACCGCCCAGGACCTCGGACTGGACGCCTGCGCGCCGGTCTACGCGGGACTGGAGTTCGCCGCCACCCCCGAGGAGGCCGTCGACATCGTCGGCGGGCTGTGGCGCAAGGACTCCGGCAGCCACGCCGAGCTGCGGAAGATCGCGTTCACCTCGGCGGGCCTCGTCGTGCCCAGCCGGGACTGGCTGATCGGACGGCCCGACGAGAAGGTCGCGCGCGCCGAGCCGGTACGGGTGCCCGCCCAGGGCCGCTCGCCGGTGCGGCCCGTGACGCCCGCCGAGCTCGCCGCCCGCCGGCGCGGGGCTGCCGACCGGGCGCCCGGCCACCGGGTCACCGCGGGCGACATCGCCGCGCTGCGCTCGGTCGGCGAGCTCTTCCGCACCCTCGACGACGCCTACGGCGGCGGGCACGCCCGCCAGGCCCTCGTGCGCTACCTCGAACACGAACTGGAGCCGATGCTGCGCGGCACCTACGGCGAGCAGACGGGCCGCCGGCTCTTCGCCGCCGCGGCCGACCTGACCCGGCTGGCCGGCTGGACCTCGTACGACATCGCCGCGCACGGGCTGGCCCAGCGGTACTTCGTCCAGGCGCTCCGGCTGGCGCAGGCGGCCGGCGACCGGGCGTACGGCGCGTTCGTGCTGGTCACCATGAGCCGGCAGGCCGTCTACCTCGGCCACGGACGGGAGGCCGTGCAGCTCGCCCGGGTCGCCCAGCAGGGCGTGGGCAGTTCGGCGCCGCCCGCCGTCCAGGCCCTGCTGCACGCGGCGGAGGCGCGGGGGCACGGGGTGCTGGGGGAGGTACGGGCCTGCACGGCCGCGCTGGTCCGCGCGGAGCGGGCGCTGGACGCGGCGCGGCCCGGGGACGAGGTGCCGCACTGGGCGCGGTTCTTCGACGAGGCGCAGCTCGCCGACGAGTTCGGGCACTGCCACCGGGATCTTCAGCAGTTCCGGGCGGCGGCTCAGCACGCGGAGCGGTCGTTGCAGTTGCGGGCGCCGGGGTACGCGCGGAGCCGGCTGTTCTGCCGGGTCGTTCTCGCGACCGCGCGGCTGGGGCTGGGGGAGTTGGACCAGGCGTGCCAGTTGGGGGCGGAGGCGGCGGCTCAGGCGGGGGAGATGCGGTCGGTGCGGGCGGTGGAGTATGTGCGGGATTTCGAGCGGCGGTTGGAGCCGTATCGGGATGCGGCGGCTGTGCGGGCGTATCGGGACAGGGTGGCTGCGGCGTTCGTCTGAGGCGGGGGTGTTGTACCTCGGCGCGTACGAGGTGCCGCCTGCGCCCACCCGTGCCGCCCTAGGCGGCACGA
>NZ_JBHRWL010000011.1:403104-552399 GCF_042647945.1 Streptomyces lusitanus
CACGGGTGGGCGCAGGCGGCGGGGTGTTCGTTGGAAGGCACCCGCCGAGGGGGTGTTCACGCTCGGCGGGTGCCGGTACTAGGCCGCTCGGGCTGTCGGGAGCGGGTCGGCCGTGTGCATCGGGCGGTTGACGCCCAGGTCGGTCAGGAGGGCCGTGGCCGCGCGGTCGGCGGAGCGGAGGGCGCCCTGGACCGCGCCGCTGTCGCGGTGGTCGCCGCAGACGTACAGGCCGGCCAGGAGCCGTACCGGGCGGTGCAGGTCGTGCGGCGGGCGCATCACGGGGGCCGCGTCGGCGGTGTGCCGGACCGCCAGCGTCTCCCAGCGCGCCGTCGGCACCCCGTACAGCCGTGCCAGATGGGCCCGTACGGCCGTGTCGGTGTCCGCCGTGGCCGGGCCGAGGACCGTGGAGGTCACCAGCGTGCGGCCGGCCGGGGCGCGGGACGGGTCGACCGCGCTGACGACCGCCGTGTGCGCGACCGGACCGCCCCGGTCCGCGTCCAGCAGCAGCGAGGCGTCCGTGCCCGGCGGCTCGTCGGTGGTGTGGTGCACCACCGTCACCGGGTGGAAGTCCGGCACCCGCAGCCCCGGCAGCAGCTCCGCCGCGTCCCGCCCGCCCGTCGCGACCAGCACGGCCGCGCACCGGAACTCCCCGTGCTCCGCGGTGGTCACCGAGGTCGTCGACACCGAGGTGACGCGCACCCCCGTGTGCACCGTGCCCGGCGGCAGCGACCGCGCCAGCAAGTGCGGCAGCGCCTCCGCCCCGCCCTCCGGCAGGCACAGCCGCCCGCGCGCGAAGTCGCGCAGCGCGAGGTCCGCCGGCCTGCTGGACGTGGTGAGCTCCGGGTCGCACAACAGGGCGGCGAGCAGCGGGCGCAGGAAGCCGTCGACGGTGCGGGCGGGCAGTCCCCGGCCGTGCAGCGCCTCGGCGGCGGTGGTCTCGGGGCGGGCCAGCAGCCGCTCCGCCGACGTGCCCGCCAGCCGGTTCAGGGCGGCGCCCAGCCGCGCCTGGTCCAGGGCCGTGCCCAGCGGGGCGCCGCCCCGGTTGCGGGGCACGGACACCTGCCGTCCGGGCACCGCGACCGGCCTGCGCGGCCCCGGCCGGGGGGCGCTCGCGAGGGCGCGTACCGCGTGAAGCGCGCCCCGCGCGCTCCGTGCGCCACGCGCGCGCCGGCTGCCCGGCTGCACGCCCGCGCGATGGTGCCGCCCGTCGCTGTGCAGCAGGACACCGGGCGCGAACGGCCGCAGCACCAGGTCCTCCAGCCCCGGGGTGACGTGCAGTTCGGCGCACGCCGTGGACAGCAGGCGGCCGACTCTGTCGAGACGGAAGCCGTCGACCTTCTCCGTCGCCATGCGGCCCCCCACCTCGTGGGCGGCCTCCAGGACGACGGTGGAGACTCCTGCGCTGGTCAGCCGACGTGCCGCGGAGAGACCGGCCACCCCGGCTCCCACGACGACGACGTCCGCCTGGTACGTGGGCTTGAGCACGTCCCCTCCTCGAGGTTGCGCGGGCGCTGGAGACGTCATGCCCTCAACAGGCCCCAGGGATACCCGAGTTCGGCTCGAGGTTAGGTCCGTACCCGGGCGCCGGGTCAGGCGCGCACGCACAGTGCACGGGCGCACGACGGTCGCATACGCCCCCCGGACGGGCACGGTCCGGTCGCAGAGGGATCAGGAGAGGTCGCCCGCCTCACCTCACAGCGCCGCCCTGATCGCCCCCTCGATCCGCGGGAAGGCGAAGCGGAACCCCGACTCCAGCAGCCGCGTGGGACGCACCCGCGCGCTGCCCAGCACGTCGCCCGCCATCTCGCCGAGCACCGCCCGCAGCACCGGCGCCGGCACCGCGAACACGGCGGGACGGCGCAGCACGTGCGCCATCGCCGCGGTGATCTCACGGTTCGTCAGCGGCTCGGGCGCCGTCAGGTTGAACGGCCCCGACAGCCCCTCGCTGTCCAGGAGATGACGCAGCGCCGCCACCTCGTCGTGCAGCGCGATGTACGACCAGTACTGGCGCCCGTTCCCGAGCCGCCCGCCCAGACCGGCCTTGAACAGCGGGAACAGCCGCCCCCACGCCCCGCCCCCGGGCGCCACCACGAGCCCCGTGCGCGCGAACACCGTCCGCACGCCCGCCTCCCGGGCGGGAGCCGCGGCCGCCTCCCACTCCACGCAGACCCCCGGCAGGAACCCCTCGCCCGGGGGCGCGCTCTCGTCCACCGCGCGGTCGCCGGTCTCGCCGTAGTAGCCGGTCGCGCTGCCGTTCAGGAACACCCGCGGCCGAACGTCCTCGGGCAGCCCGGCGACCGCCTCGGCGAGCGCGGTGGTGCCGCGGACCCGGCTGGAGCGGATCAGGTCCTTGTACGCGGCCGTCCAGCGCCGGTCGCCGACCCCGGCGCCCGCCAGGTTCACCACCGCGTCGCACCCGGCGAGACCCGCCGCGTCCACCGTCCCGCGCCCGGGGTCCCAGCGGACCTCGTCCGCCGACCGGGGCGCCCGGCGCACCAGCCGCACCACCGTGTGCCCGTCCGCCGTCAGCGACCGCGCCAGGGCGCCGCCGATCAGTCCGGACGCTCCGGTCACCGCGATCCGCGCATGTTCCATGACGTCCATCCTGCCCCCGGCGCCCCGGAAATCACGGTGGGGAGGGCACGTAGAGTGACGCGCATGCCGGAACCGCTGATACGTCCCGCCCGCCCCGACGACGAGCCGGCCCTGGCCCGCCTGGACCGGGAGTCCTGGTCACCGCTGCACGAGGTCAGGCCCGAGCCGCCCGGCCCCGACGAGCCCTTCTTCCACCCGACCTGCGGTCCGGACGCCCACCAGGTCGCCGAGTACGACGGACGCGTCGTGGGCTACGTCCGCCTCGGCCACCCCACCGCGGTGCCGACCAACGCGCACGTCCTCCAGATCCGCGGCCTCGCCGTCGCCGAGGAGGCGCGCGGCAAGGGCGCCGGCCGGGCTCTGGTGCGGGCCGCCGTCGCGGAGGCCCGCCGCCGGGGAGCCCGCCGCATCACCCTGCGCGTCCTCGGCCCCAACACCGCCGCCCGCACCCTGTACGCGTCCGAGGGCTTCACCGTGGAGGGCGTGCTCCCCGGCGAGTTCCACCTCGACGGGCGCTACGTCGACGACGTCCTGATGGGGCGGAGCCTCGTCTGACGGCGGCCCGCCCTACGCCGTCACCGGCTGCCCGGTGTCCACCGGGGTGGTCGACGCCGCCGCCCGCTCGGCCTCGTCGGCCACCTCGTCCGCCGTCAGCACGTACCCCGTCTCCGCGTCCGACGTGGAGCGCGCGAACACCACGCCGAACACCCGCCCGTCGGTGGTCAGCAGCGGGCCGCCGGAGTTGCCCGGCCGGACCGTGGAGCGGATCGAGTAGATCTCCCGGGTGACCCGCTCGTCGTTGTAGATGTTCTGCCCCCGCGCCTGCACCCGCGCCGCGACCGTCGCCGCCTGGAGGTTCAGGGCGCCGTCCTGCGGATAGCCCGCCACCACCGCCGCCGCGCCCCGCTCCGCGTCGTCGTCGAAGGACAGCACCGGCGCCCGCAGGTCCGGCACGTACAGCACGGCCACGTCCGTGCGCGCGTCGAACAGCACCACCCGCGCCTCGTACGTCCGCCCGACCCCGCCCACCCGCACGGTGGGCTCGTCGATGCCCGCCACCACGTGCGCGTTGGTCATCACGTGCTCACGCGCGTACACGAACCCGCTGCCCTCACGGCCCTGCGTGCCCGCCACCCCCTCGACCTTCACCGTGCTGCGCTGCGCCGCACGGGTCGCGGCCGGCGTCACGTTGTCCCCGCTCGGCGCGGCGACCTCCGCGGTCGACTCGTTCTCGAACGGGTTGAACACCTGCGGGAAACCCGCCTCCGTCAGCGCCGACGTGGCCCGCGAGAACCAGGCGGGCGTGGTGTCCGGCATCGCGTCCTGCACCGCGCCCAGCAGCCGGGAGTCCCGGATCGCCGACGTCACCAGCGGCGACGAGGACGCGCCCAGCACGCTCGCCGCCACCCACGCCACGATCAGCACCGCCACCGCGTTCGCCGCGGCCCCGCCGACCCCGTCCGCCACCCGCAGCGGGCCCCGGTCCAGCTCCCTGCGCAGCCGCAGCCCCAGCCGCCCCGCCAGTTCGTGCCCCACCACGGCCGGCAGCAGCACCGTGAACACCGCGGTCACCGTCGCGCGCGCGGTCCCCGGCGTCACCAGGTCCATCACCCACG
Source organism: Streptomyces lusitanus (assembly GCF_042647945.1). Lineage (NCBI taxonomy): Bacteria > Bacillati > Actinomycetota > Actinomycetes > Kitasatosporales > Streptomycetaceae > Streptomyces > Streptomyces lusitanus. The sequence goes on from NZ_JBHRWL010000011.1 coordinate 407,316, forward strand.
GCAGGATCCACACGCCGACGACCGCGCCGCCCACGAAACCGGCCAGGGACACACAGCCGGCGACCAGTCCGCGCCGGTAACCGGACGCCGCATAGGCCAGAACGACCAGCATCAGCAGGATGTCGAGCAGATCCACGCACGCCGCCTTTCTCTCGGGACCACCGACCCTCAGTACGGGGCCCGGGGGCCACGTGATCAGCCACACGCCGGCCGGACGCGGGGAGGGCGCCCGCGAGGCACGCCCGCACGGGGAAAAACGTCACGCACCGGGACGATGGTTCCACCGGCCGTCCACCGACTGGCGGAGCAGACGTCGCGCGCCGCCCCGGCCCGCCCCACAGTGGGACCATGCGTGTCCCCAGGAGACCGCGCGGCGCGCGGAAACCCCGCCCACCCCGGATACCCGGCGGGCCCCGCTCCACGCGGCTGCCCCGAACGGTCACCGTGCCCCTCGGCTTCGTGCCGGGCGCGGCCGCCGCCGTCGCGCTGGTGCTGAGCGCCTACGGCGTCGAACGGGCCGCCGAGTCCCCCGACGCCCAGGCCGCCGCCCGCCCGGCGCCCGTCTTCCACGCCCCCCGGCCGGACATCGTGCCGCGCACGGCGTGGATCGGCGACGCGGCCCGCGACCAGCCCCCGCCGCGCTACGACGACCAGGTCGTCGCCGTGTTCATCCACCACACCGACTCGCCCAACGGGTACGACTGCGCCGACGCCCCCGGCATCATCCGGTCGCTGTACGAGGGCCAGACCCAGGGCCGCGACTGGGACGACCTCGGCTACAACTTCGTCGTCGACCGCTGCGGCACCGTCTACGAGGGCCGCGCCGGCGGCGCCGACCGGGCCGTCACCGGCGCCCACACCCAGGGCTTCAACCACCGCACCGCCGGCATCGCCGCCCTCGGCACCTTCACCGAGGGCGCGGAGGTGCCGGACGTGATGCTGCGGTCCATCGCCGCCGTGACCGCCTGGAAACTCGGGCCCTCCGGCACCGACCCGCGCTCCGACGTACGGCTGGTCTCCAGCAACGGCGGCAGCCGCTACGCGGCCGGCACCACCGCCGTCCTGCCCGCCGTCGCGGGGCACAGCGACGGCTACATGACCGACTGCCCGGGCGCCGCCCTGCACGCGCGGCTCCCGGAGATCAGGGACCTCGCGGCCCGCCTCCAGGGCCGCGACGCCGGAACCGGCCCCGGCCGGGACACCGGCACCGACACACAGCGCGTCACTGTGGAAGACGACGCACGGAACGAAGAGCTGAGCCCATGAGCGACACCCCTGACCGAAGTACCACCTGGGCGGACACCCTGCGCCGCCCCTGGACCGCACTGGTCGCCGCGGCGGCCGTCGTCCTCGGCCCGGCGGCCTCCACGGCCTCCGCCCTCATGCAGGCCAACGCGGCGCCCCTGCGCCAGACGCCCAGCCCCCACCGGCGGCTGTGACCGGCGCCCGGCGCCCGCGCCCCGCGGCTCAGTCCCCGCGGAACCTCTCCCAGAGCCGCGGGTAGCGCGCGGCGAGCAGCGCCTCGTTCTCGAAGTCGAGCGGTGTGCCCTCCGGCTCCGCGGGAGCCGGAGGGAGACCGAGACCCGGCATCACCAGGCCGGTGAGCTGCTCGTACGCCTCGTCGGCCGCGTAACCCAGATCTTCCCCGTCCCCGTCGATCTCCTCGTCGAAGTCGTCGAGCAGCTCGGCCAGCGAGTCCGGGTCGTGCAGCGCGCCCTCGAACACCTCACGCCCCTGGCCGATGAGCCAGCACCGGAAGAAGTCGAACGCGTCGTCGCTGGCCCCGTCCAGCAGCACCCACGCGGCGCCCCACAGGTCCCAGCGGTACGCGCGCTGGTAGCGCGCCTCGAAGTGACGGGCGAAGTCCAGCACGGCCTCGGGGTCCAGCAGCACGAGCCGCTCCACGAGCAGATCGGCCTGCTCCTCGGGATCCCCGTCGGCATCCTCCCGAGCCCCGTCCACCAACGCCCAGAACTCCGTCTCGTCCATCACAGGACCCAGCATCCGTCAGGACCCCTATGGGGGCGCGGGGAACTGCGCAAACGGGGGGTCTGGTGGCGCAGCCCCCAGGGCCGGGAAGGGAAGGGGCGGAGGGGGCGGACAAACCCCAGGCGCACCCCCCTCACCCCCGCCGATACAACCGCACCAGCCTCTCCGCCTCGGCGGCGAAGAACTCCCGCAACGACACCGGCTCCACCACCTCCCCCTCCGCCCCCAGCCCGGCAAGCTGCGTCCGCGCCACCTCCTCCGACTCCACCTGCAGCGTCACGACGACCCACTCCCCGGCCCCGGGCTCGGCCACCCCTTCCAACGCCTCCCGCGCCGACACCGCGTCCACCACGTGCGGCAGCCTCCGCATCCCCTCCGCCGTCAGCCGCAGCACCACCTCCGCCCGCAGCAGCGACCGCGCGAACTGCTCCGCCCGCTCCTCCCAGAACGCGGGCAGCTCGAAGTCCTCCGCCCGCTCGAACCGCTCCTCGCGCGGCTCCACCGCCGTGAACCGGTCGATCCGGTACACCCGGAAGGAGTCCCGCCCCGCGACCCGCGCGCACAGGTACCAGACGCCCGCCTTCAGCACGAGCCCGTACGGCTCCAGCTCCCGCTCCACCTCGTGCCGGCTCTCGCCCGCCCCGCGCCGGTAGCGGGCGGTGATCCGCCGGTCGTCCCACACCGCGTCCGCCACGGCCGGCAGCAGCTCCGGCGTCTGCGGCTCACGGAACCAGTTCGGCGCGTCGAGGTGGAACCGCTGCGCCGCCGTCCGCGAGGCGTCCCGCAACGACGGCAGCAGCGCGGCCGACACCTTCAGCCGGGCCGCCGAGGCCGCGTCCTCCAGGCCCATCTCGCGCAGGGCGCCCGGCACCCCGGACAGGAACAGCGCCTCCGCCTCGCTGCGGGCCAGCCCCGTCAGCCGGGTCCGGTACCCGCCGACCAGCCGGTAGCCGCCGATCCGCCCCCGGTCCGCGTACACGGGCACGCCCGCCTCGGACAGCGCCTGGGCGTCACGGGTGACCGTACGCTCCGACACCTCCAGCTCCTGGGCCAGTTCGGCGGCGGTCATGGAGGGCCGGGACTGCAACAGCAGCACCATCTTGATCAACCGGGCAGCACGCATGCGCCCATCATGCAAGAGGCCCCCGCCGCCACGCGCACACGCGTGACGACGGGGGCCTCCTTCGCAACTCGGGCCTTACAGCCCGTACTTCTCCCGGGCCTCCTTCACCGCGGTGGCCTTCACCTCGCCGCGGCGGGCGAGCTGGGCCAGGGCGGCGACCACGATGGACTCGGCGTCCACGCCGAAGTGGCGGCGGGCCGCCTCACGGGTGTCCGACAGACCGAAGCCGTCGGCGCCCAGCGAGGTGTAGTCCTGCTCGACCCACTGCGCGATCTGGTCCGGGACCTGGCGCATGTAGTCGGACACCGCCAGCACCGGGCCCTCGGCGCCCTGGAGCGCGCGCCGTACGTACGGCACCCGGTCCTCGCCGCGCAGCAGGGCCTCGTCGGCCTCCATCGCGTCGCGCCGCAGCTCGGTCCAGGAGGTGGCGGACCACACGTCGGCGGCCACACCCCACTCCTCGGCGAGGAGCTTCTGCGCCTTCAGCGCCCAGTGGATCGCCGTGCCGGAGCCCAGCAGCTGGATGCGCGGGGCGTTCGCGGCGGGGGACAGGCCGGCCGACTCCGCCGTGTTGAAGCGGTACAGGCCCTTGACGATGCCCTCGTCGACGCCGGCCGTCTGCGGCTTCGCGGGCTGCGGCAGCGGCTCGTTGTAGACCGTCAGGTAGTAGAAGACGTTCTGGTCCTCGTCCGGCCGGGCCTCGCCGAACATGCGGCGCAGACCCTCTTTGACGATGACCGCGATCTCGTACGCGAACGCCGGGTCGTACGTCAGGGCGGCCGGGTTGGTCGCCGCGATGACGGGGGAGTGGCCGTCGGCGTGCTGGAGACCCTCACCGGTCAGCGTGGTGCGGCCCGCGGTGGCGCCGACCAGGAAGCCGCGGCCGAGCTGGTCGCCGAGCTGCCACATCTGGTCGCCGGTGCGCTGCCAGCCGAACATCGAGTAGTAGATGTAGAACGGGATCATCGTCTCGCCGTGCGTCGAGTACGACGTCGACGCGGCGATGAACTCGGCCATGGCGCCGGCCTCGGTGATCCCCTCGTTGAAGATCTGGCCGTTCTTGGCTTCCTTGTAGTACATCAGCTGGTCGCGGTCGACCGGCTCGTACGTCTGGCCCATCGGCGAGTAGATGCCGAGGGACGGGAAGAGGCTCTCCATGCCGAAGGTGCGCGCCTCGTCGGGGACGATCGGCACCCAGCGCTTGCCCGTCTCCTTGTCCCGGACCAGGTCCTTGACCAGGCGGACGAACGCCATCGTGGTGGCCACGTTCTGCGAGCCGGAGCCCTTGTCGAAGGCGGCGAACGCCTTGTCGGCCGGCTGCGGCAGCGGCGCGACCGGGTGCACGCGGCGGGCCGGGGCGGGGCCGCCGAGGGCGGCGCGGCGCTCCTGGAGGTAGCGGACCTCGGGGGAGCCGGCGCCCGGGTGCGCGTAGGGCACCACGCCGTCGACGAACGCCGAGTCCGCGATCGGCAGCTCCAGGCGGTCGCGCATCGCCTTGAACTCGTCCACCGTCAGCTTCTTCATCTGGTGGTTGGCGTTCTTCGAGGCGAAGCCCTCACCGAGGGTGTGGCCCTTGACGGTCTGCGCCAGGATCACGGTCGGCGCGCCCTTGTGGGACAGCGCGGCCTTGTAGGCGGCGTAGACCTTGCGGGACTCGTGGCCGCCGCGCGAGAAGTGGAAGCACTCGAGGATCTTGTCGTCGCTCAGCAGCTTCGCCATCTCGACGAGCGCCGGGTCCTTGCCGAAGAAGTCCTCGCGGATGTAGGCGGCGTCACGCGTCTGGTACGTCTGCACCTGCGCGTCCGGCACCTCGCGGAGACGGCGTACGAGGGCGCCGGTGGTGTCGAGCTGGAACAGCTCGTCCCACGCCGTGCCCCACAGCGTCTTGATCACGTTCCAGCCGGCGCCGCGGAACTGGGCCTCCAGCTCCTGCACGATCTTGAAGTTCGCGCGGACCGGGCCGTCGAGGCGCTGCAGGTTGCAGTTGATGACGAAGGTCAGGTTGTCCAGCTGCTCGCGGGCGGCGAGGGTGAGCGCGGTCGTCGACTCGGGCTCGTCCATCTCGCCGTCGCCGAGGAACGCCCACACGTGGGAGTCGGAGACGTCCTTGATGCCGCGGCTGGTCAGGTAGCGGTTGAAGCGCGCCTGGTAGATCGCGGAGATCGGGCCGAGGCCCATCGACACGGTGGGGAACTCCCACAGCCAGGGCAGGCGCCGCGGGTGCGGGTAGGACGGCAGGCCGTTGCCGCCCGCCTCACGGCGGAAGTTGTCGAGCTGCTCCTCGCCGATCCGGCCGTCGAGGAACGCGCGGGCGTAGATGCCGGGGGAGGCGTGGCCCTGGATGTAGAGCTGGTCGCCGGAGCCGTCCCCCTCCTTGCCGCGGAAGAAGTGGTTGAAGCCGGTCTCGTAGAGCCACGCGGCCGAGGCGAAGGTGGCGATGTGGCCGCCCACGCCGTACTTGCTGCCGCGGGTCACCATCGCCGCCGCGTTCCACCGGTTCCAGGCGGTGATGCGCTGCTCCATCGCCTCGTCGCCGTCCACGGCGGGCTCGGCCGCGGTGGGGATGGTGTTGACGTAGTCGGTCTCGAGCAGCTTGGGCAGCGCGACGCCGGCGCCCTCGGCACGCTCCAGCGTGCGCCGCATCAGGTACGCGGCACGGTGCGGCCCGGCCGCCGCGGCAACGGCGTCCAGGGAGGCCTGCCACTCGGCGGTCTCCTCGGGGTCGCGGTCCGGGAGCTGGTCGAGCTCGCTCGGCTGGATGGCGTTGGGGTCGGTCATGTCGCCGCCTTCCTCAGTCGAAGGGGGTGCCCTCAGAAGGGTTCGGGGGTGCCCTTGGTCTTTGGCAGGACAGGGCTGCGGACTTCGGTGGAAGTCCGCAGGCGACAATAACTCCGTGATCGATGATCGATCAAAGGGTTGAGGGGCAAAATTCCTTGATCCGGAGAAAGTCGGCACGGGGTGCCTCCGGCGGTGGCACGCGGTGACGGCGATTCGGCGCGTTTGCGCAGGTGAGGGGGTCGACGCGCGGAAGAGCACGGGGGGTGCGGTGGGATGGCGACCGCGGGCCGGTGGGGGCTGATCGCGCAGTTCCCCGCGCCCCTTCAGGGGCGCGGGGCTGTACCCGATATGCGGCTCCGCCGCGTGGGCGCGAACGGGGGTCCGGGGGCGGAGCCCCCGGGGACGGGACGGGAAGGGGCGGCGGGGCGAACTCCCTAGGCCCGCGGCGCACACCCCAGCACATGCGACTTCACCAGCTCCGCGATCCGCGGATCCCTGCGCCGGAACGCCGCGACCAGCTCCTCGTGCTCCTCCGCATAAGACTGCTGCACCGTCCCCAGCCACCGTATCGACAGCGCCGTGAACACCTCGATCCCCAACCCCTCCCACGTGTGCAGCAGCACAGAATTCCCCGCCGCCCGCACCAGCTCCCGGTGAAACCCCACCGTGTGCCGCACCTGCCCCGTCCCGTCCGACAGCCGGTCGGCCTCGTACAGCGCCGCCACATGCGGCTCCAGCGCCGAGCAGTCCTCCGCCAGCCGCTCCGCCGCCAGCTCCGCCGCGATCGCCTCGAGACCGGCCCGGACCGGGTAGCTCTCCTCCAGGTCGGCCGCCGTCAGGTTCCGCACTCGCACGCCCTTGTTCGGCGCCGACTCGATCAGCCGCAGCGACTCCAGCTCGCGCAGCGCCTCCCGCACGGGCGTCTGGCTGACCTCCAGCTCGGTTGCGATGCGCCGCTCGACGATCCGCTCGCCCGGCTTCCAGCGCCCGCTGATGATCCCTTCCAGGATGTGCTCGCGGATCTGTTCGCGCAGCGAATGGACGACGGGCGCGGTCATGACGGGCTCCTTAGCGGGGCCCGCGGGCCCCCGGGGGGCTTTGACGAATAGACAATACGGCCGGGAGCCCGCCCGGGTAGGGCGCGCGGGGGCGCTTTCCCCCAGGTGAGACGAGACTTACACGCCCCATGTGACGGTGCCCCCGTCCGGAAGCCACGAGGACTTCCGGACGGGGGCACCGAGGTACCGGATCAGCGGCCCGGGGTCACCACCCGGTCGACGGACCGGTTCAAGGCCGGTTCACAGACCGAGCTCGACCTCGAACTCGCCCGCCTCCAGGATCGCCTTGACCGCCGTCAGGTAACGGGCCGCGTCGGCGCCGTCCACCAGACGGTGGTCGTAGGAGAGGGTCAGGTACGTCATGTCGCGGACGCCGATGACCGTGCCCTCCTCGGTCTCGATGACGGCCGGACGCTTGACCGTGGCGCCGATGCCGAGGATCGCGACCTGCCCCGGCGGCACGATGATCGTGTCGAAGAGCGCACCGCGCGACCCGGTGTTGGAGATGGTGAAGGTCGCGCCGGACAGCTCGTCCGGGGTGATCTTGTTGCCGCGGACCTTGCCCGCCAGCTCCGCCGTGGCCTTGGCGATACCGGCGATGTTGAGACCGCCGGCGTTCTTGATGACCGGGGTCATCAGGCCCTTCTCGGAGTCCACCGCGATACCGATGTTCTCGGTGTCGAAGTAGGTGATGGTCCCCTCGGCCTCGTTGATCTTGGCGTTGATGACCGGGTGGGCCTTCAGCGCCTGGGCCGCCGCCTTGACGAAGAACGGCATCGGGGAGAGCTTGACGCCCTCGCGGGCCGCGAACGCGTCCTTGGCCCGGGCGCGCAGCTTCATCAGACGGGTGACGTCGACCTCGACGACCGAGGACAGCTGGGCCTGCTCGTGCAGGGCCTTGACCATGTTGTCGCCGATGACCTTGCGGATCCGCGGCATCTTCACGGTCTGGCCGCGCAGCGGGGACGCCTCCAGCACCGGGGCCTTCTTCGAGGCGGCCGGAGCGGCGGCGGCCGGAGCCGGGGCAGCGGCGGCGGCCTTCGCGGCCTCGGCGGCGGCGATGACGTCCTGCTTGCGGATACGCCCGCCGACGCCGGTGCCCTTGACGGTGGACAGGTCGACGCCGTTCTCGGCGGCGAGCTTGCGCACCAGCGGGGTCACATAGGCGCCGTCGTCCGTGGCCTGCGCGGCGGCCGGGGCCGGAGCCGCGGGCGCCTGCGGGGCCGGGGCCGCCGGGGCGGCCGGCTGGGGGGCCGGGGCGGCCTGCTGCGGAGCCGGCGCGGGCGCCGGAGCCGGAGCCGGGGGAGCCTGCGGCGCGGGAGCCGGGGTGGGCTCGGGCTGCGCCGGGGCGGCCGGGGCCTCCTCGGCGGGGGCGGCGGCCGGAGCGGCGCCGGCCTCGCCGATGACGGCGAGCTTCGCGCCGACCTCGGCGGTCTCGTCCTCGCCGACCACGATCTCCAGCAGGGTGCCGGACGCGGGGGCGGGGATCTCGGTGTCGACCTTGTCGGTGGACACCTCGAGCAGCGGCTCGTCGGCCTCGACGGTGTCGCCCACCGACTTCAGCCAGCGGGTGACGGTGCCCTCGGTGACGGACTCGCCCAGCGCCGGCAGCACCACGTCGGTGCCCTGCGCGGAACCGCCGCCGGCCGCGGCCTCGGCGGTGGGCGCCGGGGCGGGGGCGGCCTGCTCGGTGGACGGCTGGGCCTGCGGCTCCGGCGCGGGGGCCGGCGGGGCCGCCTGCTCGGCGGCGGGCGCCTCGGTGGCCGCGGGGGCGCCGCTGCCGTCGTCGATCAGGGCCAGCTCGGCGCCGACCTCGACCGTCTCGTCCTCGGCGACCTTGATGGAGGACAGCACGCCGGAGGCGGGGGCCGGGATCTCGGTGTCGACCTTGTCGGTCGACACCTCGAGCAGCGGCTCGTCGGCCTCGACGCGCTCACCCTCGGCCTTCAGCCAGCGGGTGACAGTGCCCTCGGTGACGCTCTCGCCGAGCGCCGGAAGGGTTACGGAAACCGCCATGGTTTCGGTTGCTCCTTAGAAGTGCGGAAGTCTGTGTCGTCGCGCCCGGTGACCGATGGCTCAGTCGTGGGAGTGGAGGGGCTTGCCGGCCAGCGCCAGGTGGGCCTCGCCGAGCGCCTCGTTCTGCGTCGGGTGGGCGTGCACGAGCTGGGCCACCTCGGCCGGCAGCGCCTCCCAGTTGTAGATCAGCTGGGCCTCGCCGACCTGCTCGCCCATACGGTCGCCGACCATGTGGACGCCGACCACCGCACCGTCCTTGACCTGGACGAGCTTGATCTCGCCCGCGGTCTTCAGGATCTTGCTCTTGCCGTTGCCGGCGAGGTTGTACTTCAGGGCGACGACCTTGTCCGCGCCGTAGATCTCCTTGGCCTTGGCCTCGGTGATGCCGACGGAGGCGACCTCGGGGTGGCAGTACGTCACGCGCGGGACGCCGTCGTAGTCGATCGGGACGGTCTTCAGACCCGCCAGCCGCTCCGCCACCAGGATGCCCTCGGCGAAGCCGACGTGCGCGAGCTGGAGCGTCGGGACGAGGTCGCCGACGGCGGAGATCGTCGGGACGTTCGTCCGCATGTACTCGTCGACCAGGACGTAGCCGCGGTCCATGGCGACCCCGGCCTCCTCGTAGCCCAGGCCCTGCGAGACCGGGCCGCGGCCGACGGCGACGAGCAGGACCTCGGCCTCGAACTCCTTGCCGTCCGCCAGGGTGACCTTCACACCGTCCTGGGTGTACTCGGCCTTCTCGAAGAACGTGCCCAGGTTGAACTTGATGCCGCGCTTGCGGAACGCGCGCTCGAGCAGCTTGGAGCTGTTCTCGTCCTCGACCGGGACGAGGTGCTTCATGCCCTCGATGACGGTGACGTCGGTGCCGAACGACTTCCACGCGGACGCGAACTCGACCCCGATGACGCCGCCGCCCAGGACGATCGCGGACTTGGGCACGCGGTCCAGGGTCAGGGCGTGGTCGGAGGAGATGATCCGGTCGCCGTCGATCTGCAGGCCCGGCAGCGACTTCGGCACGGAGCCGGTCGCCAGCAGGACGTGGCGGCCCTGGACGCGCTGACCGTTCACGTCGACGGAGGTGGGGGAGGACAGCCGGCCCTCGCCCTCGATGTAGGTGATCTTGCGGGAGGCGATCAGCCCCTGAAGACCCTTGTACAGACCCGCGATCACGTCGTCCTTGTACTTGTGGACGGCCGCGATGTCGATGCCCTCGAAGGTGGCCTTCACACCGAACTGCTCGCTCTCGCGGGCCTGGTCGGCGATCTCACCCGCGTGCAGCAGGGCCTTGGTGGGAATGCATCCGTTGTGCAGGCAGGTACCGCCGACCTTGCCCTTCTCGATCAGGGCGACGTCCAGGCCCAGCTGCGCCCCGCGCAGGGCCGCGGCGTACCCACCGCTGCCACCGCCGAGGATCACTAGGTCGAAAACGGTGCTGGCGTCGTTCGCCACGTCACGTCCTCCATGCATGTGCGCCACGCCGGTCTCCAGTGACCGGTCGGCGGCTGGTGTCCGGCCGCTCTATGTTCTCGGCCCTTGTGTGGGGCCCTGTCCTGCCGAGCCCTATCCTCGCACTTGTCGGGGCCGTACGAGACGCCGGGCCGTGGTGTGAGACGTCCCACTCCCCGGTGACGGGGCCCCGTCGCACCCGCGTACGAGGCCCGTCACCGGAGGACGTGTCAGCTCAGCTCGCCCGCGGCGGCCCGCTCCGCCAGCCGCACCAGGGTGCGCACGGCGGAACCGGTTCCGCCCTTGGGGGTGTAGCCGAAGGGGCCGCCCTCGTTGAAGGCCGGGCCCGCGATGTCGAGGTGGGCCCAGGTGATGCCCTCGCCGACGAACTCGCGCAGGAACAGGCCGGCGACCAGGCCGCCGCCCATCCGCTCACCCATGTTGGCGATGTCGGCGGTCGCCGACTCCATGCCCTTGCGCAGGTGCTCGGGGAGCGGCATCTGCCAGGCCGGCTCGCCCGCCTCCTCGGCGGTCTCGTGCACCGCGGCGCGGAAGTCGTCGTCGTTGGCCATGATGCCGAAGGTGCGGCTGCCCAGCGCCAGCACCATGGCGCCGGTCAGGGTCGCCACGTCCACGATGACGTCCGGCTTCTCCTCCGAGGCCGCCCACAGCGCGTCCGCCAGGACCAGCCGGCCCTCGGCGTCGGTGTTGAGCACCTCGACGGTCTTGCCGCTGTACATGCGCAGCACGTCGCCCGGGCGGGTCGCGGAGCCGGAGGGCATGTTCTCGGCCAGCGCCAGCCAGCCGGTGACGTTGACCTCCAGGCCGAGCCGGGCGGCGGCGACGACCGCGGCGAACACGGCGGCGGCGCCGCTCATGTCGCACTTCATCGTCTCGTTGTGGCCGGCCGGCTTGAGCGAGATGCCGCCCGAGTCGTAGGTGATGCCCTTGCCGACCAGCGCCAGGTGCTTCTTCGCCTTGGACGAGGTGTACGACAGCTTCACCAGGCGCGGGCCGGACGCGGAGCCGGCGCCGACGCCGAGAATGCCGCCGTAGCCGCCCTTGACGAGGGCCTTCTCGTCGAGCACCTGCACCTTGATGCCGTGCTCCTTCGCCGCCGCCTGCGCGACCGCCGCGAACGCCTCGGGGTTGAGGTCGTTCGGCGGGGTGTTGATCAGGTCGCGGGCCCGGTTGAGCTCCTCGGACACGGCGACGGCACGGTCGACGGCCGCCTTGTACGCCTTGTCGCGGGGCTTGCCGCCGAGCAGCGCGGCCTCGGCGAGCGGGGTCTTGCCGCCCTTGCCGTTCTTCGCGTCGCCCTGGTCCTTGTAGGCGTCGAAGGAGTACGCGCCGAGCAGCACGCCCTCGGCGACCGCGCCGGCGTCGGCGGCGTCCGCCAGGGGGAGCGCGAACGCGGCCTTCTTCGTGCCGGTGAGGGCGCGGGCGGCGGCGCCGGCCGCCTTGCGCAGCGCCTCGGCGTCGTAGCCGGAGTCCCCCTCGGGCTGGGCGCCGAGGCCCACCGCCACCACGAGCGGCGCCTTGAAGCCGGCCGGCGCGGGGAGCTTGGTCACCTCGCCCTCGGCACCGGACGCGCCGAGGGTCTCCAGGACACCGGCCAGGTTGCCGTCGTACGCCTGGTCCACGGCTTCGGCGCCCGGAGCGACGACGGGTCCCTGGGGCTTGGACGCGGAGCCCTTGGCGACACCGATCACGATCGCGTCGGCGCGCAGGCCGGCGACCGCGGCGGTGCTGAGAGTCAGAGCAGTCACGGTGGTGAATTCTCGCTTCCGATGTGAAGTTTCAGTGGCCGAAGGGTGTGGGTCGACCGGGCCCGGCAGCCGACCCTAAACGTGACGTCCGGGTGCGATCCCGTCGGGGCCTCCCCCGGTGCGGCGAACACTCGGCCCCGAGCCTACGCGCGTGTGCGCCCGCACTCATGGCCGGTGCGCGCCCGTTCCGGCGCGGCGGGTGCCCCGCGACGGGCCCGGGATGCCCCGCGTCGGGCCGGGGATGCCCCGTCGCGGGCCGGGGGCGCCCCGCGCGATCATGGGGTGCCGTTCGTGCCGCCGGGGTGCGGCGGCCGTGAAGGGGGAGCGTGCGGTGAGAAGAGTGTGCGCGGTGGTCGTCCTGCTGGCCCTGGTGCTGACGGGGTGTGGACCGAGTTCCGGGGGCTCCGGGGGCGATCCCGGGGGCGCGGACGGCGAGGCGTCCTCGGGGGCGCCGGGGGAGTGGTGGCGGCCGCGGCCCGGTCTGGCCTGGCAGTGGCAGCTCACCGGCCGCCTGGACACCACCGTCGACGTCCCCGTGTACGACATCGACGGCTTCCACCACTCGAAGGAGACCGTCGCCGCGCTGCACCGCGCCGGCCGCAAGGCCGTCTGCTACCTGTCCACCGGGGCCTGGGAGGACTTCCGCCCGGACGCGGACGACTTCCCGAGGCCGGTGATCGGCCGGGGCAACGGCTGGGAGGGCGAGCGCTGGCTCGACATCCGCCGCACCGATGTCCTGGAGCCGCTGATGGCCGAACGCCTCGACATGTGCCGCGACAAGGGTTTCGACGCCGTGGAGCCGGACAACATGGACGGCTACCGCAACCGCACCGGCTTCCCGCTGACCGCCGCCGACCAGCTCCGCTACAACCGGCTGATCGCCCGGCTCGCGCACGAGCGCGGCATGGCCGTCGGCCTGAAGAACGACCTCGACCAGATCCCCGAACTGGTCGGCGACTTCGACTTCGCGGTCAACGAGCAGTGCGCCCAGTACGGCGAGTGCGACCGGCTCACCCCGTTCGTCGCGGCGGGCAAGGCCGTCTTCCACGTCGAGTACGAACTGCCCACCGCCCGCTTCTGCGCCGACTCCCGCCGCCTGAAGCTGAGTTCCCTGCTCAAGCGGTACTCGCTCGACGCGTGGCGGCGAACCTGCTGAGCTCCACGGACGCCACCGAGGTGCCCGCGACCCGGTCGGCGAGGGAGCGCCGCCGCCCGCCCAGCACCGGCAGCGCGTTCAGCAGGAACAGCGCCACCGCCACCAGCCAGACCAGCACCGACAGCGCGATCTCGCCCTCGACCAGCAGCACGCACGCCACCGCGTACACGGCGACGTCGGTGGACGTGGTCACCGCCGCGCGCAGCGCCGCCCGGCGGGGCGTGCGCGGCATGACCTTCAGCCCGGTCAGGGCCTTGCCGACGGTCCGCCCGGCGAGGGCGAGGCACGCCCACCGGTAGAGGAAGACGGCGACGACCAGCAGCCCGAACGCCTGCTGCACGTACCCCACCGACTTGTCCCACAGCGACGTGCCGAGGCCGGCCGACGCGTCCAGCACGTCCCCGCGCGAGGTGAGCAGGTCGAAGCCGCCGCGCGCGGCCAGTTCGGGCACGTCCGTCACCAGCGCGGACATCCGGTTGAAGGTGAGCACCGCGAGCAGCGAGGCCAGCGCCGCCACCAGCGCGAAGTCGATCAACCAGGCCGTGGCACGACGAAATGCCGACATCAACGTCCCCCGTGTGTCTGCCGATTCGACCCCACAGTGTAGGAGCGGTGCGGAGTGTCCGCAGGGGGATACGACGATCGTCTCAGCCCAGGGACATGACGACGAGCGCCGTCGTCGCCGCCGTCTCCGCGACCCCGCCGAACACGTCGCCGGTCACCCCGCCGAACCGCCGTACGCAGCGCCGCAGCAGCAGATCGGCGGCTCCGGCGGCCACCGCCACGGCCAGCCCGGCGCGCAGTGCGTCGTACGCCCCCAGGGCCGCGCCCGCGGCCGCGAGCAGCCCGGTGGCGAGGAGCGCGACAGCCGCCGCGCGCGGCACCGGCACCACCCCCGCGACCGCCGCGCCCAGCCCCTCCGGCCGGGCGGCCGGCACGCCGGTGCGCGCGGCCAGGGTGAGGGCGAGCCGCGCCGCGACCGCCGACGCCACGGCGGCCAGCGCGCCCCGCGCCCAGGAGCCGTCGTACGCCTGTGCCAGCGCGGCCACCTGCGCCAGCAGCACGAGCACCAGCGTGAGCACCCCGAACGGCCCGACGTCCGACTGCTTCATGATCCGCAGCGCGTCCTCGGCGGGCTTGCCGCTGCCCAGTCCGTCCGCGGTGTCGGCCAGCCCGTCCAGGTGCAGCCCCCGGGTCAGCGCGGCCGGAACGGCGACACAGGCCACGGCGGCGAGCAGCGGCCCCGCCCCGAGAAGCAGCAGCGCCAGTCCGGTCGCGGCGGCCACTGCGCCCACCACCAGCCCGACCACGGGCGCGCACAGCATGCCCGCCCGCGCGGCCGGACGGTCCCAGCGGGTCAGCCGCCCGGCCGGGAGCACGGTGAGGGTGCCGAAGGCGAAGCGGAGGCCGTCGGCGAGGGAGGCGGAGGACGGGGACGACGCGGGGGACGCGGGGGAGGGCTCGGGCACCGGCGCAGATTACCCGGCGGTCACCAGGGCGCCGGGTGCGGCCGAGAATAAAGTACGCATATGGGACAGTGGCTGGAGCGGAACGTCATCGAGCCGGGCAAGCTCCCGCTGCTCCTCGCCCTCGGCGCCTTCGTCCTCACGTTCGTGATCACCCGGGTCATCACCCGCCTGATCCGCGCCGGCAAGGGTCCTTTCGGCAACGTCACCGCCGGCTCGGTGCACGTCCACCACGTGGTGCCCGGAGTCATCCTCACCGTCGTCGGCGGCTTCGGCGCGGTGGCGAGCGGGGGACACGGCTCCGGGCCCTATGTCAGCGCCGTGCTGTTCGGCATGGGCGCGGGGCTCGTGCTCGACGAGTTCGCGCTGATCCTGCACCTGGACGACGTGTACTGGTCGGAGGCCGGACGCAAGAGCGTGGAGATGGTGGTGGTCACGGCGGCGCTGGTCGGCCTCCTGCTGGCCGGGTTCGCGCCGTTCGGCGTCAACGACCTCACGCAGCAGGAACTTCAGAACCGCGCTGGCGTGCTGACCGGCATCGCCGCGAATTTCGGCTTCGCGTTGATCGCCCTGAGCAAGGGGAAGGTGCGGCTCGCGGTCTTCGGCGTGGTCGTCCCGCTGGTGGCGATCGTCGCCTCCCTGCGGCTGGCGCGCCCGGGCTCCCCGTGGGCCAAGCGGTTCTACCGCCGGCGCCATCGCGCCCGCGCGAAGGCCCTCCTCCGCGCCTACCACCACGACCGCCGCTGGTCGCGTCCCGCGCGGGCGATCCAGGACTGGCTGGGCGGCAAACCGGACCCACCATGAAAGCGCGGGGGAGGGCGACGCCCTTGGGGGCGCGGGGAACTGCGCGAAGGGGGTCCGGGGGCGAAGCCCCCGAGGCGTGACCGTCCCCCCGGGCCTCAAAGGGCGCCCTGAGTCGAACTCCCGTCCGCGCAACCCCCACACCCCTGAGGGGCGTCACCTCACGCGCCCTTGGCAAGCTCCTGCCGAGCAGGCAACTCCGCGGCCAACGCCGCCGCGGCCTGCACCAACGGCAGCGCCAGCAGCGCCCCCGCACCCTCCCCCACCGCGACCCCCCGCGGCAGCACCGGCTCCAACGCCATCCGGTCCAACGCCTTCGCCTGCCCCGGCTCCCCACTCGCGTGCGACGCCAGCCACCAGTCCGGCGCCCGGAACGCCACCCGCTGCGCCACCAGAGCGCACGCCGCCGTCACCACCCCGTCCAGCAGCACCGGCAGCTTCCGCACCGCGCTCTGCAACAGGAACCCGGTCATCGCGGTGAGGTCCGCCCCGCCCACGGTCGCCAGCAGCTTCAGCTGGTCGCCCAGCACCGGCCGCGCCCGCCGCAGCGCGTCCCGGATCGCCGCGCACTTGCGCATCCACGCCAGGTCGTCGATCGCCAGGCCGCCGCGCCCGGTCACCACCGACGCGTCCGTCCCGCACAGCGCCGCGACCAGCACGCCCGCCGCGGTCGTGCCGCCGACGCTGACGTCGCCCAGCACCACCAGGTCCGTACCGGAGTCGGCCTCCTCGTCCGCCACCGCCATCCCCGCGCGGAACGCCGCCTCGGCCTCCTCCAGGGTCAGCGCGTCCTCCACGTCGATCCGTCCGCTGCCGCGCCGCACCCGGTGGCGTACGACGTCCTCGGGCAGCGACGCCGGGTCGCAGTCCAGCGCCATGTCGACCACCCGCACCGGCACGTCCAGCCGGCGCGCCAGCACCGACACCGGCCGGCCGCCCTCCAGCACGTCCCGCACCAGCTCCACGGCGGTGCCCGCCGGACGCGCCGAGACCTCCAGCTCGGCGATCTTGTGGTCGCCCGCGAACAGCACCACCCGCGGCCGCTCCACCGGCCGCACCGGCACCGAGGACTGCGCCGCGGCCAGCCACTCACCCAGGTCGTCCAGGCGGCCCAGCGACCCGGGCGGGACCACGAGGCGGGCCCGGTGCTCCTCCGCGTCACGGCGTACCCCGCCGTCCGGACGCTCGATCAGATCGGTGAAGTCGTCGAGATTAAGCGAGCTCATTCGCCGAACAGTACCGGCCCTCGTCGAACACCCCGGAGCGCCGGTCGTCCCCGCGTTCGCGGCCTCACCCCCACCACGCCACCCCGGCCGTGATCCACCCCGCGAGGCCCTCCCGTACGTAACGTTTTGCTCGGGAATGCCGGAGATCCCTCCGTCCGTCCCCGACCGTCCCCGCACGTCGCGCCACCCGCGTGCCGTACGCCCTCACGCCGGGAGCCGCCCATGTCCGCCACCGCCCCCGACACCGCGTTCCCCGCCCCGCACGGCTCCGCCCGGGTGCACGAACCGCGCCGCCCGGACTGCCCCTGGTGCGGCTCCGCGCGGCTGCGCACCCGGCTGAGAACGGGGGATCTGCGCCGGCACCGGCCCGGGCTGTTCACCGTCGACGAGTGCCGGGACTGCGGCCACACCTTCCAGAACCCCAGGCTCACCCCCGAGGGCCTGGCCTTCTACCGGCGCGCGGTGCGCGGCGCCCCGCGCGACCCCGCCACCGAACGTGTCCTCGCCCTGCACGCCGTACGGCACCGCCGCCGCGCCACGGCCCGCGCGATGCTGCCGTTCGGCGAACCGGAGAGCTGGCTGGACGTCGGCACCGGGCTCGCCCGCTTCCCGGACACGGCGCGGGAGTTCTTCCCGTACACCGCGTTCGACGGCACCGACCTCACCTCGCGCGTCGAGCGGGCCCGTGAGCTCGGCCGGGTCGAGGAGGCCCATGTGGGGCCGCTCACCGACCCCGGGGTGCTGGCCCGGCTGTCCGGCCGCTACGACGTGGTCAGCCTGCTGCACCACCTGGAGCGCACCACCGACCCGCGCGCCGAACTGCACGCCGCCCTCGCCGCGCTGCGCCCCGGCGGTCACCTGCTGATCGAGACCCTCGACCCGCGTTGCGTCTATGCCGTCCTGTTCGGCCGCTGGTGGCTGCCCTACGACCAGCCCCGCCGGCTGCACCTGCTGCCCCGCCGCAACCTCCGCGAGGAACTCGAGGCTTGCGGCTGCGAGATCGTCACCGCCGGCCACCGTGCCGCCCACGTGCCGCACGACCTGGCCGGCCTCGCGGCCCTCGCCCTGTCGCACGCGCTCCCCGCCCCGGACACCCCCTGGCGAGCCGTCCCGCCCTCCCCGGCGGATCAACGCCTGCGCGCCGCACTGCTGCGTGCCGGCATCCCCCTGGTCGTCGCGGCGGCGGCGCTGGACCTGGCCCTCTCCCCCCTGGCCCGCCACACCCCGCTCGCCAACACGTACCGGGTCATCGCCCGCAAACCGAAACGCTGACCCGCGCCGCACGGCCCGCTGCCGCACGCGCGGAACCGCGCACCTGGTTGCCGTGCCGGGCTGCCTCGCGACCCGTCACCGGCGAGCCGGGGCCGTCGCCCGCGGGCCCGACGACGCGCAACTCGCGGCGGAGGCCCGGGCCGGACGCCGCGTCCCCATCAGCCGCGCAGCGCCAGCGTCTGGCCCGCCACCACCAGCAGTACCTGCTCGCACTCCTGCGCGAACGCCGTGTTCAGGCGGCCCAGTTCGTCGCGGTAGCGGCGGCCCGAGGCGGTGGCGGGGACGATGCCGGAGCCGACCTCGTTGGAGACCGCGACCAGCGTGCGGCGGGTTTCGCGGACCGCGTCCGTCAGGGCGCGCACCCGGTCGCGGAGGGCCCGTTCGCCGCCGTCCGCCCACTCCGCGTCGTCCCAGGCGCCCACCGCGTCCATCGCGTCCGTCAGCCACAGCGACAGGCAGTCGACGAGGAGCGGCGGGCCGTCGTCCTTGAGCAGGGGCACCAGGTCGCAGGTCTCCACGGTCCGCCAGGACCCCGGCCGCCGCTCCTGGTGCGCGGACACCCGCGCCGCCCACTCCGTGTCCCCGTTGCGCGAGCCGCCGGTCGCCACGTACAGGACCTCGGGGAAGGACTCCAGGCGCCGCTCCGCCTCCACCGACTTGCCCGACCGCGCCCCGCCCAGCACCAGCGTGCGGCGCGGCACGGCGGGGACGTCGTCGTACGCGCCGGCCTCCAGCGTGGTCCCGTCCGGCACGGCGCGCGCGCCCGCCGCCGCGAGCCGGCGCCGTACCTCGGCACCCGGCGGCACGTCGTGGTCCAGGTGCACGGCGACGACGTCCGTGGCCGGCCCCGCCGCGCCCGTCTCCCGCAGCCGCGCCAGCGCGTCCGGGCGGCCCAGGACGTCCAGCACGACCGTCGCGTACGGCTCGGCCGGCGCCTCGAGCCCGGCCGGCGCGCCGCCCGGCGGCAGGTACAGCAGCCGCTGCCCGTCGGGACCGGTCACCGCGTACCCGGTGCCCGGCGCGTCCAGCGCCACCGCCCGCACCTTGTGCCCCGTCAGCAGTGTCAGCTCCCGCCCGTCCGGCACCCGCCCCGGCTGCGGCAGCCCGGCCGGCACCTCCACCGCGGGGCCGTCGTGCGGGTGGGACAGCAGCACCTGGCGTACGCCTGCCGGCGAACGCCCCGCACGGGCCGCGGCGAAGGCCGCGCCGGGAGTGAGGTCGAGCAGCAGCACGCCGTCCACCAGCACGGAGGTCGCCGCCCGCGCGTCCGGTCCGAGCGCGCACGCGCACGCCGCGCAGGGACAGTCGGGGCGGGGCAGTCCCGCCGGGGCGCCGGTGCCGAGCAGAGTGAGTTCCACGCCCCGATTCTCACCTTTCCCCACAGCCGATGCCCGTCCGACTACGCTCTTGGTCAGGAGCCGGACCAAGATCCGGCTTCTGCTGTGCAGTGAGCTCACACGCTAGGGAGGCGTACATGGCGGCATGGACGTGGCGGTTCGAGAAGGCCGACGGGACGCAGGTCGCGCCCGCGGTGCCGCCGGAGGAGTTCACCACGCAGGGGGACGCCGAGTCCTGGATCGGGGAGAACTGGAAGGCCCTCCAGGAGGGCGGCGCCGACCAGGTGCGGCTGCTGGAGGACGGCACCGAGATCTACGGCCCGATGAGCCTGCACGCGGACGAGACCACGGCGGCGGAGAGCGAGACCGCCGACGAGGCGTGAGCCGACCTCACCCAGGACGAGGTCCGGGCTGAGGCGTTCCGGGGCTGAGCCCTCAGCCCCGGACCCCGCACAGGTGCAGCAGCGCCGCGACCCCCCGGTACGGGTCCGTCCGCCCGGCCCGGTCCTCCACCGCCAGCACCGCGTCCAGATCGTCCGGCAGCACCGCGTCGTCCGCCGCCGTGTCGGTGAAGACCCGCACGCCGTACCAGGTGTGCAGCGGCGCCCCGATGCCCGCGAGCGTCGACGTCAGCCGCGCCAGCCCGTACGAGGAGGTCGGCGGGCAGAACGCCGCCAGCGCCCCCGCCCAGTCGCCGGACAGCCCCGCCCGCATCGCCGCCGCGTCGCCGTTGCGCACGAGCAGCGACAGCATCCCGCCGGGCGCCAGCATCCGCGCCACCCCCGCGAGCAGCGCGTCCGGCTCCTCCACGTCGCCCATGAGCACGCCATGACAGAGCACGACGTCGAAACTGCCCGGCAGGAAGTGCACACCGGTGTCCCCGGCATGCCCCTCGATGATCCGCATCCGCTCCCGGATGCCCTCGGGCTCCCCGGCGAACGCCTCCCGGACCGCCGCGAGCGACGCGGCGTCCTGCTCGACGCCCGTCACCTGATGGCCGGCCCGGGCCAGCCGCAGCGCCTGCGCGCCCCGGCCCATGCCCACGTCGAGCACCCGCAACCGTTTCCCGACCGGGAAACGCCCGACTATCTGCTCCTCCAGCTGGCGGGCCACCAGCTCCTCACGGACGACGTCACGCAGACGGCCGGGCCCGCCGACCGGACCCGGCGCCGTCGTACCGTGCGCGAACGGGGTGGTGCTCAGGGCCGCTCCCCGCGCTTCACCTGGGGCTTGGGCAGCCGCAGCCGGCGCATCTGGAGCGTGCGCATCAGCGCGTAGGCGACCGCGCCGCGCCGGTTCTCGTCCGGGAAGCGCTCGGCGAGCGTCTTCTTCAGCCGGACGCCCGTCACGACCGAGTCGAGCACGATCATCACGATGACGACCAGCCACAGCAGCAGCGCGATGTTCTGGAGCTGCGCCACCCGCACCATGCTCAGCACGAGGATGACCACGGCCATCGGCAGGAACCACTCCGCGATGTGGAAGCGCGAGTCCACGAAGTCGCGGGCGAACCGGCGCACCGGACCCTTGTCGCGCGCGGGCAGGTACCGCTCGTCGCCGCTGGCCAGCGCCTGGCGCTGACGCTCCAGTGCGGCACGGCGCTCCTCACGCTGGCGCTTGGCACCCTCCTTGCGTGACATCGAGGTGTTGGCCACGCTGCGGCGCTGCGACTGGGCCTCGCTGCGCTTGGGTGTGGGGCGGCCCTTGGGGGCCTCCGGATGACGGGGCTGACTGGAGTCGGTCATCGTCGCCTTGTCGGCGCCGGATGCCTTCTCTTCCTTGGCACGGCTACGGAACACAACACCCAAGGGTACGGGGTGGCCGGGGTTGGACCACAGCCCCACGGGGAACGATCCGGCAACACCGGACGTCTCTCCTAGGACAGATGGGGACGTAGCGGGGGGCCCGACGGCACGGCCGGCGGACCTCCACCCCGGGGACCACCTACTCCCTACGCCGGATCAGGAGGGTACGCAGTCGTCCTTGGGGATGAGCGCATCCGTCCCCGAACAGTGCGGTAATGGATGCAGGGCCCGTACTGTGGGTTCTGAGGCAGTCACTGGAGCTGGAGTCCGTCAGAAGGGGGCGCGCGAAGCCCATGAGCGGTGTCATGAAGCGTATGGGGATGATCTTCCGCGCGAAGGCGAACAAGGCCCTTGACCGGGCCGAGGACCCGCGCGAAACCCTCGACTACTCGTATCAGAAGCAGCTGGAGCTGCTCCAGAAGGTCCGCCGTGGCGTCGCCGACGTGGCGACCAGCCGCAAGCGCCTGGAACTCCAGCTCAACCAGCTCCAGTCCCAGTCGTCGAAGCTGGAGGACCAGGGCCGCAAGGCGCTCGCGCTGGGCCGCGAGGACCTGGCCCGCGAGGCCCTCTCCCGCCGCGCCGCGCTCCAGCAGCAGGTGACCGACCTGGAGACCCAGCACGCCACGCTCCAGGGCGAGGAGGAGAAGCTGACGCTGGCCGCGCAGCGCCTCCAGGCCAAGGTGGACGCCTTCCGCACCAAGAAGGAGACCATCAAGGCCACCTACACCGCGGCCCAGGCGCAGACCCGGATCGGCGAGGCCTTCTCCGGCATCTCCGAGGAGATGGGCGACGTGGGCCTGGCCATCCAGCGGGCCGAGGACAAGACCGCCCAGCTCCAGGCGCGGGCCGGCGCGATCGACGAGCTGCTCGCCTCGGGCGCGCTCGACGACCAGTCCGGCATGCACAAGGACGACATCCAGGCCGAGCTGGACCGCCTCTCCGGCGGCACGGACGTGGAGCTCGAACTGCAGCGCATGAAGGCCGAGCTGGCCGGCGGCACCTCCGGCGACCGGCAGGCCCTCGAGGGCGGCCAGGGCCAGGCGCAGCCGGAAACCCAGCAGCAGCCGCAGGACACCCCGCGCTTCGACAAGCAGTAGCCCACGCCGAGGAGGGCGACATGATCGTACGGATCATGGGGGAGGGGCAGGTGACGCTGGCGGAGAGCCGGCTCGCCGAGCTGAACAAGCTGGACGAGGAACTGCTCGCTGAGATGGAGAAGGGCGACGGACCCGGCTTCCGCGCCACGCTCCAGGCACTGCTGGCCAAGGTGCACGAGCTGGGCGAGCCGCTGCCGGACGACTCCCTGGAGCCGTCCGACCTCATCCTCCCGTCCCCCGACGCCACCCTCGAGGAGGTCCGCGGCCTCCTCACCGACGAGGGCCTCATCCCGGGGACCTGAGACGTCCCGGGACACCCGGGTCCGACCGTCCGCGCGCCGTCCACAGGCCGTCCGCAGAGAGGGGGGAGCCGGGGCCGCGCCGCACGGGCGTCCGCCCCGGTCACCGCAACCAGCCGTGAGCACCCTGACACGCGCCCGCTGCCGGGCGCGGGCCCACCCGACCGCCGTGGACGCGGCACTGGCCGTCGGCGTCCTGCTGTGCATGGTCGCGGGGTCGTTCGTCGACCCGCACGACCCCGAGGGGGTCCGCTGGGCCCTGCGCACCCCCGACCCGCTCAGCCTCGTCCTGATGACGCTCGGCGCCGCCTCGCTCGTCCTCCGGCGCCGCGCCCCCCTCACGGTGCTCGGCGTCACGGGCGGCCTCTCCGTCGCCGAGTCCGTCACCGGCGACCCCCGCGCCCCCGTCGCCATGTGCGCGGTGATCGCCCTCTTCACCGTCGCCGCCTCCACCGACCGCCCCACCACCTGGCGGCTCGGCCTGCTCACCATGACCGTCCTCACCGGCGCCGCGATGGCCGCCGGACCCCTGCCCTGGTACGCCCAGGAGAACCTGGCGATCCTCGCCTGGACCGGCATCGGCGCCACCGCGGGCGACGCCGTCCGCAGCCGCCGCGCCTTCGTCCAGGCCATCCGGGAGCGCGCCGAACGGGCCGAACGCACCCGCGAGGAGGAGGCCCGCCGCCGGGTCGCCGAGGAACGCCTGCGCATCGCCCGCGACCTGCACGACGTGGTCGCCCACCACATCGCCCTGGTCAACGTGCAGGCCGGCGTCGCAGCCCACGTCATGGACAAGCGCCCCGACCAGGCCAAGGAGGCCCTCGCCCACGTCCGCGAGGCCAGCCGCCACGCGCTCGGGGAACTGCGCGCCACCGTCGGCCTGCTGCGCCAGTCCGGCGACCCCGAGGCGCCCACCGAGCCCGCCCCCGGCCTCGACCGCCTCGACGAGCTCGCCGCCACCTTCCGCAACGCCGGACTTCACGTCGAGGTCGCCCGCGCCGACCAGGGCACCGAGCTGCCCGCCGCCGTCGACCTCGCCGCGTACCGGATCGTCCAGGAGGCGCTGACCAACGTGCAGAAGCACGCCGGGGCCGGCGCGCGCGCCGAGGTCAGCGTCGTACGCGTCGGACCGCACATCGAGGTCACCGTGCTCGACGACGGCAGCGACGAGGGCCAGGCCGCCGCCCCCGGCGGCGGGCACGGACTGCTCGGCATGCGCGAACGCGTCACCGCGCTGCGCGGCACCCTGACCACCGGCCCCCGCTACGGCGGCGGCTTCCGCGTGCATGCGATCCTTCCCGTCGAGCCCCGCACCACCGCCGCCCCCGGCGGACGCCCGTGACCGCCGCCCCGCTGGAGCCCGCATGACGATCCGCGTCCTGCTCGCCGACGACCAGGCACTGCTGCGCAGCGCCTTCCGCGTCCTGGTCGACTCCGAACCGGACATGGAGGTGGTGGGCGAGGCGTCCGACGGCGCCGAGGCCGTCCGGCTGGCGCGCGAGCACCGGCCCGACGTGGTCCTCATGGACATCCGCATGCCCGGCACCGACGGGCTCGCCGCCACCCGCGAGATCAGCGCCGACCCCGCGCTGGACGAGGTGCGGGTGGTGATACTGACGACCTTCGAGGTCGACGACTACGTGGTGCAGTCGCTGCGGGCGGGCGCCTCCGGCTTCCTCGGCAAGGGCTCCGAGCCCGGCGAGATGCTGAGCGCCGTCCGCATCGCCGCCGGGGGAGAGGCGCTGCTGTCCCCGCAGGCCACCAAGGGCCTCATCGCCCGTTTCCTCGCCCAGGACGGCCCGCCGGGACCCGACCGGGACCCGGAGCGCGCCGAGCGCCTGGACTCGCTCACCGTGCGCGAGCGGGAGGTGCTGGTGCAGGTCGCGGGCGGCCACTCCAACGACGAGATCGCCGAGCGGCTCGAGGTCAGCCCGCTCACGGTGAAGACCCACGTCAACCGCGCCATGGCCAAGCTGGGCGCCCGCGACCGGGCCCAGCTCGTGGTGATCGCCTACGAGTCGGGGCTGGTCCGTCCGAGGACGGACCAGGCGTAGCCGCGAGTACTGCGCCGGGAGTAGGCGCCGTGTGAAGAATCGGACCTCGGGACCACGGATCGGCCCCCGGTCATGGCCCAGGGTGTAGAGCGGGCCGCCCACTGTGCGCGCGCCCGCCTGCCGGACCTCCGCCGCTCCACGGAAAAGAGACCCTGACCTATGTCCTGGCTGTCCAGATTCAGCCTCGCGCAACGGGCGCTGATCGGACTGATGTCGATCATCGCGCTCGTGTTCGGGGCGATCGCGATACCCCAGCTCAAGCAGCAGCTCCTGCCCACCATCGAACTGCCCATGGTCTCCGTGATCGCGCCCTACCAGGGCGCGTCGCCGGACGTGGTGGAGAAGCAGGTCGTCGAACCCATCGAGGACAGCCTGGAGGCCGTCGACGGCATCTCCGGCGTCACCTCGAAGGCGAGCGAGGGCACCGCCGTGATCATGGCGTCCTTCGACTACGGCAACGACACCCAGCAGCTCGTCGCCGACGTGCAGCAGGCCGTCAACCGGGCCGGCGCCCGGCTGCCGTCCGAGGTGGACCCGCAGGTCGTCGCCGGTTCCACGGACGACATCCCCACCGTGGTGCTCGCCGTCACCTCCGACAAGGACCAGCAGGCGCTCGCCGACCAGCTGGACCGCACGGTGGTGCCCGAGCTGAAGAGCATCGACGGCGTCGGCCAGGTCCAGGTGGACGGCGTACGGGACCTCCAGGTCACCGTCGTCCCCGACAACGCGAAGCTCGCCGAGGCGGGCCTGACCACCGCGTCCATCGCGCAGGCCCTCCAGGCCGGCGGCGCCACCGTCCCGGCCGGCTCCTTCGACGAGAACGGCGCCAACCGCACCGTCCAGGTCGGCGGCGGCTTCACCTCCGTGCGGCAGATCCAGGACCTGATGGTCACCGCCGCCCCCGGCGAGGGCGACCCGGTCCGCCTCGGCGACGTCGCCACCGTGCGCCAGGAGGAGGCGAGCTCGAACTCCCTCACCCGGACCAACGGCAGGCCCAGCCTCGCCGTGATGGCCACCATGGACCACGACGGCAGCGCCGTCGCCATCTCCGAGGCCGTCCAGGACAAGCTGCCCGAGCTCCGCGAGGACCTCGGCGACGGCGCCACCCTCACCGTGGTCAGCGACCAGGGCCCCGCGGTCTCCAAGGCCATCGACGGCCTGACCACCGAGGGCGCGCTCGGCCTGCTCTTCGCCGTGCTGGTGATCCTGGTCTTCCTCGCGTCGGTCCGCTCCACCCTCGTCACCGCGGTGTCCATCCCGCTGTCGGTGGTGCTCGCGCTGATCGTGCTGTGGACCCGCGACCTGTCCCTCAACATGCTGACGCTGGGCGCCCTGACCATCGCCATCGGCCGGGTCGTCGACGACTCCATCGTCGTCCTGGAGAACATCAAGCGGCACCTCGGCTACGGCGAGGAACGCCACTCCGCGATCATGAACGCGGTGCGCGAGGTGGCCGGCGCGGTCACCTCCTCCACCCTCACCACCGTCGCCGTGTTCCTGCCGATCGGCCTGGTCGGCGGCATGGTGGGCGAGCTGTTCGGCTCCTTCAGCCTCACGGTCACCGCCGCGCTGCTGGCGTCCCTGCTGGTGTCGCTGACGGTCGTCCCGGTCCTGTCGTACTGGTTCCTGCGGCCCCCGAAGGGCACCCCCGAGGACGCCGAGGAGGCCCGCAGGGCGGCCGAGGAGAAGGAGGCGAAGAGCCGCCTCCAGCGCGTCTACGTGCCCGTGCTGCGCTTCGCCACCCGGCGCCGGCTGACCAGCGTGGCCATCGCGGTCGTCGTGCTGATCGCCACCTTCGCCATGGCACCGCTGCTGAAGACCAACTTCTTCGACGCGGGCGAGCAGCAGGTCCTGACCGTCCGTCAGGAGCTGAAGCCGGGCGCCAGCCTGGCCGCCACCGACGCCCAGGCGAAGAAGGTCGAGCAGCTGCTCTCGGACACCGAGGGCGTCAAGGACTACCAGGTCACCGTCGGCTCGTCCGGCTTCATGGCGGCCTTCGGCGGCGGCACCGACACCAACCAGGCGACCTACCAGATCATGCTGGAGGACTCCGCGTCCTCCGACGACGTCCGGGACGACATCGAGAAGGGCCTCGCCGGGCTCGACGGCATCGGCACCACCACGGTGGCCTCCGGTGACGGCTTCGGCAGCCAGGACCTCAGCGTGGTCGTCAAGGCGGCCGACGCGCAGGTGCTGAGCAAGGCGGCCGAGCAGGTCCGCGAGGCGGTGGCCTCCCTGGACGACGTCACCGACGTCACCAGCGACCTGGCGCAGAGCGTGCCCCGCATCTCGGTCGAGCCCAACGAGAAGGCCGCCGCGGCCGGCTTCGACGCCCAGACGCTCGGGATGGCCGTCGCCCAGTCGGTGAAGGGCACCCCGGCCGCCAAGGCCGTCCTCGACGACACCGAGCGGGACGTCGTGATCCGCTCGGCGCGGCCCGCCACGACCGTCGAGCAGCTGCGCAACCTGCGCCTCGGCCCGGTGAAGCTGGGTGACGTCGCCACCGTCCGGGTGGTCGACGGCCCGGTCTCCATGACCCGGATCGACGGCCAGCGCGCGGCCACCGTCACCGCCCGCCCGGTCGGCGACAACACGGGCGCCGTGGGCACGGCGCTCCAGACGAAGATCAACGAGCTGACGCTGCCCGCGGGCGCGACGGCCGAGATCGGCGGCGTGACCGAGGACCAGGACGAGGCCTTCGTCAACCTGGGCCTGGCCATGCTGGCCGCCATCGCGATCGTCTTCATGCTGCTGGTCGGCACCTTCCGGTCGCTGGCCCAGCCGCTGATCCTGCTGGTGTCCGTCCCGTTCGCCGCGACCGGCGCGATCGGCCTGCTGCTGGTCACCGGCACCCCGATGGGCGTCCCGGCGATGATCGGCATGCTGATGCTGATCGGCATCGTGGTCACCAACGCGATCGTGCTGATCGACCTGATCAACCAGTACCGCAAGCAGGGTTACGGCGTCGTCGACGCCGTGCTCGAGGGCGGCCGGCACCGGCTGCGGCCCATCCTCATGACGGCCCTGGCGACGATCTTCGCCCTGCTCCCGATGGCGCTCGGCGTCACCGGTGAGGGCGGCTTCATCGCCCAGCCGCTCGCGGTGGTGGTGATCGGCGGCCTGATCACGTCGACCCTGCTCACCCTGCTCCTGGTCCCGACGCTCTACGCGATGCTGGAGCTCCGCAAGGAGCGCCGCGCCCAGAAGCGGGCGGCGAAGCGGGCCAGGAAGGCGGGCCTGCCCGAGCAGCCGGCGCCGGACGCGCCGGACGCCTCCTCCGACGAGACGCGGCCGGCGTCCGTCTGATCAACTGACCAGCGGTGGCCGGTTTCCGAACCGGAACGATCGGTTCGGGAACCGGCCACCGTCGATTTGCCGTGCATATGCTGCATCCACGGCGGCATGGCCGCGTGACGTGCATTCCCTGTAGCCACTCAGCTGAGGCTGGACGCGGGTTCACCGCCGCTGGTAGGCCTGGGTGTTGTGCCCCACCTGCAAGGGCTGGAGGATGACGGCGTCAGCAGCGTGTGTCCGTGTAGTCGAACAAGCGCTGGGAATTGAAATCGAGTTGGCCCCCCGCTTGTGTGCATACATCCAGCGTAGGGGTGCCCTCTGACCAGACCTCTATTCCCTGTGAGGTCCTCACCCCCAAATTGGACGAACCCGTTCGAATCCAACTGCTGATTCTCCAAGAGGGGTGGGTGTCCCGGAAGCTCTGCCAGACGTAGGCGTACGCCCAATTCTTTCCGCAGCCCTTGAACTGCTTCACAGAGACGACACTCTGCCCGCGCCACTCTATGTAAGCGGTGCTACCGATCTGAACGGCGCTGTTGCAAAGCGGAGGGGCCTCAGCCGCGGCTGCGGGGGTTGAGGTGTTGATGACAATGCCGGCGGCAAGTGCCGCCGTGACGGCAGCTGTTGAGAGCAGTCGCTTCATGACTCCCCGTCTAAGAACCGGATTCCGATGATGGAGATCAGATTTCACTACACGTCAGCTACGAACCTCAATGGGGAAGTTGGCCACAGTTGTGTTCCGACAGCACTCGCCCTCACCCCGACCGGGAGCCCGTGT
Organism: Streptomyces lusitanus; assembly: GCF_042647945.1. Lineage (NCBI taxonomy): Bacteria > Bacillati > Actinomycetota > Actinomycetes > Kitasatosporales > Streptomycetaceae > Streptomyces > Streptomyces lusitanus. Next base: position 436,080 of record NZ_JBHRWL010000011.1, read on the forward strand.
CGGGGTGAGGGCGGGGCGGGCGGCTACGGCAGCGCCAGCATCCGCTCCAGGGCGAGCTTGGCGAAGGCTTCCGTCTCCTTGTCGACCTCGATGCGGTTGACCAGGGTGCCCTCGGCGAGGGACTCCAGGGCCCAGACCAGGTGGGGGAGGTCGATGCGGTTCATCGTCGAGCAGAAGCAGACCGTGCGGTCGAGGAACACGATCTCCTTGTCCTCGGACGCGAAACGGTTCGCCAGGCGCCGGACCAGGTTCAGCTCGGTGCCGATGGCCCACTTCGAGCCGGCCGGGGCCGCCTCCAGCGTCTTGATGATGTACTCGGTCGAGCCGACGTAATCGGCCGCGGCGACGACCTCGTGGCGGCACTCGGGGTGCACCAGGACGTTGACGCCCGGGATGCGCTCACGGACCTCGTTCACCGAGTCCAGGCTGAAGCGGCCGTGCACCGAGCAGTGGCCGCGCCACAGGATCATCTTGGCGGCGCGCAGCTCCTCGGCGGTCAGGCCGCCGTTCGGCCTGTGCGGGTTGTAGACGACGCAGTCCTCCAGGGACATCCCCATGTCCCGCACCGCCGTGTTGCGGCCGAGGTGCTGGTCGGGGAGGAAGAGGACCTTCTCGCCCTGCTGGAACGCCCAGTCCAGGGCGCGCTGCGCGTTCGACGAGGTGCAGATCGTGCCGCCGTGCTTGCCGGTGAAGGCCTTGATGTCGGCGGAGGAGTTCATGTACGAGACGGGGACGACCTGCTCGGCGATCCCGGCCTCGGTCAGCACGTCCCAGCACTCGGCGACCTGCTCGGCCGTCGCCATGTCCGCCATGGAGCAGCCGGCCGCGAGGTCCGGCAGGACGACCTTCTGGTCGTCGCCGGTGAGGATGTCGGCGGACTCGGCCATGAAGTGCACACCGCAGAACACGATGTACTCGGCCTGCGGGCGGGCGGCCGCGTCCCGCGCCAGCTTGAAGGAGTCGCCCGTGACGTCGGCGAACTGGATGACCTCGTCCCGCTGGTAGTGGTGGCCGAGCACGAAGACCTTGTCCCCGAGCTTCGCCTTGGCCGCGCGGGCGCGCTCCACCAGGTCCGGGTCGGACGGCGAGGGGAGGTCGCCGGGGCACTCCACACCGCGCTCGCTCCTCGGGTCGGCCTCACGGCCGAGGAGCAGCAGGGCGAGGGGCGTCGGCTGGACGTCGAGCTCCTGGGTCTGGGCGGTGGTCACGACACGCACCCTTTCTGTTCTGGCGACTTCTCGTCGAATTGACGCTATCTATCATAACCGGTTCACGTCACTTTGACGATGGCTATAGCGTCCATGTGACGTGAATCCCGGCGGCCGCCGCTTCGTTCCCCGCGGGCCCCCACAAGCGACGGTTTCCGCTCCGCACGGCGTGTGCGAGCATGAGGAGGGAGCCGAGGAAAAGACGCACCCGGCCCGGAATGAATCCGCGGCCCCGTCGGTTGCAACCGTCGGCAAGCAGTCTCCGTACAACCCGGGAGAGATGTAGATGTCCGTATCGGACGAGACCACCACCGTCACCGACGGCATCATCCTGACCGACGCCGCCGCGTCCAAGGTCAAGGCCCTGCTCGACCAGGAAGGCCGTGACGACCTCGCCCTGCGCGTCGCCGTCCAGCCCGGCGGCTGCTCCGGCCTGCGCTACCAGCTCTTCTTCGACGAGCGCTCGCTCGACGGCGACGTGGAGAAGGACTTCGGTGGTGTGAAGGTCGTCACCGACCGCATGAGCGCCCCGTACCTGGGCGGCGCCACCATCGACTTCGTCGACACCATCGAGAAGCAGGGCTTCACGATCGACAACCCGAACGCCACGGGTTCCTGCGCCTGCGGCGACTCCTTCAGCTGAGCGTCGCCGGCCCGGCCGGCCCATGACGAAGGCGGCGGCCCCGTGCATCGGGACCGCCGCCTTCGTCGTACGCGTGCGCCGTCAGGCGCTCAGCGGGCGCCGCCCGGCGCGGGCAGGCGGGCGCCGCCCTTGTGCAGCGGCACCGGCTCGCCGTCCGCCGTCACCACCTGGCGGTCGCCCAGCGGGGCGTCCAGCCGCAGCGTCCGCTCGTACTGCTTGGCGATCATGATGCACACCTTGTCCGGCCAGGGCGTCTCGGTCACCCGCACGGTGACCTCGCCGCCGCTCTCGCTCGCCGTCGCCTTGTAGTCGGCGCAGACGCCGCCCTCGAACGTCACGGTCAGCTCGTCGCCCTCGGCCCGGTAGCCCTGCACCTCGACGTCACGGGTGGCCGGCGCGGACGTCGACTCGTCACCGGGACCCGACGGCTCCTCGCCCGGACGCTCCCCGGATCCCGACGGCGCGGCGAGGAACTCCGGCTCCACCGCCGGATGCGTCACCGTGAACGGGTTGTCCGAGCCCGCCGGGCGCACCTCGAACAGCCAGGACGGCACCAGCGCGGGCTTGCCGCCCACCGAGTGCGCGGCCAGACCGAACACCGCCTCGTCCACCGACACCGTGTCGCCCGCCGGCTCCTTCGCCGCCGGGGCGCACGGCTCCTCCCGCTGCTGCTCCCCGTCCAGCGGTACGGGCGTGGCGCAGCCGCCGATCTCCACGCGGTCCCCGGCGCCGGGCGCGCCGTTCATCGCGTCCAGCGCCTCGCGGGCGCCCATCACCGGGTACTCGTCGCCCTTCACCGGCTGAGCCAGCCGGCCGCTGCCGCCGACCACCTCGCCGCCGGACCCGACGACCACCCCGGTCGTCCAGCCGTACGTCGGCAGCCCGCCGACCACCGGGTCGGCGTTCACCACCCGGCTGCCGTCCAGCACCTGGCTCGCGTCCAGCTTGGCGTCGTCCTGGCCCACCGCCTTCAGCACCGGCGCGGCGGCCTTCTTCGCGGCGGCCTCGCTCACCGCGCTCCCCCCGGCGCCGCCCGTCGGGGCCTTGCAGGTGGCGCCCTTGCAGTTGTCACCGCCGGGGATGTTCCGGCTGTACGTCCAGGTGCCGGGGGCCTGCCGGTCGACGCGCAGGGTCGGGCCGGAGCCGTCCTGGCCGCCGATGCGCCAGGAACCGCCCTCGGCGACCGGCTTGCCCTCCACGCCCAGCACCTCGGCCAGCGCGACGACCTGCTTCTCGGTGACCTGGCCCCGCGCATGGAACACCGGCGCCGCGTCCGGTCCCTCGGGGAGCGTGCCCTCGGCACGGTAGGTCGCGCCGTACGGGTTGGGCTCGCCCGGCGCGATCCCGTTCGGGCCGCTCTCGGAGTAGCCGTCCAGGGCGAGCGGCGGGGGAGTGGCGTCGCCGTTCGCCCCCGGCGTCGTACCGCCGCCCGCGGAGTCCCCGCCCGTACCGGCCGCGAGATACGCCCCACCGCCGCCGACCAGCAGCACGGCCGCGGCGACGGAGACGACGAGCGCCGGCGTCCGCCGCCGCGCCGGTCCACCGGGCCTGCGGTCCCGGTCATGACCGGCGCCGACGACGGGCTCGGAGCCGGCGTAGGCGTGGTCGTCGGCGGGCTCGCCGCCGACGGTGTCGTCGGCGGGCGCGGTGGCCGACGCGGCGGCGGGCGCTGCGGTCGGCCCGGGGAGCGCGTCGCCCGCGGCTCCCGTGCCGGCGGCTCCGGACGCGGAGGCTCCACTGCTCGTCCTGGTCGCCGAAGCCTCGGCCCGTGTGGGCTCGGGCTCCTCGGTTGCGGGGGTGTCCTTGGCGGGCTCGTCCGCTCCGTTCGTCGTAGTGTCGGCCCGCGTGGGCGCGGATTCCTCGGCTGCGGGGGTGCCCTTCGCCGGCTCGCCCGCCTCCGCCGCCGAAGCCTCGGCGCGGGGCGTGTCGTCGCCGTCCTGCGAACCGGCCGCTTCCGGTTTCGTCAGCCGCGAAGGCGCCGACGCGTCGGCCGACGCAGCCCGCGGTTCGGTCCGTCCGGGCTCCTCGGACCCGGCCGTCGCACCTGTGCCGGCCGCGGATGCGGTGGGTCCACCGGACGCCGTGGCGGGCCGCTGCTCGGCGGTCCCGGCCTCAGCCGTCCCGCTGTCCGCGCCCTCGACCTCACCGCCCTCGGGCCCCGAGGCCCCGGTGTCGGGCGCGTCGCCCGAGACGGGGCGCGGCTCGTCGTCGTGGTCGGGTCGCTCGGTGTTCACCGCATCGCTCCTTCGCCTGCACAGCTGTCCCATGCGGACCCTGCCCGGTCGCACCGGGGCTGCTGAGGGTTCGTATCCCGCATCCCCTCTACGGGGGACAGCGATGGGACGCAGTGGGGGAGCGCGCGGTTCCCCGTTGTCGCTCAGTCGCCGTAGTCGGACATGGCGTCGAGCATCCGCGCGGAGGCGGGCGGCACGTCCACCCCATGGATCAGGGAGGGCGACACCGGCCGGGCCGCCGCCCGCTCGGGCGCCGCCCAGTGCGGGACCATCCGGGCGCAGTCGCCGCGCAGCGCGGTCAGGTCGCCCTCGAGGTCGACCGGAGCGGGGGTGTGGACCTTGGTGTTCGTCATGTCCGCACCGTATGCACGCCGACAGGCGCGAAGAAAGAGCTACTATCGGGTAGTTTCGGCTGCTTCTGCACACCGTCCCCACCCGGTAGCGTGAAGTGTCAAACCGCCTCCCCCAGGAGAATCCACGCCGTGCGCATCGCAGTCACCGGCTCCATCGCCACCGACCACCTCATGACCTTCCCCGGCCGCTTCGCCGACCAGCTCGTCGCGGACCAGCTGCACACGGTCTCGCTGTCCTTCCTGGTCGACAACCTCGACGTACGTCGCGGCGGGGTGGCCGCGAACATCGCCTTCGGCATGGGTCAGCTCGGCACCCGCCCGATCCTGGTCGGCGCGGCCGGGTTCGACTTCGACGAGTACCGGGCCTGGCTGGAGCGGCACGGCGTCGACACCGACTCCGTCCGCATCTCGGACACGCTGCACACCGCCCGCTTCGTGTGCACCACGGACTCCGACCACAACCAGATCGGCTCCTTCTACACGGGCGCGATGAGCGAGGCCCGCCTGATCGAGCTGAAGACCGTCGCCGACCGCGTGGGCGGTCTGGACCTGGTGTCCATCGGCGCGGACGACCCGGAGGCGATGCTCCGGCACACCGAGGAGTGCCGCTCGCGGGGCATTCCGTTCGCCGCCGACTTCTCCCAGCAGATCGCCCGCATGGACGGCGAGGAGATCCGGATACTGCTGGACGGGGCCACGTACCTCTTCTCCAACGAGTACGAGAAGGGCCTCATCGAGACGAAGACCGGCTGGACCGACGAGGAGATCCTCGCCAAGGTCGGCCACCGGGTCACCACCCTCGGCGCCCGTGGCGTGCGCATCGAGCGGGCCGGTGAGCCGGCCGTCGAGGTCGCCTGCCCCGACGAGGAGCGCAAGGCCGACCCGACCGGTGTCGGCGACGCCTTCCGCGCCGGCTTCCTGTCCGGCCTGGCGTGGGGCGTCTCGCTGGAGCGCGCCGCGCAGGTCGGCTGCATGCTGGCGACCCTGGTCATCGAGACGGTCGGCACCCAGGAGTACCAGCTGCGCCGCGGTCACTTCATGGAGCGCTTCACCAAGGCGTACGGCGACGACGCAGCCGCCGAGGTGCGCGAGCACCTGAGCTGAGTCACCGGCCGAGTCACCAGCCGCGTCACGACAGCCGGCGGACCACATGGGCCGCGCCCCGGTCCGCCGGCTGCTCGCCGACGTACTCCTGGCCGCGCATCTCGCACCACGCGGGGATGTCCAGCCGGGCCGCCTCGTCGTCCGAGAGGACCCGCACCAGGCCGCCCACCGGCACGTCGCCGATCACCTTGGCCAGCTCGATCACCGGGATCGGGCAGCGCCGCCCCAGCGCGTCCACCACCAGCGCCTCGTCCGGCCCCTCGGGGACGGTCTCCGTCCGGGACACCGGCGCGCCGAGCTGCTCACGCACCCCCGCCACCACCCCCGGCAGCACGTCGAGGAAGCGTTCCACGTCCTCCTCGTCCGTGCCCGGCGGCAGCGAGACGCGGACGTTGCCCTCGCTGAGCACCCCCATCGCCTTCAGCACATGGCTGGGCGTCAGCGTGCTGCTGGTGCAGGACGAGCCGGACGACACGGAGAACCCGGCCCGGTCCAGCTCGTGCAGCACGGTCTCTCCGTCGACATAGAGACACGAGAAGGTGACGACGCCCGGCAGCCGCCGCTCCGGGTCCCCGACCACCTCCACGTCCGGCACCAGCGCCGGCACCCGCGCCCGGATCCGCTCCGTCAGTTCCCGCAGCCGTACCGCCTCCTGGGCGGCCTCCGCCCGCACCGCCCGCAGCGACGCCGCCGCGGCCACGATCGCCGGGAGGTTCTCGAAGCCGGGCGCCCGCCCCGACTCCCGCTCGTCCCGCGGACCCTGGGGCGCGAACCGCACGCCCTTGCGCACCGCCAGCAGCCCGACGCCCGAGGGGCCGCCCCACTTGTGGGCGCTCGCCGCGAGCAGCGACCAGCCGCCCTCCACCGGACCCCAGCCCAGCGACTGGGCCGCGTCCACCAGCAGCGGCACCCCCGCCGCGCGGCACGCCTCGGCCGCCTCGGCCACCGGCTGAAGGGTGCCCACCTCGTGGTTGGCGGACTGGAGACAGGCCAGCGCGGTGTCCGGCCGCAGCGCCCCCGCGAACTCGGACGGGCGTACGGCGCCCGTGCGGTCCACCGGCACCTCGGTGACCGCGCCGCCGCCGGACCGGTGAACCTCCGCCGCATGGAGGACAGAAGAGTGTTCGACCGCTGACACGATCAGGTGATGCCCGGTGCGCCGCCGCCCGGCCAGCGCCCCCGCGATCCCGGAGTGCACCGCGGCCGTCCCGGACGGCGTGAACACCAGCTCGTCCGGCCGGCAGCCCACCGCCTCGGCGGCGGTCTCCCGGGCGGCGTCGAGCAACAGCCGCGCCCGCCGCCCCTCCTTGTACAGCCGCGCGGGATCCGCCCACCCCTCGTCCAGAGAGGCCATCAGCGCCTGACGGGCAACGGGATGAAGAGGAGCGGCGGAAGCGGCATCGAAGTAGGGCACACGGCAACGCTAACCCCCTCGGCGGCGCGGGGAACCGCGCGATCCACCGCGACGACGCCGCGGCCGTCACGACGCCCGTACCCCCGCATGATGAGGCGCTCGGTGTAACCCGCAGCGCGTACGGCACCCCTCCCCGCGACCCCCCGGAGGGCGTCGGCTAGGGTTTGGTCCGCATAAACATCCAAACCCCTGCCCGACGCAGGGCGGCGACCGACCAGCGAGAAGGCCAGGCCGCAGCCGAACAGCGCGGGCGAGACTCTCGGGAAGGCGCTACGTGAGTCCCAACGGCTCCGACCTCCCCCACGGCCTGGAAGGCGTGGGCGGTACCCCCAAGCCGCGGCGCCCGATGCGGCGGAAGCTGCTGCAGGCACTGACCGCGGGCCTGGTCCTGGCGACCGCCACCGGTTGCACATGGGAGGACTTCCCCCGCCTTGGCATGCCCACCCCCACGACGGAAGAGGCTCCCCGGATCCTCTCCCTGTGGCAGGGGTCCTGGGCGGCCGCGCTCGCCGTCGGCGTGCTGGTGTGGGGCCTGATCCTGTGGAGTGCTTTCTTCCACCGGCGCAGCCGCACCAAGGTCGAGGTACCTCCGCAGACCCGGTACAACATGCCCATCGAGGCGTTGTACACGGTGGTCCCCCTCATCATCGTCTCGGTGTTCTTCTACTTCACCGCCCGCGACGAGTCCGAGCTGCTGAAGCTCGACAAGAAGCCGGACGTCACGGTGAACGTGGTCGGCTTCCAGTGGAGCTGGTGCTTCAACTACGTCGAGAACGTCGAGGGTTCCACGGGCGACGCCAAGACGTCCCCGGAACTCGACGCGATTCCGGACCGCTACAAGGAGGCCTTCCCGGCCGACGCCGGCGGTGTCTACGACTGCGGCATCCCCGGTACCCGGAACCCGCAGACCAACAACCCGGGCCCCACCCTGTGGCTGCCCGAGGGCAAGCGGGTCCGCTTCGTGCTGACCTCGCGTGACGTCATCCACTCCTTCTGGGTGGTGCCGTTCCTGATGAAGCAGGACGTCATCCCGGGCCACACCAACGCCTTCGAGGTGACCCCCAACCGTGAGGGCACCTTCCTGGGCAAGTGCGCCGAACTCTGCGGCGTCGACCACTCCCGGATGCTGTTCAACGTGAAGGTCGTCTCCCCCGAGCGGTACGAGCAGCACCTGAAGGACCTCGCGAAGAAGGGGCAGAAGGGCTACGTGCCCGCGGGCATCGAGCAGTCCGGCCCCGAGAAGAACCGGGAGTCGAACATCCTGTGAGCATCCTCAACGAACCCAAGGGTGCCGCGGCAGCTGGGTCCCACTACGAGGACGAACTGCCGGTCAGGCGCCAGAACCGTGGCAGCGTCGTGGTCAAGTGGCTGACGACCACGGACCACAAGACGATCGGCACGATGTACCTGGTGACGTCGTTCGTCTTCTTCGTCATCGGCGGCGTGATGGCCCTGGTGATGCGCGCCGAGCTGGCCCGCCCGGGCCTGCAGATCGTGTCGAACGAGCAGTTCAACCAGGCGTTCACGATGCACGGCACGATCATGCTGCTGATGTTCGCGACGCCGCTGTTCGCCGGCTTCGCGAACTGGATCATGCCGCTTCAGATCGGCGCGCCCGACGTGGCGTTCCCGCGGCTGAACATGTTCGCCTACTGGCTCTACTCGTTCGGCTCGCTCATCGCGGTCGGCGGCTTCCTGACGCCGGACGGCGCCGCCAGCTTCGGCTGGTTCGCCTACTCGCCGCTGTCGGACGCGGTCCGCTCGCCGGGCATCGGCTCCGACATGTGGATCATGGGCCTCGCCCTCTCCGGCTTCGGCACCATCCTCGGCGCGGTCAACTTCATCACCACCATCATCTGCATGCGCGCCCCCGGCATGACGATGTTCCGCATGCCGATCTTCACCTGGAACGTGCTGCTCACCGGTGTGCTGGTGCTGCTCGCCTTCCCGGTGCTCGCCGCCGCGCTGTTCGCCCTGGAGGCGGACCGCAAGTTCGGGGCGCACATCTTCGACTCGACGAACGGCGGAGCGCTGCTGTGGCAGCACCTCTTCTGGTTCTTCGGTCACCCCGAGGTGTACATCATCGCGCTGCCGTTCTTCGGCATCGTCTCCGAGATCATCCCGGTGTTCTCCCGCAAGCCGATGTTCGGCTACATGGGTCTCATCGGCGCGACCATTGCGATCGCGGGTCTGTCGGTGACGGTGTGGGCGCACCACATGTACGTCACGGGCGGTGTGCTGCTGCCGTTCTTCTCCTTCATGACCTTCCTGATCGCGGTCCCGACCGGTGTGAAGTTCTTCAACTGGATCGGCACCATGTGGAAGGGCAGCCTGTCCTTCGAGACACCGATGCTGTGGACGCTGGGCTTCCTCATCACGTTCACCTTCGGCGGTCTGACCGGCGTCATCCTGGCCTCGCCGCCGCTGGACTTCCACGTCTCCGACTCGTACTTCGTGGTGGCGCACTTCCACTACGTGGTGTTCGGCACCGTGGTGTTCGCGATGTTCGCCGGCTTCCACTTCTGGTGGCCGAAGTTCACCGGCAAGATGCTCGACGAGCGGCTCGGCAAGATCACCTTCTGGACCCTGTTCACCGGCTTCCACGGCACCTTCCTGGTCCAGCACTGGCTGGGCGTCGAGGGCATGCCGCGCCGGTACGCGGACTACCTGGCCGCGGACGGCTTCACCGCCCTGAACACGGTCTCGACGATCGCCTCGTTCCTCCTCGGCATGTCGCTGCTGCCGTTCTTCTACAACGTCTGGAAGACCGCCAAGTACGGCAAGAAGGTCGAGGTCGACGACCCGTGGGGCTACGGCCGCTCCCTCGAGTGGGCCACCTCCTGCCCGCCGCCCCGGCACAACTTCCTCACCCTGCCGCGGATCCGCAGTGAATCCCCGGCGTTCGACCTGCACCACCCGGAGATCGCCGCGCTCGACGAGCTCGAGAACGCCGGTCACGGCGAGAAGGCCCTCTCCGGCGGCAAGGAGGCCGGCAAGTGAAGATCCAGGGCAAGATGTTCATGTGGCTGAGCCTCTTCTTCCTGGCCATGGCCGTGGTCTACGGCCTGTGGTCGAAGGAGCCGGTCGGCACCACTGCCCTCGTCCTGTCCTTCGGCCTGAGCATCATGATCGGCTTCTACCTGGGCTTCACGGCCCGGCGGGTCGACGTGGGCGCCCAGGACAACAAGGAGGCGGACGTCGCCGACGACGCCGGCGAGGTCGGGTTCTTCAGCCCGCACAGCTGGCAGCCGCTGGCCCTGGCCGTGGGCGGCGCCCTGGCCTTCATGGGCGTGGCGATCGGCTGGTGGCTGATGTACTTCTCCGCGCCGATCCTGCTGATCGGTCTGTGGGGCTGGGTCTTCGAGTACTACCGCGGTGAGAACCGCACCCAGTAGCACGCCGTGGAGCACGCGGGAGCCCGGACACTCCGTCAGGAGGGTCCGGGCTCCCGCCTTTGCCGTATCCGCCTCACCCGTTCGGGCCGCCCGGTGAGCCGGGACGCGCACGGCTTCCTACGTTGAGGCCATGAGAGACACAGAGTCCCCCCGCACCGGCCTTCGCGGCACACGGGCCCGCCTCGCCGGCTGCGCGCTGCTGGTGGCGGCCCTCGGCGCGGGCGTCACCGGCTGCTCCTCCGACGGCAGCCCGCTGTCCGCCGAGCCGTACGACGCGGCGGACCAGATCTCCTTCAGCGGCTCCCTCGACGAGGGGAAGCCCGCCGACCCCGACAAGCCCCTCGAGATCGTCGCCGAGGACTCCGACGGGCGCATCACCGACGTCGTCGCCGTGGACGCCTCCGGACGGCACCTCGCGGGCGAACTGGCCGCCGACGGCAGCCGCTGGCACAGCACCACCCCGCTGGCCGCCTCCGCGCAGTACACGGTCCGCGTGAGCACCGAGGACGAGGACGGCAGGCCAGGCCGCAAGGTCCTCACCTTCTCCACCGGCAAGCCCGGCGCCGCCAAGCGCCTGGGCGTCACCTTCGGCCCCGAGGCGGGCACCTACGGCGTCGGCCAGCCGCTCGTCGCGGAGCTCAGCGAGCCGGTGAAGGACCCGGCGCAGCGGGCCGTCGTCGAACGCGGCCTGAAGGTCGACTCCACGCCCGCCGTGACCGGCGCCTGGTACTGGGTCGACGACAAGAAGCTGCACTTCCGGCCCCGGGACTACTGGCCGGCCCACGCCACCGTCCGGGTGCGCAGCAACCTGGAGGGCATCAAGGTCGGCGACCGGCTGCGCGGCGACGCGGCCAAGCCGCTCACCATCCGCACCGGTGACCGCGTGATAGCCGTCACGGACGCCGCCGCGCACCGGCTGACGGTCCACAAGAACGGCGAGGAGATCAAGGAGATCCCCGTCACCACCGGCAAGCCCGGCTTCGAGACCCGCAACGGGGTCAAGGTGGTGCTCGCCAAGGAACGCTTCGTACGCATGCGCAGCACCACCGTCGGCATCGCCGAGGGCTCCGCCGAGTCGTACGACCTGGACGTGCACTTCGCCACCCGGGTCACCTGGAGCGGCGAGTACGTGCACGCCGCCCCCTGGTCGGTCGGTTCCCAGGGCTACGCCAACGTCAGCCACGGCTGCGTGGGGATGAGCACCGACAACGCCGAGTGGTTCTTCGACACCTTCCGCCCGGGCGACCTGGTGGAGGTCGTGAACTCCGACGGCGACACCATGGAGCCGTTCGGCAACGGCTTCGGCGACTGGAACCTGAGCTGGGACAAGTGGCGCGAGGGCAGCGCCCTCACCGGCAGCGGGAAGACGCCCGGCACCGCCCAGGAGGCGGCGCGGCTGCGGCCCGCGGCCGTGTGACGCGCGCGGGGCCGCCGGGCACGCCCACGGGCGGCCGGCGGCCCCGTCGTCCGTACGGGCCGGGGCGGACGCCTCAGGCGCCCGCCAGCGCCTTCCGGCGCAGCAGCGAGGCCAGGGCGCCGGCGAAGTCCACGGGCTCCACCGGGAGCGTCACCGCGGCCTCCGCGCGGCTCCAGGTCGCGAGCCACGCGTCCTGCGGGCGCCCGATCAGCAGCAGCACCGGAGGGCAGTTGTAGATCTCGTCCTTGATCTGCCGGCACACGCCCATGCCGCCCATCGGCACGGCCTCGCCGTCCAGCACGCACACGTCGATGCCGCCCCGGTCGAGCTCCGTGAGCACGGCCGCCGGCGTCGCGCACTCCACGAACTCCACGAGGGGCACGTCCGGCGCCGGCCGCCGGCCGGTGGCGAGCCGCACCTGCTCCCGGGTGTTGGCGTCGTCGCTGTAGACCAGCACCGTGGCGGTCGCCTGCATTGTTCCTCCACGCGTAAGAGAGAGGGCACGGCTCTGTCGGGAACTTCGGGTACCGATGGCGCGGATGCTACCCCCTCGGACCGCCTGTCAACACCGGTTCGGACACGGCTTCGAAAGGGGCTCCCGTGGGCCATACGGGCAGTCCAGGAGGGGCGAACACACCGAACGGCACCCCCGGGAGTGAGGGCGGGATAAGCGACCGACATAATGTCGGCGTGGCGACAGCAACGACAGTAGACACCGGGCACGCGCACCCGTCGGTCAACCGACCGAACCTCACCAGCGTCGGAACCATCATCTGGCTGAGTTCCGAGCTGATGTTCTTCGCGGCCCTCTTCGCGATGTACTTCACCCTGCGATCGGTGACCGGACCCGACTTCTGGTCGGAGAAGGCCGACCTGCTGAACTTCCCGTTCTCGGCGACGAACACCACGATCCTGGTGCTCTCCTCGCTCACCTGCCAGCTCGGCGTCTTCGCCGCCGAGCGCGGTGACGTGAAGAAGCTCCGGATGTGGTTCATCGTCACCTTCATCATGGGCGCGGTGTTCATCGGCGGTCAGGTCTTCGAGTACACCGAGCTGGTCAAGCACGAGGGCCTGTCCCTCTCCTCCGACCCGTACGGCTCGGCCTTCTACCTGACCACCGGCTTCCACGGCCTGCACGTGACGGGCGGCCTGATCGCCTTCCTGCTGGTCCTGGGCCGGACCTACGCGGCCCGGAGGTTCACCCACGAGCAGGCGACCGCGGCCATCGTCGTGTCCTACTACTGGCACTTCGTCGATGTCGTCTGGATCGGCCTCTTCGCCACGATCTACATGATCAAGTAGGCGGGCCCTCATCCGCGCTGGACACAGCGCACCCAACAGAAGCATCGACGCAGAAGATCCTCACACCGGGGTAATCCGTGAAAAAGCTCTCCGCACGACGACGCCATCCGCTGGCGGCGCTCGTCGTCCTACTCCTCGCGCTGGCATGCACCGGGGGGCTGTACGCCGTGTTCGCACCCGCGGACAAGGCGCAGGCCGACGAATCCGCCCAGTCCCTCACCATCGAGGAGGGCAAGAAGCTTTACACCGTCGGCTGCGCGAGCTGCCACGGCACCGGCGGTCAGGGCACGTCCGACGGCCCGAGCCTGGTCGGCGTGGGCGCCGCGGCGGTGGACTTCCAGGTGAGCACCGGCCGTATGCCGGCCGCCACCTCGCAGGGCGCGCAGATCCCGCGCAAGAAGAACATCTACAGCCAGGCCGAGATCGACCAGCTGGCGGCGTACATCGCCTCCCTGGGCGCCGGCCCGGCCGTCCCGACCGAGGCGCAGTACGGCCCCGAGGGCGCCGACGCCGCCAAGGGCGGTGAGCTGTTCCGCAACAACTGCTCGCAGTGCCACAACTTCACCGGCAAGGGCGGCGCGCTCACGCACGGCAAGTACGCCCCGAGCCTGGAGGGCGTCTCGCCCAAGCACATCTACGAGGCCATGCTCACCGGCCCGCAGAACATGCCCTCCTTCCCCGACAGCACCATGTCGGAGCAGAACAAGAAGGACGTCATCGCGTACCTGAACGCGGTCAACGGCGATGAGACCGAGAGCCCCGGCGGCCTCGAGCTGGGCGGCCTCGGCCCCGTCTCCGAGGGTCTGTTCGCCTGGGTCTTCGGACTCGGGGCGCTGATCGCGGTCGCCGTCTGGGTCGCCGCTCGGACCGCAAAGGCCAAGAAGTCATGAGTAGCCAAGACATTCCCGAAGAGAACCTGCCCGCAGCGCAGGACACCAGCCACGGAGCGGTGAAGCTCGCGGACGAGCAGAACCCGTTCGCCGACCCGGGCCTCCCGCCCCACGAGCCGCGGGTGCAGGACATCGACGAGCGGGCCGCCAAGCGGTCCGAGCGCGCGGTCGCCCTGCTGTTCACGGTGTCGATGCTGGCCACCGTCGGCTTCATCGCCTCGTACGTGACCATCCCCGTCGACCGGTCGGTCTACATCTGGCCGATCGGCCACATCAGCGCGCTGAACTTCGCGCTGGGCATGACGCTCGGCCTCGCCCTGTTCTGCATCGGCGCCGGCGCGGTCCACTGGGCCCGCACGCTGATGTCGGACCACGAGCTGGCCGACGAGCGTCACCCGATCGAGGCCGCCCCCGAGGTCCGCGCCAAGGTCATGGACGACTTCCGCCAGGGCGCCAAGGAGTCGGCGCTCGGCCGCCGGAAGCTGATCCGCAACACCATGTTCGGCGCGCTGGCGCTGTTCCCGCTCTCCGGCGTGGTGCTGCTGCGCGACCTCGGCCCGCTGCCCGGGACGAAGCTGCGCCACACCCTGTGGTCCAAGGGCAAGCTGCTCGTCAACATGAACACCAACGAGCCGCTGCGTCCGTCGGACCTCATCGTGGGCTCGCTGACCTTCGCCAAGCCCGAGGGCCTGGAGGAGCACGACCACGAGTTCCAGACGGAGATCGCCAAGGCCGCCCTGATGCTGGTCCGCATCCAGCCGGACGACATCAAGGACAAGCGGTCGCTCGAGTGGTCGCACGAGGGCATCCTGGCCTACTCGAAGATCTGCACCCACGTCGGTTGCCCGATCTCCCTGTACGAGCAGCAGACGCACCACGCCCTGTGCCCCTGCCACCAGTCCACCTTCGATCTCTCCGACGGCGCCAAGGTGATCTTCGGTCCCGCCGGTCACCCGCTGCCGCAGCTGCGCATCGGCGTGAACGACGAGGGCTACCTCGAAGCGCTCGGTGACTTCGACGAGCCCGTCGGCCCTGCTTTCTGGGAGCGCGGATGAGTACTACCACCAGCACCGAGTCCCGCGCACGCGGGAAGGCGCCCGCCGGTGAGCGGGTCGCCGACTGGGCCGACGGCCGGCTGGGGATCTACTCCCTGGCCAAGGCCAACATGCGGAAGATCTTCCCCGACCACTGGTCGTTCATGCTGGGCGAGGTCTGCCTCTACAGCTTCCTCATCATCATCCTCACGGGTGTGTACCTGACCCTGTTCTTCCACCCGTCGATGAACGAGGTGGAGTACCACGGCAGCTACGTCCCGCTGCAGGGCCAGCTGATGAGCGAGGCCTACAAGTCGACGCTGGACATCAGCTTCGACGTCCGTGGCGGTCTGCTCATCCGGCAGATCCACCACTGGGCCGCCCTGGTCTTCCTGGCCGGCATGTTCGTGCACATGATGCGCGTGTTCTTCACCGGCGCGTTCCGCAAGCCGCGTGAGATCAACTGGCTGTTCGGCTTCCTGCTGTTCGTCCTCGGCATGTTCACCGGTTTCACCGGCTACTCGCTCCCGGACGACCTGCTCTCCGGCACCGGTATCCGCTTCATGGAGGGCGCGATCCTGTCCGTGCCGATCGTCGGCACGTACAT
Source organism: Streptomyces lusitanus (assembly GCF_042647945.1). Taxonomy (NCBI): domain Bacteria; kingdom Bacillati; phylum Actinomycetota; class Actinomycetes; order Kitasatosporales; family Streptomycetaceae; genus Streptomyces; species Streptomyces lusitanus. The sequence goes on from NZ_JBHRWL010000011.1 coordinate 451,681, forward strand.
CTCGTTCTTCCTCTTCGGCGGCGAGTTCCCCGGCGACGACTTCGTCGCCCGGTTCTTCTCGATCCACGTCCTGCTGCTGCCGGGCATCATGCTCGGCCTCGTGGTGGCGCACCTGATCCTGGTCTTCTACCACAAGCACACGCAGTTCGCGGGCCCCGGCAAGACCAACAAGAACGTGGTCGGCATGCCGCTGCTGCCGGTGTACATGGCCAAGGCCGGAGGCTTCTTCTTCCTGGTCTTCGGTGTGCTCGCGGCCGTCTCGGCGATCGCCACGATCAACCCGATCTGGTCCATCGGCCCCTACCGGCCCGACATGGTCTCCACCGGCGCCCAGCCCGACTGGTACATGGGCTTCTCCGAGGGCCTGATCCGTGTCATGCCGGGCTGGGAGATCAACTTCTGGGGTCACACGCTCGTCCTGGGCGTGTTCATCCCGCTGATGATCTTCCCGCTGGTCCTGGTCGCCATCGCCGTGTACCCGTTCATCGAGTCCTGGGTCACCGGCGACAAGCGCGAGCACCACATCCTGGACCGCCCGCGCAACGCCCCGACGCGCACCGCCTTCGGCGTCGCCTGGATCACGCTGTACTTCGTGCTCCTCATCGGCGGCGGCAACGACATCTGGGCCACGCACTTCCACCTGTCGATCAACGCCATCACCTGGTTCGTCCGGATCGCGTTCTTCGTCGCCCCGGTCCTGGCGTTCGTCGTCACCAAGCGGATCTGCCTCGGCCTCCAGCGCCGGGACAAGGAGAAGGTGCTGCACGGCCGCGAGTCCGGCATCATCAAGCGCCTGCCGCACGGTGAGTTCATCGAGGTGCACGAGCCGCTCAGCCAGGAGCAGCTGTACACCCTCACCGCGCACGAGCAGCCCAAGCCGCTCGAGCTCGGCCCGGAGGTCGACGAGAACGGCGTCCGGCGCAAGGTGAAGACCGGCGAGAAGCTGCGCGCCAAGCTCAGCAAGGGCTTCTACGGCGAGGAGTCGCAGATCCAGAAGCCGACCGTCGAGGAGTACAAGGAGATCACGAGCGGCCACGGCCACCACTGATCCCCTCGGTCGCTCCGCACGTCGCCACACGACGGCCAAGGGCCCCCGTCCGTTCTGCGGACGGGGGCCCTTCGCCGTGCCTGGGGCTGGATAGGGTGGGTGCGGGACCCGTCCGGTCCCCAGGCACCCCTACGACCGTCAGGAGCGACCATGAGCGCTGTGACCCCCGCTGGAGGCGACACCGCGGCGGGCCGCTCCTGGCCCGCCCTGCTGAACAAGCTCCTCGACGGCCGGGACCTGTCCGCCGACGAGGCCGCCTGGGCGATGGACCTGATCATGCGCGGCGAGGCGACCGACGCGCAGATTGCCGGCTTCGCGGTGTCCCTGCGGGCCAAGGGCGAGACCGTCGACGAGATCACCGGCTGCGTCCGGGCGCTGTACGACCACGCCAACGTGATCGAGGTGCCGGGCGCCACCGTCGACATCGTCGGCACCGGCGGCGACGGCGCGAAGACGGTGAACATCTCCACCATGTCCTCGATCGTCGTCGCCGGCGCCGGCGCGAAGGTCGTCAAGCACGGCAACCGCGCCGCGTCCTCGGCGTCCGGCGCCTCCGACGTCCTGGAGAAGCTGGGCGTCAACCTCGAACTCACCCCGCGCCGGGTCGCCGAGGTCGCCGAGGAGGCCGGCATCACCTTCTGCTTCGCGGTGAAGTTCCACCCGGCGCTGCGCCATGTGGCCGCCGCCCGCGGCCAGCTCGGCGTCCGCACGGTGTTCAACTTCCTCGGCCCGCTCGCCAACCCCGCGAAGGTCAAGGCCCAGGCGGTCGGCGTCGCCGACCCGCGCATGGCGCCCATCATGGCCGGGGTGTTCGCCGGGCGCGGTCACTCCTCCCTGGTGTTCCGCGGCGACGACGGCCTCGACGAGCTGACCACCACCGGCACCTCACGGGTGTGGGTGGTCCGCGACGGCCAGGTCACCGAGGAGACCTTCGACCCGCGGGACGTCGGCCTCGACCTGGTCCCGGTGGAGGCGCTGCGCGGCGCCGACGCCTCCTACAACGCCGAGGTCGCCCGCCGGCTCCTGGACGGAGAGCGGGGCCCGGTGCGGGACGCGGTGGTGCTGAACTCGGCGGCGGCGCTGGTCGCCCTGGAGCCGGGCCCGGGCACCCTCACCGAACAGATCCGCGCCGGGATGGCGAAGGCCGCCGAGTCGATCGACTCCGGCGCCGCCCGGCGCGTCCTCGAACGCTGGGTCGCCGTCACCAACGCGTAGGCATGAGCGGCCGTTCCGCCATCCGGATACGGGTTGCGGGACGGCCGTCCCCTCACGTACGTTCCTTTCCAGGTCATGAGTGACAGCCATCAGGCCCCGGCCGGCTGTCCGGCAACCCTCCGTCCGTGGCGGGGTGCCCCGGGTGAAGACCAGGCCGTGGGCAGCAAGGCTCACGGCAAGCGCGGACCCCTCGCACACCAGGGGTCCTGGGTCGTCGAGGAGTCTTCCGTGAGCAAGCGAATGCGCTAGGGCGTCGAGCCCCGCCTCCGCACACCCTTGTCGTATCTCTCCTTCGCGCTGGAGCGCCGCCGTCGCCGTCCGCTCGCGCGGGGATCCGTCATGCCCTCCGGGAGTTTTGTCATGCCTGCTGTCGCTGCCGCCGTCGCCGCCGACCCGTCCGTCCGCTCCCCGCTGCCCGTCCTCGGCCGGGACGTCGCCGTCCCCCTCGTCACCGGCGGGGAGGTCACCTACGCCGCCCTCGACTACGCCGCCAGCGCTCCCGCCCTCCAGCGCGTCTGGGACGACGTGGCCGCCTACGCCCCCTACTACGGCAGCGTCCACCGCGGCGCCGGGTACCTCTCCCAGCTCTCCACCGACCTGTTCGAGAACGCCCGCCGGACCGTCGCCGAGTTCCTCGACTGCCGCGTCGAGGACCAACTGGTGTTCACCCGGTCCACCACCGACTCCCTCAACCTGCTCGCCGCGGCCCTGCCCGACGGCTGCGAGGTCTTCGTCTTCGAGACCGAGCACCACGCGGCGCTGCTGCCGTGGCAGCGGGCCGGCCGGGTGACCTTCCTCGACGCGCCCGACAGCCCCGCGCAGGCCGTCGCGACCCTGGAGCGCGCCCTCGCCGCCCGCGACCCCCACGGCCCGGCCCTGGTCTGCGTCACCGGCGCCTCCAACGTCACCGGCGAGCTGTGGCCGGTGCGCGAACTCGCCGCCGCCGCGCACGCGCACGGCGCCCGGATCGTGCTGGACGCCGCCCAGCTCGTCCCGCACCGCGCGGTGAGCGTGCGCGAACTCGACGTCGACTGGGTCGCCTTCTCCGGGCACAAGCTGTACGCGCCCTTCGGTTCCGGGGTGCTGGCCGGCCGCGCCGACTGGCTCCGGGACGCCGAGCCCTACCTCGCCGGCGGCGGTGCCAGCCGTACGGTCGCCCGGCGCGCGGACGGGGGCGTGGACGTGCGCTGGCACGAGACCGCCGCCCGCCACGAGGCCGGCTCGCCCAACGTCATCGGCGCCTATGCGATCGCCTCCGCCTGCAAGGCGCTCACCGAGGCCGGCTTCGACGCGCTGGCCGCGCGGGAGGAGGCGCTGGTGCGGGCGGTGCGGGAGGGGCTGGCGGACGTGCCGGAGGTGCGGTTCCTGTCCCTGTTCGGCGAGGACGCGCCGCGCGTCGGAGTGCTGTCCTTCGTGGTCGACGGCTGGAACAGCTCCCACTTCGCGGCGGCGCTGTCCGCCGAGTACGGCATCGGTGTGCGGGACGGTCTGTTCTGCGCGCACCCGCTGGTGCGGAGGCTGCTGGGCGGGGACACCGGTGGGGCGGGGGAGTGCGGGGCGCCGGATGCGGGGGCGCTGAACGCGATTCGCGTGAGTTTCGGGGCCGGTACGCCGGAGGAGCATGTCGCGCGGTTCGTGCGGGCGGTGCGGGAGCTGGTGCGGGACGGGGCGCGGTGGTCCTACCGGACGGTGGACGGCCGCTGCGTCCCGGACACGTCCGGGCGGGCGTAGGAGGGTCTCGCCCCCGCCGCCCCTTCCCGTCCCGAAACTGGGGCTCCGCCCCAGACTCCGCTCCTCAAACGCCGGAGGGGCTGACTTCCAGCCCCTCCGGCGTTTGAGGAGCGGGGGTCCGGGGGCAGCGCCCCCGGGGACGGGAAGGGGAAGGGGCGGCGGGGGCGAACTACCCCTGGGTGGACGGGAGCCGCGCTCCCAGGACGATCATCCGCAACGCCCGCTCCGTCGCGTCCGTCAACAGCTCCGCGCCGCGGACCAGAGCCTCCGCCAACTCCATGGGCCCCGGCAGAATGCCATGACACGCGTCCACCCCCGGCACCTCCCCCGCCCCTTCCCCCAGCGTCCCCGCCAGCGCCAGCACCGGCCGCCCCGACAGCTTCGCCCGCCGCGCCACCTCCGCCGGCACCTTCCCCCGAGGCGTCTGACGGTCCAGCGCCCCCTCCGCGGTGACCACCAGGTCGGCCCGGGCGAGGCGCTCGTCCAGACCGAGATGGTCCAGCAGGACCGGGAAGCGCGGCAGGAGCGCCGCGCCCAGCGAGGCCAGCCCCGCCCCCAGCCCTCCGGAGGCGCCCGTCCCGCGTCCGAGCCGCAGATCGACCCCGGTGACGGCGAGGTCACGGGTCAGCACCCGCGCCCAGTTCTCCAGCCCCGCCGACAGCTCCTCCACCTGCCGCGGGGTCGCCCCCTTCTGCGGCCCGAACACCCGCGCCACCCCCCGCTCCCCGCACAGCACGTTGTACGGGTTGCAGGCGACGACCAGCTCCACGTCCCCGAGACGCGGGTCGAGCCCGGTCGCGTCGACCCGCGCCAGGCGCGTCAACTCCCCTCCGCCGAACGCCAAGTCCCGTCCGTCCGCGTCCAGCAGCCGCGCCCCCAGCGCCTGGAGCGCCCCGGCACCCCCGTCCGAGGTGCCCGAGTCGCCGCAGCCGACCAGGATCCGCCGCACCCCCTGGTCCAGCGCGGCGCGGATCAGCTCCCCGACGCCGTACGTGGTGGTCGCGCCCGGGTCGCGCCGGGTGCGGGGGACCAGGGAGAGGCCGGCGACCGCCGCCATCTCCACCACCGCGGTGTCCTGCCCGCCCAGCAGGGCGAAGTGGGTGCCGACCGGTTCGCCGACGGGGCCGGTGGCGGCCAGGGCGACCAGCCGGCCGCCGGTCGCCCGGGCCAGCGCGGCGGCGGTTCCCTCCCCGCCGTCCACCAGCGGGACACGGTCGATCTCGGCGTCCGGCAGCACCCGGCGGACGCCCGCCGCGATGGCGTCGGCCGCGGCGGGGGCGGACAGCGACTCCTTGAAGCCGCTGGGGGCGACGACGACTCGGTTCAGCATGGTTGCGTACTCCTCAGGGGGTCACCGGCACGCCCAGCGCGGGCCACAGGGTGACGGCGAACAGCAGGACGAGGGCGGCGGTGAGCGGCGCCAGCACGGCGGACAGCCGGAGCAGGTCGCGCGGGGTGTAGGTGGGGGTGCCGGGGATCTCCGCGAAGAGCGTGACCGGCTTGGCGGAGGCGGGCAGGGTGTGGCAGAAGCCGGCCGCGGCGGTGGATGCGAGCGCCGCGGTCACCGGGTTCACCCCGGCCGTCACGGCCGCCGCGACCACCAGCGGCACCAGGACCGAGGAGCGCGCGGACCGGGACTGGAGGACCAGGTGGGCGGCCGTGCTGACGGCGACGACGACCGCCAGGAACGTCAACGGGCCGATGCCTGCGGGCAGTCCGCCGACCAGCCAGTCGGCCGCGCCGGACTCGGCGAGCGCCACGCCCATCGCCATGGTCGCCGCCATGAACAGCAGCAGTGACCACGGGACCGTCCTCAGCGCGTCCTTCAGGCGCACCGTGCCGAGGGCGGGGGAGGCGGCGACGACCGCGCCGATCAGCGCGACCACGGCCGGGGACACCCGGTGCAGGGGCTCGCTGCACCACAGGGCGACCACCGTGGCCAGCAGCAGGGCGCACCGCTTCTCTCCCTGCGTCCAGGGGCCGGTGACCGGGCGGTCGCTGTGCCGCTGGATCTCCTCGGCGGTGATCCGCACGGGGCCGGTGCGGTCGGCGCGCCGGGTGGTGGTCAACAGCACGGCCTCGGCGGCGAGATGGGAGGACACCACGGCCAGCGGCAGCCCCAGCAGCAGCCATTCGGTGAAGCCGACCCGCTCCCCGGTGGCCTCCCACAGCACCGACACGGTGATCAGATGGGCGCCCGCGCCGATCAGGGTCGCCACCGCGGACAGCAGGATCACCGTGGGGAACAGCAGCGCCAGCATCACCACCAGCCGCGCGCGGTCGGCGAGGGCCTTGGCGAGGGCGAGGAACACGGGCAGCGCGAGCGCGGCCCGCCCGGAGGTGGCCGGCACCGCGAACGCCGTGACGACCAGCGCCGCCGTCGTCAGGTGCGTCAGCTGCCGTACCGTGCGCGCCCCGCCGACCAGGAATGTCGCCGCCCGACCCGCGAGCCCGGTCCGTGCGACCGCGGCCGCCAGCACGAACGCGCAGATCAGCAGCCACACCGTCGAGTCGCCGAGGGTGCCGAAGAGGGTGTCGCTGCTGATCACCCCGGTCACCGTCAGGGCGAGTCCGGCGCCCAGCGCGATGTACGTGTCGTCGATCGGCGTACCGATCCAGGCGCAGGTCGCCAGCGCGAACACGGCGAGGGTGAGGCGCGCGTCCCCGCTCAGGCCGGGGAAGGTGCCGGGCACCGCGAGCAGGGCGCACAGCGACAGGGCCACGCACAGGGCGGCGGTCAGCCGGGGGGTCAACGTCACGTCATCGACGATCCACCGGGGCCGTGAGCCGTCGATGAGCCGAAGATGAAGGGAACTTCACGCGGGGAGGCGGTAGCCCATCCCGCGGACCGTCTCGACCCGGTCCGCGCCCAGCTTCTTGCGCAGCGCCCGCACGTACACGTCCACGATGTTGGAGCCCGGGTCGAAGTCGTAGCCCCACACGTGGGACAGGATCTGCTCGCGGGACAGTACCTGGCCCGGGTGCCTCAGGAACAGCTCCAGCAGCACGAACTCACGGGCCGTCAGATCGACCGTGCGTCCGTCCGCGCGGGCGCGCCGGGTGCGCAGGTCGAGGCCGAGCGAGCCGGACCGCAGCACGGTCACCTCCGGCGCCCTGGCCGCCGTGCGCAGCCGCAGCCGGATCCGGGCCAGCAGCTCCTCGAACCGGAACGGCTTGGTCATCCAGTCGTCGGCCCCGCCTTCCAGGCCGGCCACGGTGTCCCGTACCGAGTCCCGTGCGGTCAGCACGATCACCGGCGTCGTCACCCGCGCCTCACGCAGCTCGCGCAGCACCGTGAAGCCGTCCCGGCCGGGCAGCCCGATGTCCAGCACCACCAGGTCGAAGCCGCCGGTCAGGGCGTACTCGTGGCCGGCCTCGCCGTCCCCGACGACGGTGGTGGTGAAGCCGTTGGCGCGCAGCCCCTTCTCCACGAAGGAGGCGATGCGCTCCTCGTCCTCGACGATCAGGATCCGGTTCATCCGCGGGCCTCTTCCAGGGTGAGTACGAAGGTGGCGCCGCCGCCCTCGGTGTCGTGCAGCCGGACCTGCCCGCCGTGGCCCTCCGCGATGGCCTTGACGATGGACAGGCCGAGACCGGCGCCGGAGCCGCGCGCCCCGCGCCGGGAGGTGCCGCGCCGGAAGCGTTCGAAGATCAGCTCCCGGTCGTGCGGGCGGACACCGGGGCCGGAGTCGGCGACGTACAGCTCGACGCGGGAGCCCTCCGCGCGGGAGCCGATGCGGATGGTCTGCCCGGGCGTGGTGTGCTGCACCGCGTTCTGCGCGAGCTGCACCATCGCCTGCGTGATGCGCTGCGGGTCCAGCTCCGTCTCCCGGTCGGCCGTCTCGGTCAGCTGCCAGTCGCGGTCGCCGAGGGTGCGGGCCTTGACGTAGACGTCGGCGGTGAGTTCGGCGAGCTGCACCCGCTCGGGGGTGACGAAGTCGGGCCGTTCGGCTTTGGCGAGCAGCAGCAGGTCCTCCACGATGCGGCTCATCCGGTCCAGTTCGTCGGTGACCAGGCGGACGGTCTCCTCGCGTTCGGCCGGGTCGTCGCCCATCAGCTCCAGATGGCCGCGCACGATGGTGATCGGGGTGCGCAGTTCGTGGCCGGCGTCGTCGACGAACTGGCGCTGCGCGGCGAAGGCCCGCTCCAGCCGGTCCAGCATGGCGTTGAAGGTCTCGGCGAGGGCGGCGATGTCGTCGTGGCCGCGCACCGGGATACGGCGGGTGAGGTCCTGCTCGGTGAGCTGCGCGGCGGCGGTGCGCACCAGCCGTACGGGCTGGAGGATCCGCCCGGCGACCGCCCAGCCGATGCCGGTGGTCAGCAGCAGCGCCACCCCGGAGATCGCGAGCAGCACCTGGAACACCTCGTCGACACGGGCCACTTCGCGCTCGGGATGGAAGGCGACGACGAACGCGGCCTCGGGGTCGCCGTCGCCGTCGCCGTGCCGGGCCACGGCCACCTTCGCCCACCGGATCTCGCCCTCGGGCCGGTGCAGCACCCCGGACGGGTCGGGGGAGTCGAAGATGCGGCGGCGGGCGTCGGCGTCCCGGTGCAGCGGCAGCGCGACGGGCAGGTCGCGGGGCTGGATGAACTGCGCCGGGTCGCCGCCGGGCCGGGCCACCAGGCCGATGAGCTCCTCGTCGGGGTCGGCGTACTGCCGTTCCAGGAACACCTTCAGCAGCCGGTCCGGCTCGGTGAACGGACGGCCCGTCTCCGGGTCCAGACCCCGCTCCTCGAACGCGGCGAACTCGCCGCTCTCCTGGGCGAGCAGCCCGTTGGAGCGGTGGTCGACGTCCCGCAGCAGGAAGGAGCGGGTGGTGGCGGCGACCGAGGTGAGGGCGACCGCCATCACGAACAGCAGCCACAGCAGGATGCGGACCCGGGCGGAGAGCCGCCTGCGGCCCCGGTCAGCCGTCGTCCCGGTCGCGTCCGTCGTCCCGGTCGGGGCCGTCGTCCGCGGGGTCCTGGCCCTGGTCGTCGTCATCGTCGTCGTCCGTCGGTCCGTCGGTCACCGGGGGCGGGGACACGACCTCGTCGCTGGGCGTGGGATCGGGGCGGGTCGCCGACGGCGTCGGCGCGGGCGACCCGCTGTCCAGCTCGACCCGCGGGGGCACCTTCGGCGGTTCGGGGCTGTCGGCGAGCGCGAAGCTGGTCGCGGCGACGCCCAGGGGGATCAGTACGACGGCGGCGAGGGCCGCCATCCGGCGAGTGAAGGCCATGACCCCAGCCTGTGCGCCGTACCCGAGGTCCCGGATGAGGCCCCGATGAAGAACTCTTCATCTTCGGCCGCGATCGCCGGGCCCCGATCGCCGGGCCGTGATCTTCGGCGGCGCCGAGCGGGGTCCGGGGCCGGGCCCCGGGAGGGGGTCAGCTGTCCAGGCCGATGGCGAACGCCGCCTCCAGGTCGTGCTGGGAGTAGGTGCGGAACGCCACGTGCGTGTCCGTGCCCTCGACGCCCGGGATCTTGCTGATCCGCCCGGGGATGACCTCCGCCAGGTCCTCGTGCTCCCGGACCCGGACCATGGCGATCAGGTCGTAGGTGCCGGTGACGGAGAAGACCTCGCTGACGCTGTCCAGCGCGGCGATCTGCTCCGCGATCTCGGGGATCCGGTCCACGCTGGTCTTGATGAGGACGATCGCGGTGATCACGGCTGGTTCTCTCCCTCGGGGGCCGGAGCAGGGGCGGACTTCACTGTAGTCGCCCGGCCCCGGCACACCCACGCGCAGCCGAACCCCAGGCCGAAGCCCACTAGGTGCGCCAGATACGCCACCCCCGGCCCGCCCTCCGCGGTGGCCCCGGCCGCCGCCCACTGGAGCGCCGCCCAGAACGGCAGCACCGCCCACGCGGGCAGCCGCACCGGCAGGAAGAAGGCGAACGGCAGGAGACTGGTGACCCGTCCCCGGGGGAACAGGAAGAGGAACGCTCCGAGCAGCGCCGAGATCGCCCCCGAGGCCCCGACCAGGGGCCGCCCGGAGCCGGCGTTGGCGGCCGCGTACCCCAGCAGGGCGAGGTAGCCGCAGCCCGCGTAGCTCAGGGCGAACCGCACCCGGCCCATCCGTGCCTCGGTCAGCGGCCCGAACACATGGAGGAACAGCATGTTGCCCAGCAGATGAACCCAGCTGCCGTGCACGAAGAGCGCCGTGGCCGGGGTGAGGGCGGCCGCGGGGGACCCGTCGAACAGGTCTGCGGGGATCACGCCCCAGCGGCGGACGAAGTCCCGCTGCGCGGACAGCAGCTCCTCCCCGGAGCCGTACGCCGGGTGCAGCCCGGAGGCCGGCCCGGTCAGGAAGACCAGGCAGCACAGCACGATCAAGGTGCGGGTGACCGGGGCGGGCGTGGTCCTCAGCGCCCCGGCGGCCGCCGCGGTCCAGTTGCGGATCATGGCTACAGAGCATGACGTAACCGGACGTAACCGTGCGGATCGCCTCGCCGCCGTGGACGGGCGGGCGGCACGGGTCCGGCAGGCCGTAGGGTTACGAGCCACACGCACCGGCAGCCCGGTGCGTCACGGACACTGGAAGGAAGGCGAACAGCCACGATGACGGTTCCTCTGCCGACCGCCTCGACGCGGTGGCGCTGCACCCTCTGCGGCAACCTCACCCGCTTCGACGTGACCCGCTCGTCGAAGGTCGTCGAGTACGTGCACCTCGACCTGGCCGGAGAGCCCAAGGTCGAGGAGCGCGAGGTGCTCGACGAGACGGTCGAGTCGGTGCGGTGCCGCTGGTGCAACGCCGTGGACCAGGTGGAACTCGTGGACAGGCCGGGCGCCGGCTCCTGAGAGGGAGCGGCCCGCTGACGGCGGCCCCGCGGACGGGGCCGCACACAGGCATTGGGGTGTTGACGGATGGTGGAGACCACGGGCGGGGGGCCGCAGGACGGCGCCGCCGAGGTGCTCGACCGTCCGCTGCCCGACGGGGTGCGCCGCAAGGTCGTCCAGATCGTCGCGGACGGCTTCGGCGGGCTCACCGTCGCCGAGCTGCCCGCTCAGCTGCGGCAGTACGCCCGGTTCACCCCGACCCGCCGCGCCAAGTTCGCCGGGAACGCGATGGCGGCGGCGCTGGAGACGGAGCCGCTGTTCCGGCAGCGGATCGGGGAGAAGCTCAGAGAGGCCGAGCCGGAGCTGACCGGCGCCCTCGACTCCGGCTCGCCGCCCCCGGCCGCGGACCCGCTCGACGTGGCGGCCGCGGCCTATGTGCTCCGCCCGCCGGGCTGGGTCAAGCTGGTCACCGCCGCCGGCGAGGAGGCGCAGCGCGCCGACGCCGAGCGCGCCGACGAGGAGACCCGCGCCGAGCTGGAGCGGCTGCGCGCCGAACTGGACCGGGCCCGCGAGCACACCCGCGCCGAGACCGAGCGGCTGCGCGCCGAGCTGGACGCGGCGAAGAAGGAGACCGACTCCCTGCACCGCAAGCTGCGCTCCGCCCTCGCCGACGTCAAGCGCGGCGAGGCCGCCCTGCGCAAGCTGCGCGGCGAGATGGAGGCGGTGCGCGCCGAGGGCCAGACGCAGGTGTCCGCCGCCGAGAGCGAGACCCGGCGCCTCAAGGCCCGGCTGGGGGAGACCGAGGCCGCCCTGGAGGCCGCCCGCCGCGCCGCCCGCGAGGGCCGCAGCGTCGAGGACATGCGCGTACGGCTGCTGCTCGACACCGTCCTGGACGCCGCTCAGGGGCTGCGGCGCGAACTGGCGCTGCCGCCCGTGTCCGTGCGGCCCGCGGAGACCGTGGACGCCGTGGAGCCGGGCCGGATGACCCCCAAGGACATCGCCGCCCGCGCGCTGTCCGAGGACGACCCGGCCGTCCTCGACCAGCTTCTCGCCCTTCCGCAGGCGCATCTGGTCGTCGACGGCTACAACGTCACCAAGACCGGCTATCCGCAGATGCCGCTGGAGAAGCAGCGGCTGCGGCTGCTGGGCCAGCTCGCGCAGCTGGCCGCCCAGACCGGCGCCGAGGTCACCTGTGTCTTCGACGGCGCCGAACTGGCCGCGCCGGTGCTGCTGGCGCCGCCGCGCGGGGTGCGGGTGCTGTTCTCCAAGCCGGGCGTCACCGCCGACGAGCTGATCCGCCAGCTCGTGCGCGCCGAGCCGCCGGGGCGGCCGGTCATCGTCGCCTCCACCGACCGCGAGGTCGCCGACGGGGTCGCACGCGCCGGCGCGCGCCCCGTCGCGTCCGCCGTGCTCCTCAAAAGGCTTTCCTAGTACCTGATGCACTTCCGTCCCTCGTGCAACGTACAGGGGTAATGCCTGAATTGACGGAACCGTCACGCAACGTAGCGTCAAGGCGGCGTCACAGCAGGTGAGTTGTCACGGAATAAACGCGCTGTAGCGGAGATTTTGTGCCCAGGGATTTGAACTGATCACAAGAGAATCACTAGGGTCAGCCTTCGAACCCTCGCTCGCGCGATCACTCTCGAGAAGGAGCTCGTCTCCGTGGCGTCCCACCGTCGTCCCAAGCAGCCGAGCCGCGCACGCGTGACCGTGCTCACCACGGCCGCCGCTGCTGCCGTCGTCATGAGCTCGCAGGCCGCCAACGCGGCCCCCAGCGAGAAGCCGAGCAAGGACGAGGTCAAGGCCAAGGTCGACAAGCTCTACGAGCAGGCGGAGCAGGCCACCGAGAAGTACAACGGGGCCAAGGAGAAGCAGGAGAAGCTCCAGAAGGAGATCTCCACCATCCAGGACAACGTCGCCAAGGGTCAGCAGGAGCTCAACGACCTGCGCGACGGCCTCGGTTCGATGGCCAGCGCCCAGTACCGCAGCGGCGGCATCGACCCCTCGGTCCAGCTCTTCCTGTCCGCCGACCCGGACGACTACCTCGACAAGGCCTCCACCCTGGACCAGTTGAGCGCCCAGCAGGTCGACTCGCTGAAGAAGATCCAGGAGAAGCAGCGCGAGCTGGCCCAGCAGCGCGCCGAGGCCGCCGAGAAGCTCAAGGACCTCTCCTCCACCCGGGCCGAACTGGGCAAGAAGAAGAAGGAGGTCCAGGGCAAGCTCGCCTCCGCGCAGAAGCTGCTCAACAGCCTCACCGCCGCGGAGAAGGCGCAGCTCGCCGACGAGCAGAGCCGCGCCACCCGCGCCAGCGAGCGCGACGCCCTCTCGGTCAACGTCCCGGCCGGCTCCGGCCGCGCCGCCGCCGCCTTCGCCGCCGCCCAGAGCAAGCTCGGCACCCCGTACGTCTACGGCGCCACCGGCCCGTCCTCCTTCGACTGCTCGGGCCTGACCTCCTGGGCGTACGCGCAGGCCGGCGTCGGCATCCCGCGCACCTCCGAGGCCCAGACCGGCGCCGGCACCAAAATCTACTCGGTGGACCAGCTCAAGGTCGGCGACCTGGTGTTCTTCTTCAACGACCTGCACCACGTCGGCCTCTACGCGGGCAACGGCCAGATCATCCACGCCCCGCGCACCGGCACCGTCGTGCGCTACGAGTCGATGAACACCATCGGCGGCCCGTTCATGTTCGGCGTCCGCGTCTGACCTGTCCGGAAACCGCCCCGGGTGCCCCCGTTCGGGGGATTCCCGACGGTCCCGCTCCGCCTCCACGCCCCGCCTTGACCCAGGTCAACGGCGGGGCGTCACCGTGTGTGCCGCCCTGGCCGTGGCTCCGCCGACGGCCTCGGCGGCTACTGTCTGCCGCGTTTCCCTGTCCGCCAGCGGAAGGAGCGCGACTTCCCGTGGGGTCCCATCGCCGTACCGCACCGTCCTCAGGGCCCGAGCGGAGCACCGCCCTCGCCCTGGGCCTGCTCTCCGCGGCCGCCACCGCCCTCGGCGCGGTACCGGCCACGGCCGCGCCCCAGGAGGACACCCGGGCCGAGGTCGACCGCCTCTACCGCGAGGCGGAGAAGGCCACCGAGGCCTACAACGCGGCCGACGAGCGCGCCGACGCCCTGCGCCGGGAGATCGCCGACGCCCAGGACGCCATCGCCCGCAAGCAGCAGCGGGTCAACACCATGCGGGAGGCGCTGGGTTCGCTCGCCGGCTCCCAGTACCGCTCCGGCGGCCTGGAGCCCGCCCTCGCCCTGCTGCTCTCCGAGGACCCGGAGGACTACCTCCAGAAGGCCTCCGTCCTCGACCGGATCGGCGTCCACCAGACCGCCGAGCTGAAGAGACTCCGCGGCACCCTGCGCTCGCTGTCCCAGGACCGCGCCGAGGCCGCGAAACGGCTCGGCGCCCTCGAACGCAGCCGCAAGGCCGCCGCCACCCACAAACGGACCGTGGAGAAGAAGCTCACCGAGGCGCGCCGGCTGCTCGCCTCCCTCCCGGCCGGCGAACGGGCCGCCTGGGACCGCGCCTCCCGCTCCGGCCGCACCGACCTGCTCGGCCCCGGCGGCGCCCCCGCCTCCGGGCGCGCGGCCGCCGCCGTCGCCGCCGCCCGCTCCGCCCTGGGCAGGCCCTACGTGTGGGGCGCCAACGGCCCCGCCGGCTTCGACTGCTCCGGGCTCACCCAGTGGGCGTACGCGCAGGCCGGGGTCGCCCTGCCGCGCACCTCGCAGGCCCAGCGGTACGCCGGCCGGCAGGTCCCGCTGTCCGAGGCCCGCCCCGGCGACCTGGTCCTCTACCGCTCCGACGCCTCCCACGTGGCGATGTACATGGGCAACGGCCAGGTGATCCACGCGCCCTACCCCGGCGCCCCCGTGCGCTACGACCCGGTCGGCATGATGCCGGTCTCCTCGGTCACCAGGGTCTGACTCCCGCGGGCCCGCGCCCGTACCCTCGGAAAGGTGGCCGGTCGAACGCGGGTGTCGCAGGCGGCGGTGGCGGCGTTGTGCCTGCTGCTCGCCGCCCTCGTGGGATGCGGCGGCGGCCCCGCCGTGGACGCCGCCCGCGCGGAGGTGCAGTCCCTGCTCGACCGGCGCGCCGAGGCGGTCCTCGCCCGGGACGCCGCCGCCTATGCCCGTACGGGCACCCGCGACGGCTTCGACAACCTGCGCGCGGTGCCCCTCGCCGCCTGGTCCTACCGCCTCACCGAGCTGGACCGCACCGGCGACCGCGCCACCGCGGCCGCCGACCTCAGCTACCGCGTCGACGGCCACGACCGCTCCCCGGTCGTCACCGCCCGCACCCTGAGTCTCAGCCGGGACCGGGACGGCCACTGGTCGGTGGAGTCCGACCGCCCGGCCGAGAAGTCCGGCCAGCAGCTGTGGGACCAGGGCCGCGCGCAGGCCGTACGCGGCGAGCGCAGCCTCGTGCTCGGCGTCGGACAGTCCGAGCGGGCCCTGCGCGACTACGCCGAGCTCGCCGACCGCGCGGTGCCCGCCGTCACCGACGCCTGGGGCCCGGCGTGGGCCCGCAGCGTCGTCGTCCTGGTCCCGGAGACGCTGGAGGGCATGGCGGGGCTGCTCGGCTCGCCCCCGTCCTCCTACCGGGGCATCGCGGCCGTCACCACCGGGGCGACCGGCGGCGGACCGCGGGCGCCCGCGGACCGGGTGATCGTCAACCCGGACGCCTTCGGGCTGCTCGGCGACTCCGGGCGGCAGGTCGTCCTCACCCACGAGACCGCCCACGTCGCCACCCGCGCGCACACCTCCGCCGCGACCCCGCTGTGGCTGTCCGAGGGGTACGCCGACTGGGCCGGCTACCGCGGCGCGGGGCGCGATCCCGCCGAGGCCGCGCCGGAGCTGGCGCAGGCCGTCGGGCGGGGCGAGGTGCCCGACGCGTTGCCCGAGGACGACGACTTCGGCTTCACCGGCGACGCGGACGGGCTGGCGCGGGCGTACGAGGGCAGCTGGCTGGCGTGCCGGATGATCGCGGATCGGTGGGGGGAGGAGCGGCTCGGTGCGTTCTATCGCGCCGTGGGCGCGCATGAGGGGCGGGAGGGGGCTGTGGAGGACGCGATGCGGGGGGTGTTGGGCGTCACGCCGGAGGAGTTCACACTTCAGTGGCGGGATTTTGTGCGGGATGCGTTGCGGTGAGGGGGGAGATGTGGCGGTAGGGGGTGGTGGGCTGTGGTTCGTCGGCCGGTGCGGCGGGGTGGGGGTTGGTCGCGCAGTTCCCCGCGCCCCTTCGGGGCGCCCCCCTCAGGGGGTCAGGACGGGACCGTGGGGCGCTGGGCCCAGGACGGGCCGGGGGTTGTCGGGATTCGGCGGCGGGTCGGGACCGTGGTGCACCACAGGGTGCGGGCCGCCAGCAGTGACGCGGTCACCAGCAGGGCGTTGCGTACCGCCAGCAGCGTGACGCCCAGGGCGTCGCTCGCCACCACGTGGCCGAACCACACGGGGAACTCCAGCGTCGTCACCGGGCACGCGACCAGCACCAGCGCCGCCGGACGTCCCATCCGGCTCTCCCGGAAGCACAGGCACACCGCCGCGGTCCCCACCAGCCACACCATGTACTGCGGGCTGATCACCCGGCTGGTGACCGTGAACAGCAGCACCGCCGTGAACGCCGCGTCCGCCGCGGTGTGCGGCGCGAACCGGGTCGCCATCAGCCGCCACAGCACCAGCCAGGCCAGCGCGGCCCCGGTCAGGAACAGCGCCCCCGTGCTCACCCAGCTCACGTACGGGCCGAGGAACTCCACCGAGCCGTAGTTCAGCAGCACCTTCCCCTCCCAGCCGTGGTGCCGGGCCACGTGGAACACCAGCGACCCCAGCGACTCGACCTCCGTGCCCCGGTCCCGCTGGAAGCCCAGGAACGCGAACGCGCCCGGCATCAGCACCGCGAACAGCCCCGCCACCGCCACGCCCGTCACCGCCGCCGACACCCAGGTGACCCGCCTGCGCACCGCGAGCAGCAGCAGCGCCGGCCACACCTTCAGCAGCGCCCCGAACGCCAGCAGCGCGCCCGCCGGCCGGGGGTGCCGGACGGCCGCCAGCAGCCCGGCCACCGCCACCGCGGTCACCATCACGTCGTAGCGGGCGTACACCGTCGGCCCGAGCAGCGGCACGCCCGCCACCCACATCCACGCACCCCGCCGGGACCGGCCCGCGCCGCGCGCCCCGCGCAGCAGCAGCGCCAGCGTCACCGCGTCGGCCGCCAGCGCCAGCACGAAGAAGGCGGTCGCGTACTCCAGGAACGGCAGCACCGCGGGGGAGAGCACCGCCAGGGCCGCGGCGGGCGGGTACTGCCAGGTCACGTCGTCCTGCGGAAACGTTCCGGTGATGAGGACGTCGTACCAGCCCCGGTAGATCACCGACACGTCGCTGGTGACGTCCGGACCCGGGAAGACCAGCACCTTCAGCACGCACAGCAGCAGCGCCGCGCGCGTCACGCCCCAGATTCCCAGCAGTCCGGCCAGGGACCCCCGTGCGGCCGTCGGTTCCACGTGTCGCCTGCCCGTCCCGTGTGCGGTCATGAGGGGCCATGATGTCGCGGAAGCCGCCGCGCGTGCCACCGAGCAGCGCCGTGGCGGACGCACGACAACCGTTCGGTAGGGTCGGCGGCGATGCACAAGACCCTGATCGTCACCAACGACTTCCCGCCCCGTCCCGGCGGCATCCAGGCCTTCCTGCACAACATGGCGCTGCGCCTGGACCCCGAGCGCGTCGTCGTCTACGCCTCCACCTGGAAGCGCACCCGGGAGGGCGTCGAGGCCACCGCCGCCTTCGACGCCGAGCAGCCCTTCACCGTCGTACGCGACCGTACGACGATGCTGCTGCCCACCCCCGGGGCCACCCGCACGGCCGTCCGGCTGCTGCGCGAGCACGGCTGCACCTCGGTGTGGTTCGGGGCGGCCGCGCCGCTCGGCCTGATGGCGCCGGCGCTGCGCCGCGCGGGCGCCGAGCGGATCGTGGCCACCACCCACGGCCACGAGGCCGGCTGGGCCCAGCTGCCCGCCGCACGGCAGCTGCTGCGCCGCATCGGGGAGTCCACGGACACGATCACCTACCTCGGCGAGTACACGCGCTCCCGCATCGCCGGCGCGCTGACCCCCGAGGCGGCCTCCCGGATGGTGCAACTGCCGCCCGGCGTCGACGAGAAGACCTTCCACCCCGGCTCCGGCGGCGACGAGGTGCGGGCGCGGCTCGGGCTGACCGACCGGCCGGTGGTCGTGTGCGTCTCCCGGCTGGTGCCGCGCAAGGGACAGGACACGCTGATCCGCGCGATGCCCGCGATCCTGGCCGCCGAGCCGGACGCCGTTCTGCTGATCGTCGGCGGCGGCCCCTACGAGAAGGACCTGCGCCGCCTCGCCGCCGACACCGGCGTCGCCGCCTCCGTCCGCTTCACCGGCTCCGTCCCCTGGTCCGAGCTGCCCGCCCACTACGGCGCCGGCGACGTCTTCGCGATGCCCTGCCGGACCCGGCGCGGCGGCCTGGACGTGGAAGGCCTCGGCATCGTCTACCTGGAGGCCTCCGCGACCGGCCTCCCCGTCGTCGCCGGCGACTCCGGCGGCGCCCCGGACGCGGTCCTCGACGGCGAGACGGGCTGGGTCGTACGAGGCGGCTCCGCCGAAGAGACGGCGGAACGCGTCACCACCCTCCTGACCG
Source organism: Streptomyces lusitanus (assembly GCF_042647945.1). Lineage (NCBI taxonomy): Bacteria > Bacillati > Actinomycetota > Actinomycetes > Kitasatosporales > Streptomycetaceae > Streptomyces > Streptomyces lusitanus. Next base: position 470,082 of record NZ_JBHRWL010000011.1, read on the forward strand.
ACCCGGCCCTTCGCCACAACATGGGCGAGCGCGGCAGGGAGTGGGTCGAACAGAAGTGGCGCTGGGACCTCCTGGCAGAACGCCTGAAAACCCTGCTGTAACACCCCCCGAGGCGCGGGGAACCCTCAGGGGCGCGGGGAGCTGCGCAACCAGCCCCCACGGCGCGGCACTTGCCCGACGGGCGCGACCACCCCTGAGGGGCGCGGGGAACTGCGCGACCAACCCCCACGGCGCGGTACATGCCCGACGGGCGCAACCACCCCTCAGGGGCGCGGGGAACTGCGCGACCTGCCCCCACGGCGCGGCACTTGCCCGACGGGCGCGACCACCCCTGAGGGGCGCGGGGAACTGCGCGACCAACCCCCACGCACCCGCACCCGCCAACGGCGAGTTCCGCCCACCCCTGCAGGCGCTACTTCGCGTAGATCGCCTCGATCTCGTGCGCGTAATCCTTCGCCACAACATTCCGCTTCAGCTTCAGCGAAGGCGTCAAATGCCCCGACTCCTCCGTGAACTGCGCCGGCAGCACCCGGAACTTCCGCACCGACTCCGCCTTGGACACCGCCGCGTTCCCGTCGTCCACGGCCTCCTGGATCGCCGCCAGCAGATCCGGGTCGTCGGACAGCGACGCCGCCGTCGACCCCTCCGGCTTGCCGTGCTCGGCGCACCAGCGGTCCAGGAACTCCTCGTCCACCGTGATCAGCGCGCCCACGAACGGCCGCCCGTCGCCGACCACCATGCACTCCGCGACCAGCGCGTGCGCCCGGATGCGGTCCTCGATGACCGCCGGGGCGACGTTCTTGCCGCCGGCCGTCACCAGGATCTCCTTCTTCCGGCCGGTGATCCGCAGGTAGCCGTCCTCGTCCAGGGTGCCGATGTCCCCGGTGTGGAACCAGCCGTCGGCCAGCGCCTCGGCGGTCGCGCCGGGGTTGTTCCAGTACTCCTTGAACAGGTGCTCGCCGTGCAGCAGCACCTCTCCGTCGTCCGCTATCCGCACCACGGACCCCGGCAGCGGCTGCCCGACCGTGCCGATCTTCTGGCGGTCCCACGGGTTGAAGGCGGTGGCCGCGCAGGACTCGGTCAGGCCGTAGCCCTCCAGCACGCTGAAGCCGATGCCGCGGAAGAAGTGGCCCAGGCGCTCGCCGAGCGGGGCGCCGCCGGAGATGGCGTACTCGCCGCGCCCGCCCAGCACCGCGCGCAGCTTGCTGTACACGAGCTTGTCGAAGACCTTGTGCTTGACCTTCAGGCCGAACGACGGGCCCGACGGGGCGTCCAGCGCCCGGCTCCAGGCGATCGCGGCGTCCGCCGCCTTGTCGAAGATCTTGCCCTTGCCGTCGGCCTGCGCCTTGGCGCGCGCCGAGTTGTAGACCTTCTCGAAGACCCGCGGCACACCGAGGATCAGGGTCGGCCGGAACGCGGCCAGCTCGTCGGTGAGGTTCTTGATGTCCGGCACGCAGCCCAGCTTGATCGGCGCCATCATGGGCGCGATCTGCACCAGCCGTCCGAAGACGTGGGCGAGCGGCAGGAACAGCAGCACCGAGCACTCGCCCGTGCGGAACAGCGGACGCAGCCGCTCCACGATGTTGCCGCACTCGGCGAAGAAGCTGCGGTGGGTGAGCACGCAGCCCTTGGGGCGGCCGGTGGTGCCGGAGGTGTAGACGATGGTGGCCGGGTCGTCGGCCTTGGCGACCGAGCTGCGCTCCTCGACCGTGGCGTCCGCGACGTCCGCGCCGAGGCGGCCCAGCTCGTCCAGGCCGCCGCCCTCGATCTGCCACACGTGCTTCAGCGCGGGCAGCCGGTCGCGTACGGACTCCACGGTCGCCGTGTGCGCGTCGAGCTCCACGAGGCAGGCGGTGGCGCCGGAGTCGCCGAGGATCCACGCCACCTGCTCCGCCGAGCTGGTCTCGTACACCGGCACGGTGATCGCGCCGGCGCTCCAGATCGCGAAGTCCAGCAGCGTCCACTCGTAGCGGGTGCGGGACATCAGGCCGACCCGGTCGCCGGGCTGCACGCCCGCGGCGATCAGGCCCTTGGCGGCGGCCCGCACCTCCGCGAGGAAGGCGGCGGCCGTCACGTCCTGCCACGTCCCGCCGATTTTGCGGGCCATGACGGCGACATCGGGATGCTGCGCGGCGTTTCTGCGGACGATGTCGGTCAGATTGCCGTCCGCGGGGACCTCGTACAGGGCCGGAAGGCTGAACTCGCGCAAGACTGCTGCTCCTCTTAGGGCGCCGGCGCCACGACGGTGTGCGATGCGACGGTGCGGTCCAAGGCTCGGGCGGGTGCTCGCGAATTCACTGGTTGAAATCCCGAGCACGACTGGACTGCCCGGACGTTACCCGCCGGTATGCCCGTCACGACAGGGGGGCCCTGTCAGATGTTCGCTGCGTCACACAGGTTGGTGTTTCATTGCGCACAGTAGTCCACCGCTGAACCAGCGAGCCAGTAACCGCAGGTAGGACCGCCGTTGTTCACGTATGCCGCACACGATTACGCTTGATCGCCATGGCATCCACACCCGGCGGCGGCCGGCGCACCCACGGCACCCGCGTTCACGTGGTCAGCGACGTGCACGGCAACGCGCGCGACCTCGCCCGCGCCAAGGACGGCGCCGACGCCCTGGTCTGCCTCGGTGACCTGGTGCTGTTCCTCGACTACGCCGACCACTCGCGCGGCATCTTCCCCGACCTGTTCGGCACGGAGAACGCCCACCGCATCGTGGAGATGCGCACCGCCCGCCGCTTCGAGGAGGCGCGCGACTTCCAGCGCGGGCTGTGGGCCGGCATCGGCGTCGACCGGGCCACGGCGATCGAGACGGCGGTGCGGAAACAGTACGCGGAGATGTTCTCCGCCTTCCCCACCCCGACGTACGCCACCTACGGCAACGTCGACGTGCCGCCCCTGTGGCGCGAGTACGCCGGGCCCGGCACCACCGTGCTCGACGGGCAGCGGGTGGAGATCGGCGGCTGGACCTTCGGGTTCGTCGGCGGCGGCCTGCGCACCCCGATGCGCACGCCGTACGAGATCGACGACGAGGAGTACGCGGCGAAGATCGAGGCCGTCGGCGAGGTCGACGTGCTGTGCACGCACATCCCGCCGGAGGTCCCGGAGCTGGTCTACGACACCGTCGCCCGCCGCTTCGAGCGGGGCAGCACGGCGCTGCTGGACGCGATACGCCGGACCCGTCCCCGCTACTCCCTGTTCGGTCACGTGCACCAGCCGCTGGTGCGGCGCATGCGCATCGGCGCCACCGAGTGCGTCAACGTGGGGCACTTCGCGAGCACCGGCCGGCCCTGGGCGCTGGAGTTCTGAAGCGCCCCCGGGCGCGGACGCCCCAGGTCGGGTGATCTCGGCGCGGGCGGTGCGCGGTAGCCTTCCGCTGCACGCGCGTGCGCTCAGGCCCACGCACGGCGAGGACGACCTACCGGCCCGCATCTGGAGGAGCCACGGCGATGGCGGAACACACCAGCTCGAGCATCACCATCGAGGCGGCACCGGCCGACGTGATGGGGGTGATCGCCGACTTCGCCCGCTACCCCGAGTGGACGGGAGAGGTGAAGGAGGCGGAGGTCCTCGGGACCGACGCCGAGGGCCGCGCCGAGCAGGTGCGCCTGGTCATGGACGCGGGCGCGATCAAGGACGACCAGACCCTCGCGTACACCTGGAGCGGCCCGCACGAGGTGTCCTGGACGCTGGTGAAGTCCCAGATGCTCCGCTCCCTCGACGGCTCCTACGTCCTCACCCCCGCCGGCGCGGGCACCACCGAGGTCACCTACCGGCTGACCGTCGACGTCAAGATCCCCATGCTCGGCATGATCAAGCGCAAGGCGGAGAAGGTCATCATCGACCGCGCGCTGGCGGGCCTGAAGAAGCGCGTGGAGTCGGGAACCGAGTAGGACCGAAAGTCGGCCCCTCCGGCGCTCGAGGAGCGGGGTCCGGGGCGGAGCCCCGGGACGGTCGGTGCCGGTAGCGTTCACCTCCATGCGTACCCTCCTGATCACCGGCCCCGGCGGCAGCGGCCGGACCACGGTCGCGGCCGCCACCGCGTTCGCCGCCGCCCGCGAGGGCGCCCGCACGCTGCTGCTCGGGACCGATCCGGGGGACACCCTGGGCCCGGTGCTCGGGGACGCGGACGTGCCCGGGCTCACCGTGCGGCGCGTCGATCCCGACGCGGGGTTCCGGGCCGACCTCGCCGCGCTCCAGGAGCGCGCGGGCGGCGCGCTGGACCTGCTCGGCGCCTCCCGCCTGGTGCCCGAGGAGACCGGCCCCCTGCCCGGCGCCGAGGAACTCGCCGTGCTGCGCGCCCTGCGGGACGCCGCCGCCTCCGAGGACGCCCACGACCTCCTCGTCGTCGACCTCCCCGCCGCCCCGCGCGCGCTCGCCCTCCTCGCCCTGCCCGAGGAGCTGCGCCGCGTCCTCAACCGGCTGCTGCCGCCCGAGCGGCAGGCCGCCCGCGCGCTGCGCCCGGTGCTCGGCCGGCTCGCGGGCGTCCCCATGCCCGCGGAGTGGATCTACGAGACGGCCGCCCGCCTCGACCTCCAGCTCGCCGCCGTCGAGGCCCTCCTCGCCGGCCGCGGCACCGCCGTACGCCTGGTCGCCGAGCCGGGGCCCGCCGGCGCCGACGCCCTGCGCACCGCCGCCCTCGGCGTCGCCCTGCGCGGGCTGCGCCTGGACGCGGTCGTCGCCAACCGCGTCCTGCCGGAGAGCGAGGCGGCTGGCTGGCTCGCCGGGCCCGTCGCCCAGCAGCGCAAGACGCTCGACGAGTGGCGCGAGGAGCACACCGTGCATCCCGTCGCCCACCTCGGCCGCGACCCCCGCGGCGCCGACGACCTCACCGCCCTCGCCGTGCCCGCCGCACCCGAGGCCGCCGGCCCGGTCCGGTGGCCGGTCGCCGACCGGATCGCCGAGGACGGCGTCCTGGTCTGGCACCTCCCGCTGCCCGGCGCCCGCCGCGACACCCTCGACCTCGTCCGCCGCGGCGACGAACTGACCGTCACCGCCGGACCGTTCCGCCGTGTCGTCCCGCTGCCCTCCGCGCTGCGCCGCTGCACCGTCGACGGCGCCGCCCTGCGCGAGGGCGAGCTGCGCGTCCGGTTCCGGCCCGATCCGGAGCTCTGGCCGCGCACCCGGTGAAGCCGCGAGGGCCGTTCGGGTACCGTCGAGGGGGCCACCCGCAGTCAAGGAGTCCGTCATGAGCGAACAGCTCCCCCCGCCCGACGACACCGGGAACGAGGCCGGGGACGAGACCTTCGGCACGCGGGCGGACGACGCCCGGAAGGACCGCGCCGAGGCGCCCGCCGATCCACCCTCCGAGGTCCACGCCGACGCCTGGGCCACCGCCGCCGCCGAGGACCTCGAGGCCGAGCGGGCCCGCCGCCGCGCCCGCCACGGCACGCCCCCCGGCTCCGCCGCCGAGGAGTTCAAGAAGCTCGTCGACGCGGTCGCCGACAGGCTGTCCGACCTCCAGGCGCCGCTGCTCGGCGCGGTCGCGGGACCCGCCGCCCAGCAGGTCGTCCGCCAGGTCGTGCAGCAGGCGAAGGCCGCCGTCGAACCCGTCATCGAACGCAACCCGGACGTCTTCGACCACCTCGCCGCCGCCGGCAGCGAACTTCTCGCCGCCTACCGCTCCGCCGTGCAGGACCAGGAGCGCCGCTGGACGGCGCGCGACACCCCGCCGCGCGACCCCGGGGAGCGCCGCGACCCCGGCGACGACCCCGGCACCGGCCCCGGCGAGCGCATCGACCTGGACTGAGCGCCCCCGAGGCCCCTCGGGGCCCCTCGGCCGCGTCCGGCTTCCCGGCCTGCGGACACAGGGACGGCGAGCCCGTCGCCTCGGGTACCGTTGGCGTAGCGGGGCTCGACCGAAACTGAGGGATTCATGGGACTCACCATCGGCGTCGACATCGGCGGCACCAAGATCGCGGCCGGCGTGGTCGACGAGGAAGGCACCATCCTCTCGACCCACAAGGTGCCGACCCCGGGCACGCCCGAGGAGATCGTGGACGCCATCGCCTCGGCGGTGGAGGGAGCGCGCGCCGGGCACGACATCGTCGGCGTGGGCATCGGCGCGGCCGGATACGTCAACCGCCAGCGCTCCGAGGTCTACTTCGCCCCCAACATCCACTGGCGCAACGAGCCGCTCAAGGAGAAGGTCGAGGCCCGCGTGGGCCTCCCGGTCGTCGTGGAGAACGACGCCAACGCGGCGGCCTGGGGCGAGTACAAGTTCGGCGCGGGCAAGGGCCACCGCAACGTCATCTGCATCACGCTCGGCACCGGCCTCGGCGGCGGCGTGATCATCGGCAACAAGCTGCGCCGCGGTCACTTCGGCGTGGCCGCCGAGTTCGGCCACATCCGCATGGTGCCGGACGGTCTGCTGTGCGGCTGCGGCTCGCAGGGCTGCTGGGAGCAGTACGCCTCCGGCCGCGCCCTCGTCCGCTACGCCAAGCAGCGTGCCAACGCCACCCCGGAGCAGGCCCAGACCCTGCTCTCGCTCGGCGACGGCACCCCGGAGGGCATCGAGGGCAAGCATGTCTCCATGGCCGCCCGCCAGGGCGACCGGGTGGCCGTCGACTCCTACCGCGAGCTGGCCCGCTGGGTCGGCGCGGGCCTGGCCGACCTGGCCTCCCTGTTCGACCCGTCCGCCTTCATCGTCGGCGGCGGCCTGTCCGACGAGGGCGAGCTGGTCCTCGGCCCGATCCGCAAGTCGTACCGCCGCTGGCTGGTCGGCGGCAACTGGCGGCCGGTCGCCGACGTCCTCGGCGCCCAGCTCGGCAACAAGGCGGGCCTCGTCGGCGCGGCCGACCTCGCCCGCGAGCCCGACCCGATCATGTGACGGTCCCCGGCACCCGGCAGCGCCCGCCCGACCCCCTGGGGGAACGGCGGGCGTCGCCGTTTCCCAGCCGCCCCTGCGGCGTATCTTGATCGCATGGCGACGACCGAGCTGCTGCCAGGGTCCCGCACCGACGCCGACGGGTCGGCCGTCGTCCGGGTGCTCAGCTACAACATCCGCTCCATGAAGGACGACACCGGCGCCCTCGCCCGGGTGATCGGCGCCTGCGCGCCCGATCTGGTGCTGCTCCAGGAGGCGCCGCGGTTCTTCCGCTGGCGCAAGAAGCTCGCCCGGCTCGCCTCCGACTCCGGGCTGGTGATCCTCTCCGGCGGGGCCACCGCCGCCGGGCCCGCCCTGCTGTGCTCCCTGCGCGCCACCGTCGAACGCACCGAGGACGTGCTGCTGCCGCTCACCCCGGGGCAGCACCGGCGCGGCTTCGCCACCGCCGTCGTACGGTTCGGCGCCGCCCGGCTCGGCGTGCTCAGCTGCCACCTCTCACTGGAGAGGCACGAGCGGTACGACCAGGGCGGGATGCTGCTGGACCGGGTGGCCAAGGCGGGCGTGGAGCATGTCGTCGCGGGCGGGGACCTCAACGACGAGCCGGCCGGGCGCACCTTCCGGCGGCTGGCCGGCACCCTGACCGACTGCCGCACCGCCGCGCCGTGGGGCGGCGAGCACACCTGGGTGCGCAGCGACCCGCCCAAGCGCATCGACGCCCTCTTCGTCACCAAGGGCGTCGAGGTGCTCGGCTGCGGCGTGCCCTACGACCAGCCCGGGGTGACGGAGGCGGACCTGCGGGCGGCGACCGACCACCTGCCCGTCCTGGCCGCCCTCAAGGTCCCGGCGGCCGGGTGACGGCTCTCAGACCACCGCGCCCCGGCCCGGGTCGCCGTCGTCCTCCTCGTCGGTGCGCATCCGCATCACCAGCGTGACCGCGCCGCCCAGGAAGCCGCCGACGCACAGGGTGGTCAGCCACCAGGTCATCTCCCAGCCCAGCAGTATCGCCAGCAGGAGCAGCACGGGGGCGCCCAGCACCCCCAGCCAGGCGAACTTGGAGGTGACGTCCGCCTCCGGCAGCGGGGGCGGCTCCGGCGGCACGAAGTGGCCCTCGTCGCTCTCGTCGAGATCCTCCTCCGCCGGCTCGGCCACGCTGTAGTCCCGCGGGCCGACCCCCGGAGCGAAGGCCACGGAGCCGCCCAGCGGCCTGGCCGGCGGCTCCTCCTCCGCCTTGCGCGGCGGCGCCTTGGTCCCGGCGCCGTCCGCGCCGTCCTCGTCGTTCGTCTCGGACTCGAGCAGCGCCAGGTCGTCCACCGACTTGAACGGCTTGGCGCCCGGCGGGTCCGGCGGCTCCTCGCCGTACCCGGCGACGATCGCCTGCCACGCGGCGGCCTCGTCGAAGGGGACGCCCTGCTCATCCGGCTCGCGGCCCTCACGGTCCGAGTCGTGCTCAGCCACCTGCGGTCGTCCCTTCGTTGCCGAGACCGGGCTCCCTGACGGCGCCGGGTGCGAGCCGGCCGACGAACGCGGCGCCCTCCCGGAAGATCAGCTCCGCGTCGTAGTCCAACGTCGCCACGTGGTAGCTCTGTTCCAGCAGGACCTCCGTCACGTCCACCGACGACACCCGGGAGAGGATGCGCGCCGAGTCCGCCGGCGGCACCACATGGTCCTGCGGGCTGCGCATCAGCAGCAGCGGCTGCGTGACCTGCGGGAGCTCGCTGTCGACCAGCCGGAAGAAGTTCCGCAGGGAGTGCGCCGCGTGCAGCGGCACCCGGTCGTACCCCAGCTCCCGGGTCACCGGCTTGGCGATGTCGCTCGCGATGCCCTTGGTCGCCGGGACGAGATGACGCAGCACCGGCAGGGCGTGCGCGGCCACCCCGTGCACCTTGTTCGCCGGGTTGACCACCATCACCCCGCTCACCGCGTCCCCGTGGCGCGCCGCCAGCCGCAGCGCCAGCGCGCCGCCCATCGACAGCCCGGCCACGAACACCCGCGCGCAGCGGTCCCGCAGCATCCGCAGCTCGCGGTCCACCTCCGCGTACCAGTCCTGCCAGCCGGTCACCCCGAGGTCCTGCCAGCGCGTGCCGTGCCCGGGCAGCAGCGGCAGCGACACGGTCAGCCCGCGCTCGGCGAGATGACCCGCCCACGGGCGCAAGGACTGGGGCGAACCGGTGAAGCCGTGGCAGAGGAGAACGGCGGTCTCCCCGCCCTCGTGGCGGAACGGCTCGGCTCCGGTCAGGAGCGGCACCTTCGGCCTCCTGTTCCTGGGACTCGTGGACGGTCCGGCTCGACGTCACGGCCGGCGCGGAGCCGGCACTCGGATTGCAGGACCTTCACCGTACGCGACCGCACTGACACCGACCAGGGCCGTCGGGGCCTTCGCCGCCGCTCCGGGATATGGTCTGACCAACACGCACAGGAGGCACCCGGTTGTTGTACGGCACGATGAAGGTCGCCATCGGAGGGCCGCTGAAGCTCGCCTTCCGGCCCTGGGTGGAGGGCCTGGAGAACGTCCCCGCCGAGGGTCCCGCCATTCTGGCCAGCAACCACCTGTCCTTCTCGGACTCGTTCTTCCTCCCCGCGGTGCTGGACCGCAAGGTCACCTTCATCGCGAAGGCGGAGTACTTCACCACCCCGGGCGTCAAGGGCAGGATGACCGCGGCCTTCTTCAAGGGCGTCGGCCAGCTTCCCGTGGACCGCTCCGGGGCGCGCGGCGCCGGTGAGGCGGCGATCAAGAGCGGCATAGAGGTCCTGGAGCGCGGTGAGCTGTTCGGGATCTACCCCGAGGGCACCCGCTCGCCCGACGGCCGCCTCTACCGCGGCAAGCCGGGCGGCCTGGCGCGCGTGGCGCTGGCCACCGGGGCGCCGGTCCTGCCGGTCGCCATGATCGACACGGAGAAGATCCAGCCCCCGGGCCAGGTCATGCCCAAGCTGATGCGCCCGGGCATCCGGATCGGCAAGCCCCTCGACTTCACCCGCTACCAGGGCATGGAGCACGACCGCTTCGTCCTGCGCGCCGTGACGGACGAGGTCATGTACGAGATCATGAAGCTGTCCGGCCAGGAGTACGTCGACATGTACGCCACCGCCATGAAGCGGCAGCTCGCCGAGGCGGCCAAGGCGGAGAAGGAAGCGGAGAAGGCCGAGAGGGAGGCGGAGAAGGCCCACCGGGCCGCCGTCGCCCGGGCCGACAAGGAGCAGGCGGAGAAGCTCAGGGCGGCCCTGGAGCAGACGGACCGCGAAGAGACCGGGGGACCGTCCGAGCGGTAGCCGGGCCCGGCACGCACCGGGGGGAGTGGGGGGAACATGGCGCGGCGCGACAAAGTCATGCGCATGTCGGTCGAGCAGCCGCTGTGGCGCGCGCTCACCGGCTACCGCGTGCTGACCATGATCTACGCGATCGGCCTGTTCGCGTCCGCCCACGACGAGTTCACCCGTCCCTGGCTCGCCGTCGCCTACTTCACCGTCCTCGGCGCCTGGACCCTCGCCACCCTCCCCAAGGTCGCGAGCGCCGCCGCCTGCACGAAACCCTTCCTCGCCGCCGACCTCGCCGTCGCGCTCACCGGCATCCTGCTCACCCCGGTCGCCGACGCCGCGGAGCGCGTCCACGACGGCGGACCCACCCTGCCGTCCATCTGGACCGCCGGATCGGTGCTCGCCTTCGCCATCAAGGGCGGCTGGCGCTGGGCGGCCCTCGCCTCCACCCTGGTCGCGGTCGCCAACCTGGTCGAGCGCGGCAACCCGGCCCGCGACACCGTGCACAACGTCGTCCTCGTCTGGGTCGCCTCCATCGCCATCGGCTACGTCGTCGAGGTCGCCCGCGCCTCCGAGCTCACCCTCGCCCGCGCCCTGGAGATCGAGGCCGCCACCCGGGAACGGGAGCGGCTCGCCCGGGACATCCACGACGGCGTGCTCCAGGTGCTGGCGATGGTGCAGCGGCGCGGCGCCGTCATCGGCGGCGAGGCGGCCGAGCTGGGACGGATGGCCGGCGAGCAGGAGGTGGCGCTGCGCACCCTGGTCTCCGGCGGCCTCGTGCCCGTCTCCCGCGCCTCCGAGGACGCCGCCCGGGGCGCCGTCGTACGGACCGTGGAGGAGGACGGGCCGGAGGACGGCGGGCCCGGGGACGGCGGTCCCGTGGACCTGCGGTCCCTGCTCGCCCCGCACGCCGGGTCCCGGGTCAGCCTCGCCGAACCCGGCGCGCCCGTGCTCCTCGCCGCACAGGCCGCGCGCGAGGTGGCCGCCGCCGTCGGCGCCGCCCTGGACAACGTCCGCCGGCACGCCGGGGAGCAGGCCCGCGCCTGGATCCTGGTCGAGGACGAGCCCGACGAGGTGATCGTCACCGTCCGGGACGACGGCCCCGGCATCCCGGAGGGACGGCTCGCCCAGGCCGAGGGGGAGGGGCGGCTCGGCGTGGCCCTGTCCATCCGGGGCAGGCTGCGCGACCTCGGCGGCAGCGCCGACGTGATCTCGGTGCCCGGCCAGGGCACGGAGGTCGAACTCAGGGTGCCGAAGGACCGGCAGCGGACGAACGACCCGCGGGGGAAGGCGGAACAGCGATGAACGGGACGACGCCGATCAGGGTGATGGTGGTCGACGACCACCCGATGTGGCGGGACGCCGTCGCGCGCGACCTCTCCGAGTCCGGATTCGAGGTCGTCGCCACGGCAGGCGACGGCGAACAGGCGGTGCGCCGCGCCAAGGCCGCCGCGCCCGACGTCCTCGTCCTCGACCTCAACCTGCCCGCCAAGCCGGGCGTGCAGGTGTGCAAGGAGGTCGTCGCCGCCGACCCCACCGTGCGGGTCCTGGTGCTCTCGGCCAGCGGCGAGCACGCCGACGTGCTGGAGGCCGTGAAGTCCGGCGCCACCGGCTATCTGCTGAAGTCCGCGTCCACCGAGGAACTGCGGGACGCCGTGCGCCGCACAGCCGACGGCGACCCGGTGTTCACCCCCGGCCTCGCCGGACTGGTCCTCGGCGAGTACCGCCGCCTCGCCTCCGAACCGGCCGCGCCCGCAGCCGGCGGCGGTGAGGAGCACAAGGCGCCCCGGCTCACCGAGCGCGAGACGGAGGTGCTGCGCCTGGTCGCCAAGGGCCTGAGCTACAAGCAGATCGCCGAACGCCTCGTCATCTCGCACCGCACCGTGCAGAACCACGTCCAGAACACCCTCGGCAAACTCCAGCTCCACAACCGCGTGGAACTCGTCCGGTACGCCATCGAGCGCGGTCTCGACGACGAGTAGCCGGCCGGACAGCCGTCCCAACACCCGGACGGATCCCGGTATTTACCGTCCCGGCCATGTCGATGTGACCCCGGTCACCCTTACCGTGCCAGGTGGGAACGAACGGCATTCCGTCGACCATGGCGAAGGGACACTTCCATGCGGGTCGGAGTACTGACCGGAGGCGGCGACTGCCCCGGGCTCAACGCCGTCATCCGGGCCGTCGTCCGCAAGGGCGTACAGGAGTACGGCTACGAGTTCACCGGGTTCCGGGACGGCTGGCGCGGTCCTCTCGACGGCGTCACCGTCCCCCTCGACATCCCCGCGGTGCGCGGCATCCTGCCCCGCGGCGGCACCGTCCTCGGCTCCTCGCGGACCAACCCGCTCAACGAGCGGGACGGCATCCGCAGGATCACGGACAACCTCGCCGCGCTCGGCGTGGACGCGCTCATCACCATCGGGGGCGAGGACACCCTCGGCGTCGCCACCCGCCTCACCGAGGAGTACGGCGTCCCCTGCGTGGGCGTGCCGAAGACCATCGACAACGACCTGTCCGCCACCGACTACACCTTCGGCTTCGACACCGCCGTCGGCATCGCCACCGAGGCCATCGACCGGCTGCACACCACCGCCGAGTCCCACATGCGGGTCCTGGTCGTCGAGGTGATGGGCCGCCACTCCGGCTGGATCGCCCTCCACTCGGGCCTGGCCGGCGGCGCCAACGTCATCCTCATCCCCGAGCACCCCTTCGACGTCGACCAGGTGTGCGCGTGGGTGACCTCACGGTTCCGCGCGTCGTACGCGCCGATCGTCGTCGTCGCGGAGGGCGCGGTGCCGCGCGACGGCGACCTGGTGCTCAAGGACCAGTCCCTGGACGCCTTCGGACACGTCCGGCTGTCCGGGGTCGGTGAACGGCTCGCCCTCGAGATCGAGAAGCGCACGGGGAAGGAGGCCCGCACCACGGTCCTGGGCCACGTCCAGCGCGGCGGCACCCCCAGCGCGTACGACCGCTGGCTGGCCACCCGCTTCGGCCTCCACGCCATCGACTGCGTCCGCGACGGAGACTTCGGCACCATGGTCGCCCTCCAGGGCACGAACATAGTCCGCGTCCCGATGGCGGACGCGACGGCCCAACTGAAGACGGTCCCGCCATCCCTCTACGAGGAAGTGGGCGTCTTCTTCGGCTGACGCAAGCCGCGGGCAATCGTGCCGCTGGGGCGGCACGGGTGGGCGCGGCGGCACCCCGCAAGCGCCGGGCTGCGCAACACCCCCCGCCCCGCACCGACACCGAGGGCCGTTCGGCCCACGTCAAGCTCACCGACGGCCCCGTAAGCTTCCCGCAGGGAAACAAACAGGCACAAACCCCCGGAGGGGTCCGTGGAGATCCTCGCCTTCGGCGTGCAGGCAGACGAGAAGCCCCTCGTCGAGCGCGCCTTCGCCCCCCACCACCCCGTCCGCACCCTCGACGTCTTCCTGAACACGGACACCGCCCCCATCGCCGCCGGCCACGAGATCATCTCCACCAGCGTCAACTGCGACCTCGGCGCCGACGTCCTCTCCGGTCTCGCCGCCGGCGGCACCCGGCTGGTCGCCCAGCGCTCCACCGGCTTCAACAACATCGACCTCGACGTCGCCGAACGCCTCGGCATCACCGTCGCCCGCGTCTCCTCCTACTCCCCGTACTCGGTCGCCGAGTTCGCCTGGACCCTCGCCATGGCGGTCAACCGCCGCATCGTCCGCGCCTCCACCCGCACCCGCGACTTCGACTTCCGTCTCGACGGGCTGATGGGCCGCGACCTGCACGGCCGCACCGCCGGCATCCTCGGCACCGGGAAGATCGGCGAGGCGTTCGCCCGTATCGCCCACGGCTTCGGCATGCGGCTGCTCGGCTGGGACGCCGCCGAGAACCCGGCCTGCCGGGAGCTGGGTCTGACGTACGTCCCCAAGGAGGAGCTGCTCGCCGAGTCCGACCTGGTCAGCCTGCACGTCCCGCTGCTGCCGGAGACCCGGCACCTCATCGACGCGACCGCGCTGAAGACCATGCGGGACGACGCGATCCTGGTGAACTCCAGCCGGGGCGGCCTCATCGACACCGCCGCGCTCGTCGACGAACTGCGCGCCGGCCGCTTCACCGGCGTCGGCCTGGACGTGTACGAGGCGGAGGCGGGCCTCTTCTTCCTCGACAAGTCCCTGGAGGCCGTCGACGACGACACCCTGGCCCGCCTCGTCACCTTCCCCAACGTCCTGGTCACGTCCCACCAGGCGTACTACACCGCGGACGCGGTCACGCAGATCGTCTCCACGACGCTGGACAACGTCCTCGACTACATCGCCGGCCGCCGCTCGGGGAACGTGCTGGTACCGCGCAGCTGACCCATCAGCTCCCGCACCACGCCCGCGCCGTTCAGGCTGAGCACCGACTCGGGATGGAACTGCACGCCGGCGAACCCCGGCCCCCGCAGCGCGTGCACCTCGCCGTTCGCGGCGCGGCTCACCTCGACGCCGTGGGCGGCCAGCTCCCGCGCGGTCTCCTCGTCGCAGTGCGCCACGAAGCTGTTGTAGAAGCCGACCGTCTCCGGCCGCCCGAACAGGTCGATCTCCGTCTGCGCCCCCTGGTACGGCACCTCCTTGCGGACGATGTCCAGGCCCAGCTCGGCCGCGATCAGCTCGTGTCCGAGGCAGACGCCGAGCACGCCGTGCCGGCCGCCGGCGAGCACCTCGGCGGTCAGCTCCCGCAGGAACCGCATCTTCGGGTCGGCCGTGTCCGAGGGGTCGCCGGGGCCGGGGCCCAGCACCAGCGGGCCCTCGTGCGTCAGTACCGCCTCCCGCAGCCCGGGCTCGTCGTAGCGGCGCACGGTGACCTCGTGACCGGCCGCCCGCAGCACATGGGCGAGCATCGCGGTGAAGGTGTCCTCCCCGTCGACGACCAGGGCGTGCCCGGTGAGCTCCTCCGACCGCTCCTGCATCCGCAGCCAGAACGGCGCCAGCGAGGCCCGCCGCCCGTCCAGCGCGGCCCGCACCCGCGGATCGTCCGCCAGGTTCGCCCGCACCGCCTCACCGCGCGGCCGTCCCGGGCGCACACCCAGCGCGGACAGCACACCGGCCGCCTTGGCGTGGGTCTCCGCCACCTCGCCGGCCGGGTCCGAGCCGCGCACCAGCGTGGCGCCGACCGGCACCCGCAGCCGCCCGGCCGCGTCGATGTCGGCGGTGCGGATCAGGATGGGGGAGTCCAGCGTCCGGGCGCCGCCCTCGTCGCGGCCGAGCAGGGCCAGCGCGCCCCCGTAGTAGCCGCGCCCGCCGGCCTCGTGCCGTTCGATCACCCGGCAGGCGTTCTGCACCGGCGATCCGGTGACGGTCGCCGCGAACATGGTCTCCCGCAGCACTTCGCGCACGTCCAGCGACGACCGGCCGCGCAGCTCGTACTCGGTGTGCGCGAGGTGCGCCATCTCCTTCAGCCGGGGCCCGATCACCACCCCGCCCCGGTCGCCGACCGTGCACATCATCTTGAGCTCCTCGTCGACGACCATCGACAGCTCCTCGATCTCCTTGCCGTCGGCGAGGAAGCGGAGCAGGTGCTCGGGGGTCGGGCCCTCGGCCGGGTAGCGGTAGGTGCCGCTGATGGGGTTCATCACGACCGTCCCGCCCGACGCCCGCACGTGCACCTCGGGGCTCGCGCCGACGAGCGTCCGGTCCCCGGTGTGGACGACGAACGTCCAGTACGCGCCCCGCTCGCCCTCCAGCAGCCGCCGGAACAGCGCCAGCGCGTCGGCCCGCCCGAACCCGGGCACCGTGCCCTCGTACGTTCTGCGGATCACGAAGTTGGCGCCCTCGCCGCGGCCGATCTCCTCGTCGAGGACCCGGCCGACGATCCGCGCGTACTCCTCGTCGCCGACGTCGAAGCCGCCGCCCTCGACCCGCACGTCGTGCGCGGGCAGGGCCGCCAGGGCGTCGGCGAGCGGGAACTCGTACCGCTCCTCGGGGGTCAGCACCAGCAGCGGGGCGCCGTCGTCGCGCACGTCGAAGCCACGCTCGCGGATCTGCCGGAAGGGCACCAGCGCCAGGCCCTCGTCCGGCAGGTCCGCCAGGCGTTCACGCGCGCTGACCGGGCCGGTCAGCAGCTCCACGACGTCGTGGTCGTGGCCGGGGGTGCGGCGGCGCAGCAGGGCGAAGGGGCGGTCGTCGTGGGGGAGCCGTGCCAGGTCCATGGGTGTTCCTCGTTTCGTCGCTGTCGTGAGCGGTGAGGAACGGCCCCGGAAACACCGAAGGCCGCCCCTCGGGCGGCCTTCGCGAAGTCGGTGCGTACGCGCAGTCAGTGGGCCGCCGGATGAGCGGTCCACCACCAGGTGCGGGTCGAGTGCGCGAACATGGCAGGCACGGTACACGATGCCGGACGCGGCCGTCTCAGTGGTTGAGCGAGGCGAAAGGCACCCGGAGCGACCGCGTAGTGTGGAGCTCGTGACCGTGAACGCTGATTCTCTGAGCGTCGCCGCCCAGGCGACATGGCGAAACCTGCCCGCGGCGCAGCAGCCCGAGTACCCGGATGCCGAGGCTCTGCGCGATGTGATCGCGGACCTCGAGTCGTATCCCCCGCTGGTGTTCGCCGGCGAGTGCGACCAGCTGCGCGCCCGTATGGCGGCGGTCGCCCGAGGCGAGGCGTTCCTCCTCCAGGGCGGCGACTGCGCCGAGTCGTTCGACGCGGTGTCCGCCGAGCACATCCGGGCGAAGCTCAAGACCCTGCTCCAGATGGGCGCCGTCCTCACCTACGCGGCCTCCGTGCCCGTGGTGAAGGTCGGGCGGATCGCCGGGCAGTACTCCAAGCCGCGCTCCAAGCCGACCGAGACCCGGGACGGCGTGACGCTGCCGACGTACCGGGGCGACTCGGTGAACGGCTTCGAGTTCACCGAGGAGGCCCGGGTCCCGGACCCCGAGCGGCTGAAGCGGATGTACCACGCGTCGGCGTCCACGCTGAACCTGGTGCGCGCCTTCACCACCGGCGGCTACGCCGACCTGCGGCAGGTGCACGCCTGGAACCAGGACTTCGTGAAGTCGTCGCCGTCCGGCCAGCGCTACGAGCAGCTGGCGCGGGAGATCGACCAGGCGCTGAACTTCATGCGGGCCTGCGGCGCGGAGCCGGAGGAGTTCAAGACCGTCGAGTTCTTCTCGTCGCACGAGGCGCTGCTGCTGGACTACGAGTCGGCGCTCACCCGCGTGGACTCCCGGACCGGGCAGCTGTACGACGTGTCGGCGCACATGGTGTGGATCGGTGAGCGCACCCGGCAGATGGACCACGCGCACATCGAGTTCGCCTCGCGGATCCGCAACCCGATCGGCATCAAGCTCGGCCCGACCACGACGGCCGAGGAGGCGCTCCAGTACATCGACCGTCTCGACCCGGACCGGGAGCCCGGCCGGCTGACGTTCATCGTCCGGATGGGCGCGGACAAGATCCGTGACAGGCTCCCCGAGCTGGTGGAGAAGGTCACCGCGTCGGGCGCGACCGTGGCGTGGGTGACGGACCCGATGCACGGCAACACCTTCGAGGCCGCCTCCGGGCACAAGACCCGCCGCTTCGACGACGTGCTCGACGAGGTGAAGGGCTTCTTCGAGGTCCACAAGGAGCTGGGCACCCACCCGGGCGGCATCCACGTGGAGCTCACGGGCGACGACGTCACCGAGTGCGTGGGCGGCGGCGACGAGATCTTCGTCGACGATCTGCACCAGCGGTACGAGACGGCGTGCGACCCGCGGCTGAACCGCAGCCAGTCGCTCGACCTGGCCTTCCTGGTCGCGGAGATGTACCGGGACCAGTGACCGGCCGGTCCGCCCGGCGGTCGTCGGGGGTGGGGCGTGTCTCACACGGGATCACGCCCCACCCCCCCTTTTGTGCCCTTCGAGGGCGCAGGTAAGGTTAGGTTTGCCTCACCGGCGGAGGGTCGGTACGGCACGACCCTTGCTCTTCGTCGGGAGGTGACCCGCGTGTTCGTCTGCAGCTGCTTCGGCGTGACCGAGGAACAGGTGAAGCGTCACGCGGAAGCCGGTGCCTGCACGCCCCGGCAGATCGCCTCCGCCTGCAAGGCCGGCACCGACTGCGGCGGCTGCGTCCGGCGCATCCAGGCGCTGCTCGGCCGCGGCGCCTGCCCCCGGCGGCAGCTCGTCGACCAGGGCGGGCAGCAGCCGCTCGCGGCAGAGGTCGCCGCGGAGGTCCCGGAAGCCGCCTAGGCGGCCTCCCACGTGCTCCGGCGTCGTCGTCAGGGCGACTTGAAGCCGTGCGTCCCCGGGCCCGAGGGGTCCGGCTGGGTCTGCTCGATCACCGTCGACAGGTAGAGCGCCTCGCCCAGTTTGTCGATCAGCTCCAGCTGGGTGTCCAGGTAGTCGATGTGGTGCTCCTCGTCGGCCAGGATGGCCTCGAAGATGTTGGCCGAGGTGATGTCGTTCTTGCTGCGCATGACCTCGACGCCCCGGCGGAGCCGGTCGATCGCCTCGAGCTCGATCTCCCGGTCGGCCCGGAACATCTCGGTGACCGTCTGCCCGACGCGGACGTGGAACAGCCGCTGGTAGTTCGGCAGGCCGTCCAGCAGCAGGATGCGGTCCGTGAGCAGCTCGGCGTGGCGCATCTCGTCGAAGGACTCGTCGCGGGTGTACTGGGCCAGCTTGTACCAGCCCTTGTGGTCCTGGAGCTTGGAGTGCAGGAAGTACTGGTTGATCGCCGTCAGCTCGGCGGTCAGCTGCTCGTTGAGGAACTCGATGACCTCGGGATCGCCCTGCATGGCACGGGCTCCTTCCGCGTGGGGGAAATGTGCGGGTCGGGGCGCATGATTGCACCGGTGATAAAGATCGTCCAGTAAGTCTTGACTTAGTAAGTAATTCCATACTTGGCCGGTTCTGGCACTGAATGACCGAATCTGCGGGGCCCGGTTCAGGGGCATGGCCACCGGTCTGTCAGGATGGAGACATGGGTCAGCCGGCGGAACGCGAATCGGGGGAGCGCGCGACACGAGGAGCGGCGGATCTCCAGCTCCCGCCGGGGCAGCGGCTCCAGAAGGGCTGGCCGGTCACCCACTACGGGCCGGTCCCCAAGTTCCGCCCGGAGCGCTGGGAGTTCCGCGTCTTCGGCGCCACCGCCGACGGCGAGAAGCACTGCTGGAACCACGAGGAGTTCACGGCGCTGCCGTACACCACCGTCGAGGCCGACCTGCACTGCGTCACCAAGTTCAGCATGGTCGGCGCGGAGTGGGGCGGGATCCCCGCGCGCACCGTCGTGGAGATCGCCCCGCCCGCCCCCGACGTCACCCATGTGATGGTCTGGGCGGAGTACGGCTTCAGCTCCAACCTGCGGCTCGCCGACTTCACCTCCGACCGCACCCTGTTCGCCACCCACAAGGACGGCGAGCTGCTCACCGCCGAGCACGGCTTCCCGCTGCGCCTGATCGTGCCCCACCTGTACGCGTGGAAGGGCCCCAAATGGGTCCGCGGCATCGAGTACATGACCGCCGACCGGCGCGGCTTCTGGGAGGAGCGCGGCTACCACAACCTCGGCGACCCCTGGAAGGAGCAGCGCTACTCCTACCAGGAGGAGCCCGGGGACGGCCCCGAGCTCTGACCCTCTCCCACAGGTTCGCCCGTACGGCTCAGCCGTCGCGGAGCTTCTTCAGCCGCTCCACGTCCGCCGCGTGCCCCTCCTTGCCGCCGGGCGTCTCGATCACCAGCGGCACGCCCGCGGTCGCCGGGTGCGTCATCAGCGCCCGGAACGCGTCCTCGCCGATGTGCCCCGCGCCGATGTTGGCGTGCCGGTCCTTGTGCGCGCCGACGACGTCCTCGGAGTCGTTGGCGTGGATCAGCCTCAGCCGCCCCTCGCCGACGGTCGCCACCAGCTCGTCCAGCGTGCGGTGCGCGCCGCCGGGCCCGGCCAGGTCGTGCCCCGCCGCGAAGACATGGCAGGTGTCCAGGCACACCCCGAGCCTCGGATGGGCGTCCAGCACCTCGACGTACGGGCCCAGGTCCTCCACCAGCGAGCACAGCGAGGCGCCCTGGCCCGCGGTCGGCTCCAGCAGCAGATACGGGTCGTCGTCGCGGGTCAGCTCGTCCAGCAGCGGCAGCAGACGCTCCCGTACCTGCCGCAGCGCCACCGCGCGCTCCCGTCCCCCGGTCGCGCTGCCGGTGTGCACCACCACTCCCAGCGCGCCGATCGCCCGGCCGCGGCGCAGCGAGTGCCGCAGGGACTCCACCGACCGCTCCACGGTCGCCGGGGTGTGGGACCCGAAGTTGATCAGATACGGGGCGTGCACGTACGCCGGCATCGACGCCTCGGCGCAGGCCGCGCGGAACGCCTCGTCCTGGAGCGGGTTGCCGGCCGGCGTGGCCCAGCCGCGCGGGTTGGCGACGAAGACCTGCACGGTCTCCGCGCCCAGGTCACGGGCGTAGGACAGGCCGACGGAGTGCAGGCCGCCGGCCACGGGCACATGACTGCCGATCGGGTTGCGGGCGGGGCCGGACGGGTGACTCTTCACCCGTCAAGGGTGTCACGGACGAGCGGGTCACCCGGACGGCCCCCCGCCGTCCGTCTCAGCCGATCTCGATCGTGATCGTCGAGCCCTTGGGGGCGGTGTCGCCGCCGTCCACCGACTGGCCCTTGACCGTGTCGCGGAACAGGCCCAGCAGGCCGCGGTCCTCCTTCACCGCGAACCCGGCCTCCTCCAGCTTCCGCCGGGCCTCGTCCACCTTGTCGCCGGTCACGTCCGGCACCTCGATCATCTCGGGGCCCTTGGACAGGGTGAGGGTGACCGTGTCGCCCTCGGCGACCTCCTCGCCGGAGCCGGGGGACTGCCGGGCGACCTGGCCCGCGTCGTGCTCGGAGTGGACCCGCCCGTCGGCGATCCGCACCTTCAGCCCGGCCTCCTTCAGCTCGGCGCGCGCGTCCTCGGGGTCGTCCCCGGTGACGTCGGGCACGTCCACCGGGCTGCCCTTGCTCACCGTCAGCGCCACCGCCGTGCCCGCCCGGACCTTGGTGCCCTTGCCCGGCCCGGTGGAGATCACCGCGCCCCTGGGCACGGAGTCGCTGAACTCGCGGGTCACCATGCCCGGCTCCAGACCCTCGTCCTCCAGCAGCGACCGCGCCTTGTCCAGCGGATAGCCGTCCAGGTCGGGCACCCGCACGGTCTGCGGGCCCTTGGACACGGTCAGGGACACCGAGGCGCTGCCGCGGACGCGGGCGCCCGCCGCCGGGTCGGTGCTGATCACCTTGCCCCGCTCGACGGTGTCGCTGTACTTCTCCGTGACCTCGCCGACCTCCAGCCCGGCATCGGCGAGCCGGTCGCGGGCCTCCTGCTCGGTCTTCGACAGCACCGGCGGGACCTTGGTGAACTGCCCGGAGTTGATGTACCAGACGCCCGCGCCCAGCCCCAGCACCAGCAGCACGGCCACGACGATCGCCGCGGGGCCGCGGCGCAGCCTCGTGCGGCGCCGGGGCGGCAGCGGCGGGGGCGACCGGAAGCGGCTGGTGCGGTTCACACCGTCCGCGCCGTCGTCGTCCTCGTTCACGGGAAGGGGGCGCGGCACGGTGAGCGAGCGCGGGATGACGCTGGTGCGGTCGTCGGCGTTGTCGTGGACCGAGGAAACCGCCTGCGGGGGCATCGCGTCGAGCTGCTCGTCGGTGAGCCGGCCGCGCGCCTCGCGGGCCAGCGCGAACAGCGCCACCGCGTCGGCCGGGCGGGCCTCCGGGGCGCGCGCGGTCGCCGCCGCGACCAGGGAGTCCAGCGCGGGCGCCAGACCGGGCACCACCGCGGAGGGCGGCGGCACGTCGTCGTGGAGGTGCTTGTAGAGGACGATCGCGGGCGAGTCGCCGTCGTGCGGCTTCTCGCCGGTCAGCATCTCGTACAGCAGGATGCCGCAGGCGTACACGTCGACCCGGGGGTCGGCGGTGCCGTGCTCCATCTGCTCCGGGGCCAGGTACGACACCGTGCCCAGCACGGTGCCCGAGGTGTTGGTGACCGTGTCCACCGAGCGGACCAGCCCGAAGTCGGCGACCTTGACCCGGCCGTCGTCCCCGATCAGCACGTTCTCCGGCTTCATGTCGCGGTGCACGAACCCCGCCCGGTGGGCGGCGCCCAGCGCGGCCAGCACCGGCTCCAGGATGTCCAGCGCGGCCCGCGCCTGGAGCGCCCCGCGCTCGCGCAGCACGTCCCGCAGGGTGCAGCCCGCGATGTACTCCATCGCCAGGTAGACGTACCCACCGTCGGCGCCCTGGTCGAAGACCTGGACGACGTTCGGATGGGCCAGCCGGGCGACGGACTTCGCCTCGCGGATGAAGCGCTCCACGAAGCCGGCGTCGGAGGCCAGCGAGGGGTGCATCACCTTGAGCGCGAGGATGCGGTCGAGGCGGGTGTCCAGGGCCCGGTAGACCGTGGCCATCCCGCCGACGGCGATCCGCGCCTCGACGCGGTAGCGGCCGTCGAGCACCTGCCCGACCAGCGGGTCCTGAAGGGTCGTGTCCACGCAGCGAGTCTACGAGTCCGCGACGACAGCCCCGGCCCGTTCAACCGCCGTTGGAGCGGACCTGTGACCTGTGTTACCCGACCGCGTCCGAACGAGGGCCGGCCGACGGGCCGTGACACGTCCGGATCACGCCCGGCCGGCCGGGCCCGAAGCACGGCCGACGCGCGGGCCGTGGCGCGTGGGGATCGGGGCCGGCTCGCGGGTCGTGGCCGGTCCTGGTCACGGCCGACCCCGGGTCATGACGCGTCCGGGCCACACCCGGGCGGTGGGCCGTGGCGCGTCAGGACCGCGGGCGGCTCGCGGGTCGTGGCCGGTCCGGATCGCGGCTGGGGAGCCGCCTCCGGATAACGGCCCGCCCGCAGTCCGGGACGCGGCCGGGTCGCGGCCCGGCAGCGGTCGGGACGGGGGCGGGACGCGGGTCGGGGTGGAGCGTGGGTCAGAACGCGGGCCGCTCCGGGTCCAGCGCGGCCCGGCCCTCCACCGGCGAGGACGCCTGCGCGAAGTGGCGCCGGGGGATGCGCCCCGCCCGCCGCGCGAGCCGCCCCGCCTCCACCGCGCCCCGCATCGCCGACGCCATCAGCACCGGCTCCTGGGCCCGGGTCACGGCGGACGCCAGCATCACGCCCGCGCAGCCCAGCTCCATCGCCAGCGCCGCGTCCGACGCGGTGCCCGCGCCCGCGTCCAGGATCACCGGCACGCCCGCCCGCTCCACGATCAGCTCGAAGTTGTGCGGGTTGCGGATGCCGAGCCCCGAGCCGATCGGCGAGCCCAGCGGCATCACCGCCGCGCACCCGACGTCCTCCAGCTTCCGCGCCAGCACCGGGTCGTCGTTGGTGTACGGCAGCACCGTGAACCCGTCGTCGACCAGCGTCTCCGCCGCGTCCAGCAGCTCCACCGGGTCCGGCAGCAGGGTCCGCTCGTCCGCCACGACCTCCAGCTTCACCAGGTCCGTGCCCAGCGCCTCCCGCGCCAGCCGCGCGGTGAGCACGGCCTCCCCCGCGGTGAAGCAGCCGGCCGTGTTCGGCAGCACCTCCACACCCAGCTTCCGCAGCACCGACAGCACCGACCCCTGCACCGAGGGGTCCACCCGCCGCATGGCGACGGTCGTCAGCTCGGTGCCGGACGCCACCAGCGCCCGCTCCAGCACGTCGAGACTCGGCGCCCCGCCGGTGCCCATGATCAGCCGGGACGTGAAGGTCCGGCCGCCGAGGACAAGGGGATCGTCGGCCATGGTCAGCCTCCTTGGACGGCGGTGAGGACCTCCACCCGGTCCCCTTCGGACAGGGGGGTGGCGGGCCACTGCGCGCGCGGGACGACGGTTTCGTTGAGGGCGGCGGCCACCCCGGAGGGGGCCGCGGTGAGCGACCTGACGACGAGGTCCAGGGCCGTGCCGGGCGGGAACCGGCGGGGCTCGCCGTTGACGGTGACGGTGACCGTGGGGACCGGGGCGTTCATACGGACTGCTCCGCGAGGACGGGGGCGCCGAAGCGCCGGGGGGTGAACGGGAGGGCCTCGTCGGGCAGCTCGCCGGTGGCCAGCACCCGCGCCATGGCGTCGCCGGTGACGGGCGTCAGCAGCACGCCGTTGCGGTGGTGACCGGTGGCCAGCAGCAGCCCGTCCAGGCCGGTCGGGCCGAGCAGCGGCGCGTTGTCGGGGGAGCCGGGGCGCAGTCCGGCGGTCGTCTCGGTGAGCGGCAGCTCGGTGAGGCCCGGCACCAGCTCGTGGGCGTCGCGCAGCAGCTCGTACACGCCGCCCGCGGTGACCGTGGTGTCCCAGCCCATCTCCTCGCTGGTCGCGCCGATCACCAGCTCGCCGCTCTCGCGCGGCACCAGGTAGACGTGGCTGCCGCGCACCACCGCCCGCACCGTGCGGCTCAGGAACGGCTCGGGGAGGTCCGGCATGGTCAGCCGCAGCACCTGCCCCTTGACCGGCCGCACCGGCGGCAGCACCTCCGCGGGGACGCCCGCCAGCCGCCCGCTCCAGCTGCCCGCGGCCAGCACCACCTGCCCCGCGGCCAGCTCCTCACCGGCCGCGGTGACGACGCCGCGCGCCCGGTCGCCCGTGACGACGAGCCGCTCGGCCCAGGCGCGGTGCAGGGTGACGCCGGACAGCTCGCAGGCGGTCACCAGCGCGGACGCCAGCCGGCGCGGGTCGATCTGGTGGTCGCCGTCCACCCGCAGCCCGCCGCGCACACCCGGCGCGAGCATCGGCTCCAGGCGCCGGCACTCCCGTCCGGTCAGCCACTGCGAGTCCAGGCCGGAGCGCTGGTGCAGGGCGTGCAGCTCACGCAGATGGGCGCGGTCGTCGGCGTCCAGCGCCACGGCGAGGGTGCCGCAGCGGCGGTAGCCGAGGTCCTGGCCGGTACGGTCGGTCAGCTCGGCCGCGAAGTCGGGATAGCGGCGCGCCGAGGCCAGGTTCAGGCCGAGCAGCGTCTGCTCGCCGTGGTGCAGCTCGGTGACGGCGGCCAGCATCCCGGCCGCCACCCGGGCGGCGCCCCCGCCCGGATCGGGGTCCACGACGGCCGTGGCGAGCCCGGCCTGCGCGGCCCGCCAGGCCGTCACCAGACCGATGATCCCGCCCCCGACGACGAGGACGTCTGCGGTACGCGTGGGCGACATGGGCGTCCAGCCCCTCCCTTCGCCGGCATGACCCGGATCAGGTTCGTACGGTCGGAGGCCGCCAGCCTCCCTCTCAGCCCGGTGCGTCCGGGCTCCCGCGAGTGCGTGTACGCGGGCCACCCTAGCCCGCGCCGCGCCGCACCCGTAAGGGACCCCGCGCGGCAGCCCTCCGGCGCGGCGGGCACGGGTGTCTATGGTGAGCGGGTGAGCGAGCAGACGCAGGAACAGGGAGGGGCCGCGCCGCGCCGGGCCGTGGTGGCGGGCGCGGGCATGGCGGGCGTGCAGACCGCGGCGGCGCTGCGGGAGCGGGGCTTCACCGGCGAGGTGACGCTGATCGGGGCGGAGCCCCACCAGCCGTACGACCGGCCGCCGTTGTCCAAGGCGGTGCTGCTCGGCACCGCCGAGAGCTCCGCCTTCGACGTGGACTTCGAGGAGCTGGGCGTCGCGCTGCGGCTGGGCTGCGAGGTGACCGGCCTGCGCCCCGGCGACCACGAGCTGGACACGGAGGCCGGGCCCGTCCCGTACGACGTGCTGGTGATCGCCACCGGCGCGGAACCGCTGCGGCTGCCCGGCGCGGAGGGCGTCCCCGGGGTGCACCTGCTGCGCACCCTCGACGACGCCGAACGGCTGCGGCCGGTGCTCGCGGCGCAGCACGACATCGTGGTGGTGGGCGCGGGCTGGATCGGCGCGGAGTTCGCCACGGCGGCCCGTGAGGCGGGCTGCGCGGTCACCGTCGTGGAGGCCGAGGAACGGCCGCTCGCGGGGGTGCTGCCCGCGGCGGTGGCCGCGCCGATGACCGCCTGGTACGCCGAGGCCGGCGTCACGCTGCGCACCCACGCGCGCGTGGCGCGCGTCGAGCCCGGCGCCGTGCTCCTCGACGACGGCACCCGGCTGCCCGCCGGCGCGGTCGTCGTCGGCATCGGCGCCCGCCCCGCCACGGCCTGGCTGGCCGGCTCCGGGATCGCCCTCGGCACCCACGGCGAGGTCGTCGCCGACGCGCACCTGGCGACCTCCCTGCCCGACGTGTACGCCGTCGGCGACTGCGCCTCCTTCCCGTCCGCCCGCTACGGCGAGCGCCTCCTCGTCCACCACTGGGACAACGCCCTCCAGGGGCCGCGCACGGTCGCCGCGAACATCGTCGGCGAGGGGCGCGAGGCGCGCGAGGTCTACGACCCCGTGCCGTACTTCTGGTCGGAGCAGTTCGGGCGGTTCGTGCAGTACGCCGGGCATCACGCGGACGCCGACCGCACGGTGTGGCGCGGGGACCCCGCCGACCCGGCGTGGAGCGTCTGCTGGCTGCGCGGGGACCGGCTGGTCGCGCTGCTCGCGGTCGGGCGGCCCCGGGACCTGGCGCAGGGGCGGCGGCTGATCGAGTCGGGCGCCGCGCTGGACGCGGAGCGGGTGGCGGACCCGGCGCGACCGCTGAAGTCGGCGGCGGCCTGACACCTTGCCGGCGGAATCCGGGGCGACGCGTCCGCCCGGTGGGACGGGCCTGGCTTCCGACTGTCGGTGGCAGGTGGCAGGCTTGTCCCGTGACCGAGATTGACGCAAAGATCGATGCTCTCGTCCCCGCCTGGCTCACTCTCCCCGACATCGCCGAGAAGCTCGGCGTCGAGGTGACGCGCGTCCGGCAGCTGGTCAAGGAGGGCCAGCTCATCGCCGTACGCCGGGGTGAGAACCGTGCGCTGCACGTTCCCGCCGCCTTCATCGACGAGGACAAGGTCGTCAAGGGCCTGACCGGAACGCTGACGCTCCTGCGGGACGACGGGTTCACGGTCGAGGAGATGCTGGAGTGGCTTTTCACCCCCGACCCCAGCTTGCCGGGCACGCCCGCGCAGGCTCTCGCGGAGAACCGCGGCACGGAGGTGAAACGCCGAGCCCAGGCCCTCGCCGTCTGACCCCGCGGGGTGCGACGCCCTGAAGGGGCGCGGGGAACTGCGCGACCAGCCCCGTGCGACCCGCACCCGGCGTGCAACAGCCCCCGGCACCCCGGTGGCCGTACGGGGTGGGGCGCAGGCCCGCTGAAGGGGTGCCGCCTGCGCCCACCCGTGCCGCCCCAAGCGGCACGACTGCCCGCAGTCGGCAGGGGGCAGCGCCCCTTCAGGGGCGCGGGGAACTGCGCGACCAGCCCCGTGCGACCCGCACCCGGCGTGCAAGAGTCCCCGGCACCCCGGTGGCCGTACGGGGTGGGGCGCAGGCCCGCTGAAGGGGTGCCGCCTGCGCCCACCCGTGCCGCCCCAAGCGGCACGACTGCCCGCAGGCGGCGGGGGCGCGCCCCGTAGCGAACCCCACCGCATATGGTTCCGGCGGCGGGCCGGCGACGGATGCGCCTACGAGACGACCCCGGGGGGACCCCATGTCAGATAGTCCGCGTGACGACAGTCCGCGTAACCGGCTCGCGGAGGCCCGCGTTTACCTGTGCACCGACGCCCGCCGGCGCCAACGCGACCTCCCCGAGTTCCTCGACGCCGTGCTCGCGGCCGGCGTCGACATCGTCCAGCTGCGAGACAAGGGCATGGAGGCCGCCGAGGAACTCGAGCACCTCGCGGTCCTCGCCGACGCCTGCGCCCGCCACGGCAAGCTGCTCGCGGTCAACGACCGCGCCGACGTCGCCCACGCCGCCCGCGCCGGCGTCCTCCACCTCGGCCAGGGCGACCTGCCCGTGCCCGCCGCCCGCGCGATCCTCGGCGACGACATCCTGATCGGCCGTTCCACCCACGCCGAGTCCGAGGCCGCCGCGGCCGCCGTCCAGCCCGGCGTGGACTACTTCTGCACCGGCCCCTGCTGGCCCACTCCCACCAAGCCCGGCCGCCCCGCCCCCGGCCTGGACCTCGTCCGGTACACCGCCGCCCTCGGCACCGACCGCCCCTGGTTCGCGATCGGCGGCATCGATCTCGCCAACCTCGACCAGGTGCTGGACGCCGGCGCCCGCCGCGTGGTCGTGGTCCGCGCCCTCACCGAGGCGGACGACCCGGGCGCCGCGGCCGCCGAGCTGGCCCGCCGTGTGCGGGAAGCCAGCGACGCCGGCTGACTCCGACGCCACCGGCGTCTCAAGTTTGTCCACACTGTGGACACCAAGGCGGCAAATCAGACAAATATCCCGCTTCTGGTTGGGGGTCCGCCGACCCGTGGCTACGCTGCCCGTATGGCCCTCGGAACCGCATCCACCAGGACGGACCGCGCACCCACCGTGCGCGACATGCTCGCCGGCGGGAAGACGACGTACTCGTTCGAGTTCTGGGCCCCGAAGACGGAGAAGGGCGAGCGGAACCTCTGGAACGCGCTCCGCAGGATCGAGGCCGTCGCGCCCAGCTTCGTCTCCGTCACCTACGGTGCGGGCGGCTCCACCCGGGCCGGCACGGTGAAGGCGACCGAGCAGATCGCCGCCGACACCACCCTCACCCCGGTCGCCCACCTCACGGCGGTGGAGCACTCCGTCGCCGAACTGCGCAACATCATCGGCCAGTACGCCGACGCCGGGATCCGCAACATGCTCGCCGTGCGCGGCGACCCGCCCGGCGACCCGATGGCCGACTGGGTGCCGCACCCGCAGGGCCTCACCTACGCGGCCGAACTGGTGCGACTCATCAAGGAGTCGGGCGACTTCTGCGTGGGCGTCGCCGCCTTCCCCGAGATGCACCCGCGGTCCGCGGACTGGGACACCGACGTGGCGCACTTCGTCGACAAGTGCCGGGCCGGCGCGGACTACGCGATCACGCAGATGTTCTTCCAGCCCGAGTCGTACCTGCGGCTGCGTGACCGAGTCGACGCGGCGGGCTGCGAGACGCCCGTGATTCCCGAGGTCATGCCTGTGACCAGCGTGAAGATGCTGGAACGGTTGCCAAAGCTGAGTAATGCGGTGTTCCCCGACGCCCTCAAAGAGCGGATCCTCACAGCGAAGGACGATCCGGCGGCGGTACGCTCCATCGGTATCGACTTCGCCACGGAGTTCTGCGCACGGCTGCTGGCCGAAGGAGTGCCCGGTCTGCACTTCATCACGCTCAACAACTCCACGGCGACGCTGGAAATCTACGAGAACCTGGGTCTGCACCACCCGCCGCAGGCCTAGACCGGTCGCACGCACATACGACACACTGCGTAACGACCACTGGGAGAGGGGCGTACATGGGCTGGACGGTCCTCTACATCGCGTTCGGCATCGTCGCGCTGTGGTTGCTGGGTGAGGTGCTGCTGCAGTACAAGGCGCGCCTGCGCTGGCGGCTGCTCGCCTTCGTCGGGTTCCTCGGCGTCGTCTTCGGCGTGCTGATCCCGTCCGTGGTGGTGATCGGACTGGGCGCCGCGGCCTTCGCCGTCGGGCAGACCTACGTCACGCTGTCGTTCCGCCGCGGCTTCCAGGCCGGCTGGGCGGTCAACGCGCCGATCCTGTCCGCCGCCAAGGGCCGCGGACGCGGACGTGAGGAACCGACCCTGGAGGTCACCGGCCTCGAGGCGTCCGGCGACCGTGCCGACGCGTTCGACCCCGGCCCGGCCACGGCCGGTTACGGCGCCGACGACGACTACGACCGCGACGACGTCTTCACCCCCGCCGCCGACCGGCAGACGGCCGCGGAGACCACCGCCGTCTACGAGCCGCAGCCGCTGCCCGACGACACCGGCTCCTACGGCGTCTACGGCGACCAGGGCTACCCGGGCCAGGACCAGTACGCCGGCCAGGACCAGTACCCGGGGCAGGACCAGTACGCCGCCACCGCGCAGGCCGCCGACCCCAACTACGCCTACGACTACTCCGGTTACGGACAGCAGCAGGGTTACGACACCGGCCAGCAGCAGTACGCCGCGTACTCCGACCCGTACATCGGCAACGCCACCTACGGCGGCGGCTCGTACGACACGGGCTACACGGACCAGCAGTACGCCCAGCAGGGCTACGCGGCCCAGGACCCGTACGCGAACGGCGGCTACGGCGGCGAGACCCCGGCCGGCGGCCTGTGGGTGCCGCAGCAGCGCAGCGCCGACGACCCGTACGGCGGCGAACTCCCGCCGGAGCAGCAGTACCCGTACCAGGACGGCGGGCAGCAGCAGGGCACCAACGGCAACGGGTACGACGAGCAGTACCGTTTCTGAACGGCACCGCTTCTGAAGCCCTCTCAACCGCCCGCACCCCGGCCCGCGTTCACTGCGAGCCGCGGAAGTCCGGCCCCTCGACGACGAGTCCGGCCACCAGCGCCCCCGACATCCCCGCGTGCGGCAGTCCGCCGCCGGGGTGCGACCAGCCGCCGACGGTGAACAGCCCCGGCAGCCGGGTGCTGTTGGACGCGTGCAGGAAACGGCCGTCCGCGGCGGCGAGCGCCGGCGCCGGCACCGCGCCGCCCTCGGCGCCCGTCTCCCGCGCGACGTCCTCGGGCGTGCGCACCTCCTGCCACAGCAGCCGGTCCCGCAGATCCGGCACGGCTCGCGCGGCGGCCGTGACCATCCGCTCCGCGTACTCCTCGTACGTCTCGGCGCCGGCCGCCCCGGCGGGCGTCACCGCCGTCACCGTCACGGCCTCGTGCCCGGCGTCCGGGACCAGCGCGGGGTCGTCCGGCCGCAGCACCGTCACCGTCGGCTCGGCGGGCAGCCCGCCGCCGGACAGCGCGTCCAGCTCCGCCTCACGGTCCCGGGTGTGCACGACCGTCCGGTGGGGGGCGCCCTCCGGGCGGGCGCCGCGCAGCGCCAGCAGCACCGTCGTCCGGCTCGCCCCCTCCCGCCGGGCGGGCACCTCGCCCTCCCCGCGCAGCCGCGCGGCGCACATCCGCTCCAGCGCGGCGGGGTGCACCCCGGCGATCACCAGATCCGCATCCACCACCGTGCCGTCGGCGAGCTCCAGGCCCGCCGCCCGGCCGTCCTTCTCCCGCACCGCGGAGACCTCCGCGCCGAAGCGGAACTCCACCCGGCGCGCCAGGCACCGCTCGTACACCGCCCGCGCCAGCTCCCGCAGCCCGCCCCGCACGTACCAGGTGCCGAAGGCGTGCTCCATGTACGGCAGCACCGCCGCGCTCGCCGGCGTGGTCCGCGGGTCGAGGCCGAACGCCAGGGCGTGGCTCTCCAGCAGCGCCCGCAGCCGCGGGTCGCGCAGCTCCCACTCACCGACCTCGGCAAGCGTGGCCGCCGTGCGCAGGCGCAAGCGCCGCCGGCGGGGGACGGCCGGGTAGGGCTCGCGCCCGGCCAGCACTCCCCAGTTGGGCCACAGCGGCTCCTCCAGCAGCGGGCGGCGCGCCCGGTCCCAGGCCTCGCGGGCCCGCACCAGGAAGTCGCCCCAGCGCCGCGCCGCGTCCGCGCCCAGCGCCTCCTCAACCGCGGCGACCACGCCCGCGCGGGAGGCGTTCGGCAGGGACACGCGGGTGCCGTCCGCGAAGACGTGGTGCGACGACGGGTCGGCCTGCACCAGCTCGACGCAGCTTTCCAGCGGCTCCCGGCCCGTCTTCACGAACAGGTCCCGGTAGACGGCGGGCAGCGGCAGCAGCCCGGGGCCCGTGTCGAAGGCGAACCCGTCCCGCTCCCGGCGGCGCAGCGCACCGCCGTACGTCTCCGTCCGCTCGTACACCGCCACCCGGTGGCCCGCGACGGCCAGCCGGGCGGCGGCAGCCAGCGCGCCCGCGCCGGCGCCGATCACCGCAATCCGTGCCATGCCAGGGACTTTATCCGCCGCCGGTCAGGGCCCGTCCCTGAGTGTCCGCGCCCCCGACGGCGTGACCGTCCGGACGCACGCCGTGGTGGGCGCGGGTGCGCAGGCGTGAGTACTCGTACCTAGCCGGCGAGTTGAGTACGGCGGCGGATGGGCCCGGACCTGCGGGAACGGGAGAGTGGAGACCACGGAGAGGGGGCTCGGGCCCACGGGACCGGCGGCACGGGGCGCCGGAACGGGGGACCGGCCCGCGATCCGCTCCTTCCGCCGGCGCCGTCGGCGGGAGCGAGGCACGGGGGAACCCGGGGGAACGACCGCACGGGGTTCCACGGGGGGACGTACGGGGGAACAACGGGGGATCACGGGGGAACAGGGAGGCGCCGGCCCGGCCGGTGGCCCGCGGGGGACGCGGCCACCGCCGGACCGGCGCCTTCGCGTGTGCGGCCTGAGTCCGTGCGGATCCTGCCCGGCTCCGGGTCAGCCGCGCCCGCTGACCCGGCCCTGGAGCAGCCGCGACAGCGCCGCGTGCACGTCGTCCAGGGACCGCTCCGGCTGGAACGACTTCCAGTCCAGCGCCGCCACCAGCACCATGCCCACCAGTGCCGCCGCGGTCAGTGGCACGTCGATCTCCTCGCTGAACTCCCCGGCCGCCACGCCTGCGCGCAGCACGTCCTCGACCACCGCCACGGCCTGCTGCCGCACC
Source organism: Streptomyces lusitanus (assembly GCF_042647945.1). NCBI lineage: Bacteria > Bacillati > Actinomycetota > Actinomycetes > Kitasatosporales > Streptomycetaceae > Streptomyces > Streptomyces lusitanus. The sequence goes on from NZ_JBHRWL010000011.1 coordinate 502,561, forward strand.
ACCATCAGCGTGGACTGCCAGGCCCGGTTGGTGCGCCACAGCTCCGCCACGTACAGCTGGGTGAAGGCCGGGTAGCGGTCGATGAACACCAGCCCCGCCCGGACCATCGCGTCCAGGGCGTCGACCTTGCTCCCGCCCTCCAGGGCCGTCCGCTCGGCCGCCTCCCGCAGCGAGGCGGTCAGCAGGCCGACCCCGTGCCGCAGCAGCTCCTCGAAGAGGACCGACTTGCTCGCGAAGTTGTAGTAGACGGTGCCCTTCGCGACGCCCGCCCGTTCGGCGATCTCGTCCACGGTGGTGGCGGAGAACCCCTGCTCGGCGATGAGCGTGACGGCTGCCTCGTAGAGCTTCTGCCGGGTGGCCTCGCGGCGGGCGCTGCCGCCCGGCGTGGTGCTGCTGCGTTCCATGGCCCCGATTGTCACAGGAGCGCCGGCCGGCCGGTTCACAGGCTCAGCTCCGGGTGCAGCCGGTCGAGCGTCCACACCTGCCGGCGGCGGGCCGACAGCGCGGTCAGCGCGAGCGCGCCGGCCGTGAAGGCCGCCAGCACCGCGCAGGCCGTCCACACGGGCCCGAGCCCGCCGCCCGAGATCAGCCGCCGCAGCGCCTCCACGACATGGGTCATCGGCAGGAACGGGTGCAGCGCGTTGAAGAAGTCCGGACTGGTCTGCACGGGGTACGTGCCGCCCGCCGAGGTGAGCTGGAGCATCAGCAGCGCCAGCACGAGGATCCGGCCGGCCGCGCCGAAGCGGGCGTTCAGCCACTGCACGAGCGCCGCGAAGCACGCCGTCACCAGGAACAGGAAGGCCACCGTCCCGGCCGCCCGCGTCATCCGCAGCCCCAGGCCCCAGTGCAGCACCGCCATCAGCGCGACCGTCTGCGCCACCCCGATCGCCGCCACCGGGAGCCAGCCGGCCAGCGCGATCCGCCAGGCGGAGGCGCCCGCCGCGAGCGCCCGCCGGTTCATCGGCGCGATCAGCATGTACGCCACCATCGCGCCCACCCACAGCGACAGCGGGATGAAGTACGGGGCGAAACCGGTGCCGTAGTTCGGCGCCTTGTGCAGGTCGCGGGAGACCAGGCGCACCGGGTCGGCCATCACCTCGGTGCGCTGGTCGCGCTGGGCCTTGTCGTAGTCGGGGATCTGCCCGGCGCCCTGGCGCAGACCGCCGGCCAGCTCCTCGGACCCGTCGGCCAGCTTGAACAGGCCGCCGCTCAGGTCGTCCGCGCCCGTCTTCAGCCTGCCGACGCCCTTGTCCAGGTTCCGTGCGCCGGTCTCGGCGGTGGCGAGCCCCTTGTCGAGCTTCTTCGCCCCGGCCGCGACCTTGCCGGCGCCGGCGTTGAGCTTGTTGACACGGCTGACGGCGTCGTCGAGGTCCTCGGAGAGGTGCGGGGCGCGGCCGGCGAGGGCACGCGCCTGCTTCTCCAGGGTGGCGAGCTGCCCGTCGAGCTTCTTCAGGTCCGCGCGGTGTCCGGTGACCAGGGCGGAGACGTCGTCGGCGACGGAGGAGGCGTCCGCCACCGCCTCCTTGGCCTTCTTCAGCTCCGGGCAGGCCGGGTCGGGTTCGTCGGCGTCCTCGCAGCGCTCACGGTGCAGCGTGTCCAGCGTGCCGGACGCCTCGCGGGCCTCCTTCGCGGCGGCGGGGGCCTTCTCCACCAGGGCGTCCAGGTCCTCCCGCAGCTGTCCCGCCGTGTCGGCGACGAAGCGGGCCGTCGCGCCGATGGCCTTCTCGTTCTTCTTCAGGAACGGGCCCGCCTCGGCGTTCAGCGCGTTCACCTTCCCGGCGAGCAGGCGCGTGCCGTCCGCGACCTTCGAGGAGCCGTCCTTCAGGGTGCCCGCGCCCTTGTGGAGGTCCTTCAGCCCCTTGGCCAGCTTGCCGCTGCCCGCGCGGGCGTCCTTCAGCCCGGCGGCGAGGTCCTTGGAGCCCTTCTCCGCCTCGCCGATGCCCCCGTTCAGCTTGTCGGCCCCCCGCGCCGCCTTCACCGTCTCGCCGTGGATGTCGGAGAAGGAGACGAAGATCTGGTCCAGGAAGGACCGGGAGGTCTTGGTGGACGCGGCCCGCCGCACCTCGCCGAAGACCGTCCGGGAGATCTGCCCGACGATGTAGTTGTTCGCGTCGTTGGTGCGCACCCTGAGCGCGCCGGTCTCGGGGGAGTCGCCCGAACTGGAGGCGACACGGCGGCTGAAGTCGGCGGGCACGGTCAGCGACAGGTAGTACGTGCCGTCCTCGACCCCGCGGCGGGCCTCCTCCTCGCTCACCTCCCGCCAGTCGAAGGCGGAGCTGTCGCGCAGGCCCTCGGTGATGTCGTCGCCTGCCGTGATCCGCCTGCCGTCGACGGTCGCGCCCTCGTCCTCGTTCACGAGGGCCACGGGGATCCGGTCGAGACGGCCGTACGGGTCCCAGAACGACCACAGGTACAGGGCGCCGTAGAGCAGGGGCAGCACCAGCAGCGCGACGAGCGCCGCGCGCGGGAGGGTGCCGCGCCCGAAGCGCCGCAGCTCAAGAGCGGCCAGTCGCGGCGATCGCATCGTCGGCGGCCTCCTTCCGGTCGTCGTCGGGGCCGGCCGTGTGGTCGGGGCCGTCCTTCTTGGCGGGGCCGTCCTCCTCGTCGTGGCCGGAGAGGGACTCGTCCGGCCCGTCGCCGCTCGGGCCGGCGGGGGAGCGGCCGGGCTCGTCGCCGGCGGGGGCGGCGGCCCCGCCGGTCCCCGTGCCGCGGGACCGCTCCGCGCCCGTGCGGACGACCACCGCGCCGGACGGCGGCTCGCTGCACACGGCCAGCACCGTGACCCCCGTGCCGGCGACGGACCGCAGCAGCGTCCACACCTCCTCACGCTCGGCGGCCGACAGCTTCAGGTCGGCGTCGTCGATCCCGAGCAGCCGGGGACGCCCCAGCAACGCCAGCGCCAGCGCCAGCCGCAGCGCCTCCACCCGCTCCAGGTCCCGCACCGCGGTCCGCTCGCCCTTGGGCAGGGCGCCCAGGCCGAGCCCGGCGGCGGCCAGCGCCTCGTCGACGCGGCGGCGCCGCTCCTCCCGCCGCTCGGCGCGCGGACGGATCAGCCGCCGCGGCCTCGGGAGCGCCCCCCGCGCGCCCCCGAAGCGCCGCGACAGCAGCTCCTGCTCGCGCAGATGCTCGGCCACCGTGAGTGCCGGGTCGAGGTCGGTCACCCCGGCGACGTGCGCCAGGGCGCTGCGGCGGCGTACGGCGGCCATGCGCCCAGGGAGTTCCAGCCCGCCGACGACGGCCCGCCCCTCCGTCGGCCTCATCCGCCCGGTGAGCGCGAGCAGCAGACAGGTGCGGCCCGTGCCGGACGGCCCAGCCACCGCGATCAGCGCACCGGGCGCGGCGTCGGCCGACACGTCGCGGAAGGCCCACCCCCGTGGCCCCTTCAGGCCGAGGCCGTCGGCCACGACGGCGAGTCCGCTCGGATCGTCCACGGGTCCCCCCTGGAACGTGGCGCCGGAAGCGGCGCCATCTTTTGAACTGACTGGTCAGTTCAAAAGTTAGCTCGAACGGGCGAACGAGGCAACGTCGCAGGTCAGAACGGATTGTCAGTGCCATACCGCACGATGTGCACATACGGCACGTGCCTCATGGCATGCCGTCACGAAGACGACAGGAGGTTCGTCATGGCCCACTCGTCCGCAGCCGCCGCCCGTCGGCGCCGCGCATCCGGCCCTGCCCCCTCACTGCACAACGGCCCGGCGAGCGACATCCACCCGGTGCTGCGCCGCGCCGCGGCCCCGCCCGCCGCCCTCGACCTGCTCGCCCAGGCCCGCGCCGGACTCGACGAGGCCGCCGTCCTCGACACCCCCAACGAGCGCTACGCGACGGCCCACCTGGCCGCCCTGCGCACCGCCGCCGCCGTGCTCGCCGCCCGGGGCAGGCCCGAGACCTCGCCCCGTGCCCGGGCGAAGATACGAAGCGCCTGGGAGGTGCTCCCCGAGATCGCGCCCGAACTCGCCGAGTGGAGCGCCCTGTTCGCCTCGGGCGCCCGGCGCCGTGCCCGGGCCGAGGCGGGCATCCAGGGCGCGGCGACCGTGCGGGACGCCGACGACCTGATCCGGGACGTGGCCATGTTCCTGCGCCTGGTGGAGCGGATGCTGGTGCTCCAGCCGGTGCTGCCCCAGCCCCGCCCCGACCGGGACGCCGGCCCCGACCCCGGCCCGCGCGGCGGCCTGCCCGACGCGGGCTGACCGGGAGCCCACCGGGTGACGGCGGGCCGCCGCGCAGGCCATAGGGTGGACAGCGCCTGAAACCCGATCGCCCCGCCCCACCCCAGGCGGTGCCCCGCCGAGGAGTCACCACCGTGTCGGACCCGATGCGCCCCCGCGCCGCTCTCCGTACCGCCGTTGTCTGGGACGTCCTCCAGGCCGCCCTGGAACGCAGGGTCAAGGCCACAGGACGGCAGGCCCTGGACGTCCTCGACACCGGCGGCGGCAGCGGCAACTTCGCGGTGCCCCTGGCCCGGCTCGGACACCGGGTGACGGTCGTCGACCCCAGCCCCAACGCCCTGTTCGCCCTGGAGCGCCGCGCCGCCGAGGAGGGCGTCGCGGACCGGGTGCGGGGCGTCCAGGGCGACGCCCGCGGCCTGTTCGACGTCGCCGAGCGCGGCGGCTACGACGTCGTCCTCTGCCACGGCGTCCTGGAGTACGTCGACGACCCGGCGGAGGGCGTGCGCAACACGGTGGCCGCCCTGCGCCCCGGCGGGGTCCTCAGCCTGCTCGCCGCGGGCCTGGGCGGCGCGGTGCTCGCCCGCGCCCTGGCCGGCCACTTCACGGAGGCCCGGCAGGCCCTCGGCGACCCGAACGGCCGATGGGGCGACGGCGACCCCGTGCCGCGCCGCTTCACCGCCGACCAGCTCACCGCGCTGGTGCGCGGCGCGGGCCTGGAGGCCGTCGCGGTGCACGGCGTCCGCGTCTTCTCCGACCTCGTCCCCGGCGTGCTCGTCGACACCGAGCCCGGGGCGATGGAGGCCCTGCTGAAGCTGGAGGCCGCCGCGGCCGAGCTCGCCGCCTTCCACTCGGTGGCCACGCAGCTTCATGTGCTCGGTGAGGCGGGCGGGACCGACGGGGCGTGAGCGGCCGCCCGTGACACGGCGCTGATCAGCGGCGCGTGCGGCGGCCCCGGGGCGCATGGACTGTGCCACAGGCCCCCCGAATGGCGGCTCGGAGCCGTATGATCGAGGGAGACCGCCCGGCATGACGGGTCGGCCGCCGGGGAATGACAGCCTCAGCGGACCGGTGCGTGATGGCGGACTCCGGTCGGCAATTGGCGCAGAGGGGCGGGTTTCACGGGGGCGATTCCCTGCCTATCCTGAAGGGACCCCCCGGGTCGCCCCGGCGACTGCACGATGAGGAGGACTCCGTGCCGCTCTCGGAGCACGAGCAGCGCATGCTCGAGCAAATGGAGCGAGCGCTGTACGCCGAAGATCCCAAGTTCGCGACGGCGCTCGAGGGAAGCGGGCTGCGTACGTACACCCGGCGACGGGTCTACCAGGCGGTCGCGGGCTTCCTCGTAGGTATTGCGCTCCTCATGGCCGGTATGGTCGCCCAGCAGGTGTGGCTCAGCGTCGTGGGCTTCCTCGTGATGCTGGGGTGCGCCGTACTCGCGGTGACCGGGTGGCGCAAGGCGCCCAAGCCGGGTGAGCAGGCCGCCGGTGCGGGGGCCGCGCCGCGGGCGGGCCGCCAGGGCAGAGCGCGGCGCTCGATGATGGACCGCATCGAGGAGCGGTGGCAGCGGCGCCGGGACGAGCAGGGCGGCGGCCACTGAGGCCTACGTGATCTTCTGGTTCAGGGGCGTTCACCTACGGGGTGGGCGCCCCTGAGTCGTACCCGCGGGCGGTGCGTAGTGGTTGCTCGCGCAGTTCCCCGCGCCCCTGAAGGGGCGCGGGGAACTGCGCGAACAGCACCTGACGGCCCGGGGCCGCCGACGAGACCTCAGCCGCGCTGGCGCGTAGGCAGATGCCAGTCCGGGCGCAGGGCGGCCAACCGGTCCCGCAGGGCCGCCCAGCGGTCGGACACCGCCCACACCACCCGCACGGCCGACCGCGGCGCGAGCAGCGCCCGCAGCCGGGCCCCGCGGGACGCCGAGTCCCGCAACGCCCCCGACGCGCGCCGCACATCCTCCGCCAGCCCCACGGCCGGCCGCGGCCGCGGCGCGTACAGCACCTGCTCCACCGCCCCCGCCAGCCGCCGCACCGCCGCCGCCGCGTCCCCGTCGAGCCCGCCCGTCCGCACGATGCGGTCGGCCGCCCCGCGCGGGGTCAGCGACTCGTCCGGCACGATCCCGTGGTCCCAGGCCGTGTCCGTCAGCTCCTCCCAGGCGGCCAGCACGTACGGGGCGACGTCCTCCTCCGCACGGCCGTGACCGCCGAGCCGCACCGCCCGCGTCCGCGTCCGCCACAACAGCGGCGACAGCGGCAGCGCCAGCACCAGCAGCCCGGCCAGGGCCCACAGCAGCACCACGTGCCACTTCGGACCGTCGTCGTCCACCGGCAGGGCCGCCTGCGGAGACTCGCTCTCGCAGGACCCCGGGTCGCTGCCGTCCGCCCGGCAGTCCGTGCTCTGCGACGGCGTGTCCTCCGGGTCCGAGGGCACGGCCTGCGACGGCCGGGCCGGATCCGCCGGCCCGTTGTCCTCGACGTCCGGCACGGTGTAGTCCGGCGTCGAGCCCCGGGTCGGGGTCGGCTCGAACCGCGTCCAGCCCGCCCCCTCGAAGTACAGCTCCGGCCAGGCGTGCGCGTCCCGCATCGCGACCGAGATCGTGCCGTCGGCCTGCGGGGTGCCCGGCGCGAAGCCCACCGCGATCCGCGCCGGGATGCCCAGCGACCGCGCCATGGACGCCATCGCGAAGGAGTAGTGCACGCAGAAGCCCCGCTTGTCCTTGAGGAAGCGGGCGATCGCCTGCGAGCCGCTGCCGACGTCGACCTGGGTGTCGTACTGGAAGCCGCCGCTCAGCGTGAACCAGTCCTGGAGCATGACCGCGCGGTCGTAGTCGCTCTGCGCGCCGGCGGTCACCTCACGGGCGGTCTCGTGGATCACGGAGGGCAGCGAGTCGGGCAGCTCGGTGTACTCGCGCACCAGGTCGGCCGGCGGCTCCGGGGCCCCGGCCAGCTGCTCCGCCGTGGGCCGCACGTCGAGGCTGCGCACCTCGTACGTCAGACCGCGGGTGTCCTGCCCGTGGTCGCCGACCAGCGTCATGCCGACGGGCTCGTAGCGCCAGTCGCCCCGCACGCTCACCCGGCTCGGCGGGTACGGCATCGGCAGCCAGGTCTGGCCGTACCACTCCGCGACCGAGACCGACGTGCCGACCTCCGTGAACTCCACGTCGGAGCCGAGCCCCGCCGGTGCCGGGAAGCCCTCGGGCACCTGGGTGATCGCCCGCTTCGACGGCTTCCACGTGGTGCCGTCGAAGTCGTCCAGGGACACGATGCGCAGGTACAGGTCCGAGGTGTTCTCCATCTCGGTGCGCACCGAGAACACCGCGCGGTCGTCGTCGTTGTTCAGCGAGTCCCGCAGCGACACCAGCGGGTTCACCGCGGAGATCGTGCCGCCCCCGCCGACCCCCGCGCCCACGCCCCGGCCGTTCGGGTCCAGCAGGCCGCCGTTCATCGCGGGCAGCGCCAGCGGCACCACCAGGGCGAAGCCCAGCGCCACCGCCCCGATCCGGTGACCGAACCGCGCGGGCGCCGGCGACGGCGCGTCCGGTGTCTGACGGACCCGGCCGCGGGCCGGCCCGGCGAACACCCGCCCCCACTGCGAGAGCCGGTCCCGGCCCTCGGCGAGCAGCAGCATCAGATAGCCGGCCGCGGCCAGCAGGAACCACAGCCACTCGATGCCGTTGTCCGTCAGGCCCGCGGCCACCGAGTACAGGGCGAGCAGCGGCAGCCCGGCCGGGGCCGCGCTGCGGAAGGTCACCGCGAGCACGTCCACCAGCAGGCCGATGACCAGCACCCCGCCGACCAGCATCAGCTGGATGCCGTCGCTCAGCGGCGCCGGTATCGCGTACCGGTTGACGTCCTGGCCGCCCTGCTCCAGCAGCTGCCCGAAGACGCGCAGCGCGTCCGGGCCGGGTATCAGCCCGGCGATCGCGTTCTCCCGCGCGAACATCAGCGTCAGCATCATCAGCGTGACGACGACCTGCGCCGCCACCGTCAGCGGCCGCGCCAGCGGCACCCGCCGCGCCGCCGCGCCCACGCCCGCCTGCACGCCGAGCAGCAGCGCCGCCTGGAGGAGCCAGACGGTCGACTCCACCAGCGGCAGCAGGGCGCAGGCCGCCAGCAGGGAGGCCGCCCAGGCGCGCACCGTGAGCCTGGCCAGTGAGCTGATCACGGTCCCTCCCCACCGCTCGCCGCCACCAGGCCCGAGCGCTCTCGGTCCGCCTGCCGCCACAGCTGCTCCAGCGAGGCGCCCCGCGGTACCGCCACGGCCGTCCAGCCCGCCTCGCGCAGCATCCGCAGCCGCTCCTCGCCCGGCTCCGCGTCGCCCGGCGGGTCGGCCGGCTCCCGCAGCCAGTCGTCGCTGTCCAGCAGGAACGCGACGGCGCCGCCGGTGCGCTGCCGCATCCGGGCCAGCACCGCGGTCTGCTCGTCGTCCGTGTCACCGAGGAACGCCACCAGCAGCCCCTCGCCCCCGGAGCGCAGCACGTCGTAGGCGCGGGACAGGCCCTCCTCGTCGGAGTGGTCCACCACGGCCAGCGTGTCCATCATCAGCCCGGCCGCGTCCGCCGACTCCTGGTGCACCCCGGAGAAGCCGTCGGCGCCCTCGCCGGGCACCGAGTCGCCGGTGTCCGTCAGCAGCCGCACCGAGAAGCCCCGCTCCAGCATGTGCACCAGCACCGACGCCGCGCCCGACACCGCCCACTCGAAGGGCGAGTCAGGACCGGCGCCGTCGTAGGCGATGGCACGCGTGTCGAGCAGCACCGTGCAGCGGGCGCGCTGCGGCTGCTCCTCGCGGCGCACCATCAGCTCGCCGTAGCGGGCGGTGGAGCGCCAGTGGACGCGGCGCAGGTCGTCGCCGTAGCGGTAGCCGCGCGGGATCACGTCGTCCTCGCCGGCCAGCGCCAGCGAGCGCTGGAGCCCGTCGCCGTACCCCTTGGCCTCGCCGCTCAGCCGCACCGGCGGCAGCGCCTCCACCCGGGGCGTCACCGTCAGCGTGTCGTACGAGGAGAACGAGCGGTTCAGCTCGCACATCCCGAACGGGTCGGACAGCCGCAGCTGGAGCGGGCCCAGCGGGTAGCGTCCGCGCAGGTCGGAGCGGACCCGGTAGGACACCTCACGGCGCGCGCCCGCCTCCATCCGGTCCAGCACGAACCGGGGGCGCGGGCCGAGCACGTAGGGCACCCGGTCCTGGAGCATCAGCAGGCCCGTGGGCATCCGGGAGACGTTGTCCATGCGCAGGTGCACGCGGGCCTCGGCGCCCGCCGGCACCCGGCCGGGGGAGAGCCGGCGGCTGCCCGCGACCCGGTAGCGGGTGCGGTGCAGCACGGCCGCGCACACCAGCGGCAGCGCCGCGAGCAGCAGGCCGACCCGCAGAAGGTCGCTCTGCCCGAGCACGTACGCGCAGACCGCGGCCGCGATCCCGGCCGCCAGGAAGGAACGCCCCCGGGTGGTGAGCCCCGCCAGGGCGGTCCTCAGCCCGCTCCGGTCGCCCCGGTCGTCGTCGGCGTGGACCGCGCCGGCGGTGCTCATCACAGCCTCCGGGGCGGCTGCTGGCCGTAGCCTCCGCGGCCCAGGCCGAACCCGGCGGGCTGTCCTGCCGCCGCGGGCACCGTGGTGCGCTGGAGGATCTCCTGCACCACCTGCTCGGCGGTGCGGCGGTTGAGCTGGGCCTGGGCGGTGGGCAGCAGACGGTGGGCGAGCACCGCGACGGCGAGCGCCTGCACGTCGTCCGGCAGCGCGTAGTCACGGCCCGCCAGGGCCGCCGCCGCCTTCGTCGCCCGCAGCAGATGCAGCGTCGCTCGCGGCGACGCGCCGAGTCTCAGGTCGGGGTGCGTGCGGGTGGCGGCGACCAGGTCGACCGCGTACCGCCGGATCGGCTCGGCCACGTACACGCCGCGCACCGCCTCGATGAGCTTCACGATGTCGTGCGCGTGCGCCACCGGCTGGAGGTCCTCCAGCGGGGAGACGCCGCCGTGCACGTCGAGCATCTGCAGCTCGGCCTCCGCGCTCGGGTAGCCGACGGAGACGCGGGCCATGAAGCGGTCGCGCTGGGCCTCCGGCAGCGGGTAGGTGCCCTCCATCTCGACCGGGTTCTGCGTCGCCACCACCATGAAGGGGCTGGGCAGTTCGTAGGTCTTGCCGTCGATGGTGACCTGGCGCTCCTCCATCGACTCCAGCAGCGCGGACTGCGTCTTCGGCGAGGCGCGGTTGATCTCGTCGCCGATGACGATCTGCGCGAAGATGGCGCCCGGCTTGAACTCGAAGTCACGGCGCTGCTGGTCCCAGATGGACACACCGGTGATGTCCGAGGGCAGCAGGTCCGGTGTGAACTGGATGCGCCGCACCGAGCAGTCGATCGACCGCGCCAGTGCCTTCGCCAGCATCGTCTTGCCGACTCCCGGGACGTCCTCGATGAGCAGATGTCCCTCGGCGAGCAGCACGGTCAGCGAGAGCCGTACGACCTCGGGCTTCCCCTCGATCACGCCTTCCACCGAACCGCGCACGCGCTCCACGACGGCGGTCAGGTCCTCCCCGACCGTCCCGTATGCCCGGTCGGGGGCGCCCCCATGGCTCGCACGATCGTCATAGGTCGTCACCCGGCCCTCCTCGGCCTTTCCCCGCTCCGCGATGAGCGGGGCGTTCCCCAAAATGTGCCGGCCGATCCCGTGCCCAGCGGACCGGCCCACCCCGAATCACGGGCACCACGCGGGAACAGTTCCGCGTGACACCACTTCCGCATTCTTGCCGCCGTTACCGATTCGTGTCACTCGCCTGTGGACAACTGACAGCGATATGTCAGCTCTTACGACGTTCGACGGCTCTCCGGGTGCGGCCGGCCCGCGACGGGCTGCCCGGTGAGGCGGGGCCGCCGTCAGGCGGGGTCGACCTCGCGCAGCAGACCCGTCTTCACGTCGAAGACGAACCCGCGCACGTCGTCGGTGTGCAGCAGGAACGGCGAGGTCCGCACCCGCTGCATCGACTGGCGCACGTCCTGGTCCACGTCCCGGAAGGCCTCGACGGCCCACGCCGGGCGCTGTCCCACCTCCATCTCGAGGTCGTGCCGGAAGTCCTCGGTGAGGGACTCGAGACCGCAGTTGGTGTGGTGGATGAGGACGACGCTGCGGGTGCCCAGCGCCCGCTGGCTGATGGTCAGCGAGCGGATCACGTCGTCGGTGACCACACCGCCGGCGTTGCGGATGGTGTGACAGTCGCCCAGCGACAGGCCCAGCGCGTCGTGCAGGTCGAGACGGGCGTCCATGCACGCCACGACGGCGACGTGGAGCACCGGGCTCGCGTCCATGCCCGGGTCGGTGAAGGCGGACGCGTAACGTTCGTTGGCTTCGACCAGACGGTCGGTCACGGTGCCGGAGCCGGCGGAGGCGTTTCCGGGGCTCGCGGGCACGGATGCAGAAGTCGTCATACTCCTGACGGTACTGGTCACGAGGGCGTCGAGCCCGTTGTGAGAGGGGACAAAGAACGTCAGCCGCGTTTGGTGTGAGGTAACCCACAGGAGTGGTGTGACCCCCTGCCTACGGGTGATGTGCCCGATCCGCCTCTTGACCCGCGCGGGCCGCGACGCGCAGTCCGGTTGATTGACCGGGCCGGGCCGTGGACTAAAGTGACGCGAAGCGGGAGGTGAGACCCCCCGCTGCGACGACTTCCCCGGATCCCCCGGCGACGACCAGGGATCTCCCGCGTGCGCGGCGCGTACGTACGGCTCGGCCTTCTCCCGCCGCCGCCCGGCCGACGCCTCCGGCGCCGGCCGCCCCCTCACCGGGGAGGGCGGGGAACCGGCGGTGCGTGAGCGTCACGCCGGATCTGAGAGGGCCGAAGTGAAAGGGCGCGAAGCGCTTCCGCACGAGGGCGGTGACGGGCGACCGGAGGGGCAGAGCCGGCACGTCCCGGTGATGCTCCGTCGGTGCCTGGACCTGTTGGCGCCCGCCCTGGAGCGGCCCGGCGCGGTGGTCGTCGACTGCACGCTCGGCCTCGGCGGCCACAGCGAGGCGCTGCTCACCCGCTTCCCCGACGCCCGGCTCGTCGCCCTGGACCGCGACAAGGAGGCGCTGCGCCTGTCCGGCGAACGGCTCGCCGCCTTCGGTGACCGGGCCACCCTGGTGCACGCCGTCTACGACGAGCTCCCCGACGTCCTCGGCCGGCTCGGCGTCCCGCGCGTCCAGGGCGTCCTGTTCGACCTCGGGGTGTCCTCGATGCAGCTCGACGAGGCGGACCGGGGCTTCGCCTACGCCCAGGACGCCCCCCTCGACATGCGCATGGACCAGACGACCGGCGTCAGCGCCGCCGAGGTCCTCAACACCTACCCGCCCGGCGAGCTGGTCCGCATCCTGCGCGCCTACGGCGAGGAGAAGCAGGCCAAGCGGATCGTCTCCGCGATCGTGCGCGAACGCGAGAAGGAGCCGTTCACCAACAGCGCCCGCCTGGTCGAGCTGATCCGCGACGCGCTGCCCCAGGCCGCCAAGCGCACCGGCGGCAACCCGGCCAAGCGCACCTTCCAGGCCCTCAGGATCGAGGTCAACGGCGAGCTGTCGGTGCTGGAGCGGGCGATCCCGGCCGCCGTGAAGGCGCTGGACGTGGGCGGCCGCATCGCCGTGCTGTCGTACCACTCCCTGGAGGACCGGCTGGTCAAACAGGTGTTCGCGGCGGGTGCCGCCACCACCGCCCCGCCCGGCCTCCCGGTCGTCCCCGAGCAGTACCAGCCGCGGCTCAAGCTGCTCACGCGCGGTGCCGAACTTCCCACCGAGGAGGAGATCGCCGAGAACCGCCGCGCGGCCCCCGCGCGGCTGCGCGGCGCCGAGCGCATCCGGGAGGACGTCGAGTGAGGCGGCCGCGGTGAGGCACGGGCCGGCCCCGGAGCGGGCGACGGCCGGGCGAACGGGCGGGACGAGCGGACTCAGGGGAGCGTGAGTGACCAGGAAACCCGAACTGAAGGGGCGGCCCGAGCTGCGGGGGAGGGCGGCCCGGCTCGCGCACCTCCTGCCCACCGGACGCGCCCAGGCGGCCCGTACCCCCTTCGTGCTCCTCGTGGTCGTGCTCCTCGGCGGCGGCCTGATCGGCCTGCTGGTGCTGAACTCCGCGCTCAGCGAGGGCGCGTTCCGCCTCGACGACCTCCAGCGGGAGACCAAGGAGCTCACGGACGAGGAGCAGGCCCTGCGCCGCGACATCGACGCCTACTCCGCCCCCGACGCCCTCCAGCGCCGCGCCCGCGAACTCGGCATGGTGCCCGGCGGCGGCCCCGCCTTCCTCGGCCCCGACGGCAAGGTCAAGGGCGTCCCCGGCGAGGCCTCCGCCGCCCGCGCCCCTCTGGTCCTCGCGCCCGAGGCACTGGCCGCGGCGACCGCCCCGCCGCCGTCGTCGGAGTCCGCCCCACGTTCCCCGCACGCCTCGACCCCCGGCAGGTGACGGAAGTGTCCGACAGGCAACCGCCCCGCCGCCGGGTGCCCGGACCCGCCCGGCCCGTTCCCGGCCGCACCGGCCCCGGCGCCCGCCCCGCCCGCCGGCCCGGCGGACCGCGCCCCGGGGCCCCGAAGACCATCCGGCTGGGCAGCCCGCGCCCCCGGCTGCGCCTGGTCGGCGTGGGCCTGACCCTCGTCATGCTCGCCTTCGTCGTCCGCCTGGTGCAGGTCCAGGCCGTCGACGCGAGCACCTACGCGGGCAAGGCCGAGCGCAACCGTTACGTGGGCCAGGTGCTGGCCGCCGAACGCGGCGAGATCACCGACCGCAACGGCGTGGCCCTCGCCACCAGCGAGGACGCCTACGACATCACCGCCGACCCCACGATGTTCGCCCCGGACGAGCTGAAGATCGACGACGGGCCCGAGCAGGCCGCGGCGCTGCTCGCCCCGATCCTCGGCGCGGACCAGGAGGACCTGGTCCGCAAGCTGCGGCCGGACAACCCGGCGCTGCGCTACGTGAAGCTGGCCGGCCGGCAGACCCCGCAGGTGTGGACGCAGATCAAGGACCTCAAGGCCGCCCTGGCCACCAAGGCCGAGACCGACAGGTCCACCGTGAACGTGCTGGCGGGCGTCTTCTCCGTGCCCACCAGCAAGCGCGTGTACCCGAACAACGAGCTCGCCGCCGGGATACTGGGCTGGGTCAACGCCGAGGGCAAGGGCAGCGGCGGCGTAGAGCTCCAGCTGGACGAGCGCCTCGCCGGCGAGGAGGGCAAGATCCGCTACGCCCAGTCCGGCGGGCGTCTGGTGCCCACCGCGGGTTCCACGGAGACCCCGGCCGTGCCCGGCGACGACATCGAGCTCACCATCGACCGCGACATCCAGTGGGCGGCGCAGAACGCCATCAGCGAGCAGGTGGAGGAGTCCGCGGCCGACCGCGGCTACGTCATCGTGCAGGACACCCGCACCGGCGAGGTCCTGGCGATGGCCAACGCCCCCGGGTTCGACCCCAACGATCTCTCCGAGGCCGACCCCCGGACGCTCGGCAACGCGGCCGTCCAGGACGCCTTCGAGCCGGGCTCCACGGCCAAGGTGCTGTCCATGGCGGCCGTGCTGGAGGAGAACGCCGCCACCCCCGGCACCCATGTGGTGGTGCCCAACCGGCTGCACCGCGGCGACCGGCTGTTCAAGGACGACATCGACCACCCGACCTGGTACCTGACGCTCAACGGCGTCCTCGCCAAGTCCAGCAACATCGGCACCATCCTCGCCACCGGCCAGCTCGGCAAGACGCAGTCGCAGGCCAACAAGGTGCTGTACGACTACCTGCGCAGGTTCGGCCTCGGCAGCCACACCGGGCTGGACTTCCCGGGCGAGACCAAGGGCATCCTGGCCCCGCCGGACCAGTGGTCCACCTCGCAGCAGTACACGATTCCTTTCGGCCAGGGCGTCTCCGTCAACGCGATGCAGGCCGCCTCCGTCTACTCGACCATCGCCAACGGCGGCGTCCGCGTCGAGCCCACCCTCGTCCGCGGCTCCAAGGGACCCGACGGACGCTTCACGCCCGCCCCGAAGCCCGAGCGGACCCGGGTGGTGAGCGAGAAGACGGCGAAGACCCTCGCCCAGATGCTGGAGTCGGTCGTCGACGACGAGGAGGGCACCGGCACCAAGGCGCGCATTCCGGGCTACCGGGTCGCGGGCAAGACCGGTACGGCGAACCGCGTGGATCCGGCCACCGGCAAGTACCACGGCTACACCTCGTCCTTCGCCGGGTTCGCGCCCGCCGACAAGCCCAGGATCACCGTCTACTGCGTCATCCAGAACGCCACCCGGGGCAGCTACTTCGGCGGCCAGATCTGCGGACCCGTCTTCAAGCAGGTCATGGAGTTCTCCCTGAAGACCCTCCAGGTGCCGCCCACCGGCGCCGCCCCCGCCGCCCTGCCGGTCACCTTCGAGCCCTGACCGCGTACCGAGCCCCGTACCGAGCACCGAGCCACCAGGAACCACCTCGTGACAACGATCACCCCCGACCCCGGGAACCAGAGCCCCCGCGGCCCCTCGCTTGGCCCGCCGAGCGGTACGCCCGGTACGCTCACCGCCGTGCCACACGCTGATCAGTCCCAAACCACCCAGAAGGGTCAACCCGTGACATATCCGGGGCCGCCCCGTCCGGACCGGGTCTCCGCCACACCTCTCGCGGAACTCGCCGGTCAGCTGGGTGTCCCCGCACCCGCGCAGACCGCCGAGGTCACGGGCATCACCCACGACTCGCGCGCCGTCCGGCCCGGGGACCTGTACGCCGCGCTGCCCGGCGCCCGCGCCCACGGCGCCGACTTCGTCACCCAGGCCGCAGGCCTCGGCGCCGCCGCCGTGCTCACCGACCCGGCGGGCGCCGAACGCGTCGCCGCGACCGGCCTGCCCGCGCTGGTGGTGGACGACCCGCGGGCGCGGATGGGCGAACTGGCCGCCACCATCTACGGCCACCCCGGCCGCGATCTGCTCCAGATCGGCATCACCGGCACCTCCGGCAAGACCACCACCGCCTACCTCGTCGAGGGCGGACTGCGGACCGTCCGCAGCACGGGACTGATCGGCACGGTCGAGATGCGCATCGGCGACGAGCGCATCAAGTCCGAGCGCACCACGCCCGAGGCCACCGACCTCCAGGCGCTGTTCGCGGTCATGCGCGAGCGCGGCACCGAGGCCGTGGCCATGGAGGTCTCCAGCCACGCCCTGGTCCTCGGCCGGGTCGACGGCTGCGTCTTCGACATCGCCGTCTTCACCAACCTCAGCCCGGAGCACATGGAGTTCCACTCCGGGATGGAGGACTACTTCCAGGCCAAGGCGCAGCTGTTCACGCCCGCCCGCAGCCGGCTCGGCGTGGTCAACGTGGACGACGAGTACGGCCGCCGCCTGGTCAAGGAGGCCGGCGTCCCGGTCGTCACCTACTCCGCCGAGGGGCACCCGGACGCCGACTGGCGCGCCGAGGACGTCCATGTCGGCCCGCTGGACTCGACGTTCACCGTGGTCGGGCCCAAGGACGAGCGGATCACCGCCCGCGCCCCGCTGCCCGGCCCGTTCAACGTGGCCAACTCCCTGGCCGCGATCGTCGCGCTGGCCGCCGCCGGACTCGACCCGCAGGCCGCCGCCGACGGCGTCGCCGCCGTGCCGGGCGTGCCCGGCCGCCTGGAGCGCGTCGACGCCGGCCAGCCGTACCTGGCGGTCGTGGACTACGCCCACAAGACGGACGCCGTGGAGTCGGTGCTGCGCGCCCTGCGCAAGGTGACCGAGGGCCGGGTGCACGTCGTGCTCGGCTGCGGCGGCGACCGTGACGTCACCAAGCGGGAGCCGATGGGCGCGGCCGCCGCCCGGCTCGCCGACACCGCCGTACTGACCTCCGACAACCCCCGCTCCGAGGACCCGCTGGCGATCCTCGCCACGATGCTCCAGGGCGCGGCCTCGGTGCCCGCCCACGAGCGCGGCGAGGTCCAGGTCTTCGAGGACCGGGCCGCCGCGATCGCCGCCGCCGTCGCCCGGGCCGAGCCCGGCGACACCGTGCTGGTCGCCGGCAAGGGTCACGAGCTGGGACAGGACATCGCCGGGGTGGTGCGTCCGTTCGACGACCGCCAGGTGCTTCGCGAAGCCATCAAGAAGACCCAGGGATGAACTTGTGATCGCCCTCTCCCTCGCCGAGATCGCAGAAGTCGTCGGCGGGCAGACGCACGACATACCGGATTCCTCCGTCCTGGTCACCGGCGAGGTGGTCCGGGACTCGCGGGAGGCGGGTCCGGGCAGCCTCTTCGTCGCCTTCGTCGGCGAGCGCGTGGACGGCCACGACTTCGCGGCCCAGGTCGTCGAGGCGGGCGCGGTCGCCGTGCTCGCCTCCCGGCCGGTCGGGGTGCCCGCGATCGTCGTGGAGGACGTCCAGGCCGCGCTCGGGGCCCTCGCCCGGCACGTCGTCGCCCGGCTCGGCGCCACCCTCGTCGCCCTCACCGGGTCGGCCGGCAAGACCAGCACCAAGGACCTCGTCGCCCAGGTGCTGCGCAGCAAGGCCCCCACCGTGTTCACGCCCGGCTCCCTCAACAACGAGATCGGGCTGCCGCTGACCGCGCTCACCGCCACCGAGGAGACGAAGTTCCTCGTGCTGGAGATGGGAGCGCGCGGAATCGGCCATATCCGCTACCTCACCGGTCTGACCCCGCCGAGGATCGGCCTCGTGCTGAACGTCGGCTCCGCGCACATCGGCGAGTTCGGCGGCCGCGAGCAGATCGCCCAGGCCAAGGGCGAGCTCGTCGAGTCGCTGCCGCCGGCCGAGGAGGGGGGCGTCGCGATCCTCAACGCGGACGACCCCTACGTCCGCGCCATGGCCTCCCGTACGAAGGCGAAGGTGATCCTTTTCGGAGAGTCCGGCGAAGCGGACGTCTCCGCCGAGAACGTGCGACTCACGGACAGCGGACAGCCTTCCTTCAGGCTTCACACACCCTCCGGTGCAAGCGATGTGACCATGCGCCTGTACGGTGAGCATCACGTGTCGAACGCGCTCGCCGCGGCCGCCGTCGCCCACGAGTTGGGCATGTCCGCAGACGAGATCGCCCGCGCGCTCTCCGAGGCGGGCTCCCTCTCCCGCTGGCGCATGGAGGTCACCGAGCGACCGGACGGCGTGACGGTCGTCAACGACGCCTACAACGCGAACCCCGAGTCCATGAAGGCCGCGCTGCGTGCGCTGGCGGCCATGGGCAACGGGCGCCGTACGTGGGCGGTGCTCGGCAAGATGGCCGAGCTCGGGGACGAGGCGCTCGCCGAGCACGACGCGGTCGGACGGCTCGCCGTCCGGCTCAACGTCAGCAAGCTCGTCGCGGTCGGGGGCAGGGAAGCCGCCTGGCTGCAACTGGGCGCATATAACGAGGGTTCGTGGGGTGAGGAGTCGGTGCACGTGTCCGACGCACAGGCGGCGGTCGACCTGTTGCGCAGCGAATTGCGCCCGGGGGATGTCGTACTCGTGAAGGCGTCCCGTTCGGTCGGGCTCGAGAGCGTGGCGCAGGCGCTGCTCGAGACCGGTGCCGAGGGTGAGGTCGCCGCCCGATGATGAATCAGGTCCTGTTCGCAGGAGTCATTGGCCTCTTCCTGACGCTGATCGGCACCCCGCTGCTGATCAAGCTGCTCGCCCGCAAGGGATACGGGCAGTACATCCGCGACGACGGCCCGCGCGAGCACGCCAGCAAGCACGGTACGCCGACCATGGGCGGCATCGCCTTCATCCTGTCGACGGTCGCCGCCTACTTCCTCTCCAAGGTGATCAGCGGCGAGTCGCCCCGGTACTCCGGCGTGCTGGTGCTGGGCCTGATGGTCGGCATGGGCCTGGTCGGCTTCCTCGACGACTACATCAAGATCGTCAAGCGGCGTTCGCTGGGTCTGCGGGCCAAGGCGAAGATGGCCGGCCAGCTGATCGTCGGCGTCGCCTTCGCGGTGCTGTCCCTCCAGTTCGCGGACTCCCGCGGGCAGACCCCCGCCTCCACCAAGCTGTCGTTCATCACGGACTTCGGCTGGACCATCGGCCCGGTGCTGTTCGTGATCTGGGCGCTGTTCATGATCCTCGCGATGTCGAACGGCGTGAACCTCACCGACGGCCTGGACGGTCTGGCCACCGGCGCCTCCGTGCTGGTCTTCGGCGCCTACACCTTCATCGGCGTCTGGCAGTTCCAGGAGTCCTGCGCCAACGGCGAGACGCTGACCAACCCGGGCGCCTGCTACGAGGTGCGCGACCCGCTGGACCTCGCCGTCGTGGCCTCCGCGCTGATGGGCTCCTGCCTGGGCTTCCTGTGGTGGAACACCTCCCCGGCCAAGATCTTCATGGGCGACACCGGTTCGCTGGCGCTCGGCGGCGTGCTCGCGGGCCTCGCGATCTGCTCCCGCACCGAGCTGCTGCTCGCCATCCTCGGCGGCCTGTTCGTCCTCATCACGATGTCGGTGGTCATCCAGGTCGGCTCGTTCCGGCTCACCGGAAAGCGGGTCTTCCGGATGGCGCCGCTCCAGCACCACTTCGAACTCAAAGGCTGGTCCGAAGTCCTTGTGGTGGTCCGCTTCTGGATCATCCAGGGCATCTGTGTGATCGTCGGACTCGGCCTCTTCTACGCGGGATGGGCAGCGGACAAGTGACCGACTGGCAGGGCAAGCACGTCACCGTCGCGGGACTCGGCGTCTCCGGCGTCCCGGCGGCCAAGGCGCTTCACGGACTCGGCGCGAAGGTCACCGTCGTCAACGACGGCGACGACGCCCGCGCCCGCGAGCAGGCCACCGAGTTGGAGGCACTCGGCATCACCGTGCGCCTCGGTGACGGCGACACCCTGCCCGACGGCACCGAGCTGATCGTCACCGCGCCCGGCTGGAAGCCGGACAAGCCGCTGTTCGCGGCGGCGGACGCGGCCGGGGTGCCGGTGTGGGGCGACGTCGAACTCGCCTGGCGGCTCAGGAAGCCCGGGGCGGCGGACTGGCTCGCGGTCACCGGCACCAACGGCAAGACCACCACCGTGCAGATGCTCGCCTCCATCCTTCGGGCGGCCGGGCTGCGCACCGCCGCCGTCGGCAACATCGGCGTCTCCCTCCTCGACGCGGTCCTCGGCGACGAGGAGTACGACGTGCTCGCCGTGGAGCTGTCCAGCTACCAGCTCCACTGGGCGCCCTCGCTGCGCGCCCACTCCGCCGCCGTCCTCAACCTGGCGCCCGACCACCTCGACTGGCACGGCTCCATGGAGGCGTACGCGAAGGACAAGGGCCGCATCTACGAGGGCAACCGCGTGGCCTGCGTCTACAACACCGCCGACAAGGCCACCGAGGACCTGGTCCGCGAGGCCGACGTGGAGGAGGGCTGCCGGGCCGTCGGCTTCACCCTCGGCACCCCCGGTCCCTCCCAACTCGGCGTCGTCGAGGGCCTCCTGGTCGACCGCGCCTTCGTGGAGAACCGGCAGAAGAACGCCCAGGAGCTCGCCGAGGTCGCCGACGTGAAGCCGGCCGCCCCGCACAACATCGCCAACGCCCTTGCCGCGGCGGCCCTCGCGCGCGCCTACGGGGTGCCCGCGGGCGCCGTACGGGAGGGGCTGCGGAACTTCACCCCGGACGCCCACCGCATCGCGCACGTGGCCGACGTGGACGGCGTGGCCTACGTGGACGACTCCAAGGCCACCAACACGCATGCCGCGCAGGCCTCGTTGGCGGCGTACGACTCCGTGGTGTGGATCGCCGGCGGGCTCGCCAAGGGCGCCACCTTCGACGAACTCGTCGCCGAGGCGGCGAAGCGGCTGCGCGGCGCCGTGCTGATCGGCCGGGACCGCGCCCTGATCCGCGAAGCCCTCGCGCGACACGCCCCCGAAGTCCCCGTGGTCGACCTCGGGCGGACCGACACTGGGGCGATGCTCCAGGCCGTCCAGGAGGCGCGGCGGCTGGCCCGCCCCGGTGACACGGTGCTGCTGGCCCCGGCCTGCGCCTCGATGGACATGTTCGCCAACTACAACAAGCGCGGTGACGCGTTCGCCCAGGCGGTGCGCGAGCTCGGCGCCTGACCCCGGCCGCCCCGGCGCCGGGCGACCCTGGGAGGGACGCGTGGGACCGTCCGAGACCTGTTGGCCGGCGTACCGCGGAGGTCGTGATGTCCAGTAGCCGTACCGGCAGGCCGCCCGTCCAGCGGGCCGCCCGGCGCCCCGTCGTGCCCCGCCCCCCGCGCGAGAACCCCCTGCGCACCCTGGTGATCCGGGCGCGCAGGGCCTGGGACCGGCCGCTGACCGCGTACTACGTCGTCCTCGGCGGCAGCGCGCTGATCACCGTGCTGGGTCTGGTGATGGTCTACTCGGCCTCCCAGATCACGGCACTCCAGATGTCGCTGCCGGGTTCGTACTTCTTCCGCAAGCAGCTGCTGGCCGCAGTGATCGGCGCCGTGCTGCTGCTGGTGGCGTCCCGGATGCCGGTGAAGCTGCACCGGGCGCTCGCCTACCCCATCCTCGCGGGGGCCGTCTTCCTGATGGCCCTGGTGCAGGTGCCGGGGATAGGAGTCGCGGTCAACGGCAACCAGAACTGGCTCGCGCTGGGCGGCAGTTTCCAGCTCCAGCCCAGCGAGTTCGGCAAGCTGGCGCTGGTGCTGTGGGGCGCCGACCTGCTCGCCCGCAAACAGGACAAGCGGCTGCTGACCCAGTGGAAGCACATGCTGGTGCCGCTGGTGCCGGCCGCGTTCATGCTGCTCGGGCTGATCATGCTCGGCGGCGACATGGGCACCGCCATCATCCTCACCGCGATCCTCTTCGGCCTGCTGTGGCTGGCGGGCGCCCCGACCCGGCTGTTCGCCGGGGTGCTGGCGGTCGCCGCGCTGCTCGGCGCGATCCTCATCCGCACCAGCGAGAACCGCATGGCCCGGCTCGCCTGCCTCGGCGCCACCGAGCCGCAGACCGGCCCGGTCGACTGCTGGCAGGCCGTGCACGGCATCTACGCCCTGGCCTCCGGCGGGATCTTCGGCTCCGGCCTCGGCGCGAGTCTGGAGAAATGGGGTGAACTGCCCGAAGCGCACACGGACTTCATCTTCGCCGTCACCGGTGAGGAACTGGGCCTGGCGGGGACGCTGTCGGTGCTCGCCCTGTTCGCCGCTCTAGGCTATGCGGGTATCCGCGTGGCCGGACGCACGGAGGACCCCTTCGTCAGGTATGCCGCGGGAGGCGTGACCACCTGGATCACGGCGCAGGCCGTGATCAACATCGGTGCGGTGCTCGGTCTGCTGCCGATCGCCGGAGTCCCGCTCCCGCTGTTCTCCTACGGCGGGTCCGCCCTGCTGCCGACCATGTTCGCCATCGGGCTGCTGATCGCCTTCGCGCGTGAGGACCCCGCTGCGCGGATGGCGCTCGCCATGCGGCAACCCCGCTTTGGTAGAAAGCGGATCAGGGGTTCTCAGCGGCCCCGGAGATGGAACACGATGCGACGGCGTGCCCCGGGGGCGCGTTCGTCCGGAGAGCGGTGAATTTCGGTGCATGTCGTACTCGCCGGCGGAGGAACCGCGGGCCACATCGAGCCCGCGCTCGCCCTCGCGGACGCGCTGCGCAGGCAGGATCCGTCCGTGGGCATCACGGCCCTGGGCACGGAGCGCGGCCTGGAGACCCGTCTCGTACCCGAGCGCGGGTACGAACTCGCGCTGATCCCCGCCGTCCCGCTGCCACGCAAGCCCACCCCCGAGCTGATCACCGTCCCGGGCCGGCTGCGCGGGACCATCAAGGCGGCCGAACAGATCCTGGAGCGCACCCGGGCCGACGCCGTGGTCGGCTTCGGCGGCTATGTCGCCCTGCCCGGCTATCTCGCGGCCAAGCGCCTCGGCGTGCCGATCGTCATCCACGAGGCCAACGCCCGCCCCGGCCTGGCCAACAAGATCGGCTCCCGGTACGCCGCCCAGGTCGCCGTCGCCACCCCGGACAGCAAGCTGCGGGGCGCGCGCTACATCGGCATCCCGCTGCGGCACACCATCGCCACCCTCGACCGGGCCGCCATGCGCCCGCAGGCGCGGGCCGCGTTCGGTCTCGACCCCAACCTGCCGACGCTGCTGGTCTCCGGCGGCTCGCAGGGCGCCCGCCGGCTCAACGAGGTCGTCCAGCAGGTCGCCCCGTGGCTCCAGCAGGCCGGCATCCAGATCCTGCACGCGGTCGGCCCGAAGAACGAACTGCCGCAGGTGCAGCAGATGCCGGGCATGCCCCCCTACATCCCGGTAAGTTACCTGGACCGGATGGACCTCGCGTACGCGGCGGCGGACATGATGCTCTGCCGCGCGGGCGCGATGACCGTCGCCGAACTCTCCGCCGTCGGACTCCCGGCCGCCTACGTCCCGCTGCCCATCGGCAACGGCGAACAGCGGCTCAACGCCCAGCCGGTGGTGAAGGCCGGCGGCGGCCTGCTGGTCGACGACGCGGACCTCACCCCGGAGTGGGTGCAGCAGAACGTCCTGCCCGTGCTCGCCGACCCGCACCGGCTGTACGAGATGTCCCGCGCCGCAAGCGAGTTCGGCCGCCGGGACGCCGACGACCTGCTCGTCGGCATGGTGTACGAGGCGGTCGCCGCCCGTGCCCACAGGTAGAGGCATGTGACGGAGGGCAGGGAGCGTGGCCGGATCGACGACCGCCGAGCGCGGTGAACGCAAGCGGGAGTCGTCCGGCCCGCCGCCCGTACGAGCCGTACGGCGACGGCGTCTTCGTCTGATCATCGCATCGGCGGTGGTCCTCCTGTTCCTCGGCAGCGGCACCTTCTGGCTGCTGTACGGCTCCGATCTGGTCCGCGTGGAGCGCGTCTCGGTCACCGGGACCGACGTCCTGACGCCGGACCAGGTCCGCGAGGCGGCCGACGTGCCGCTCGGGGAACAGCTCGTCTCGGTCGACACCGGGGCCATCGAGAGGCGGGCCGCCGAGGCGCTGCCCCGTATCGACACCGTCGAGGTGGTCCGTTCCTGGCCCGACGAGATCGCGCTCCGGGTCACCGAACGCACGGCCGTCCTCCTCGTCCACAAGGGCGGGAAATTCGTCGAAGTGGACGACGAGGGCGTCCGGTTCGCCACCGTCGAGAAGGCGCCCAAGGGAGTGCCCGCCCTGACGATGGACCTCTCCCGTTCCGGGTCCGCGGCGGCCAGCCTCCGGCGTTTCGGCGAGGACCGTCTGGTGCGTGAGGCGGTGCGCGTGGCCGGCGCCGTCCCCGCTTCCCTCGCCCCGGAAACCCGCACCGTCAAGGTCCGTTCCTACGACGACATCTCGCTGGAACTCACGGACGGCCGTACCGTCGACTGGGGAAGCGGCGAGAGAGGGGCGCGGAAGGCGCGCGCCCTCACCGCGCTGGTGAAAGCGGAGCCGGACGCGCGCCACTTCGACGTCAGCGTTCCCAGCGCCCCGGCGTCATCAGGGAGTTGACGCACATCAGCGCAGGCCAGCACCCTGGTTGGGCAGCGACACGGCTGATCACATAGGGTGAAAAGAAAAACGGGAGGTTCGGCGTGTTCGTTGAACGTGCGCCACGTGTCGACTTAGTGTCCTGTTCAGAAGACTCCAGGGAACAGACACACTGGTAACCCTAAACTTCAACGTTAGGGTTCGGGTCGGCGCTACGGACCGTCCCATTCGGCATCAGTCGTCGGATCGCGGGGGCAGCAGTTGCTCCGGCGTCCCGGCGACACGTAACTCGAGGCGAGAGGCCTTCGACGTGGCAGCACCGCAGAACTACCTCGCAGTCATCAAAGTCATCGGTGTCGGCGGCGGTGGTGTCAATGCCATCAACCGGATGATCGAGGTCGGTCTCAAGGGCGTCGAGTTCATCGCCATCAACACCGACGCGCAGGCGCTGTTGATGAGCGACGCCGACGTCAAGCTCGACGTCGGCCGTGAACTCACCCGCGGACTCGGCGCCGGAGCGAACCCGGCCGTCGGCCGCAAGGCCGCAGAGGACCACCGCGAGGAGATCGAGGAGGTCCTCAAGGGGGCCGACATGGTCTTCGTGACGGCCGGTGAAGGCGGCGGCACCGGCACCGGCGGCGCGCCCGTCGTGGCCAACATCGCCCGCTCCCTCGGCGCCCTCACCATCGGTGTGGTGACGCGCCCGTTCACCTTCGAGGGACGGCGCCGCGCGAACCAGGCCGAGGACGGCATCGCGGAGCTCCGCGAAGAGGTCGACACCCTCATCGTGATCCCCAACGACCGGCTGCTGTCCATCTCGGACCGCCAGGTATCGGTTCTCGACGCCTTCAAGTCGGCGGACCAGGTCCTTCTCTCCGGTGTCCAGGGCATCACCGACCTCATCACCACCCCCGGCCTCATCAACCTCGACTTCGCCGACGTCAAGTCCGTCATGTCCGAGGCCGGTTCGGCCCTCATGGGCATCGGCTCGGCCCGCGGCGACGACCGCGCGGTGGCCGCCGCCGAGATGGCCATCTCCTCCCCGCTGCTGGAGGCCTCCATCGACGGCGCCCGCGGCGTGCTGCTCTCCATCTCCGGCGGCTCCGACCTCGGCCTGTTCGAGATCAACGAGGCCGCCCAGCTGGTCAGCGAGGCCGCGCACCCGGAGGCCAACATCATCTTCGGCGCGGTGATCGACGACGCCCTCGGCGACGAGGTCCGGGTCACCGTCATCGCCGCCGGCTTCGACGGCGGCCAGCCGCCCGCCAAGCGGGACAACGTCCTCGGCTCCTCCTCGGTCAAGCGCGAGGAGCCCGCCCCGGCCGGCCGCACGGAGAGCCGCCCGTCCTTCGGCTCGCTCGGCAGCGTCACGCCGAAGGAGGACCCGGAGCCGGCCCCGGCCCCCGAGCCCGTGGCCGACATCCCGGCCGTCCAGCCGCCCGTCCCGCCGTCCCGGAGCTACGACAGCGCGGCCGAGGAACTGGACGTCCCGGACTTCCTGAAGTGATAGGACGGCGCGAGAGCGTGAGCGGCGCGCACTTCGGCTTCACCGACCGGTGGGGCGGGGTGAGCGCCGCTCCGTATGAGGAGCTCAACCTGGGGGGCGCGGTCGGGGACGACCCGGAAGCCGTGCGTACCAACCGGGAACTGGCCGCCAAGGCGCTCGGCGTGGACCCGGCCCGCGTGGTCTGGATGAACCAGGTGCACGGGGCCGACGCGGTCGTCGTCGACGAGCCGTGGGGCGACCGTCCGGTGCCCGAGGTGGACGCGGTCGTCACCGCGCGGCGCGGACTCGCCCTCGCCGTGCTCACCGCCGACTGCGTGCCGGTGCTGCTGGCCGACCCCGTCGCGGGCGTCGTGGCCGCGGCGCACGCGGGCCGGCCCGGACTGGTCGCCGGGGTGGTCCCGGCCGCCGTACGCGCCATGACCGGCCTCGGCGCCGACCCGGCCCGGATCGTCGCGCGCACCGGACCCGCGGTGTGCGGACGGTGCTACGAGGTGCCGGAGGAGATGCGCGCCGACGTGGCCGCCGTCGAACCGGCGGCGTACGCCGAGACCGGCTGGGGCACCCCCGCGGTCGACGTCGTCGCGGGTGTGCACGCGCAACTCGAGCGGCTCGGCGTCCTCGGCGCCGAGCGCTCGCCCGTGTGCACACGGGAGTCGGACGATCACTTCTCGTACCGCCGCGACCGCACCACCGGGCGGCTCGCGAGTTATGTGTGGCTGGACGCGAGGACATGACGGACCGTAAGGACGAACTCGCCGCGAACCTGGCGAGAGTGGAGGAGCGGATCACCGCCGCCTGCGACGCGGCCGGTCGCGGACGCGACGAGGTGACGCTGATCGTGGTCACCAAGACCTGGCCCGCGAGCGACGTGCGCGCCCTCGCGGAGCTCGGTGTGCGGCACGTCGCCGAGAACCGCGACCAGGACGCCGCCCCGAAAGCGGCGGCCTGTGCGGATCTGCCCCTGGTGTGGCATTTCGTCGGTCAGCTTCAGACCAACAAGGTGCGTTCGGTGGTCGGTTATGCGGATGTGGTGCAGTCTGTCGACCGTGCCCGTCTTGTGTCGGCGCTCTCCAAGGAGGCCGTCCGGGCCGGACGCGAGGTCGGCTGCCTGATCCAGGTCGCGTTCGACGCCGGTGCCGACGGCCGGGGCGAGCGCGGGGGCGTGGCGCCCTCCGGCGTCGCGGAGCTGGCCGGCCTGGTGGCCGGGGCCGAAGGGCTGCGGCTGGACGGCCTGATGACCGTCGCGCCGCTCACCGGGGAGTACGCCGGCCGCCAACAGGCGGCGTTCGAGCGGTTGATGGATTTGTCGACCGACCTGCGCCGGACCCATCCGGCTGCGAACATGGTCTCGGCAGGGATGAGTGCGGACCTCGAACAGGCCGTGGCCGCCGGAGCGACACATGTGCGCGTCGGCAGTGCGGTACTCGGAGTCCGCCCCAGGCTCGGGTAACGTCGCCAAGAAGTCGGACCACAGCAGAAAATATGGTCATTTCCGCCCAACAGCGGAACAAGGACCCAGTGGATCGCGGGCACTTGGCGGTCGTCAGCGGATCCACCACAGAGCGGAGGACTCGGAGCATGGCCGGCGCGATGCGCAAGATGGCGGTCTACCTCGGCCTCGTGGAGGACGATGGGTACGACGGCCGCGGATTCGACCCAGACGACGATTTCGAACCGGAACTCGACCCCGAGCCGGAGCGGGACCACCGGCGGCACGAGCCGTCGCACCAGTCCCACGGAACACATCAGCCCCAAAGGGACGAAGAGGTACGAGTCGTCCACCCGCCCGCGCCCCGCGAACCGGTGTCCCGTTCCGCTTCGCTGCCCGCGGAATCGCCACGCCCGGCGCGGATCGCGCCCGTGGCATCCATCACACAAGAACGCGCCAGCCTGGAGAAGAACGCACCGGTGATCATGCCCAAGGTCGTGTCGGAACGAGAGCCTTACCGGATCACCACGCTTCACCCCCGGACCTACAACGAGGCCCGTACCATCGGGGAACACTTCCGTGAGGGCACCCCGGTGATCATGAACTTGACTGAGATGGATGACACAGACGCGAAGCGACTTGTCGACTTTGCGGCCGGTTTGGTGTTTGGTCTTCACGGCAGCATCGAGCGGGTGACGCAGAAGGTGTTCCTGTTGTCGCCTGCTAACGTCGATGTCACGGCGGAGGACAAGGCCCGCATCGCAGAGGGCGGGTTCTTCAACCAGAGCTGAGACGCAGGACCGGACCGAGAGCGGCACAGGGGAGAGGGAAAAGCAGGCCATGAGCGTGTTCGCGCAGGTGATCTACATCGCGCTGATGGTGTTCCTCATCGTGCTGATCTTCCGTTTGGTCATGGATTACGTGTTCCAGTTCGCCCGCTCATGGCAACCCGGCAAGGCGATGGTGGTCGTCCTGGAGGCCACCTACACTGTCACCGATCCACCGCTGAAGCTTCTGCGGCGGTTCATCCCGCCGCTGCGTCTCGGGGGCGTGGCGCTCGACCTGTCCTTCTTCGTACTGATGATCATCGTCTACATCCTCATCTCGATCGTGGGCAATCTCGCGAGGTGACTGTGGACGATACGGTCTTGCCGACTGCCGATGACTACGTTGAGGTGAAGAGATGCCGTTGACCCCCGAGGACGTGCGGAACAAGCAGTTCACGACCGTCCGCCTCCGAGAAGGCTATGACGAGGACGAGGTCGATGCCTTCCTCGACGAGGTCGAAGCCGAACTGACGCGCCTGCTGCGCGAGAACGAGGACCTGCGCGCCAAGCTGGCCGCGGCCACGCGCGCCGCGGCGCAGAACCAGCAGAACATGCGCAAGCCTCCGGAGCCGCAGGACCAGCAGCAGCAGGGTCCGCCTCCCGGCATGCCCCAGCAGGGCATGCGAGGTCCCGGCGCTCCGGTGCCCGCCGGCATATCGGGCCCGCCGCAGCAGCAGATGGGCGGCCCCATGGGTGGCCCGCCCCAGCTGCCGAGCGGTGCTCCTCAGCTGCCCGCCGGCCCCGGCGGACAGGGCGGCCCGCAGGGTCCCGGCCCCATGGGCCAGGGTCCCGGGCCGATGGGCCAGGGCGGCCCGATGCAGGGGCAGATGGGCCCTGGCGGCCCGATGGGCGGTCCCATGGGCGGTCCGGGTCTCCCCGGTCAGGGCGGCCCCGGTGGCGACAGCGCCGCGCGCGTCCTGTCGCTGGCCCAGCAGACCGCGGACCAGGCGATCGCGGAGGCCCGTTCCGAGGCCAACAAGATCGTGGGCGAGGCGCGTTCGCGTGCCGAGGGCCTCGAGCGTGACGCCCGTGCCAAGGCCGACGCCCTGGAGCGGGACGCGCAGGAGAAGCACCGCGTCGCGATGGGCTCCCTGGAGTCCGCCCGCGCCACGCTGGAGCGCAAGGTCGAGGACCTGCGCGGCTTCGAGCGCGAGTACCGCACGCGGCTGAAGTCCTACCTGGAGTCGCAGCTGCGCCAGCTGGAGACGCAGGCGGACGACTCGCTCGCCCCGCCGCGTCAGCCCGCGAGCGCCGCTCCGTCGCTGCCGCCGTCCCCGGCGCCCTCGATGGCCCCGGCCGGCGCGGGTGCCCCGTCCTACGGCGGCAACCAGACGATGGGCGGCGGCCCCGGCGGCCAGTCCGGCCCGTCGTACGGCGGTCAGCAGCAGATGCAGCCTGCGATGACCCAGCCCATGGCTCCGGTCCGTCCGCAGGGCCCGTCGCCGATGGGTCAGGCGCCCTCGCCGATGCGTGGCTTCCTGATCGACGAGGACGACAACTGACGGCCCCCGTGGCCATAGGTACGGCGTAGCAGTCGGCAGCGTTCAGGGCGGGGCCCCGGGTTCACCAACCCGGGGCCCCGCCCTTGTGCTACGCGCGTTCCCACCGGTTCCCGCCCGTTCGCTCCGTTTGTTCGGATGCGGCGGGCTTGTCCGACGCACGCAACGCCGAAGGCCCGGACCGCCGGAGATTTCTCCGGGCGGGTCCGGGCCTTCGCCGTGTGACGCCGGCTACGCCCTGCTCGGACGGCTACGCCGTGCTCGGACGCCTGCGCCCCGCTCGGACGCTCACGCCTTGCGCAGACGGAACGTCAGGGACAGGCCCTCGTCCGTGAACGGGGCGCCGTAGGAGTCGTCCGCCTCACCCCGCGCGAAGTCCGTGGCGAGCACCTCGTCGGCGATCAGCTCCGCGTGCTCCGACAGCGCGGCCGCCGTGGCGGCGTCGTCCGACGTCCAGCGCAGGGCGATCCGGTCGGCCACGTCCAGGCCGCTGTTCTTGCGGGCCTCCTGGATCAGCCGGATCGCGTCACGGGCCAGACCGGCGCGGCGCAGCTCCTCGGTGATCTCCAGGTCCAGGGCCACCGTGGCGCCCGCGTCGGACGCCACCGACCAGCCCTCGCGCGGCGTTTCCGTGATGATCACCTCGTCCGGGGAGAGGGTGATCGTCTCACCGTCGACCTCCACCGAGGCCGTGCCCTCGCGCAGCGCCAGGGACAGCGCGGCGGCGTCCGCGCTCGCGACCGCCTTGGCCACGTCCTGGACCCGCTTGCCGAACCGCTTGCCCAGCGCGCGGAAGTTGGCCTTGGCCGTGGTGTCCACCAGCGAGCCGCCCACCTCGGACAGCAGCGCCAGCGACTCGACGTTCAGCTCCTCCGTGATCTGTGTGTGCAGCTCGGGGTCGAGGGTGTCGAAGCCGGCCGCCGCGATCAGGGCCCGCCGCAGCGGCTGACGGGTCTTGACGCCCGACTCGGCGCGCGTGGCGCGGCCCAGCTCCACCAGGCGGCGCACCAGCGCCATCTGGCGCGACAGCCGCGGATCGACGGCGGACAGGTCCGCCTCCGGCCACGAGGACAGGTGCACCGACTCCGGCGCGCCCGGCGAGACGGGGACGATCAGGTCCTGCCAGACCCGCTCGGTGATGAACGGGGTGAGCGGGGCCATGAGCTTGGTCACCGTCTCCACGACCTCGTGCAGGGTGCGCAGCGCGGCCTTGTCGCCCTGCCAGAAGCGGCGGCGGGAGCGGCGGACGTACCAGTTGGAGAGGTCGTCCACGAAGGCCGACAGCAGCTTGCCGGCCCGCTGGGTGTCGTAGCTCTCCAGCGCCTGGGTCACCTGGTCGGTGAGGGCGTGCAGTTCGGACAGGAGCCAGCGGTCGAGCACCGGGCGGTCGGCCGGGGCCGGGTCGGCCTCGCTCGGCGCCCAGTTCGAGGTGCGGGCGTACAGGGCCTGGAAGGCGACCGTGTTCCAGTACGTGAGGAGCGTCTTGCGGACGACCTCCTGGATGGTGCCGTGGCCGACGCGGCGCGCGGCCCAGGGGGAGCCGCCGGCCGCCATGAACCAGCGCACCGCGTCCGCGCCGTGCTGGTCCATCAGCGGGATCGGCTGGAGGATGTTGCCCAGGTGCTTGGACATCTTGCGGCCGTCCTCGGCGAGGATGTGGCCGAGGCAGACCACGTTCTCGTACGACGACTTGTCGAAGACCAGCGTGCCGACCGCCATCAGCGTGTAGAACCAGCCGCGGGTCTGGTCGATGGCCTCGGAGATGAACTGCGCCGGGTACCGGCTCTCGAACAGCTCCTTGTTCTTGTACGGGTAGCCCCACTGCGCGAACGGCATCGAGCCCGAGTCGTACCAGGCGTCGATGACCTCCGGCACGCGCGTGGCCGTGGCGCCGCAGCCGTCCTGCGGGCAGGCGAAGGTGACCTCGTCGATGTACGGGCGGTGCGGGTCCAGGGCCGACTGGTCGGCGCCCGACAGCTCGGTCAGCTCCGCGCGGGAGCCGACGACCGTGAGGTGGTTCTCCGCGCAGCGCCAGATCGGCAGCGGGGTGCCCCAGTAGCGGTTGCGGGACAGCGCCCAGTCGATGTTGTTGTTCAGCCAGTCGCCGTACCGGCCGTGCTTGACCGTGTCCGGGAACCAGTTGGTGTTCTCGTTCTCCTCGAGCAGCCGGTCCTTGATCGCGGTGGTGCGGATGTACCAGGACGGCTGCGCGTAGTAGAGCAGCGCGGTGTGGCAGCGCCAGCAGTGCGGGTAGCTGTGCTCGTAGGGAAGGTGCTTGAAGAGCAGGCCGCGCTGCTGGAGGTCCTCGGTGAGCCGCTCGTCGGCCTTCTTGAAGAAGACGCCGCCGACCAGCGGCAGGTCCTCCTCGAAGGTGCCGTCGGGGCGGACCGGGTTGACCACGGGCAGGCCGTAGGAGCGGCAGACCTTGAGGTCGTCCTCACCGAAGGCGGGGGACTGGTGGACGAGGCCGGTGCCGTCCTCGGTGGTGACGTACTCGGCGTTGACCACGTAGTGGGCCGGCTCGGGGAACTCGACCAGCTCGAAGGGGCGCCGGTACGTCCAGCGCTCCATCTCGGCGCCGGTGAAGGACTGCCCGGTCCTCTCCCAGCCCTCGCCGAGGGCCTTCTCCAGCAGCGGCTCGGCGACGACCAGCTTCTCCTCGCCGTTCGTGGCGACGACGTAGGTGACCTCGGGGTGGGCGGCGACGGCCGTGTTGGACACCAGGGTCCACGGGGTCGTCGTCCAGACGACCAGCGCGGCCTCGCCGGCCAGCGGGCCGGAGGTCAGCGGGAAGCGGACGTAGACCGACGGGTCGACGACCGTCTCGTAGCCCTGGGCCAGCTCGTGGTCGGACAGGCCCGTGCCGCAGCGGGGGCACCAGGGGGCGACGCGGTGGTCCTGGACCAGCAGGCCCTTGTTGAAGATCTCCTTCAGCGACCACCAGACGGACTCGACGTACTCCGGGTCCATCGTGCGGTACGCCTCGTCGAGGTCGACCCAGTAGCCCATGCGGGTCGTCAGCTCGGCGAAGGCGTCCGTGTGCCGGGTCACCGACTCACGGCACCTGGCGTTGAACTCGGCGATGCCGTACGCCTCGATGTCCTGCTTGCCGGAGAAGCCCAGCTCCTTCTCGACGGCCAGCTCCACCGGCAGGCCGTGGCAGTCCCAGCCGGCCTTGCGGGCCACGTGGTAGCCGCGCATGGTGCGGAAGCGGGGGAAGACGTCCTTGAAGACGCGGGCCTCGATGTGGTGGGCGCCGGGCATGCCGTTGGCGGTGGGCGGGCCCTCGTAGAACACCCACTCGGGGCGGCCCTCGGACTGCTCCAGGCTCTTGGCGAAGATCTTCTGCTCGTCCCAGAACTTGAGCACCGTGTGCTCGAGCGCGGGCAGGTCGACCTGGGCGGGTACCGGGCGGTACGTCGGCGTTGTCATCAGCGGGCTTCCTCCGGCGGACTTGCTGCCTTCCGACCGGAGGGACGAGAGCTTCGACTCCTTGCGCCGCCGTCGGCGCGCTCCCGCGGTACCACCCTCCTTGGCCCTCCGGTGCTTCCCGCGCTCCGGTGAGCCCCCTCATTGAGGTCGCGATGCCGGTTCTACCGCCCCGTGCAGGGGTTTCTTCCGGCGGCTCCGGGGTGATCTTCACGTCGCGCTCGCCCCCGGGCTCACACCGTCCCCGGGTCGCTCTGGGCTGCGTACGCCGCTACTCGTCCCCATCCACGCTTTTCGCTCCGCCCAGTGTACGGCGCGGCGCGACGGGTGGCCGACCGCTTTTCCCGTGACGGTACGACCGGGAATGCCCCGAATGGAGCGGTACGCCTGTTCGGAACGCCGGGACGTGCGTGCGGGCGGCATACCCGGCGGACAGCGGGGCACAACGCATGCAGGTCGCCGCGCGGCGTGCGCGGGGCGAGGCGACCGGGCGGTGCGCCCCGTTGCCGCGGGGGCTGAGTCGATTTATCGTCCCAGCACGATTCGCGCGCAAGATCACAATATGTGAAGGGGCCGCGGCCATGGTGGCGAAGAAGGGTGCGGCGGCCGAGGCCGCCGGGACGGAGGCCGGTGCGGCCGAGGCCGCGTCCGGGACGACGGCGTCGAAGGGTGCCACCGCGAAGGCCGGCGGCCGCAAGGCCACCGCGAAGAAGCTCGCCGGCGGCAAGCCGGCACGGGGCGCCGCCGGGAAGGCGGCCGCCTCGGGTCGGGGTGCGGGCGGCCGGCGGGGCGCCCGCGAGGGGAACGGTGCGGCCAGGACCAGCGGGTCCGCTCAGGACGGGGCCGGGCACAGCGCGGCCGACGACGCGGACGCGGCCGAGGCCGCGGCGCAGACGGGAGTGACGACGGTGGGTGCTGCGAAGAAGACCCCTGGCCCGGCGGCCACAGCGGCGGCGGCGACCGCCGTGCCCAAGGCCCGGCACGGCGCGGTGGAGCCGGGCGAGCTCGCGGTGCGTCCCGGCGAGGAGCCGTGGACCGACGAGGAGGTCGACGAGGCGCGGGCCGAGCTGATGTCGGAGGTGCTGCGGCTGCGCGAGGAGATCAGCTCCTCCGAGCGGTCGCTGGCCGGCCTGATGCGTGACTCCGGCGACGGCGCGGGCGACGACGACGCCGACACCGGCACCAAGAACATCACGCGCGAGCACGAACTGGCCCTCGCGGCGAACGCGCGCGAGATGCTCGACCAGTTCGAGCGGGCGCTCCAGCGGCTCGACGCGGGCACCTACGGCCTGTGCGAGAACTGCGGCCAACCCATCGGCAAGGCCCGCATGCAGGCCTTCCCGCGGGCCACCCTGTGCGTCGAGTGCAAGCAGAAGCAGGAGCGCCGGTACTGAGCCGGTACTGAGCCGGTACTGAAGGGCGGCCGCGCAGGCCGTGCCGTACCCTCGTCCTCAGTCAAGGACCTAGGCTGAGGGACTCACGTGGCAGAGGCGGAGCGCATCATCGGTACGCCGGACACTCCGGACGCGGACCGGGACGGGCAGGACCGGGACCAGGAGGACCGGGACCTGCGGGACCGGGACGGCGGGGAGCCGGCCGGCGCCGACGGTACGACGGCGGAGGCACAGCGGCCCCGCGGCAGGCGGCGGATCGCCGTGCTGTTCGCCGTCGCCGCCTTCGCCTACCTCCTCGACCTGGTCAGCAAGATGATCGTGGTCGCGAAGCTGGAGCACCACGAGCCGATCGAGATCGTCGGCGACTGGCTGCGCTTCGAGGCGATCCGCAACGCGGGCGCGGCCTTCGGCTTCGGCGAGGCGTTCACGGTGATCTTCACGGTCATCGCGGCGGCGGTGATCGTGGTGATCTTCCGCCTGGCCCGCAAGCTCTACAGCCTGCCCTGGGCGATCGCGCTCGGCCTGCTCCTCGGCGGCGCCCTCGGCAATCTCACCGACCGGATCTTCCGCTCGCCGGGCGTCTTCGAGGGCGCGGTCGTCGACTTCATCGCGCCCAAGCACTTCGCCGTGTTCAACCTGGCCGACTCGGCCATCGTGTGCGGCGGCATCCTGATCGTGCTGCTGTCCTTCCGGGGTCTCGACCCGGACGGCACGGTCCACAAGGACTGAGGGCCCCGTCACTCCCGTGCCGGAGTGACGCACCCGTCCGGCATACTCGACGGGTGAGCACGATTCCCGAGATCCGTACCCTGCCCGTGCCCGACGGCCTGGAGGGCGAGCGCGTCGACGCCGCCATCTCCCGCATGTTCGGCTTCTCCCGTACCAAGGCGGCCGAGCTCGCCGCCGCGGGGAAGGTCACGGTCGACGGGTCGGTGGTCGGAAAGTCCGAGCGGGTCAGCGGGGGCGCCTGGCTCGAGGTGGAGATGCCGCAGGCGCCCGCCCCGGTGCAGGTCGTCGCCGAGCCGGTCGAGGGCATGGAGATCGTGCACGACGACGACGACGTGGTCGTGATCGTCAAGCCCGTCGGCGTCGCCGCCCACCCCTCCCCGGGCTGGACCGGCACGACCGTGATCGGCGGCCTCGCCGCCGCCGGCTACCGCATCTCGACCTCCGGCGCCGCCGAGCGCCAGGGCATCGTGCACCGCCTGGACGTCGGCACCTCCGGCCTGATGGTGGTCGCCAAGTCGGAGTACGCGTACACGTCGCTGAAGCGCCAGTTCAAGGAGCGCACGGTCGACAAGCGCTACCACACGCTCGTCCAGGGCCACCCGGACCCCACCAGCGGCACCATCGACGCCCCCATCGGCCGCCACCCCCAGCACGACTACAAGTGGGCGGTCACCGCCGACGGCAAGCCGTCCGTCACGCACTACGACCTGATCGAGGCGTTCCGCGCCGCGTCCCTGCTCGACGTGAAGCTGGAGACCGGCCGCACCCACCAGATCCGCGTCCACATGGCCGCCCACCGCCACCCCTGCGTCGGCGACCTGACCTACGGCGCCGACCCCACGCTCGCCAAGCGGCTGAGGCTGACCCGCCAGTGGCTGCACGCCGTCCGCCTCGGCTTCGAGCACCCCGGCGACGGACAGTGGGTGGAGTTCTCCTGCGACTACCCGGACGACCTCCAGCAGGCGCTCGACCAGGTCCGCGAGGAGACCTGGGCATGAGCGACGCCTTCACGGTCCGCGTCGCCGAGGACCCCGCCGACCGCGAGGCCTGCTTCGCGGTCCGCAAGGAGGTCTTCGTCGCCGAGCAGGGCGTGCCCGAGGACATCGAGTACGACGCCCACGACGCCGACGCCGTGCACCTGCTCGCCGTCGCCGGCGACGGCACCCCGCTCGGCACGGCCCGGCTGCTGCACGGTGCCGCGGCCGCGGCGAAGAACGGCGGCGACCTGGCGGCCGGCTCCCTCGGCCGGCTCGCCGTGCTACGGCGGGCGCGCGGCCTCGGCGTCGGCGCGGCGCTCGTGCGGGCCGTCGAGCACGCCGCCCGGGAGCGCGGGCTCACCGGCGTCGACCTGCACGCCCAGACCCACGCCCTCGGCTTCTACGAGCGGCTCGGCTACCAGGCCTACGGGCCGGAGTTCGCGGACGCGGGCATGCCGCACCGGGCCATGCGGCGCGCGCTGTAGCCGGGGCGGGGTGGAGCCGGGCGCCGGCCCCGAGGCGGTGGACCGGATGCCGCGTCATCTGGACGTGCGCAGTCCGCGCCGAGCGCCGCCGCGTTGCCGCCGTCCGCCGTCGCCCGCTCCGTAGGGTCGGGGCATGACACGCAATGTTGTGATCAGCGGCGGCGGCACCGGCATCGGGCTCGCCACCGCACAGACGTTCGCCGCCGACGGCGACCGCGTCCTGCTCGTCGGGCGGCGCGCTGACGTCCTGGAGCGGGCCGAGGTGCCCGGCGCCCTGACCTACGCCGCCGATCTGGCCGACCCCGAGGCCGTGCGCGGCGTGTCCGGCTTCGTGGGGCGTGAGTTCGGCGCCGTGGACGTGCTCGCGCACTGCGCGGGCGGCAACGGGCTCCTCGAACCGCCGGTGGGCGGCGGCGACCCGCTCGACGCCGTCGCCCGCGACTGGACCGTCAACTTCCGGCTCAACGTGCTGACCGCCGTGCTGCTCACCGAGGCGCTGCGGGACCGGCTCGCCGTGCCCGGCGGCCGGGTGCTGTTCCTCAGCTCCATCGCCGCCCGGCGCGGCTCGGGCCGGGTGTCGTACGCGGCGGCCAAGGCGGGGCTGCACCCGTACGCCCACGCCCTGGCCCGGGAGCTGGGGCCGCACGGGATCACCGTGAACGTGGTCGCGCCCGGCTACATCGAGGACACGGCCTTCTTCGGCGACGACGGGCTCGACGAGGAGCGGCGCGCCCGGCTGGTCGCCGAGACGTCCGACAAGCGGGCCGGCCGGCCCGGCGACGTCGCGGCGACCCTGCACTGGCTCGCCTCGCACGGCGCCGGGCACATCACCTCGCAGATCGTCGACGTGAACGGCGGCGCCGAGCGCGGCTGCTGAGAGACGCTCAGCGCGGCTGCCGGGGCGGGTGGGCGTGGGCCCGGCGCGCCGCCGGCACCCCGTCGGACGGCGCGATCTCCAGGCCGTCCCGGGGCGGCGGCACCGCGTCGGCGGTGTTGACCCGGGGCAGCGCGTAGGGGTGCTCGTCGGCCAGGAAGCGCATCATCTTCTCGCGGACCTCGACCCGGACCGTCCAGATGTCGTCCGCGTCCTTGGCCGTCACCAGCGCCCGCACCTCCAGGGTGCTCGGGGTGGAGTCCGTGACGGTCAGGTTGCAGGCGCGGCCGTCCCACGCCGGGCACTCCCGCAGGATGTCGCGCAGCTTCACGCGCATGGCGTCCAGCGGGGCGCTGTGGTCCACGTGCCAGAACACGGTGCCGGTCATCTGCGGGGTGCCGCGCGACCAGTTCTCGAACGGCTTGGAGGTGAAGTACGACACCGGCATGGTGATCCGGCGCTCGTCCCAGGTGCGCACGGTCAGGAAGGTGAGGGTGATCTCCTCCACCGTGCCCCACTCGCCGTCCACCACCACGGTGTCGCCGATGCGCACCATGTCGCCGAACGCGATCTGCAGCCCGGCGAACATGTTGCTCAGCGTCGACTGGGCGGCGACGCCGGCGACGATGCCGAGGATGCCGGCCGAGGCCAGCAGCGAGGCGCCGGCCGCGCGCATCGCGGGGAACGTCAGCAGCATCGCGGCCACCGCGACCACCCCCACCACCGCCGACACCACGCGGCGGATCAGCGTCACCTGGGTGCGCACCCGGCGCACCCGGGCCGGGTCGCGCTCCCGGTGGTTGGTGGCGTACCGGGTGTAGGAGGTCTCCACGACGGCGGCCGCGATCCGGATCGCCATCCAGGCGGCCGACCCGATCAGCACCAGGGTCAGCGCCCGGCCGACGGCGACGTCGTGCGCGGTCAGCAGCCGTGTCTCGTCGTAGGAGGCTCTGAGCAGCACCGCGATGAGCAGCAGCTGGTAGGGAACCCGGGCCCGGCGCAGCAGGCCCCACAGCGGTGTCTCGTGGTGGCGTTGGTCGGCCTTCCGCAGCAGCCGGTCGGTGGCCCAGCCCAGCAGCAGCGCCGACACCACCGAGCCGCCGACCACGATCAGCGGGCGCAGCACGTCATCCATGCCCCCGAACCTAACCGGCCTGCTCCGGCATGAACATGTGACTTCCGTCCGGATGCGGGTAGTGCCGCCCGCGGGACGCGTCACACCCGGCTGGCACCATGGGCTCCATGAACATCATGCTCTTCCACTCGGCCTACGGACTGCGTCCCGCCGTGCACCGGGCCGCGGACCGGTTGCGCGCGGCCGGACACGAGGTGTGGACACCGGATCTCTTCGAGGGGCGCACGTTCGACACGGTCGAGGAGGGCATGGCCCACCGGGAGGAGACCGGCAAGGACGAGCTGCTGAAGCGGGCCGTGCTGGCGGCCGCGCCCTACTCGGAGCGGGGCCTGGTGTACGCCGGGTTCTCCTTCGGCGCCTCCGTGGCGCAGACGCTGGCCCTGGGCGACGAGAAGGCCAAGGGCCTGCTGCTCCTGCACGGCACCTCCGACCTCGCGGAGAACGCCACGGCCGACGGGCTGCCGGTGCAGCTGCACGTCGCCGAGCCGGACCCGTTCGAGACCGACGACTGGCTCACCGCCTGGTACCTGGGGATGGGCCGGGCCGGGGCCGACGTCGAGGTGTACCGGTACGCGGGCGCCGGACACCTCTACACCGACCCCGACCTGCCCGACTACGACGAGGAGGCGGCCGAGGCCACCTGGCGGGTGGCGCTCGGCTTCCTTCACTCGCTGGAGGACTGAGCCCGGCGGGGCGTCACACCGGGTCGTACGTGCGCTCGGCCTTCTGCGTGCCGCTGCGGGTGCGGTAGGAGCGGACCCACGCGGACGTGGCGTCTGCCGCCGTGCGGTCGGAGAGCACGTAGTAGTCCATCTGCGCCCGCTCGGCGGTGACGTCCAGCACGCCGTAGCCGTGCCGGTCGGTGTCCACCCAGTGCACGTGCCGGTTGGCGGCCCGGATCAGCGGCGAGGCCAGCGCGGAGACGGTGCCCTCGGAGACCTTCACGATGTCGTCGAGGTTGTCGGAGGTCACCGAGGTGACCACGAACTCCGTGGCGGCCGACGGCGACAGCGGATAGGTGCCGGCGTTCACCGGCACGTCGTTCGCCCACGCCATGTGGATGTCGCCGGTGAGGAAGACCGTGTTGCGGATGGCGTTCGCGCGCAGATGGGCGAGGAGTTCACGGCGGTCGTCGGTGTAGCCGTCCCACTGGTCGGTGTTGAGGGCGAGGCCCTCCTGCGGCAGGCCCAGCAGCTTCGCGAGCGGCTTCAGCAGGCTCGCGGGCAGGGCGCCCAGCGCGAACGGCGAGATCATCACCGAGGTGCCGACCAGCCGCCAGGTGGTGTCGGACGCCGACAGGCCCGCCTTCAGCCAGTCCAGCTGGGCGCGCCCGGTGAGCGTGCGGTCCGGGTCGTCGACCTCGCCGTCGCCGAGGGAGACCTGCTGGGAGCGGAAGGAGCGCAGGTCGAGCAGCGACAGGTCGGCCAGCTTGCCGAACCGCAGCCGGCGGTAGGTGGTGCCCTCGACCGCCGGGCGGACCGGCATCCACTCGAAGTACGCCTGCTTCGCGGCCGCCTGCCGGGCCGCCCAGGCACCCTCCGCGCCCTCGGTGTGGTTCTCGGCGCCGCCCGACCAGGTGTCGTTGGCGAACTCGTGGTCGTCCCAGATCGCGACGACCGGCGCCTTGGCGTGCAGCGCCTGGAGGTCCGGGTCGGTCTTGTACGTGGCGTGCCGCAGCCGGTAGTCGGCGAGGGTGACGATCTCGTGGGCGGGGGAGTGCGGGCGGACGACCTCGTCGCGGGCGCCGTACTCGCCGGTGCCGTACTCGTAGATGTAGTCGCCCAGGTGCAGCCAGGCGTCCAGGTCGCCGCGGGCCGCGAGATGGCGGTACGCCGCGAAGTGGCCGGCCTCCCAGTTGGCACAGGACACCACGCCGAACCGCAGGCCCGTCACCGCGGCGTCGGCGGCCGGGGCGGTGCGGGTGCGGGCGACGGGCGAGTCGGCGCCGCCCGCGGAGAAGCGGAACCAGTAGTCGGTGGCCGGGCGCAGGCCGCGGATGTCCGCCTTGACGGTGTGGTCGGAGGCGGCGGTGGCGAGGACCGTGCCCCGCGCGACGACGTCGGTGAACGCCCGGTCGCGGGCGACGGTCCAGCTCACCTCCGTGTCAGGGCCGGTGCCGGAGCCGGGTGCCGCCTCCGGCACCGGGGTCACGCGGGTCCACAGCAGCACGCCGTCCGGCAGCGGGTCGCCGGAGGCGACGCCGTGCAGGAAGGCGGGGGCCGAGCGGGCGGCGCGGGCGGCCGGCGCGGCGGCGAGCGGTCCGGCCAGCGCCGCGCCGGCGGCGGCCGCCTTGACGACCGTGCGGCGGCGCGGGGTGAGGGGGGCGGTGTCCGCGGTGGCGGAGACGGCGCTCTCGGTTCTTCCGTGTCGACTGGTCACAGCCGATCAGGTTACTGACGCGTACATGCCTGAGCGGGCGAACTTCCGGAAAAGTTCGCCCGCTCTTCAGCCGCCCGTCGGACCGCCGCGTCAGCCCTTCAGCGCCTTGTCGACCGCCGCGGTGAACTCGGCCGCCGTCATGGGCGCGTTCTTCCCGTCGGAGCCGGTGAGCTTCTTGCCGTCCATCTTCACCGTCGGCGTGCCCTGGACGTCGCTGCTGTCGAACTTGTCCGACATCTCCAGCGCCCAGCGGTCGTAGGTGCCGTCCTTGACCGCCGCCTGGAACTCCTTGTTGTTCTTCAGGGCGTCCACCGTGTCGGCGACCTTGATCAGGTAGGCGTCGTCCTTGAACTTGTCCTCCGTCTCGGCGGGGTGGAACTCCGCCGAGTAGAGCGCCGACTTGTACGCCAGGAACGCCTCGGGGCTCACGTCCAGCGCGGCGCCCAGGGCGCTCAGCGCGTTCTTCGAGCCCTCGCCGGTGAGGTTGCGGTCCAGGAACGAGGCGCCTATGAACTGCACCTTGTACTTGCCGTCCGCGACGTCCTTCTCGATCGTCTCGCCCACGGCCTGCTCGAAGGAGGAGCAGATCGGGCAGCGCGGGTCCTCGTACAGCTCCAGGGTCTTCTTCGCGTCGGCCTTGCCGATGACGACGGTCGTGCCGTCCTTGCCGCTGGTGTTCGCCGGCTTGACCAGCTCGGCGTCCTTCGCGGCCTCCCAGTGGTCCGGCTTGTTCGCCTGGACCACCGCGTAGCCGATGCCGCCGGCCGCGGCCAGCACGCCGACCACCGACGCGGCGACGACCAGCTGCCGCCTGACCTTCGCCCTCTTCGCCTGGCGCTCGCGCTCCTCGCGCAGCCGCTCGCGCGCCGCCGTCTTGGCCGCCTGGCTGTTCCGCTTGCTCATGGTGATGTCTCCACAGGGGACGCACACGCTCGTGTGCTCGGTTCGTACGGGGGGACTGCTGGTGCTCGGACGACCGCCCGGGGCGTGATCCGCCTCAGGCGGCGAGGGAGCACGGCGGCCCGCGCCGTCCCAGGGAGTGCGCGAGGAGCAGGGTGCGCGCCACGGCGGCGCGGTGCGGCGTGCGGACGGGCCGGCCCGCCTTCGCCGGCCGGCGCACGGTCACCACCGCGACGGCCAGCAGCAGCGGACGGACCGCCGTCGACGCCGTCGCCGCGACCGCGCCCAGCAGCTGGGCCAGCGCCCGCTCCCCGCGGCGCAGCCAGGCGGCGGCCAGCAGGCCGACTGCGATGTGCGCGCCCAGCAGCAGCCAGGCGGTCGCGGGGCCGGCCTCGGCCAGCACCGCCGCCACCCGGTCGCCGCCCTCCGCGGCATGCCCGGTGACCCGGGCCAGCGGCACGCCCACACCGGTGCCGTCGCCGCACAGCACGTCGAAGCCGACGGCGCGCAGCGGGCCGGCCACCGGGCCGCCCATCCGGCCGTAGCAGACGTGCTGGCCGGTGGTGAAGACCGTGTCGGCGGCCAGCTCCAGCGGGATCAACAGGGCGGCGATCCGCCCGAAGGAACGCTCCCGCCCCGCGAGCGCGTACGCCAGGCCGAACACGGCGGCGCCGGTCACGACCACCGTGCTCAGCGGCAGCGGGGCCCCGGACAGCAGCACGTGCGACGCGGTGCTGAGGGTCACGACGACAGCCGTGAACAGCGCCGCGCGAACGGCTCTGAGCTGGGGTCCGGATATGTCCATGGCGGCTACGAGTGTGGCACGAGCTCCGTTAAGGGGTCCGTGAAGGGACCCTGTGAGTGCGGAAGGTTACAGGCCCGGAATCCGGCCGTTGCGGAACAGGTCGAGGAAGATCTGGTGGTCCCGGCGGGCCCGCGCCCCGTAGTCGTGGGCGAAGTCCACCAGCAGCGGCACCAGCGCGTCCTCGTCGGCCGCGATCGCCGCGTCGATGGCCCGCTCCGTGGAGAACGGCACCAGCGACTCGCCGGAGGTGTCGTCCGCCGCCGCGTGCATCGCCGCCGT
Organism: Streptomyces lusitanus; assembly: GCF_042647945.1. Lineage (NCBI taxonomy): Bacteria > Bacillati > Actinomycetota > Actinomycetes > Kitasatosporales > Streptomycetaceae > Streptomyces > Streptomyces lusitanus. The sequence continues at coordinate 545,667 of NZ_JBHRWL010000011.1, forward strand.
CGCCCGGCCCAGGTCGGCGACCACCAGCGCGATCTCCTCCGGGTCGTCCAGGTCGCTCCAGTCCAGGTCCACCGCGTACGGCGAGACCTCGGCGACCAGCTGCCCGGCGCCGTCCAGCTCGGTCCAGCCCAGCCACGGGTCGGCGTGCGCCTGGAGGGCGCGCTGGGAGATCACCGTGCGGTGCCCCTCGTGCAGGAAGTACTCGCGCACCGCGGGGTCCGTCACGTGCCGGGAGACCGCGGGGGTCTGCGCCTGCTTGACGTAGATCACCACGTCGTTCTCCAGGGCGTCGCTGTGCCCCTCCAGCAGGATGTTGTACGACGGCAGCCCGGCCGAGCCGATGCCGATGCCCCGGCGGCCCACGACGTCCTTCACCCGGTAGGAGTCCGGGCGGGCCAGGGACGCGTCCGGCAGCGTCTCCAGATAGCCGTCGAACGCGGCGAGCACCTTGTAGCGCGTGGCCGCGTCCAGCTCCATCGCGCCGCCGCCGGGCGCGAAGCGGCGCTCGAAGTCACGGATCTCCGTCATCGACTCCAGCAGCGAGAACCGGGTCAGCGACCGGGCGTCCCGCAGCACGTCCAGCAGCGGACCCTGCGCGGTGTCCAGGGTGAACGGCGGCACCTCGTCCCGCTTCGCGCCGGTCGCCAGGGCGTGGATCCGCTCCCGGTAGGCGGCCGCGTACACCGACACCAGGTCCGTGATCTGCTCGTCGCTCAGCGCCTTCGCGTAGCCGATCAGCGCCATCGACGCCACGAAGCGCTTCAGGTCCCACAGGAAGGGGCCGACGTACGCCTCGTCGAAGTCGTTGACGTTGAACACCAGGCGGCCGTTGGAGTCCATGTACGTGCCGAAGTTCTCCGCGTGGAGATCGCCGTGGATCCACACGCGCGAGGTGCGCTCGTCCAGGTACGGGCCGCCCTTGCCGCCGCCGGCCGGCTCGCCCTGCCCGGCCTGCTCGGCGGAGAGGTCGTGGTAGAAGAGGCTCGCCGTCCCGCGGTAGAACGCGAACGCCGACGCCGCCATCTTCCGGAACTTCACCCGGAACGCGGCCGGGTCGGCGGCCAGGAGCTCGCCGAAGGCGGTGTCGAGGACGGCGAGGATCTCCTCGCCGCGGTGCTCGTCGCTGAGCTGCGGGACCGACATCGCTGGGTGCCTCCTGGTGCGGGATCTCGGGGACGGCTGGTCCGTCGCCTGCCTAACGTGCGGACGCGCGCGGGAGTGCCCGGCGCCCCGCCCGAAGGTACGCGGGGAAGGGCTCCGGGTGTCAGTGCCGGGGCATAGACTTCCGAGCTGTCCCCCGGGACCCGTCCACCCGCTGCCGATGAGATCTCCCTGGAGGCCGCACCGTGTCGAAGCCGCCGTTCACGCACCTGCACGTCCACACCCAGTACTCGCTGCTGGACGGTGCCGCGCGGCTGAAGGACATGTTCGACGCCTGCAACGAGATGGGCATGACGCACATCGCCATGTCCGACCACGGCAACCTGCACGGGGCGTACGACTTCTTCCACTCCGCGCAGAAGGCCGGCGTCACCCCGATCATCGGCATCGAGGCGTACGTCGCCCCCGAGTCCCGGCGCAACAAGCGCAAGATCCAGTGGGGCCAGCCGCACCAGAAGCGGGACGACGTCTCCGGCTCCGGCGGCTACACCCACAAGACGATGTGGGCGGTGAACAGCACCGGCCTGCACAACCTCTTCCGGCTCTCCTCCGACGCCTACGCCGAGGGCTGGCTGCAGAAGTGGCCCCGGATGGACAAGGAGACCATCGCCAAGTGGTCGGAGGGCATCGTCGCCTCCACCGGCTGCCCCTCCGGCGAGGTGCAGACCCGGCTGCGCCTCGGCCACTTCGACGAGGCCCTCAAGGCGGCCGCCGACTACCAGGACATCTTCGGCAAGGACCGGTACTTCCTGGAGCTGATGGACCACGGCATCGAGATCGAGCACCGGGTCCGCGAGGGCCTGCTGGAGATCGGCAAGAAGCTGGGCATCCCGCCGCTGGTCACCAACGACTCCCACTACACGTACGCGCACGAGGCCGCGGCGCACGACGCGCTGCTGTGCATCCAGACCGGCAAGAACCTCTCCGACCCCGACCGCTTCAAGTTCGACGGCACCGGCTACTACCTGAAGTCCACGGACGAGATGTACGCCATCGACTCCTCGGACGCCTGGCAGCAGGGCTGCGCCAACACCCGGCTGATCGCCGAGATGGTCGACACCACGGGCATGTTCGTCAAGCGCGACCTGATGCCCAAGTTCGACATCCCCGAGGGGTACACGGAGGTCACCTGGTTCAAGGAGGAGGTCCGCCGCGGCATGGAGCGCCGCTACCCGGGCGGCATCCCCGAGGACCGCCAGAAGCAGGCGGACTACGAGATGGACACCATCATCTCGATGGGCTTCCCGGGCTACTTCCTCGTGGTCGCCGACTTCATCATGTGGGCCAAGAAGCAGGGCATCGCGGTCGGCCCCGGCCGTGGCTCCGCGGCCGGCTCGATCGTCGCCTACGCCATGGGCATCACCGACCTCGACCCGATCCCGCACGGCCTGATCTTCGAGCGGTTCCTCAACCCCGAGCGCATCTCCATGCCCGACGTCGACATCGACTTCGACGAGCGCAGGCGCGTCGAGGTGATCCGCTACGTGACCGAGAAGTACGGTGCCGACAAGGTCGCCATGATCGGCACGTACGGCACCATCAAGGCGAAGAACGCCATCAAGGACTCCGCGCGCGTGCTGGGCTACCCGTACGCGATGGGCGACCGCATCACCAAGGCGATGCCCGCCGACGTCCTCGGCAAGGGCATCCCGCTGTCCGGCATCACCGACCCCGCGCACCCCCGCTACTCGGAGGCCGGCGAGGTCCGCGGGATGTACGAGAACGAGCCGGACGTGAAGAAGGTCATCGACACCGCCAAGGGCGTCGAGGGCCTGGTGCGGCAGATGGGCGTGCACGCGGCCGGCGTGATCATGTCCAGCGAGACCATCACCGACCACGTCCCGGTCTGGGTCCGGCACACCGACGGCGTGACCATCACGCAGTGGGACTACCCGAGCTGCGAGTCGCTCGGCCTGCTGAAGATGGACTTCCTGGGCCTGCGCAACCTCACCATCATGGACGACGCCGTCAAGATGGTGAAGGCGAACAAGGGGGTCGACATCGATCTCCTCAGCCTCCCGCTCGACGACCCCACGACCTTCGAACTGCTCCAGCGCGGCGACACCCTCGGCGTGTTCCAGTTCGACGGCGGCCCCATGCGCTCCCTGCTCCGGCTGATGAAGCCGGACAACTTCGAGGACATCTCCGCCGTGTCGGCCCTGTACCGGCCGGGCCCGATGGGCATGAACTCGCACACCAACTACGCCCTGCGCAAGAACGGCCAGCAGGAGATCACCCCGATCCACCCCGAGCTGGAGGAGCCGCTCAAGGAGGTCCTGGACGTCACCTACGGCCTGATCGTCTATCAGGAGCAGGTGCAGAAGGCCGCCCAGATCATCGCCGGCTACTCGCTCGGCGAGGCCGACATCCTCCGCCGCGTGATGGGCAAGAAGAAGCCCGAGGAACTGGCGAAGAACTTCACCATCTTCCAGCAGGGCGCCCGCAAGAACGGCTACAGCGACGAGGCCATCCAGGCCCTGTGGGACGTGCTGGTCCCCTTCGCCGGCTACGCCTTCAACAAGGCCCACTCCGCCGCGTACGGCCTGGTCTCCTACTGGACCGCCTACCTCAAGGCCAACCACCCCGCCGAGTACATGGCGGCGCTGCTCACCTCGGTGAAGGACGACAAGGACAAGTCCGCGGTCTACCTCAACGAGTGCCGCCGCATGGGCATCCGGGTGCTCCCGCCGAACGTCAACGAGTCCGAGTCCAACTTCGCCGCGCAGGGCGACGACGTGATCCTCTTCGGCCTCTCCGCGGTGCGCAACGTCGGCACCAACGTGGTGGAGTCGATCATCAAGTGCCGTAAGGCCAAGGGGAAGTACACGTCCTTCCCGGACTACCTCGACAAGGTCGACGCGGTCGTCTGCAACAAGCGCACCACCGAGTCGCTGATCAAGGCCGGTGCCTTCGACACCCTGGGCCACACCCGCAAGGGCCTCACCGCCCAGTACGAGCCGATGATCGACAACGTGGTGGCGGTCAAGCGCAAGGAGGCCGAGGGACAGTTCGACCTCTTCGGCGGCATGGGCGAGGAGCAGAGCGACGAGCCGGGCTTCGGCCTGGACGTGCAGTTCACCGACGACGAGTGGGACAAGACGTACCTCCTCGCGCAGGAGCGCGAGATGCTCGGCCTGTACGTCTCCGACCACCCGCTGTTCGGTCTGGAGCACGTGCTGTCGGACAAGGCCGACGCGGGCATCTCCCAGCTCACCGGCGGTGACTTCGGCGACGGCGCGGTGGTCACCATCGGCGGCATCATCTCCGGCCTCCAGCGCAAGATGACCAAGCAGGGCAACGCCTGGGCGATCGCCACCGTGGAGGACCTCGCGGGCTCCATCGAGTGCATGTTCTTCCCGGCGACCTACCAGCTCGTCTCGACGCAACTCGTCGAGGACGCCGTGGTGTTCGTCAAGGGCCGGCTCGACAAGCGCGAGGACGTGCCCCGGCTGGTCGCCATGGAGCTGATGGTTCCCGACCTGTCCAACGCCGGCACCAACGCGCCCGTGGTGCTCACCATCCCGGCCACCCGCGTCACCCCGCCGATGGTCAGCCGGCTCGGCGAGATCCTCACCCACCACAAGGGCGACAGCGAGGTCCGCATCAAGCTCCAGGGGCCCACCAGGACCACGGTGCTGCGGCTCGACCGGCACCGGGTCAAGCCCGACCCGGCCCTGTTCGGCGATCTGAAGGTGCTGCTCGGCCCGTCCTGCCTGGCCGGCTGACCGCCGGCCCTCCGACATGCCGGAGGGGCGCACCCGCGACGGGTGCGCCCCTCTTCCTGCGCGGCGGGGCCGTCACGGCCCTTCACGCCGACGTCAGTTGTGGCCGAAGCGCTTCTGCCGGCCCTTGCCGCGGCCGACCTCGCCGGGCACCGCCTGCGTGGTGCGCTGCTCGTCCGGGGCCTCGAGGGTGGACGTCTGGGCGGCGCGCGGGGCGCGCTCGGCCTGGGGCTGCTTACGGTCACGGTTCTTGTTCTTGGCCATGGTGTTGCCTCCTGTGGGGACTAGGGGCCAGGGCCGGATTCAGATTCACACAAGCTGATAACCGACGCATGTCGGACAATTACCGTGTGTAATGGGGCGGTCGGGGGAGGAAGTGTGGAAACGCCACGCCGAAGATCGAGTTCGGGCCGTTAACACCGGCGGGGTCGGGCAGACTCGAAGGAAGCCCGAAGCCAAACCTCCCGGAAAGAGGGTGGATCGCGTGGACCGCTGCATCGTCCTGGTGGACGCCGGGTATCTGCTGGGGGCCGCCGCGAGTCTCCTCGCCGGGGAGCCCTCGCGGTCCCGCATCACCGTGGACCACGCCGCCCTGATCCAGGGACTGCGTGACCGCGCCGAGAACGACACGCGCCGGCCGCTGCTGCGCATCTACTGGTTCGACGGCGCCCCCGACCGCGTGCCGCAGCCCGAGCACCGCCGGCTGCGCGTCATGCCCCGGGTCACCGTCCGGCTGGGCGCGCTGACCCGCAGCGACGGGCGCTGGGCGCAGAAGGGCGTGGACGCGGCGATGCACGCCGAGCTGACCGAGCTCGCCCGCAACCGCGCCTGCTCCGACATCGTCCTGGTCACCGGCGACGGCGATCTGCTGCCGGGCATGATGGCCGCCAAGGAGCACGGCGTCGCCGTGCACCTGTGGGCCGTGCAGGCCGCCGACGGCGACTACAACCAGTCCGAGGACCTGGTCGCCGAGGCCGACGAGCGCCGCGTCCTGGACCGGGCGTGGATCACCCAGGCCGTGCGCGCCAAGGAGACCGGCGGGGTGTGCGCGCCGCCGCCCGCGACCCGGCCCGAGATCGCCGCGATCCTCTCCGCGCCGCTGCCCGACTCCGCCCTCGCCCCGGCCGCGGAGCGCGCCCCGGCCGAGCCGCGCCACCCGGCCGACGCCGCGCACAACGGGACCGCCGAACGCGCGCCGGCCGCCAAGGGCGTCCCCACCCCGAAGGACCTGGCCGCGCTGCGCCACTCCGGCCTGCACCAGCCGCAGCAGCCCGCCTCCGCGACGCTGCGCTGGTCCTCCGACAAGGGGTGGGTGGACCGGCCCGTCGCCGAGCCGCCGGACGCCGCGTCCATGCCGACGCTGGCGCAGCTCACCACGGCCGAGCAGCGCTGGGCCGACCGGGAGGAGGACATCACCACCGTGGGCGGGGACCCGTTCGAGGTGGGGCAGGTGTTCGCGCGGCGGTGGGTGGAGCGGCTGGGGGACCAGAGCCATGTGCGGAAGCTGTCGGGGATGTATCCGCGGATTCCGCACCGCATCGACGGTGAGCTGTTGCGGTACGCGGCGCGGTTCGGGCTGCTCGCGCACAAGGACGACCAGATCGACGAGCGGGACCGTTACGCCATCCGGGCGGGGTTCTGGCGCGAGCTGGACACGCGGACGGGGACGGAACGGGCGTCCGCCGGGGAGTGAGGACGCGGCGGCTTCACGGCCGGGGGCTGTCATCGGTGCCCTTTGCGCAGTTCCCCGCGCCCCTGTTGGCGGCGGGGCCGCGGCCGGTGAGTACGGCCGGGGTCGTCGTGGGCTGGTCGCGCAGTTCCCCGCGCCCCTGAGGGGCGCGGGGAACTGC
>NZ_JBHRWL010000011.1:552425-577139 GCF_042647945.1 Streptomyces lusitanus
CGAGTGACCACTACGGACCCGCGGATCAGGTCCGTGGGAAGGCAGCCCACTCCTTGATCGCGAAGCCGTCGCCCGCAGGGCGGACCTCGGCCGCACCGTGTCCCGGCCAGTGCGCCGGCACGACCAACTCCCCCCGCTCCGCCGCCCGGGCGAGATAAGCCCGCCGCGTCTTCGCGGCCAGCCGCAAGTCGTCGCAGAAGCAGCTGTTCCACCCCGGTTCAAGAACCTGCACCGGACTGTGCAGCAGGTCCCCGACGAACACCGCACGGTCCGTGCCCGAGCGCAGCGTGAGGGCGGACGAGCCGGGCGTGTGGCCCGGAGCCGCCTCCAGCAGCAGGTTGCCGTCGATGCGATGACAGCCCTCCCACAGCACCAGCTGCCCCGCCCGCTCGACCGGCGCGATGCTGTCCTCGAACACCAGCCTGCTGCCCTCCCAGCGCACGCGTTCGTGGTCGTCGCGCGGCGCCCGGCCGCCGCCGGGGCCGGGGCCCGCCGGGTCGAAGTACCGGTGGTCCACGCGCGGGACCAGGTACGTCGCGTTGGGGAAGGTCGGCACCCACTCCCCGCCCCGCCACTCGGTGTTCCAGCCGACGTGGTCGTAGTGGATGTGCGTGTTGACGACGACGTCGACGTCCTCGGGCGCGACGCCGGCCTCCCGCAGACGCGCGAGGAAGTCGGTGCGCAGGCGGGCGAACTGCGGGACCTGCGGGCGGTCCCGGCCGTTGCCGATCCCGGTGTCCACCAGGATCGTCCGGCCCTCGCTGCGCAGCACCCAGGTCTGGACGTGGCAGCGGTAGGCGTCGTCGGCGGGCGTCCAGAAGTCGGGCGCCAGCCAGTCCTCGTTGCGCCGCCAGATCTCCTCGTCGCTGTCCGGGATGATGAAACGCGCGGTGCGGACGGGTCCCGACCACTCGATCACGCGGGTGATCTCGACGTCGCCGAGCACGATGCCGGGTGCGGACATGGCTGGTCCTCCAGTGCGAACGGATTCGGTCAGGCTGGGCCGCTCCCGCCCGGGGGCGCGTAGCGGGCCAGGAAGGTGCGTACGGCCTCGTCGATCACCACGTCCGGGCCGGGTCCGCCGGCGATCTCCTCGGTGAAGGCCATGACGCGCGGCCAGACGAGGAACTCCTGGACGAGGCCCATGAACTGCCGTGCGGCGAGGCGGGTGTCCGGGCAGCGCAGCCGGCCCGCGCGGACCAGCGCGTCGAGGCGGTCGGTGAACGCCGCCGCCACCGGCCCCTTCCCCAGCCGGTAGAACTCCTCCGCGATCCACGGCAGCCGGGCGGACTCCGCCACCACGAGCCGCGCGAAACGGATCTGGTCCGTCTCGTCGGCGAAGCGCCGCAGTGAGCCGGCGAACGCGCGCAGCACCTCCTCGGCGCTCGCGTCCTCGGCGTCCTCGGCGTCCCCGGCCGGCCGCCGGTCCTGCTCGGCGAACGCCGCCCAGTGGTCGCGGACCATCTCCCGGAACACCGCCTCCTTCGACCCGAAGCGGTTGTAGACGGTCTGCCGGGAGAGACCGGCGCGCTCGGCGACCCGCTCCAGGGAGACCCCGGCGTAGCGGTCGGCCAGGAACAGCTCCTTCGCCGCGCGCAGGATCCTCAGGTCCGAGGCCGACCTGCGGCGCTCGGCGTCCCCGGCCGGGGCGTCCTCCGTACGGGCGGTCATGCGGGCTCCCTCCCTCAAGGTCCTTCTGGACTTTACAGTACAGTCAAATTCGAGCGGCGCGCATGCCGTCAGGGGTGCCGATCCCTCCCTCCGTGTCCGGTGCGTCCCCCCGGAGAAGGCCGGGCGGAAGGGTGACCCGGGAGCGGGGGGACGGGGGCGACCCCGTAGGCTCGTCCCTCGTGAGTACGCGCGCGGCACAGGCACATCGGCACGGTGGTGACGTCGTGTGCGCGGTGCGCGGGCTGACCAAGACCTATCCGGCGGTGCGCGGACGGCGCGGGGTGCCGGCGACGCCCGAGGTGCGGGCCACCGACGACGTGGCGCTCGACATCGCGCGCGGCGAGATCTTCGGCCTGCTCGGCCCGAACGGCGCCGGCAAGTCCACCCTCGTCCGGCAGATGACCGGCCTGATGCGGCCCGACAGCGGCAGCGTCGAGATCCTCGGCCACGACATCGTCCGCCACCCCGAGCGGGCCTCCCGCATCCTCGCCTACCTCGGGCAGGAGTCCAGCGCCCTCGACGAGCTGACCGTTTCCCTGGCCGCCGAGACCACCGGCCGGCTGCGCGGGCTCGACGCCCGCCAGGCCCGCGCCGAACGGGACGACGTGCTCGACGAGCTGGGGCTCGCCGCCCTCGCCTCCCGCCCGCTGCGCAAGCTCTCCGGCGGCCAGCGCCGGCTCGCCTGCTTCGCCGCCGCGCTGGTGGGGGAGCGGCCGCTGCTGGTGCTCGACGAGCCCACCACCGGCATGGACCCCGTGGCCCGGCGCGCCGTGTGGTCCGCCGTCGACCGCAGGCGCGCGGAGCACGGCACCACGGTGCTGCTGGTCACCCACAACGTCATCGAGGCCGAGACCGTGCTCGACCGGGTCGCCGTGCTCGACCGCGGCCGGGTCATCGCCTGCGACACCCCCAACGGGCTGAAGGAACAGGTCGCCGGGGAGGTCCGGGTCGAGCTGGTGTGGCGCGAGGCCGCGCCGCTGCACGTGCCCGAGGTGGCCGCGCTGCGCGACCGGGCCGTCGAGTCCGGCCGCCGCTGGACCCTGCGGCTGGCGCCCGAGGAGGCCCGCACCGTCGTCGCCACCGTCACCGGCGGCGCCGCCTTCGCCGCCCTCGACGACTTCACCCTCGCCACGCCCAGCCTGGAGGACGTGTACCTGGCGCTGGGCGGCGCCGTGCGGCAGGGACTGGTGAAGGCGTGAGCACACGGGCCGTGTCATCCGTACGGAACGGGGCGACCTCCGGAGCGGCTCCGGACGGATCTCCGAGCGAAGGGGAGCAGCACGACGTGAGTGTCGTACCCGCCGGCGCCCTGCCGGCCGGCGTCCTGACCGCGGAGGAGACCGCCCCGCCGCGGCCCGCCGCGCTCGGCCCGCGCGCGCGGCTGTGGCCGTCCCTGGCGGCCGTGTACCGGGCGCAGCTGTCCCGTGCCCGGGTGGCGCGGATCCCGCTGCTGTTCGTGGCGACCTTCCAGTCCGTCGGGATCATGATCCTGATGCGCGGCGTCGTCGACGGCGGCGGCGAGGCGCGGGCCGTGGTGGCCGGGTCGGCGGTGCTGGTCGTCGCCTTCGTCGCCCTCAACCTGCTCGCCCAGTACTTCGGCCAGCTCCGCGCCAGCGGCGGACTCGACCACTACGCCACCCTCCCCGTGCCGCCCGCGGCCGTGGTGCTGGGAGCGGCCGGCGCCTACGCGTCGTTCACCGTCCCCGGCACCGTCGTGACCGCCGTCGCCGGATGCGCCCTGTTCGGGCTGCCGCTCGGGCACCTGTGGATCCTGGCCGCCGTGATCCCCCTCGCGGGCGCCGCGCTCGCCGGGCTCGGCGCGGCCCTCGGACTGCTCGCGCCCCGGCCCGAACTGGCCACCCTGCTCGGCCAGCTCGGCATGTCGGCGGCGCTGCTGCTCGGCGTGCTGCCGCCGGAGCGCATGCCGGAGGCCGTCCGCGTGGCCCGCGACCTGCTGCCCTCGACGTACGGCGTCGAGGCCTTCGCGCGGACCTTCGCCCCGCACCCCGACTGGGCCCGCGTCCTCGGCGACCTCGCCGTGTGCGGGGTGGTCGGGGTGATCTCGCTGGCCGTGGCGACCTGGGCGTACCGCAGGGCCGCCGTCCGGTGACGCGGCGCACAGCCACGCCTGGCACGATGGCAGGGTGAGCGCACCTCTGACACCCCCGCCACCGCACGACCCCTCCGCGCACGACCCGTGGCAGCCGCCGTCCGGCGACGGCGCCGCAGGCGCGCACCGCTACGACGGCAAGCCCGGGCATGCCGCGTACCCGCGGCACGGCTGGTGGCGCGACGAGGACGGCCCCGGTCCGGCGAAGGAGCTCCGTGAGGCGGCCGTGGTGACCGTCGCGGTGGCCCTCGGCGGGGTGCTGCTCGGGGTGCTGTGGTGGTGGCTGGCGCCGCGCGTGCCGCTGGTCGGCGACGCCTCCGGTGACGCCTGGGTGGTCTACCTCAAGGACTCCGAGGGCGAACAGGGCATCGGCGTGGACGGCACGTTCACGCTCGTCGCCCTGGGCTGCGGCGTGCTGAGCGCCCTGGCGGTCTTCCTGGCGCGGCGGCGCGGTGGCGTCCCGCTGGTGGTGGCGCTGGCGGTCGGCGGGCTGCTCGGGTCGGTGCTGGCCTGGCGGCTCGGGGTGTGGCTCGGCCCCTCGCAGGACGTGATCGCGCAGGCCAAGGACGCGGGGAAGGGCGTCACCTTCGACGCCCCGCTGAAACTGAACGCCAAGGGCGCGCTGCTGGCGTGGCCGTTCGCGGCCCTGGTCTTCCACCTGGGCCTGACGGCCCTGTTCGGCCCCCGCGACCCGGAGGAATGGCTCCCGCCGGCCACCCAGCAGCCTCGCTGACCCTCAGGCCGGCCGCCGCCCATGGTTGGCCCGCCGCTTCCTGACCCGCCACCTGCGCTTACGCGTCCGCTTCGACATACCTGTGGTACTTGGCGGAGGCCCGGCCGGCCGTCGAGCCGCACAACAGGCCGCGCTACAGGCGGCCGATCGGGGCCACCGTCGCCGAGGTCAAGGCCGCCAGGTCGGTGGGGGCGAGTTCGACCTCCAGGCCGCGGCGGCCCGCCGAGACGCAGATCGTCGCGTGGCGGGTCGCGGACTCGTCCAGCACCGTCGGCAGCTTCTTGCGCTGGCCCAGCGGGGAGATGCCGCCCCGCACGTACCCCGTGGTGCGCTCCGCCAGGGCCGGGTCGGCCATCGCCGCGCGCTTGCCGCCGGCCGCCGAGGCCAGCGCCTTGAGGTCGAGCTGGCCCGCGACCGGCACCACCGCCACGGTCAGCGCGCCGTCGACGTCGGCCACCAGCGTCTTGAAGACCCGGTCGGGGGAGACGCCCATGGCCTCGGCCGCCTCCTCGCCGTAGCTCGGGTGGGAGGGGTCGTGCTCGTAGGAGTGCACCGTGAACGGCACCCCGGCCGCGGTCAGCGCCACCGTGGCGGGCGTGCCGTTGGACTGCTGCTTTTTGGACTTCTTGGCCATGCCGCTTGCCGCTCCACACGCGTCGGTAGCGTCGCAACGCTTCAGTTCAGACTCGTCGGCGCCCGCGTCAGCTCCGACGCGGGCAACGACGGAAGACTACGGATGATCGCCGTCTCCGTGCGCAGCAGTTTCAGCTCGTCGCGCAGCCGGGACGCGGTGTCCGGCGCCTGGAGCAGCCGCTGCCGCGTCGGCGTGTCCAGCATCATCGCGGCGGCGACCAGGTACGACACCACGCTGGGCTCGTCCGGCAGCTCGGTGTCCGAGGTCAGCGACCGCTCCCGCGCCCCCGCCAGCCGCTTCTGGTACTGCCGGAACGCCCGCAGCACGCCCTCCGCCAGCGGCCCCGCCTCCTCGCCCGGGTCCTCCTCCAGCGGCTCCAGCTCCGCCGTGAGGAACGGACCGGAGGCGTCGACCGACAGCAGCCGCATCCGGGTCGTGCCGGTCGCCAGCACCTCGAAGGTGCCGTCGGCCCGCTCGCGGATCGTCGCCGCGTCGGCGACGCACCCCACCTTGTGGAAGGCGCGCAGCGGATCCTCCCCGAAGCCGGCCGCCGGCCCCCGCTCGGGCACGGCCGTGGGGTCGGGCAGCCCGGGGGCGCTCGGCGCGACCTCGTGGCCGTCCCGGATCGCCACCACGGCGAACTGCCGTGGCTCGTCCTCGGGGGTCTTCAACAGCTCGCGCATCATGGCGCGATAACGCTCCTCGAAGACGTTGAGCGGGAGCACGAGCCCCGGGAACAGCACCGTGTTCAGGGGGAAGAGCGGAAGCCGGACGGTGGTCACATCGCAAGAGCCTAATGGCCGCCGGGCTCCCGCCGTCCCCGCTGTTCGCTCCGCGGGCGCGCGGACCCGGCGGCGGAGGCGTCCGCCCCGGCCGCCCCGGCGCCCGACGCGACCGCCCGCAGCGCCTCCTGACGGACCTCCAGGAACCGCCCGAGCGGATCGTCGGCGTCCCGGTCCCAGGGGAAGGAGGTGGCGTACGGGCCGGTCAGCCGAAACTGCTCCAGCGCGTCCCGCGGGCGCCCGAGGCGGACCAGCACGCAGGCCAGCAGGTTGCGCAGCTCGGCCGGCCACGGCTGGGCCGACGGCAGCCGCGCGGACAGGGCGACGGCCCGGTCGGCGGCCGCGTCCAGCCGGGCGCGCCCGACCGCCGGGCCGCAGCCGTCGGTGAGGTAGCCGTACGCCGCCCGCAGCGGCAGCGCCTGGGTGAGCGAGCCCTCCGGCGCGTCCTGCGCGGCCGTGTCGGCGAAGTCGAAGCACTCGCGGTGCGAGCCGTGCCAGGAGGACGCCAGGTAGCGCAGGGCCGCCACATGGCAGCCGTGGTGGTGCGGGGCGCGGCGCACCGCCGCCTCCCACAGCTCCTCGAAGTACGTGTGGCCGGCCCGCGCGCCGCGCGCGTGGTCCAGGGCCAGCCGCCACGGCACCGGGTCACGGTGATCGGCGCGGGCGGCCGCGGTGATCAGCGGGCTCACCTCCCGCAGCAGCTCGGCGCGGGCCGGCGAGTCCCAGACCCGGTCCACCGCCCGCTGGGCGTCCACCAGCAGCGCGTCCGGGTCTCGCGGGGCGCGGGCCCGCCAGGCGTCCAGCCACTCGGGCCGCGACCGCGCGAAGGCGGCGAGCCGCCGCACGTAGCGGTCGCGGTGCTCCCAGGCGGCACTTCGGCGGGTGGCGAGGAGCAGTTCGGCGGCGGGCGCGTGGTCGCCGGCCGCGGCGCCGACCAGCGCCCGGCCCAGCGCGTCGTCCGGCACGTCGAGGAGCACCTCGTCGTCGGCGGGCAGCCCGACCGGAGCGGGGGGCGGCGACGGGGTGCCCGTCCGCTTCCCTCGCACCTTCGGCGTGCGGGTGAACGCGTGCAGCAGAGCCATGGTGTCGACCATTGAAAGACCGCAGGTCACGGCTGCGCCAGGGTCCACGCGGAAGTCGCGGAAAGTTGTACGGGGGTGAGTCAAGGCCCGGTAAAAACGCGGGGCTCGGCAGGCGTCTCAGGCCTCGCCGGCCCCACCTCTCGCACGTATGTCGCACGGATGTCGCACACGGACCTGCGCCCTCGGACCCTCACGTGCGCCGCAGCGTGCGGGTCGCCCCCGCAGCCACCGTCGTCGCCAGGATCCAGCCCAGCAGGATGAACGCCGCCGACAGCCACTGCCAGCCCCCGCGCAGCTGCCAGAACCCCACCTGGCCCAGGTCGATCACCGGAAGCAGCAGATCCAGCGCGAACAGCGCCGGATTCCAGTCCGGGTGCTCGCCGGCCTTCAGCGGCGGATGGTCCGCCCGCGCGAACGCCACCGAACCCGCCGCCCACAGCACCGCCATCCACACCGCGGCCCGGCCCGGGCGGTACCCGTAGGCGACCGTCCAGTCCTGCGCGTACCCCCACAGCTTCGCGGCGAGCGGCAGGCTCTCGCGGCGCCGCCGCTGCTTGGCCAGCAGCACCTCCCGCGCGTCCTCGTCCGCCCCGCCGCCCCGCAGCACCGCGGCCAGCCGCTCGTACGGCTCCGGGGAGTACTCGGCGCTCGCCGCGTCCACCCAGCGCAGCCGCAGCGCCAGCGGGAACGGGCCGCGCGGCACCAGGTTCTCGTAGGCGAAGCCGCCCATGTGCAGCCGGCCCGGGCCCGGCCAGCTGTCCGCCCGGTCCATCAGGTTCACCACCCGCGCCCCCGACAGCACCACCCGCCCGCGCGCCGGCCGCTGCCCGAGGAACCGCAGCTCCGGCGTCTGCACCCGGCGCAGCGACAGCTCCTGCTCGTCGGTGAAGGTGAACGCGGCCCCCTCGAAGTCGACCGCGTCCCCGAACCGCCCGTCGTCCAGCCGGATCCCGCCCTCGCAGTCGAACCGCTGGATGCGCGTGCCCCGCGCGGGCGTCATGCCGCTGCGGGCCTGCGCCCCCACTCCGGCCGGGGTCAGGTACAGCGAGCGCTCCACGGTCAGCTGCGGCGCGTTCAGCGCGAACCGGCCGTGCGGGTTGACCAGCCGGGCGCCGCGCAGGCTCAGCGAGACGCCGATGGTCGCGCCGCGCAGGCTCAGCTCGCCGTACGACTCCAGCATCTCCGCCTGGAGGTCCTGGCCGACGCTCATCCCGTCCCCGGCGATGGAACGGCCGCTGCGGTCGCGGTGCACGACCGCCTGGTTGAGCAGCAGGTCCGTGCCGATCCGGGCGTCGGTGAGCCGTATGCCGCCCAGGAAGCGGCAGCGCGGCAGATGCAGATCGCCCTCGGTGTGCAGCCGGGCGGCCTCGAGCCGGGGTATGGAGCAGTCCACCAGCCGCATCGTGGTGAACCGCGCCTCCGGCAGCAGCACGTCCCGCTCGAAACGGCAGCCGCGCATCTCCACGTACGGCACGACCGTGCCCCCGGCCAGGTCCAGCGGGCCGCTGATCCGCACCCCGACCAGCTTCAGCGAGGAGACCCGGCCGGCCAGCGCGGGCGGGCCGTCCAGCAGCAGCCAGCACACCACCCGGGCCCGCACCGTGCGCTCGGGTCCCCAGGGGTGTCCGCCGTGCGGATCGTCGACCAGCGCGTCGCCGCTGCTCAGGTCGTACACGCTGCCGTTGCGGAAGGCCTGCCACATCCCCGCCTCCGCGGCGGTCAGGTCCTCCGGCGGCTCGCCGCCCTGCGGTCCCGCCCCCTCGGCCACGGCACTCCCCTCCCCCTCATTACTCACCGGTTCATCGCGTCGTACAGCCGTTCATGCCCGGTACGGTGAGGTGTTGAACACGGAAAGTGAAGAGGATCTCGAAAACGAGCGCGGAACGTCACCACGAGCGTGATGTATCAGCCACTGGAACGGGCGGACGTCCTCCCGGGCGGGTCTGAGAGAATTGAGCACGTGATCTCGCGAATCGACCTGCGCGGCGACGCCCTCCCCGAGGGCCCCGCCCTGCGCGACCTGCTGCCCCGAGCCGACTTCGACGTCGCGGCCGCCCTGGAGAAGGTGCGGCCCATCTGCGAGGACGTGCATCATCGGGGCGACGCGGCGCTGATCGACTTCGCCGAGCGCTTCGACGGCGTGCAGCTCGACCAGGTCCGGGTGAAGGCCGCCGCGCTGGAGCGCGCGCTGGACGAGCTCGACCCGGCCGTGCGCGCCGCCCTGGAGGAGTCGATCCGCCGGGCCCGCCTCGTCCACCGCGCGCAGCGCCGCACCACGCACACCACCCAGGTCGTGCCGGGCGGCACGGTCACCGAGAAGTGGGTCCCGGTCGACCGCGTCGGCCTGTACGCGCCGGGCGGCCGGGCCGTCTACCCGTCGTCCGTGATCATGAACGTGGTGCCCGCCCAGGAGGCCGGCGTCCCGTCCCTCGCGCTCGCCTCCCCGGCCCAGGCCGACTTCGGCGGCCTGCCGCACCCGACCATCCTCGCCGCCTGCGCCCTGCTCGGCGTCGACGAGGTGTACGCGGCCGGCGGCGCCACCGCCGTCGCGATGTTCGCGTACGGCACCGAGTCCTGCCCGCCCGCGAACATGGTCACCGGCCCCGGCAACATCTGGGTCGCCGCCGCCAAGCGCTACTTCACCGGGAAGATCGGCATCGACGCCGAGGCCGGCCCGACCGAGATCGCGATCCTCGCGGACTCCACGGCCGACCCGGTGCACGTCGCCTCCGACCTGATCAGCCAGGCCGAGCACGACCCGCTGGCCGCCGCCGTCCTGGTCACCGACTCCACGGACCTCGCGGACGCGGTGGAGAAGGAGCTGGAGCCCCAGGTCAAGGCCAGCAAGCACGTCGACGAGCGGATCGTCCCGGCCCTGTCCGGCCGCCAGTCCGCGATCGTGCTGGTGGACGGCGTCGAGGAGGGCCTGCGGGTCGTCGACGCGTACGGCGCCGAGCACCTGGAGATCCAGACCGCCGACGCCGCCGCGGTCGCCGACCGGGTGCGCAACGCCGGCGCGATCTTCATCGGCCCCTGGTCCCCGGTCTCCCTCGGCGACTACGCGGCCGGCTCCAACCACGTGCTGCCCACCGGCGGCTGCGCCTGCCACTCCTCGGGCCTGTCCGTGCAGTCCTTCCTGCGCGGCATCCACGTCGTCGACTACACCGAGGACGCGCTGGCCGAGGTCGCGCACCACGTGGTCACGCTGGCGGAGGCGGAGGACCTGCCCGCGCACGGCGCGGCGGTCAAGGCCAGGTTCGGCTGGAAGGTGCCCGAGAACAAGTGAGCGACGTGAGCATCGACGATCTCCCCGTACGGGACGAGCTGCGCGGCAAGTCCCCCTACGGCGCGCCCCAGCTGGACGTCCCCGTACGGCTCAACACCAACGAGAACCCCTACCCGCTGCCCGAGCCGCTGGTCGAGCGGATCGCCGAGCGGGTCCGCGAGGCCGCCCGGCACCTCAACCGCTACCCCGACCGGGACGCGGTCGAACTGCGCACCGGACTGGCCGCATACCTGACGAAGACCGCCGGCCACCCGGTCGCCGTGGAGAACGTGTGGGCGGCCAACGGCTCCAACGAGGTCATCCAGCAGCTGCTCCAGACCTTCGGCGGACCCGGCCGCACCGCCCTCGGCTTCGAGCCGTCGTACTCGATGCACGCGCTGATCGCGCGCGGCACCGGCACCGGCTGGATCTCCGGCCCGCGCGGCCAGGACTTCTCCCTCGACCTGCCCGCCGCCGAGAAGGCGATCGCCGAGCACCGGCCGGACGTCGTCTTCGTCACCACCCCCAACAACCCCACCGGCAACGCGGTCCCCGCCGACGCGGTGCGCGCCGTGTACGACGCCGCGCAGGCCGCCAGGCCGTCGATCGTGGTCGTCGACGAGGCGTACGTGGAGTTCAGCCACGGCGACTCGCTGCTGCCGCTGCTCGACGGACGCCCCCACCTGGTCATCTCCCGCACCATGTCCAAGGCGTTCGGCGCCGCCGGACTGCGCCTCGGCTACCTCGCCGCGCACCCCGCGGTCGTCGACGCCGTCCAGCTGGTGCGGCTGCCGTACCACCTGTCGGCGATCACCCAGGCGACCGCGCTGGCCGCCCTGGAGCACACCGACACCCTGCTCGGCTACGTCGAGCAGCTGAAGGCGGAGCGGGACCGGCTGGTCGCCGAACTGCGCTCCCTGGGCTACGAGGTGACCGACTCCGACGCCAACTTCGTCCAGTTCGGCCGCTTCCAGGACTCCCACGCCGTGTGGCGGCAGATCCTCGACCGGGGCGTCCTGGTCCGGGACAACGGCGTACCGGGATGGCTGCGGGTCACCGCGGGCACCCCGGCCGAGAACGACGCGTTCCTCGACGCGGTCCGTGACATCAAGAAGGAGCAGAGCGCATGAGCCGCGTTGGACGCGTGGAACGCACCACCAAGGAGACGTCCGTCCTCGTCGAGATCGACCTCGACGGCACCGGCAGGACCGAGATCTCCACCGGAGTCGGCTTCTACGACCACATGCTCGACCAGCTCGGCCGCCACGGTCTGTTCGACCTGACCGTGAAGACCGAGGGCGACCTCCACATCGACTCCCACCACACCATCGAGGACACCGCCCTCGCGCTCGGCGCCGCCTTCAAGCAGGCGCTCGGCGACAAGGTGGGCATCTACCGCTTCGGCAACTGCACGGTCCCGCTGGACGAGTCCCTCGCCCAGGTCACCGTCGACCTCTCCGGCCGCCCCTACCTGGTGCACACCGAGCCCGAGAACATGGCGCCGATGATCGGCTCCTACGACGTGACGATGACCCGGCACATCCTGGAGTCCTTCGTCGCCCAGGCGCAGATCGCGCTCCACGTGCACGTGCCCTACGGGCGCAACGCCCACCACATCGTGGAGTGCCAGTTCAAGGCCCTCGCCCGCGCCCTGCGCTACGCCTCCGAGCGCGACCCGCGCGCGGCCGGCATCCTCCCGTCCACGAAGGGCGCGCTGTAGACCATGAACGGACTGTCCACCGTCCTGATCGTCGTCGGTCTGTTCTTCGTCGGCGGGATCATCTCCTTCGTCAAGCAGAAGATGCCCGCGAGCCTGATCACGCTGATGTCCGTCGGCGCCGCGCTGTGCATCGTCACGGGCCTGCTCCAGATGGAGGTGTGAGCCCTTGAGCACCACCAGGAAGGTCGTGGTCTTCGACTACGGCTTCGGCAACGTCCGCTCCGCCGAGCGCGCCCTCGCGCGCGCCGGGGCCGACGTGGAGATCACCCGCGACTTCGACACGGCGATGAACGCCGACGGGCTGCTGGTGCCCGGCGTCGGCGCCTTCGCCGCCTGCATGAAGGGCCTCAAGGAGGCCCGCGGCGACTGGATCGTCGACCGCCGCCTGGCCGGCGGCCGCCCCGTCATGGGCATCTGCGTCGGCATGCAGATCCTCTTCGCCCGCGGCATCGAGCACGGCGTCGAGGCCGAGGGCCTCGACGAGTGGCCCGGCTCCGTCGAGCCGCTCCAGGCCGACGTCGTGCCCCACATGGGCTGGAACACCGTGGACGCCCCGGCCGGCTCCGAGCTGTTCGCCGGCCTCGACGCGGACGCCCGCTTCTACTTCGTGCACTCCTACGCCGTCCACGACTGGTCGTTCGAGATCACCAACGCGGCGATGAAGCCCCCGCTCGTCACCTGGACCACCCACGGCAAGCCCTTCGTCGCCGCCGTGGAGAACGGCTCCCTGTGGGCCACCCAGTTCCACCCCGAGAAGTCCGGCGACGCCGGCGCCCAGCTCCTCACCAACTGGATCGGAACCCTGTAGAGACATGGCCACGCTCGAACTCCTCCCCGCCGTCGACGTCCGCGACGGCCAGGCCGTCCGCCTCGTGCACGGCGAGTCCGGCACCGAGACCTCCTACGGCTCGCCGCTGGAGGCCGCGCTCGCCTGGCAGCGCTCCGGCGCCGAGTGGCTGCACCTGGTCGACCTGGACGCCGCGTTCGGCACCGGCGACAACCGCGAGCTGATCGCGGAGGTCACCCGGGCGATGGACATCAAGGTGGAGCTGTCCGGCGGCATCCGCGACGACGACACCCTCGCCGCCGCCCTCGCCACCGGCTGCACCCGCGTCAACCTCGGCACCGCCGCCCTGGAGACCCCCGAGTGGGTCGCCAAGGTCATCGCCGAGCACGGCGACAAGGTCGCCGTCGGCCTCGACGTGCGCGGCACCACCCTGCGCGGCCGCGGCTGGACCCGCGACGGCGGCGACCTCTACGAGACGCTGGACCGCCTCGACAAGGAGGGCTGCGCCCGCTACGTCGTCACCGACATCGCCAAGGACGGCACCCTCCAGGGCCCCAACCTGGAACTGTTGAAGAACGTCTGCGCCGCCACCGACCGCCCGGTGGTCGCCTCCGGCGGGGTGTCCTCGCTGGACGACCTGCGCGCGATCGCCGAACTCGTCCCGCTCGGCGTCGAGGGCTCCATCGTCGGCAAGGCCCTGTACGCCAAGGCGTTCACCCTGGAAGAGGCCCTGGAGGCTGTGTCGCGATGACATCCGATGCCGTACGGCGCGTGCAGAGCGAGAACCCCTGGGAGGAGATCCTCGGCTCCGCGCGCGCCGTCGCGGCCGGCGACCGCGTCCTGGTCGCGGGCACCACCGCGTTCCGGGGCGACGTGCTGTACGGGGAGGGCGACCCGTACGAGCAGGCCAAGGTCGCCTTCACCGGCGCGCTGGAGGCGATCGCGGAGTTCGGGCTCGACGCCGGGTCCGTGATCCGCACCCGGCTCCATCTCGCCCACGCGCGGGACGTGGACGCGGCCTGCCGCGCGCACAAGGAGCTGTTCGACGCGGTCCGTCCGGTCACCACGCTGCTGGTGGTCGAGGGCTTCGTCGACCCGCGCGTACTGGTCTCAGTGGAACTCGAAGCATTCAGAGGAGCCGTGGATTCATGACCCTGGCGGTCCGAGTCATCCCCTGCCTGGACGTGGACGGCGGCCGGGTCGTCAAGGGCGTCAACTTCCAGAACCTGCGCGACGCGGGCGACCCCGTCGAGATGGCCAAGGTGTACGACGCCGAGGGCGCCGACGAGCTGACGTTCCTGGACATCACCGCGTCCTCCGGCAACCGCGAGACCACCTACGATGTGGTCCGCCGCACCGCCGAGCAGGTGTTCATCCCGCTCACCGTCGGCGGCGGCGTGCGCACCGCCGAGGACGTCGACAAGCTGCTGCGGGCCGGCGCCGACAAGGTGGGCGTCAACACGGCCGCCATCGCCCGGCCCGACCTCATCCGCGAGATCGCCGAGCGGTTCGGCCGCCAGGTGCTCGTCCTCTCCGTCGACGCCCGGCGCACCGAGGGCGGGACCTTCGAGGTCACCACGCACGGCGGCCGCAAGGGCACCGGCATCGACGCCGTCGAGTGGGCGCACCGCGCCGCCGAGCTGGGCGCGGGCGAGATCCTGCTGAACTCCATGGACGCCGACGGCACCAAGGACGGCTACGACCTGGAGATGATCGCCGCCGTGCGCAAGCACGTCACCGTCCCGGTGATCGCCTCCGGCGGCGCCGGCAGGCTCACCGACTTCCCGCCCGCGGTCGCCGCCGGCGCGGACGCGGTGCTGGCCGCCTCGGTGTTCCACTTCGGCGACCTGCGCATCGGCGAGGTCAAGCAGACCCTCAGGGACGCCGGCCACCCGGTGCGGTGAGCCTCAGTTCAGCGGCTGCGTGAGCTGGATCAGGTTGCCGACCGTGTCGTCGAGCAGCGCGGTCAGCACCGGGCCCTGCTTCTCCGGCTCCCGGACGAAGTGGACGCCCTCCCCGCGCAGCCGCTCGAACTCCGCGCGGAGGTCGTCCACCGAGAACACGATCGACGGCAGCCCCGCCTCCCGCACCGCGCGTCGGTAGGGCTCCGCGATCGGCCCGTCGCCCGGCTCCAGCAGCAGCTCCAGATCCGGCTGTGCGCCCTCCCGCGCGCCCACGGTGACGAACGGCGTGCCGCCACCCGGGTCCACATGGGTGCGGGTCTCGAAGCCGAGCACCCCGGTGTAGAAGGCGTGCGCCTTGGCCACGTCCTCCACGTACACACTCGTCATGGCGACCTTGATCACGAGTTGCGCCTTTCCGGAGCGGATCAGATGCCGAGCTGTTTCGTCGCGCGCAGCTCGGCGATCGCGTTCTCGTCGCCGTCCAGCTCCACCTTCGCGGCGCCCTGCCGGCCGTACGCGAACATCACCAGCTCGGACGGCTCCCCGGTCACCGTCACCACCGGCGCCCCGCGCCGCGCCACCGCCGTCTGCCCGTCCGGGCGGCGCAGCACCAGACCGGTCGGCACCCCGCGCCCCATCAGCCGGGCCGAACGCTCCAGACGCGACCACAGGGCGTCCTGGAACACCGGGTCCAGCTCGCGCGGCGTCCAGTCCGGCTGCGCCCGGCGGACGTCCTCGGCGTGGACGTAGAACTCGATCACGTTCGACATCTCGTCGACCTGCTTGAGCGAGAAGGGGGAGAACCGCGGCGGGCCGGTGCGGATCAGCTGGATCAGCTCGTCGTACGGCTTCGCCAGGAACTCCGCCGTCACCCGCTCCAGACGCGACGCCAGCTGCTTCACCAGGATGCCGCCCGCCGCGTCCGGACGGCGCTCGCGCACCACCACGTGCGCGGCCAGGTCCCGGGTGGTCCAGCCCTCGCAGAGGGTGGGCGCCTCCGGGCCCGCGGTCTGAAGCAGGTCGGCCAGGAGAAGTCGTTCACGCTTGGCATGGGTCGACATGCCAGCCAGCCTACGGCGGGCCGTGACGTCCGGACAGTGGACGGCCACCCGGGGGCGTCCGTCCCGCGCGGCACAATAGCCACCATGACCAGCTTGCCCCGGCCCAGCTCCCTGGACCCTCGGATCGCCGCGCGGCTCAAGCGCAGCGCCGACGGCCTCCTGCCCGCGATCGCCCAGCAGTACGACACCGGAGAGGTGCTGATGCTGGGCTGGATGGACGACGAGGCGCTGCACCGCACCCTCACCACCGGCCGCTGCACCTACTGGTCGCGCAGCCGCCAGGAGTACTGGGTCAAGGGCGACACCTCGGGCCATGTCCAATGGGTGAAGTCGGTCGCGCTGGACTGTGACGCCGACACCGTGCTGGTGAAGGTCGACCAGGTGGGGGCCGCCTGCCACACCGGCGACCGCACCTGCTTCGACGCCGACGTCCTGGCGGTGGCGGACGCCCCCGCCGAAGATCAGTAAGGTCTGCCGCCATGGACCTCGAGACGTTCCGCAAGCTCGCCACCGACCGCCGGGTCGTCCCGGTCACCCGCAAGCTCCTCGCCGACGGCGACACCCCGGTCGCGCTCTACCGCAAGCTCGCCGCCGAGCGCCCCGGCACCTTCCTGCTGGAGTCCGCCGAGAACGGGCGCTCCTGGTCCCGGTACTCCTTCGTCGGCGTACGGTCCGCCGCCACCCTCACCGAGCGCGGCGGACAGGCCCACTGGGAGGGCACCCCGCCCGTCGGCGTGCCCGTCGACGGCGACCCGCTCGCCGCGCTGCGCGCCACCCTCGAGGCCCTGCACACCCCCCGCGACCTCGCCCAGGACCTCGGCCTGCCGCCCTTCACCGGCGGCGTGGTCGGCTACCTCGGCTACGACATCGTGCGCCGCCTGGAGAAGATCGGCCCCGGTGAGCGGGACGACCTGAAACTGCCCGAGCTGACCATGCTGCTCACCAGCGACCTCGCCGTCATGGACCACTGGGAGGGCTCCGTCTGGCTGATCGCCAACGCGATCAACCACAACGACCTGGAGACCGGCGTCGACGAGGCCTACGCGGACGCCGTGGCCCGGCTCGACGCCATGGAGGCCGACCTCGCCCGCCCGGTCGCCCAGCCCCCGGCCGTCCTGCCGCCGTCCGAGCTGCCCGGGTACACCGCGCTGTGGGGCGGCCCCGACTTCCAGGCTGCCGTGGAGGACGTCAAGGAACGCATCCGCGCCGGGGAGGCCTTCCAGGTCGTGCCCTCCCAGCGGTTCGAGACGCCGTGCACGGCGAGCGCTCTGGACGTCTACCGGGTGCTGCGCGCCACCAACCCGTCGCCGTACATGTACCTGTTCCGCCTCGACGGCTTCGACGTCGTCGGCTCGTCCCCCGAGGCCCTGGTGAAGGTCGAGGACGGGCAGGCGATGGTGCACCCCATCGCCGGCACCCGGCACCGCGGCGCCACCCCCCAGGAGGACCAGGCGCTCGCCGAGGAACTGCTCGCCGACCCCAAGGAGCGCGCCGAGCACCTGATGCTCGTCGACCTCGGCCGCAACGACCTCGGGCGGGTGTGCGAGCCCGGCTCCGTCGAGGTCGTCGACTTCATGTCCGTCGAGCGCTACTCGCACGTGATGCACATCGTCTCCACGGTCACCGGACGGGTCGCCGCCGGCCGCACCGCCTTCGACGTGCTCACCGCCTGCTTCCCGGCCGGCACCCTCTCCGGCGCGCCCAAGCCCCGCGCCATGCAGATCATCGACGAGCTGGAGCCGTCCCGGCGCGGCCTGTACGGCGGCTGCGTCGGCTACCTCGACTTCGCCGGCGACTCCGACACGGCCATCGCCATCCGCACCGCCCTGCTGCGCGACGGCACCGCCTACGTGCAGGCCGGCGCGGGGATCGTGGCCGACTCCGACCCGGTCGCCGAGGACACCGAGTGCCGCAACAAGGCGGCCGCCGTGCTGCGCGCCGTCCACACCGCGAACCGGCTGGGTGACGGCTGACACATCCCCCCGGATGCCGCGACGGCCGGGGGCCGCGCCATAGTGGAGGGCGTGACAGCCGTACCCAGCCCCAGCCCCCGCCCCGAGCCCGCCGGCCCCTCCCGGACCGGCCGCACGAGCCTCGCCGCCGCCCTGCTGAGCGGCGCCCTCGGCGCGGCCGTGGCCCTGCTCGCCACCCGGCAGGAGTGGTCGGAGGGCGTCGCGACGGTGGCCGGCGGCGCGTTCCCGCTGACCGCCACGGGCAGTGACGTCACCGGCGTGCCCGCCGCCCTGGCCGTCGTCGGGCTCGCCGCCCTGGTCGCCGTCTTCGCCGTGCGCCGCGCCGGGCGGCTCGCCGTCGCCGCCGTGCTCGCCCTCTCCGGCGCCGGCACGGTCGCCGCCGCGCTGCTCGGGGCGTCCGACTCCGCCGCCCTCGACGAGAAGGCCGCGCGGGCCTCCGGGGACGCCTCCGCGACCGTCGGCGCCCTCTCCCACACCGCCTGGCCGTACGTGGCCGCCGTCGGCGGACTGCTGCTGCTGGTCGCGGGACTGCTCGCGCTGCGTTTCGGGCGCCTGTGGCCCGCCATGTCCGGCCGCTACGAGCGCGGCGGCGCCCCCCGCCCCCGCCGCGCGGCCGCCCCCGCCGACCCGGACCGCCCCGAGGAGCTCTGGAAGGCCCTCGACCGAGGTGAGGACCCCACAGGCGCCTGAGGCGCCCAACCCGCCCACGGCCGACCCCGGCGCACGGCGGCCCGGCGTGTGCGGGACAATGGGGACGAGCGTCCCGCTCACCCACGCACACGGCAACGAGGAGCAAGCAATGGCGGGCAGCAGCCACGGTCACACCCCGGCCGCCTGGACCGGTGTCATCATCGCCTTCATCGGTTTCTGCGCCGCGGGCGCGTTCATGGTGATGGACCGACCCGTGGGCTTCTGGGCCGGTCTGGGCGTCGTCCTCCTCGGCGGCGTGGTCGGCGCCGTCATGCGCTCGATGGGGCTGGGCCAGCCCAAGAGCGACCACCCGGTGCACGCGACCACCGGCGACCGCGAGCCGGCCCGCGCCCAGGGCTGAACCCGCGGACCACTCCGTACGGGGCGGCGGCCGGCCGTGAGCCGGAGCCGCCCCCGCGGCGTGTCCGGGGGACAATGCCTCCCGTGAACGCCCCGAGCCCCCACGCGGTCCCCGGCCGGGCGGCCCGCCTCGCCGCCCCCGCCGGACTGCTCGCCGCCGTGACCGCCGCCTTCGCCTACGTCGCCGCCGTCGACCCCAACGAGCCCGGCCACTACCCCGTCTGCCCGCTGCTGCGACTCACCGGACTGTACTGCCCCGGCTGCGGCGGCCTGCGCAGCGCCCACGCCGTCGCCCACGGCGACCTGGCGGCCGCCCTCCAGGCCAACGCCCCCGCCGTCCTCGGCTACGCGGCCTTCGCCGTGCTGTGGACCGTCTGGGTGGTCCACGCGGCACGCGGCCGCCCCCTGCGTCTCGACCCACCACCCGCGGTGCTCTGGACGGCGGGCACCCTGCTGCTGGCCTTCACGGTGCTCCGGAACACCCCGTTCGGCGGCTGGCTGCACCCGTGACCGCACCAGGTGATCGTCCAGGTGCTGGACGGCGCGGCGGCCGGATGCGGGGCATTCGCCCTGCTCCGGATACCATCGCAGGGACCAGCCAAGCCCGACCGTCAGGAAGGGGGCCGCTCGCGTGAGTGTGCTCGACGAGATCATCGACGGAGTCCGTGCCGACCTCGCGGAGCGGCAGGCGCGCGTCAGCCTCGACGAGCTCAAGGAGCGCGCGGCCAAGGCGCCCGCCGCCAAGGACGGCGTGGCCGCCCTGCGCGGCGACGGCGTCAAGGTGATCTGCGAGGTCAAGCGCTCCAGCCCGTCCAAGGGCGCGCTCGCCGCGATCGCCGACCCGGCAGGCCTCGCCGCCGACTACGAGGCGGGCGGCGCCGCCGTCATCTCCGTCCTCACCGAGCAGCGCCGCTTCGGCGGTTCGCTGGCCGACCTGGAGGCCGTCCGCGCCAAGGTCGACATCCCGGTGCTGCGCAAGGACTTCATCGTCACCTCGTACCAGCTCTGGGAGGCCCGCGCGTACGGCGCCGACCTGGCGCTGCTGATCGTGGCCGCCCTGGAGCAGTCCGCCCTGGAGTCGCTCATCGAGCGCGCCCGGTCCATCGGCCTCACCCCGCTGGTCGAGGTGCACGACGAGGACGAGGTGGAGCGGGCCGTCGACGCCGGCGCCCAGGTCATCGGTGTCAACGCGCGCAACCTCAAGACCCTCGAGGTCGACCGCGGCACCTTCGAGCGGGTCGCCCCGGAGATCCCGGCCCACCTGGTGAAGGTCGCCGAGTCCGGCGTGCGCGGCCCGCACGACCTGATCGCCTACGCCAACGCCGGGGCGGACGCCGTCCTGGTCGGCGAGTCCCTGGTGACCGGCAAGGACCCCAAGACGGCGGTCGCCGACCTGGTCGCCGCGGGCGAACACCCGGCCCTGCGGCACGGCCGCTGAGACCTCGCTAGGCTGACCCCCGATGACGCTCTCCCGACTCGCCCGAGGCTGCCGCCCCCGAGGCTGCCGCGCCCCCGCCCGCCGGGTGCACGGCCGCAGGGTCCGCTACGTCATCGGCGACGAACCGGGCCAGGTGAACGGCAGACGATGGCAGCGCGCCCCCTAGGGGCGCGGGACTCTGTCGAATGTGCGGCTACCGCCGCGCCCCCCAGGGGCGCGAGGAACTGCGCGACCAGCCACAAACGGGCTGCGGCCGCACAACAGGCTCCGCCCCCACGGCGAACAGTGTCATTCCCACACACTCACCGTGAGGTACACCCATGCCCAGCACCTTCTTCATCCCCGACCCGGAGGGTCAACTCCCCACCACCGACGGCTACTTCGGCGCCTTCGGCGGTAAGTTCATCCCCGAGGCCCTCGTCGCCGCCGTCGACGAGGTCGCCGTCGAGTACGACAAGGCCAAGCACGACCCCGAGTTCGCCCGCGAGCTCGACGACCTCCTGGTCCACTACACCGGCCGCCCCAGCGCCCTCACGGAAGTGCCCCGCTTCGCCGAGCACGCCGGAGGCGCCCGCGTCTTCCTCAAGCGCGAGGACCTGAACCACACCGGCTCGCACAAGATCAACAACGTGCTGGGCCAGGCCCTGCTCACCAAGCGCATGGGCAAGACCCGCGTCATCGCCGAGACCGGCGCCGGACAGCACGGCGTGGCCACCGCCACCGCCTGCGCCCTGTTCGGCCTCGAGTGCACGATCTACATGGGCGAGATCGACACTCGGCGCCAGGCCCTCAACGTGGCCCGGATGCGCATGCTCGGCGCCGAGGTCATCGCCGTGAAGTCCGGCAGCCGCACCCTGAAGGACGCCATCAACGAGGCGTTCCGCGACTGGGTCGCCAACGTCGACCGCACGCACTACCTCTTCGGCACCGTCGCAGGACCGCACCCCTTCCCGGCGATGGTCCGCGACTTCCACCGCGTCATCGGCGTCGAGGCCCGCCGCCAGCTCCTGGAGCGCGCCGGGCGCCTGCCCGACGCGGCCGTCGCCTGCGTCGGCGGCGGCTCCAACGCCATCGGCCTGTTCCACGCCTTCATCCCGGACGCGTCCGTCCGCCTGATCGGCTGCGAACCGGCCGGACACGGCATCGAGACCGGCGAGCACGCGGCCACCCTCACCGCGGGCGAGCCCGGCATCCTGCACGGCTCCCGCTCCTACGTCCTCCAGGACGACGAGGGCCAGATCACCGAGCCGTACTCGATCTCCGCCGGCCTGGACTACCCCGGCATCGGCCCCGAGCACGCCCACCTCAAGGACAGCGGCCGCGGCGAGTACCGCGCGGTCACCGACGACGCCGCCATGCAGGCGCTGCGCCTGCTGTCGCGCACCGAGGGCATCATCCCGGCCATCGAGTCCGCGCACGCCCTGGCCGGCGCCCTGGAGGTCGGCCAGGAGCTGGGCAAGGACGGGCTGATCGTCGTCAACCTGTCCGGGCGCGGTGACAAGGACATGGACACCGCGGCCCGCTACTTCGGGCTGTACGACACGGACGCCGAGGTCGCCGCCGACGAGGCCGGCACCACCGCCGAGATCGAGGGGGACGCCAAGTGAGCGGGAACGTACGGCTGCTGAGCGACACTCTCGCCGCGGCGAAGGCGGAGGGCCGCTCCGCCCTCATCGCCTACCTCCCGGCCGGGTTCCCGACCGTGGACGGCGGCATCGAGGCGGTCAAGGCGGCGCTGGAGGGCGGCGCGGACGTCGTCGAGGTGGGGCTGCCGCACAGCGACCCGGTGCTCGACGGTCCGGTCATCCAGACCGCCGACGACATCGCCCTGCGCGGCGGGGTGCGGATCGCCGACGTGATGCGCACGGTGCGCGAGGCGCACGAGGCCACCGGCAAGCCGATCCTCGTGATGACGTACTGGAACCCCATCGACCGCTACGGCGTGGAGCGGTTCACCGCCGAGCTGGCGGAGGCGGGCGGCGCCGGCTGCATCCTGCCCGACCTGCCGGTCCAGGAGTCCGCCCTGTGGCGGGAGCACGCCGAGAAGCACGGGCTGGCCACGGTCTTCGTGGTCGCGCCCAGCAGCAAGGACGAGCGGCTCGCCGAGATCACCGCGGCCGGCAGCGGCTTCGTCTACGCGGCCTCCCTGATGGGCGTGACCGGCACACGCGAGTCGGTCAGCTCGCAGGCCGAGGACCTGGTGCGGCGCACCCGCGCCACCACCGACATCCCCGTCTGCGTCGGACTCGGCGTCTCCAACCCGGCGCAGGCCGCGGAGGTCGCCCGGTTCGCCGACGGGGTGATCGTCGGCTCGGCCTTCGTCAAGCGGATGCTGGACGCGCCCGACGACGCGGCGGGCGTCGAGGCGGTCCGGGCCCTCGCCGGTGAGCTGGCCGAAGGCGTGCGCGGACAGGTGTGACCGCACCGGCAGGCCGTCCGCGGCGGGCCGTCGGGGTCCCTCGTACGGGTGGACCTGGGACCGGGGAGGCGCTGGGCGCCTCCCCGGTTCGTTCTGCGGGGTGTGAGCGAGAAGAACCGTGAGGGAAAGCGCACCGCCCGGGAGCGGCTGGCGGCAGAGCGCGAGAAGCAGAAGACGGCGGAGAAGCGGCGCCGCACCCTGATCGTGGGCGCGAGCGTGGTCTGCGTCCTGGGGCTCGCGGCCGTGATCGGCGTCGTCGCCGCCAACTCCGGCGGGGACGACGAGAGCAAGGCGTCCGGCCCGGTCGTGGCGCCCTCGGGGGCCCAGGGCCAGGACGGGCTGGCCATCCCGGTGGGCAAGGAGGACGCCAAGGCCACCCTCACGGTGTGGGAGGACTTCCGCTGCCCCGCCTGCAAGTCGTTCGAGCAGACCTACCGCCCGACGCTGAACGAGCTGACCGAGGCGGGCAAGCTCAAGGTCGAGTACCACCTGGTCACGCTGATCGACGGCGGCCTGGGCGGCAGCGGCTCGCTGAGCGCGGCCAACGCCGCCGCGTGCGCCCAGGACGCGGGCAAGTTCACCGCGTACCACGACGTGCTGTTCGAGAACCAGCCGATGGAGAGCGACGACGCCTTCTCCGACGACGCCAAGCTGATCGATCTGGCGGGCAAGGTCGACGGGCTCGACACCCCCGGGTTCCGCACCTGCGTCGAGGACGGCACGCACGACAGCTGGGTGGTCAAGTCCAACGAGGCCTTCCAGAAGGGCGGCTTCAGCGGCACCCCGACGGTGCTGTTCGACGGCAAGAACATCTACCAGGACCGTTCCATGACGCCCGAGAAGTTCAAGCAGATGGTCGAGGAGGCGAACAAGGGCTAGGGGCCCCGTCCCCCGGAAGCCCTGTTATGGAGCCGTAGCCGGGCTGCCTGCCGTGCGGGCGGTCCGGCACGGTAGCGTCGGTCCTGCCATGGAACTTGCCTACATTCCCAGCCCGTCGAGCGGGGTGCTGTACCTCGGCCCCGTTCCGCTGCGCGGCTACGCGTTCTGCATCATCATCGGCGTCTTCGTTGCCGTCTGGCTCGGCAACAAGCGCTGGATCGCCCGGGGCGGGCGGGCCGGCACAGTGGCGGACATCGCTGTCTGGGCCGTGCCGTTCGGCCTGGTCGGCGGCCGGCTCTACCACGTGATCACGGACTACCAGCTGT
Source organism: Streptomyces lusitanus (assembly GCF_042647945.1). Lineage (NCBI taxonomy): Bacteria > Bacillati > Actinomycetota > Actinomycetes > Kitasatosporales > Streptomycetaceae > Streptomyces > Streptomyces lusitanus. Next base: position 576,260 of record NZ_JBHRWL010000011.1, read on the forward strand.
ACTTCAGCGAGGGCCGTGACTGGGTGGACGCCTTCAAGATCTGGGAGGGCGGCCTCGGCATCTGGGGCGCCATCGCACTGGGCGCGCTCGGCGCGTGGATCGGCTGCCGCCGCCGGGGCATCCCGCTGCCCGCGTACGCCGACGCCATCGCCCCCGGCATCGCCCTCGCGCAGGCCATCGGCCGCTGGGGCAACTGGTTCAACCAGGAGCTGTACGGCCGGGCCACCGACCTGCCGTGGGCGGTGGAGATCACCTCCTCCTCCGACGGCCGGATGCCGGGCACCTACCACCCGACGTTCCTCTACGAGTCGCTGTGGTGCATCGGCGTGGCGCTGCTGGTGATCTGGGCCGACCGGCGCTTCACACTCGGCCACGGCCGCGCCTTCGCGCTGTACGTCGCCGGGTACTGCACGGGCCGCTTCTGGATCGAGTACATGCGGGTCGACGAGGCGCACCACATCCTCGGCCTGCGGCTGAACAACTGGACGGCGCTCCTGGTCTTCCTGCTGGCGGTGCTCTACATCGTGCTGTCGGCGCGCAAGCGTCCCGGCCGGGAGGCCGTGGTCGAGCCGGGCGCGCCCGACGGCGACGGCGCGGCGGCCGACGAGAAGAAGACCGACGGCGAGAAGACCGACGGGAAGACCGGCGGCGACGCGACCGGCACGGCGGACGCCTCCGACGAGGACGCGCAGCCGGACGCCGCCACGGACACCGACGACACCGGGAAGCCCGGGAAGCCGGAGAAGCCCGGGAAGCTCGAGAAGGCGGAGAAGTCCGGCGAGCCGGAGCCGGCCGAGGAGCCGGAGGAGTCCAAGGACGGGGCCGGGTCGGCCAAGAAGGGCTGACCGCCTGCCGCGGACGTGCCGAGGGCGCCCGGGAA
>NZ_JBHRWL010000012.1:0-7357 GCF_042647945.1 Streptomyces lusitanus
CAGGCGGATCTCTCCTCCGCGCAGTCGAAGCTGGCGTCGGCGGAGTCGTGGGTGGGGCGGGCGACGCGGGAGGCCGACAAGTACAAGGACGATCCGACGGGGTCGAAGTCGGACGCGGACAAGCCCGACGAGGCGAAGGTGCGGGCCGCGACGCGGGACGTGCAGAGCGCCAAGAGCGCGCATGCGAAGGCGCAGTCGGACGTGACGTCCGCGCAGAGCGCGCTGGACGCGGCGAAGAAGATGGCCGCAGACGCGCGGAAGATGCGTGAGGAGGCGGCGCGGGACGCGAAGTCGAAGATTGACGAGGCCTCCGACGCGGGGATCCAGAACCGGTCGTGGTGGGAGGAGATCGGCGACTGGTTCACCGACAACTGGGACAACATCGTCGCGGCCTGCAAGATCGTGGTGGCGGTCGTCGGCATTGTCGCGATGATCATCGGAGGGCCGATCCTCGGCGCGATCGTGCTGGTAGCAGCGCTCGTCCTGCTCGCAGACACGCTGTACAAGTACTCCAAAGGCCAAGCGTCCTTGTGGGACGTGGGGTTCGCGGTGCTGGAATGCGTACCCGGCATGAAGGGCCTGACGACCCTCGGCGCCCTCGCCAAGGGCGCCAAAGCCTTGGCCAAGGGCGGGCTGAAGGCCATGGCCAAGGGGCTCGGAAAGGGCCTGCGCCGAGAAGCCGATGACGCCGCGGCGAAGTCCAAGCCGTCCAAGGGCCGTTGCAAGAACGGCGACCCGATCGACATGGTCTCCGGCGAAATGCTCTTGGAAGCGACCGATGTCGAACTGCCCGGCCTGCTCCCTCTGATTCTGCGCCGCACCCATCTGTCCACATACCAGTGGGGCCGCTGCTTCGGTCCGTCCTGGGCCTCCACCCTGGACGAACGCCTCGAACTGGACGACGAGGGCGCCGTCTACGCCACCGAGGACGGCATGCTGCTGTTCTACCCCGTACCGCGGCCGGGCACCTCGGTCATGCCCCTGGAGGGCCCGCGTTGGCCACTGGACTGGGACGGCGCGCAGGACACTCCGCTGCGCATCACTGACCCCACCACGGGCGTCACTCGTCACTTCGCACCCCGTTCAAGGCCGGCCGCGGTGGACGAAGCCTTCACGCTGCCCCTGGCCGCGATCACCGACCGCAACGGGTCGCGTGTCGACTTCGACCGTGACGCCGACGGCACCCCTGTGGCGGTACGCGATTCGGGCGGCCGTCATCTGCACGTCGACACGACGGACGGACGTGTCACCCGGCTCCGCCTGCGCAATATGGAGGACGGCCCCGAAGGCACCGTTCTCAGAAGCTTCGGCTACAGCCCCGAAGAAAACCTCACCGAGATCCACGATTCGAGCGGCCGGCCGCTGAAGCTCACGTACGACGACCGCGCCCGCATCACGTCGTGGACCGACCGCAACGACTACTGGTACCGCTTCACTTACGACGCCTTGGACCGCTGTGTCGCCGGCGAGGGCGCCGACGGCAGCCTCTCCTGCACCATCGAGTACGACACCGACGAGCGCCGTACGCACTACACGGACGCGCTCGGCAACACGACGACGTACCAGTACGACGAGCTGTACCAGCTCGCCACCGTGACCGACCCCCTGGGCCACAGCGTGCACACCGAGTGGGACCGGTTCGGGCGGTTGCTCTCCCGTACCGACGAGCTGGGCAACACGACCCGCTTCACTCTGGACGCGCACGGTCAGCCGGTACGGATGGACCGGCCGGACGGGACCCGCGTCCAGGTGGAGTACGACGGCTTCCTGCCCGTCGCCGTCACGGAGTCCGACGGTGCGCGGTGGGAGTGCACCTACGACGACCGGGACAACCTCCTCACCAGTACGGATCCGCTGGGCGCCGTGACTTCGTACACCTATGACGAGCGAGGACACCGGATCGCACAGACCGACGCGCTCGGCAACACGTTCCGTTTCGAAACGGATGCCGCCGGGCTCCAGGTGCGGGCCGTGGACCCGCGTGGCAGCGTCGTCACCGTGCGACGGAACGCGTTCGGGCGCATCGTGCACATCGAGGACCCGGTCGGTGGAACCGTCCGGCAGGAGTGGGACCCGGAGGGCCGCCTGCTGTGGCGGGAGGGGGCAGACGGCGGGCGCGAGACCTGGTCGTACGACGCCGAGGGCAACCTCACGTCGCACCGTGACGCCGGTGGCTTCGTCACCGCCTTCGAGTACGGCGCATTCGACCTGCCGAGTGCCCGGACCGACCCGGACGGCACCCGCTACCGCTTCATCCACGACGCGGAGCTGCGGCTCGTCGGCGTGATCAACCCGCGCGGTGACGAATGGAGTTACCGGTACGACGCGGCGGGCCGCCTGACCGGCGAAACGGACTTCAACGGCCGCAGGCTCGGGTACGTCCTCGACCCCACCGGCCACCAGGTGGAGCGGACCGACGGCACCGGGCGGACGGTCCGCCTCACCCGCGACGCCGCCGGGCGGGTGGTGACGGCACGCACGGATGCCGGCGACGTGACCACCCTGCGCTACGACATGGCCGGCCGCCTGATCGAGGCCGTGAATCCCGGCAGCAAGGTCACCTACGGCTACGACGCCCTGGGCCGGATCCTCAGCGAAACCGTCGACGGCCGTACGGTCACCAGCCAGTACGACCTACTTGGCCGACGGATACGGCGCACCACACCGTCCGGCGTTACCTCGTGCTGGTCGTACGACTCGGCGGGACTGCCCACGTCGCTCGTCACCGACGCCGGAGAGCTGGCCTTCACCCATGACGCGGCCGGCCGGGAGACCGCCCGCGGGCTGGCCGGCGCCGCGATGCTGACGCAGTCCTGGGACGCGGGCCACCGCCTCGTCGAACAAGTCATCAGTGCCCACACCCAGGGCGGCGCGCACGTACGCCAGACCCGCTCGTACGCCTACCGCGGGGACGGCCACGTCACCTCGATCACCGACCGGCTGGGCGGCACCCGCAGGTTCGACCTCGATCACGCGGGCCGCGTCACCCGGGTGTCGGCCGACACCTGGACCGAGACCTACGCCTACGACGAACTGGGCAACCTCAGCGAGGCCGCTCACCCCGCCCCCGGCGGGCAGGACACGCAGGGTCCGCTGCGGCACACCGGCACGAAGGTCACCTCGGCGGGCCGCACCACGTACGAGCACGACGGCCAGGGCCGCGTGGTCCGCGTGATCCGGCGGACGCTGTCCGGGCTACGGCGGATCTGGGCCTACACCTGGGACACCGACGACCGTCTCACCGAGGCCGTGACGCCCGACAGTGGCGTGTGGCGGTACCGCTACGACGTACTCGGCCGGCGAACCGCCAAGTGGCGCGTACACGAGGACGGCACCGTCACCGACGAGACCCTCTTCAGCTGGGACCGCGCCGCCCTGGCGGAGCAGCAGAGGCTATGCGACGGGCGGGTGGAGACCGACACCTGGGAGTGGGATCCGGGCACCCACCGGGCGGCGGCCCAGGTGCGGAGCCGTCGGGGCACCGACGCCCAGGACGCGATCGACAGGCAGTTCTACGCGATCGTCACCGACCTGGCCGGAACCCCCAGCGAGCTGATCGACGAGGAAGGCACGGTCGCCTGGCGGGCTGCCACCAGCCTGTGGGGACGCCCCCTGACCGGCGGCGACGACTCCCTCTGCCCGCTGGCCTTCCCGGGCCAGTACCGCGACCCGGAGACGGGCCTGCACTACAACCTGGCCCGCTACTACGACCCGGACACGGCGAGCTACCTCACCCCCGACCCCCTCGGCCTGGTCCCGGCCCCGAACCACCACAGGTACGTCGACAACCCGCTGCGCTGGAGCGACCCGCTGGGTCTGGAAGGGGACTCTGATCCGGTCCGGGTCTACGACGACTCGGAGTACACCAAGCACGGATCGGGCTCCAGCTCCTCGGCCAAGGGCGAGGTCAGCCGTGCACCCAGCAACGGTCAGGCGGCCTTGGACCGGTCCATCCCGTTGGGAGACCCGAACAACCCGAACAAATTCCGGCGACTAGGCGTGGATCACGTCAACAACGAAATCGTGGTCCTGGACCGGCACAAGTACATCACCGACAAGGACGGCAACATCGTCAAGGAGATTTACCACGGTCATGTGCAGTCTTCTTACCCATCGACGAGTGTCACGGAGGGTGATCTGAACAAGCTCAAGAAGGCTGGGATGATCAATAACCTCAAGAAACAGAAGGTGCTTCCGCCCAAGTGCGACGGATGACAGGCGAAGGACGGAAATCGGCTATGACCTCCGCGTGGGACTGGGAGAGCGGCGAAGGATTGTTGGGGCTGGACGACCCCAAGGAGTGGGACGCCGCCTTCGAGCGCGGTGAGAACCATCTCGGCACGGCGGTGATAGGGCTGGCTTTCCACTGCTCATTGGAGGCGGCATCCCCTCGGATCGTCAAAGCGACGCAGTTGCCGGACGCGGGTCAGCGGGGGTTCGCCTTCACCGCGGTGGGGCACGCGGCTCGGCTCAACGGGGAGCTGACCCCGGAGCTGTTCGCGGCCTTGCGGGCTGAGGGGCCCGGCGGCATGGCCGAGCATCCGATCAGGGACACACTGGCCTTCGTGCCGTTCCGCGTTCTGCCGCCGTGGTTGAAACGCCGATGGGTGTACGTCACGGTGCGTAACAAGCTGGAAGGCTGGTGGCTGCGTACCGAGGAAGCGGTGAGCGAGGCCTGGCGGGCCCTGCGCGGTCGGCGTTCCTGAGGAGAGACAGGCCGGCCGGGCCATGGCCGCCACGGGGGGGCGCGGGACGTCGCGCGTGCCTGCCCGACATCCTCCGTCCGGCTCGGACGCCACTGCCGCGGAGAGGCCGGCGTTCGTATCTGGACACTGGAGGCCACGATGGGGACGTGGGCCGAGCTGCCCTGAACCGCGCAGTCCGCTACCGCCGGGGCGGAACGGGGCACTGCCCGGCGGACCCGGCCCCCACCTCGGCCCAGACGGTCTTGAGCGGGGGCGGGCCCGGGACGACCCCCCAGCGGTCGGCGAGGGCCTCCACGAGCAGCAGGCCGCGGCCGGACTCGGCGTCGTCGTCGGCGGAGTGCTGCGGGCACGGCAGCCGGTCACCGCGCGTGTCGGTGACCTCGATGCGGAGGGTGTCACCGACGACGTACAGCAACAGCCGGAAGTCCCGGCCCAAGACGCGGCCATGGGTGACGGCGTTGGCCGCCAGCTCCGCGACGATGAGCTCCGCCGGATGCGACGGCAGTCCCCACGTGCGCAGTTGCTCGGTGGCGAGCAGCCGGGCGAGACGGGCGCCGCGAGGCGTGGAGGACAGCTGGAGGCTGAAGTTGCGGACGGGGCGGGCGAGGTGGTTTTCAGGGGCACGCATGTCTTGATTCACATCACTCAGCGTGGCCGAACCTGCTTCCGTGGATGAGTGACAACGCCTGCACGTACCGTTACTGTCCCGGCTTTTGTCTCGGCTGTCTCGGCTGTCCCGGGCGTTGTACGGAGTACGAGTACGCGCCGAAGGAGGAGCAGCCGTGACCGAGGGTGTCGACGAGGCGGGCTGGGATGTCGAGCCGGGCGACGAGATCGAGCCGGTGGTGCAGGCGGTGGGCCGCCTGCTCAAGGTCTGCCGGGAGTCCGCCGGGATGAGCGTGCCCGAGCTGGCGGCCGCCCTCAGGTACGGCGAGGACATGATCCGCAAGATCGAACGCGGGGCCCGCATCCCCCGCCCGGAGTGCCTGGACAGAGCGGACCAGGTCCTGAAGGCGCAGGGGCATCTGAGGGCCTTCATGGAGGACATGCGCAAGGCACGCTATCCGAAGAAGGTGCGGCAACTGGCCGAGCTGGAGGAGCGGTCGGTGGGGATGCTGCTGTACAGCAACCACAACATCCATGGGCTGTTGCAGACGGAGGAGTACGCGCGAGCGCTGCTTCGCACCTGGCGCCCGGCCTACTCGCCGGACGAACTGGAACGTATGGTCACCGCTCGGATGGCCCGGAAGTCGGTCTTCGAGCGCTCGCCCGCGCCGGAGTTGGGATTCGTCCTGGAAGAGGTGACGCTGCGCCGCCCGATCGGGGACACAATGGTGCTGCGCCGGCAGCTCGAACACATGCTGGAGGTGGCGAAGTTGCCGTTCGTGGAGCTGCAGGTGATGCCGACCGCCCACGCGAACCACCCGGGAACGGGGGGCCGTATCCAAGTGCTCAAGTTCGCGGACGGTACGGGGATGGGGCGTACCGACGGTGACTTCGGAGGCCGCCCCGTGTCGCACCCCAGGCAGCTCCGTATCCTCGATCTGCGCTATGGCATCATCCGGGCTCAGGCGCTCACACCAGAGGAGTCTCTGGTCTTCATCGAGCAAACCCTGGGAGAGCTATGAGTACGCCGGAACTCCGCTGGTTCAAGAGCAGCTACAGCGACAGCAGTAACGGCAACGACTGCGTCGAAGTCGCCCCCACCCCCACCACCATCCACGTCCGCGACTCCAAGAACGCCTCCGGCCAGCGGCTCGCGCTCACGCCGGAGGCGTGGGCCGCGTTCGTCGCGCCGTTCGGTTCGGCGCGTACGCCCGACTGACCGCGGCCCCCGACCCGAGTGGGGCAAGGGCTGAACGTGATCGTTTTTCCTGAGCTGCTGGCAGATCTTCAGGTATGTCCTCGCCAGGGGAGCGGGTCCGGTCCTCGACGCCGCGCGGGTCGGCACGGAGCAGATGCTCGCCAAGGCGAGGGGACAGGGCCCGACCACTCCGGTCCCGTGCCTCTACGTTGCCCGCCAACTGCAGGCGGAGGTCGGTCAGTGGTACGCGGAGCATGGATCAGGACGGAACCCGGTCCGCACAACGGCGCCGGGTACCCATCGGCCATCACGAAAGGACCCGTCCGTGTCGCAGCCCGTCGACCCCACCCAGTCCCTAGGGCGGGCTCGAGGGACAGTGCTGAGACGCCGGCGTGGGAACGGTTCCCGGAGCTGGCCCGTGAGCTGAAGGCGGCTGTCGAGACACTGGTCGATCTCTCGCGCTATGTACGGGAGGAGGCTGCTGCCTTCTGCGCCGCCGTTCCCGAGGAATCGTCGTGGCCGAAGCCCACGACATAGCGCGGACAGCTCGCGCGATCGCGGCCCGGACGGGGCGATGATGATGCGCCACCTGACCGAGCGGGACGCGCTGGAGGGCTGGTGAATGCGTAGAGGGGGAGCGACTCCTCAGGTGCGCCCGCCGGCGGAAGACGGCCGCTCTTTCGGTCGAACTGCCGTGCCCGGTAAGTTCACGTGTGCATACGGGTGTTGGCGATGTGCGCGTGACGGGGGTTGCGGGATGGCGGGTCATAGGCCGAGTGATTGGCATGTTCTCGACCTGGACAAGGACCCGACCCCCGGTGACCCGGAGCGGGTGCGCAGGCTCGCG
>NZ_JBHRWL010000013.1:0-14124 GCF_042647945.1 Streptomyces lusitanus
TCACCGCCGGCAGCCGAGAGGTCTGGGCCCGCCTCGCCCACTGACCACCTGACCGGAAACCAACCGGCCGGACCAAGAGCACTACGGCCGCCCCCACACATTCGAGCGGAAGCGCAGAAAACGAGACATGAAGAACTACGCGTCCCTGGCCCGCTTCCTGCTTCTCGCCACCCTGTGGGGGAGCAGCTTCACCTTGATCAAAGTGTCACTCGGAGGCCTGACACCTGGTCAACTGGTGCTGAGCCGACTGTTCATGGGTGCGCTTCTGCTCGTTGGCATCGCCTTGGCCACCAAGACCGCCCTGCCTCGCACGGTCCAGGTGTGGGGGCACTACGCCGCCGCCGCGCTCTTCGGCAATGTCATACCCTTCTTGCTCCTGTCCTACGGGGAGAAGACGACCGGTGCTGGTATCGCGGGCGTCCTCATCGGCGGCACCCCGTTGCTCACCCTCACCGTCGCCACTCTGGTGCTGGCCGAGGAACGGGCCACAGCCCGCAAGGCCGTCGGTCTGGTGGCGGGATTCGCCGGCGTGGTCATCCTCATCGGTCCGTGGAGCGACAGGCTCGGCTCTCCGGGGGGCCAGACGGCTTGTCTGGGGGCTGCCCTGAGCTATGCCATCGGCTTCGTCTATGTCCGTAAGTTCCTTTCCCCGCGCGGCGTCAGGCCCCTCGCCGGTGCCGCGTCGCAGCTCATCGCCGCCACCGCGATCCAGGCCGCCGTCACCCCTTTCCTCGAGTGGGAGACCCCGGCCCTGACGGCCCGTGTGACCGCCGCTGTCGTTGCTCTGGGCCTGCTCAGCACCGGCCTCGCCTACATCCTGTACTTCCGGCTCATCAACGACATGGGCGCTGTCACTGCTTCCGCAGTCAACTACGTCGTCCCTGTCGCCGCCGTGGCCGCAGGAGTCCTCGTACTCGACGAGCCGGTCACCTGGAACCTCGTGGCGGGCGGTCTCGTCGTACTCGTAGGCATGGGCTATGCGGAGAACCGTGTCAAGGGGTTCTACAGAAAGCCGTCCGTCCCTGCCCCTGATGTGAGCGCGGGTGCACGGGACGGAAGGACGCGGTGACGACGAGTGCCGGGCCGGCCGCCCAGGCCGTCCCGGCGGTCTTCGGGAGCCATGCCTGACGGGAATGAGGTACCCGACTGCCTCTGGAGGTCTCTGGCAGACGGTCAGAGCCTGCATGCCGATCCGCGAGGGCACCTCGAGGGCAGTGAGACACACCGGGGGAGACACGAGGGCGTCCGCATCCGGACCGTGCGAGTTCCTGCCGCACGACCTCGAGAACACAGGCGATGACGCCTGTTCCCAACGTGCTCGCGGACTCAGGGTGGGACCGGATCGTCCTTCGCCGGCCGCGTTTCCCGCGGTGACGGCCGCCCCTACGGGGGGAGGGGCGACCGTCACCCTCGGACCCGTTCCGGTGGTATTCCGACGGGCCGTCAGCAACTTTACAGCCGCCGGGCCTGGTGGATTTCACTGAACGGACCTCTGAAGCGGCGGCTTTACGTCGCCCGGTCGGGAACGTCTTCTGTGTGCGGGAGATCCGTCGACGGCCCTCGGCCACTTCCGTTCAGTTGCCCTTGCGCCGGTCGAACCACATGGTGGTCACCGTCGCCAGCAGACCCGCCCAGAACAGGATCTGGGGGACCGTTCGCTGCGTCCATGGCACCTGCGTGATCAACAGGGCGCACATCATGGCCCACGCCGCTTGGGCCAGGACGATTCTGGGCCAGGTGCGGCGCCGGACCAGCGAGCGCAGGTTGACCCGGACACCGGCGCGAAGCCGCCGGTACCTCAACAGCGCTCCCAGTACCCAGACCACGGCCATGGGAACGAGGTCCCACAGCCGCTGGCCCAGCGGCAGGGGCAGGTCGCGCCGGGTCTCACCCTCCATCGCGAACAGGTCGATGCCTGCAGCGGCGAGGGCCAGACACAGGAGGGCGAGCCAGCGGATGCCGCGCAGCAGACGGTAAGTAGCCTGATCCAGGCCGCTGCGCATGGGTGCGGAGTCGGGAGCGGTGGCCAACGCGTCGGCGAAGAGGGATGCGGCTTCGGCGGCCTTGATGCCCGGAGCGTCGGCGGCCTTCGTGATACGGCGGGCCAGCGCCTGCTCATGCTGCGGGTCGAGCCGCAGGATGGCGTCGTCGAGCCGGTCGGCCTCCGGCCGGTCACCGGCCATGTCGGCAATCAAGCGGGCCACTTCATAGGCATACACCTCCTCGGGAGCCAGCCGGACGGCTTCCCGTGCCAGCTCGCCGGATTCCCGCAGAGCCGCCTCCTGGTCCTCCCGCTTCACCTGGCCGCCATGGGCCTGCCCGGAGCGGATGACCCGGATGCGCCACAGCCAGTCGGCGAGCAGCGCGTAGCCGTACCAGTGCGCGGGTGCGATGCGGATGACCTCGCGCAGGACGCCCTCCGTCTCCAGGAAGCGGCCCGCTCCGCGCAGGGCGTGCGCGTGCATGACAAGTGCCCCGATGTCCTCGGGGTCCAGCTCCAGCGCCCGCTGGGTCGCCTCCAGCGCCTTGGCGCCGTCCTTCTCGTCGCCCAGGTGGCTGCGGGCGAGCTTGACCCAGGCACGGAGGTCCTGCGGATCCTCGGAGAGACGCTGGGCCAGCAGTTTCCGGGCCTCTTCGTATCGCTTCAGATCGATGAGCAGGTCAGCCCGCTCCACTGCGGGATGCAGCGCGGACGTCGTCACAGTTTGCGCCTTTTCTTCAGATAGGTGACCAGGTCGTCGTACATGCCCCCCTCGTTGGCGAACATCGCCACGTTCCGCGCGGAGGCGAACCATGGTTCGGCGGACGGGAGGGTTTCTCGCGCGGCGTCCAGCAGGTCCTTCATGCCGATCATGCGGACCGTTCCGGTGCGGGCCGAGTCCAGCAGCGCCCGCTCGGCCGCCCCCTCGCAGACATGGGCCAGATCCGCGCCGGAAAAGCCTTCTGTGACCTTGACGAGCTTGCCCAGGTCGACGTTTTCGATGGGGCGGTCCCGCAGGTGGTAGCGGAGGATCGCTTCCCGAGCGGCCCCGTCGGGCGGCAGGACGAGAATCGTCCGGTCGAGTCGCCCAGGTCGGCGCAGGGCGTTGTCCACGTCCCAGGGGACGTTCGTGGCTGCCAGCACGAACACGCCCTCGTTCGCCGTCGCGTCGATACCGTCCAGCTCGGTGAGGAGCTGGTTGACCGTATTGCGCATCCCGCTGTGCGCGGTGCGGCTGCGCTTGGCGCCGAGGGCGTCGAGCTCGTCCAGGAAGACCACGCAGGGGGCCTGGCGGCGGGCGGTCTCGAAGATCTCATGCATGTTGCGCTCGGAGTTGCCGAGCCACATGTCGAGGACGTCGTTGAGCGACACGGACAGGAATGCGGCACCAAGTTCACCGGCGACAGCCCGGGCGATGAACGTCTTGCCGCAGCCGGGCGGCCCGTACAGCAGCAGACCTCCCCGTAGGCTCTTGCCGTACAGCGCGCGCAACTCGGGGTTGCGCAGCGGTGCGAGGAACGCGGCCTCGAGGCGGTCCTTGACCTCCTGCATACCGCCCACGTCGGCCAGCCTTACGGCGCCGGGTTTCTCGACGTCCCACGCTTCGGCGCCGCCAGGGGCGTCCTGTCCGTCTGCCCGGACCGGCGCCTCGACGAAGCGGGGCGGCACGACGCCGCCGATTTCCTCCTCGGCGGCGCTCCAGTCGAACCCGGGGCTGCTCGTGGGCGGTTGCGCGGGCACACCCATGGCCCGGGCCATCAGCTCCCGTGCCCGGGCGTCACCTGGTGCGTGCTGCAGGGCCACGGCCGCCTCGGCGACGGCAGCTTCCGGCCGGCCGGCTTCCAACAAAAGCTGAGTCAGGTGCAGCCGCAGGGGGACGTCGCCGGGAGCAGCGGCCACGGCCGTGCGCAGACTTTGTATGAGGGGGGAGTCGTCCGACATGTCCCGTAGCCTAGTGGCCACTCCACCATGGGCCGCCACACGTCACGGAACCCCCGGTGCAGTGCCGTCGACACCCTGGTTCCCGCCGGTGCCTGAACGGTCCCCCTCGCAGCATGCCCACCCGGGCACCCAGGCCTCGCAGCCGCTGTGTCCTGCCCCGCGGTGTGCGCCCGGCGTCCGCGGAGCTTGTGGCGACGGAGCGAGGCCGCCTCTCCTGTCGTCGCACTGCGGAGAGAGGGAACGATCGAGGCAGGAGCTTTGATCATCGGAGCCGGGCCGGGGACAGGGCAGGCGGTGGCCCAGTGGTCGCCCCGGAAGTGACGGCCGATCGCTCTGATCGCGCGGACGAAGGACAAGGTGGCGGAGATGGCCGGCCGCATCGGCTCCCTGGGCGTGCGCGCCGTGCCGCTCACCGCTGACGCAGCCGACGAGTCAGGCCTCCGAGCCGCCCTCGGCACCGCCGTCGGTGAACCCGGTGAACCGGAAACGGCGGTCTGCAACGCGGCAGCGGTGCGGCCTGGCACCGTGGGCGGGATGGCGCACCGCGACCGCTTCGACTCGTATGCGGTCAACGTCCTCGGCGCCCACAGCCGCCGCGCACCTCCTGCCGGGGATGGCGCGGTGTGGAGGGGGCACCCTCGTCGTCACCGGCGGCATGCACGCCGGAGTACGTGAGTCCGTACGTGTCCGTCCCTGGGCAAGGCAGGCGTACGGGCTCTGGTGGAGCTGCTCGACGCGGAGTACACGCCGGCGGGTGTGCACGGTGCCACGGTCACTGTCGGCGGAGTGGTCGAGCCGGGGACGGCCTGCGATCCGGACGACATCGCCGAGCACCACCGGCGTCTGTGCACGCAGCCGCGCGAGAAGTGGGAGCACGAGGTCCGTCACCGAGCCGGCTCGGAGCCGGACCTCGGACGAACCACCCGCCCCCCCTCAATGGGACGCATGCGTCGGTGGCAGCTCCCGTGGGAGCGACGATCATGTGTCCGTGTCTCTTCGGTACAGAAGTCACCGGCCCGCCTGGGCAGGCCACGGTCCTTGCGATGTCGGTCAGCGGTTCCGGTCGGGCTCTGTGGTGTGGGCGGACAGGCTGTGCAGTGATCTGACTCACCTGTTGTCACAGAGTTCGGTCGGTGGGTGTCTTGTGCTCGAACCGTACGAAACGAGGGAGGCATCATGGCTGGGAACACGGATGTGATGGTGGTCGGCGGTGGATACGCCGGTGTCATGGCGGCCAACCGGATGACGCAGCGTAGTGACGTGACGGTCACGCTGGTCAATCCGCGTCCGGACTTTGTCCATCGGGTCCGTCTGCATCAGCTGGTGGGCGGGAGCGATCCTGCTGTCATCGACTACCGGGAGGTGCTGGCGAGTGGTGTCCGGCTGATGGTTGACAGTGTGACGCGGATCGACGCCGCCGGGCGTGGTGTGGAGCTGGCGAGTGGTGGCCGGGTGGCTTATGACTACCTGGTTTACGCGGTGGGCAGTGGCAGCGCGGATCCGCGGGTGCCTGGTGCTGCCGAGTTCGCCTATCCGATCGCCGGTCTGGAGGAGGTGCAGCGGCTGCTGCCGGCTCTGGACGCTGTGTCCCCGTCTGCCGCGCTGACGGTGGTGGGAGGCGGTCCGCTGGGCATTGAGACTGCTGCCGAGCTGGCGGAGCAGGGCCGTAGCGTGAACCTGGTCTGTGGCGGGGTGCTCGGTCCGTATCTGCATCCGCGGGGTCGGCGTTCGGTGGCGGGACAGCTGGCGGCGCTTGGGGTGAGGGTCGTGGAGGGCCCTGACACGAAGGTGACTTCGGTGACGCGTGACGTCGTGCGGCTTGCCGACGGTCGTGATCTGCCGAGCGCGGTGACCATCTGGACTGCTGGTTTCGGCGTGCCTGACCTGGCCGTGCGCAGTGGGCTGAGCACCGACGGTCTGGGGCGCCTGCTCACGGACGAGACGCTGACGAGCGTGGACGACGAGCGTATCGTCGCTGCCGGGGACTCGGCGGCGCCTTCGGGTCTGCCGCTGCGGATGAGCTGCCTGTACGCGATGCCGATGGGTGCGCGGGCTGCTGACACGCTGCTCAGCCGGTTGGAAGGGAAGCGGCCTGAGCCGCTCAACCAGTCGTTCGGAGCGCAGTGCATCAGCTTGGGCCGGAACGCCGGCATCTTCCAGTTCGGCAACAAGTCCGACGTTGCGGTGTGGTTCCATGTCGACGGTCGTCTGGGCGCGAAGATGAAGGAAGGAGTCTGCAAGGGCATTCCGAAGCACCTGGCTGAAGAGGCGCACAAGCCCGGCGGATACAAGCTGCATCGCATGAAGGGAGGCGCCGGGCGCCGGAAGGCCCTGGAAGCCCTGAAGGCCGAGGGAACGGTCATCGGACGAACCGCCTAGCGGAGTCGAGTCGAGTCGAGGGGAGATGACCACGAGATGAGTGGTGATCACACCAGTGACCGGGCCACCGAGGTATTCGTCACCCACCGCAATCTGCTCTTCACCGTCGCCTACGAGATGCTCGGTTCGGCGGCCGATGCAGAAGACGTACTGCAGGAGACCTGGCTGCGGTGGGTCCAGGTCGACCTCGGGCAGGTGCGTGACGAGCGCGCGTACCTGGTACGGATCACGACCCGGCAGGCTCTCAACCGGCTGCGCTCCATGGCGCAACGTAAAGAGTCGTACGTGGGTCCGTGGCTGCCGGAGCCGCTGCTGACCGCCCCGGACGTGGCCCAGGACGTGGAACTGGCCGAGAGTGTGTCCATGGGCGTGATGCTCGTTCTGGAGACGCTGTCACCGGTCGAGCGGGCAGTTTTTGTACTGCGCGAGGTCTTCGACGTCGGCTACGACGAAATCGCTGCGGCGGTCGACAAGACGCCTGTGGCCGTTCGTCAGATCGCCCACCGGGCTCGTCGGCACGTGGACGCCCGCCGCCCGCGCGAAGTGGTGTCCCAGAGGGAGAAGCGCGAGGTTCTGGAGTCGTTCCTGCGCGCGCTCGAGGGTGGCGACCTGCAGGAACTGCTCGACGTGCTCGCGCCTGAGGTCGTCTACATGGGCGATGGTGGCGGCGTGAAGCACGCTGTGCTGCGGCCGATTGTCGGCAACAACAAGGTGGCCCGCCTCCTGACCGGCGGCCTCAGCCGGAACTCGACCCCGGTTTCCTTCAGCCCGACCTTGGTCAACGGCAGTCCGGCGCTGGTCATCCACTTGGACGGTCAGCTGGACGGCATCATGGCGGCTCGGATCGAGCGTGGTCGTATCACGGGCCTCTATATCGTCCGCAACCCCGAGAAGCTGTCCCACGTCACGGCCGAGACTCCGCTCACTCTGCAATGAGCCCCTGCGGACGTGCCGCTCGTGTCGGTCCGCCCTCCAAGTGAACGGGGCCCCTGCTTCCTCGTGGTCCGTCGGCTGAGCAGCGGCCGCGTCGGAACCCTTGCGACGCAGGGGCCCGGGTGATCGGGCGTGCAACACAGGTGCCGTGCCGAGAAAGCAGTTTGCGACAGCGCCTGTGAGCGAGGTGAGCTGCCTAGCACACTCCGGAGCATGCAACGCCGGTATTGCGGCGGGCGCCGCGCCTGGGGCACCGGTACTGCCGCTCGCGGGCGTGCGGGGTACCTTCCTCGCAGGCGGGCTGCTGACAGTCGGTTCCAGCGCCGTGCTGCTCGGCGGACGGCTGCTGCGCCGCCGGGCCCGCGGTCCGCCGTGACGTGGATCCCTCGGTGTGAGACGTGACCGAGGGCGTGAGTGGCGTGGGCCCGAGGGCTCGATTGGCCCAAGAAATGAGATGCCAATTGTCCAGAGGCTGCAAAGCGGCTCGTGTGTAGGGTTCTCGCTATAACGCGTAGGTCCTCCAACGGCGCGCACTGAAGTATCCACGGTCATGGTTCACGTCGATATCTATGTTCAATCGGATTGCAATCCTATGCTCGAGCTTTCTAGATCCCAGTGCGGCGGGGCTCCCCATCTGATCGCAGGCTTCGTGGTCATCAACTCCCGGAACCGGTTCAATGTGTCGATGAGGAAAATGCCGGGAGTCTACGTGACTGGTGCGGTGATGACGGTTCGGGAGGGCATGTGAGCTCGCCTGGACGTGAAGGTCGGCGGCAAGATGTCTCGCATTACCCGCAACCGTGCATCGACGACATCGATTGCCGCATACTGGAACTCATGTATTCAGGTCTGTCGGATTCCGCGATCGGCAGGAAATTAAGTGTCAGTCTCCGGACCGTGCAACGTCGGGTCCGAGGAATGATGGAACGAACCGGAAGTCCTAGTCGCTTCGTTTTCGGAATCATCATCTGTCGTGTCGGCGCACTGAGAGAAGAGAGCATGCGGCCTCTGCGGGCGGGGCGGTCCGTCTGTGCCGGGGCGGCAGCCACCGAACCTCACGCGGGCGTGCGATCTTCGGCCCCGGGCACGAGGACGTCCCCATGAGGGCAAGCGTCGCGCAGGTCACGCCGATACGCAGTCGCCCACGTAGTGCCACGGATGTGGAGAGGCGCCTCAGTTCGCAAACGTAGTCCTTGCACGTTCCGCCGAGCGGAGGACCTCATGATGACCACCCGGAACTCATCCCCGTCGGACTGGCCGACGGCGGCGACGGACCGTTTCGTGACAGTCACGACGGCTCGTGCCGACATCGCCACCGTGCGTGGACTGCGCCGTCGGCTCATGAAGACGCGGCGGGACTGGGAAGATGCCGACACCGCCGATATTGCAGAGCTGCTTGCGGCCGAACTGCTCACCAACGCTGCCTGGCACGCGCACCGTCCCGCCGGGGAAGGTGCGCGCATAACACTCGTCGCGTACCGGAGTAAAGGTCAACTGCGCGTGGAAGCCGCAGATCCGGACCCGAACCCGCCTGTCGTACGGCACGCCACCGCGGAGGAAGAGAGTGGCCGGCGGCTCGCTCTCGTCGATGCCCTCGCCGATCATTGGGGCGTGTCCGAGCGTACTGACGGCAAGGCGGTCTGGTTCAGTCTCGATCCGGCGACGGCTGGGGCGACCGTCTGAGTCCTGTCCCGGAAATCTGTTTCGCTCTCCATATGCAAGAATTTGACCATCTCCCTTCTGCTGGCAGTGCTTCTCGCAGAAATCGGGTTGCTCAGGGGAGGGGACTCGCGTTGGCTGGACATCATGTATGAATTGCACACCGATCGCCTGACCCTGCGTGGATGGCGTGACTCCGATCTTGAACCGTGGGCGGCGATGAATGCCGATCCGGAGGTTCGGAAGCACTTGGGCGACCTGCTCACCCGTGAACAGACTGATGCCTCGGTGGCGCGGTTCCAGGCTGAGTTCGAACAGCGAGGTTATGGATGGTGGGCGGTCGAGGTGCGGGCCACCGGCGAGTTCATCGGCTTCGCGGGACTTGACCGTGTGGACGACGGCATGCCGTTCAGCGGAGTGGAGATCGGCTGGCGGCTGGCCCGTACCGCCTGGGGCAAGGGCTACGCCACCGAGGCCGCACTGGCAGTCCTGGCCTACGGCTTCGACACCCTTGAACTGTCCGAGATTCTCGCTGTGACAACGTCCACCAACATGCGTTCCCAGGCAGTGATGCGCAGGATCGGCATGACACGGGACCCGGCCGACGACTTCGAAGACCCCGAGGCGCCCGAAGGACCGTTGCGTCCGAATGTTCTGTTCCGACGTGCCTGTGGTGCTCGAGTCTGATGCGGCTGGGTCGCTGACCGAACCGCGGAGACGAGGAGGCGTCCGCCGACGGCGGACGCCTTCATGCCGGGGCGCGCAGGCGACGGCGCCGGGGCATCTCTTCGCGTACCGCGGCTACGGTCACGACAAGTACCGTCGGCTCCTTCGTGACCGCGAGGCCCGGTAGTCACCGAACGCGGCCGTCCCACGGCACCCGGCCCGGGCGCCTTCCGCCGGGTTCGTCGAGTGGGTGGTCTCCTGGCTCCACGGCTTCCGCCGCCCACGCATCCGCCGGGAACCGCGCGACGGCACCCACGAGGGTTTCTTCCGGATTCGCTGTCCGCCTGATCACTCATGGCCACGTCCAGAGGCTCTGCCAAAGCCAGTTGCTCGACCGGCCGACACACCGGCCACCTGCCGGCGAGGGAGACCGCGACCTGTAAGTCCTTCCCCGCTGCTCAGGGGCGCAGGTGCTCGAGGTGGCCGAGCGCCTCGTCCAAGGTGGCCGCGGAGTCCATCCCAGGATCGTTCGCCCAGTCCATGGAGACCTGGAGCATCACACCGAACACCGCCCCGGTGTAGGCGCGGACGGCGGGGTCACGGGCTTCGCGCCCGGCCCGTTCGGCCACCTCTTCCGCCAGGAGCCGGATGGTCCGGCGAATGGAGTCCAGGCTGGGGCCCCACAGTTCGGGCTCGGAGACGATGAGCGCGAACCGCTCGCGCTGCAACGCCAATTCCTGTTCGGAGATATCGTGCAGGAGGGATCGGATGGCCCGCCGTTCTGCCTGGATCGGCGTCAGTTCGGGCGACTGGGCCCCGAACATCGCGACGAAGGGCAGATCGTAGTCCTGAGAGAAGACCAGGTCCTGTTTGGTCGCGAAATGGCGGAAGACGGTGCTCGGGGCCTGGCTTACCTGGCGCGGAAGCCACACGACGGCGAGCAGAACACCCAGCAGGCCGAGAACGCCCGACACCACGAGGACGGAGTCCAGGGCCGTGACATAGGCGGAACGGACCGAATCGGCCAGTGCCTCGGACTTGATCTCCCTGGCCACCGCCAGGCCGCCGAAGACGGAGTCCTCGACCGCGCCCCGGGCCTGCGCGGGCACCCCGCCGAGGTTCAGATCGCCGCGGTAGCCGCAGTTCAGGACGGAGCCCAGGACGGCCGCCCCGAAGCTGCCGCCGAGGGTACGGACGGACTGGTTGACGCCGGAGCCGACGCCGGCGGTGTCCTCCGAGAGCGCGCCGAGGGCCGCGTCCATCGCCGTGGGCAGGGCGATGCCGAGTCCCAGGCCGTACACCGCCGTCCATGCCGCCGCGAGGCCGGTGCCACTGTCGGTCGCGGTGGTCGCGCCGTAGAAGAGGCCGACCGCCAGCAGGGCGAAACCGATGCCGACGCCTGCCTTCGGGCCGAGCGCCTTGGCGATCTTGTTGGCGACCGTTACGCCGACGAGCAGACCGCCATCGGCAGCAGACGGATGCCGCTGCCCATTGCGTCGGTGCCGAGGATCGCCTGGTAGTACTGCGGCATCGTGAACAGCACGCCGACATGGTGAAGTTGATGACGACGCCGAGCACGGTGCCGGAGGTGAACCGGGCGGAGCTAAACAGCGACAGGTCGACCAGCGGATCGGCCACGCGCTTTTCCCAGAGCACGAAGCCCACCAGGGCGAGCGGACCACCGAGGCAGGCCGCCAGGGTCGTGACGTCCGTCCAGCTGGCGTCCCCACCCTGGATCACGCCGTACGTCAGCGCGGCCAGACCCACGCTCGAGAGGACCAGGCCCCCCACGTCGAGCGGCTTGGCCTCCTTGGCCCTGGACTCCGGCAGCCACGCGAGGACCGCGAGAAAGGCGAGGACCACCACGGGCACGTTGATCAGGAAGACCGAGCCCCACGAGGGCTGCAGGAGTGGGTGCCGCCCCGGCCCGCCCGCCGGCCATACCGGGGGCGCCGTCGGGCAGCCACCGGACGCGTCGAGTTCGGCCGCCCATACCCGGGCAGCGCACGAGCAGGGCCGGCAGGTGTCACAATCCCCCCGTACCGTCGTGCTCGAGGGTGCGTCGGAGTGAGCGAGCCATCCGGAGTTCGGCAATTCCGGGGGTGCTATGCGTGACATGAGGTGCCTGACTCCGGCAAGCGGGTCGGTCGCGCAGTGATCCTGGCAGGCCAGACTTCGTCACCGGACGGCGACCGCGATGGCGGAAATACGCCGTCCGGTAGCGCTTGGCCACGGTCAGGCTGGATGGTGGTGTGGCGTCGGCACGACTGCCGAGGCGTAAGAGGACGGTTGCCGCCGCTCCGGTCGCAGTGGTCATCAGGGTCTCGGCCGGTGCCGAGGCGCAATGCTGCGGTGAGCGTCATGACGTCTCGTTGGCCTCCGCGCCTGCCGACGGCTCCGCGATCCTTGCCGGCCACACTCCGGCCGACCTCTGCAGAACGCCCGACGCTCTGCTCGGGTGACCAGTGCTGCGACCGCAGACCCGACCGCGAAGAACGGTGAGGATTTCATGAAGTACGGGCCCCAGGTGTCGGGGAACGAAGCCGTCACGGACGCCGCAACGCAGGAAGCTGCATTGCAGCCCCGGCCGGTCTGGGTCCATGCGGCCTTCTGGTTCACCCTCGCCTTCATGGCAGTTCACCTGTACTGGGCCGTCGGCGGGACGTGGGGGCTGCCTCCGGCTGCCGCGCTGCGTCCCGCCGAGACGCAGGCCGCCAACTGGCTGGTGAGCGCGATCGAGGTGATCGGCGCCATGTGGGTCCTGGCCCTGCTCCACCCGGCCGCCCGGCGTGTCCCGTCCTGGCTGCTGCTGTCACCGCTGTGGATCGCTGCGGCCGTCTGCGTGTCCCACGCCGTCTTCGGAGTGATCACCAAGTCGCTGTACCTGGGAGGTGTGCACGAGGCGGTCGACTTCCCGGCGGTGCCCGAACTCGGCGCCGCTGAGCTGGCTGATGCCAACCATCTCGCCGCCGTGCACGACCTCCTGGTGTTCGAGCCGTGCTTCCTCGCCCAGGGCGTGCTGCTCGCCCTGGCCGCCTGGCAGTACCTCCGTACCCCGGCCCACCGGCGCCTGTGGACGTGGTCCCTGGCCCTGGCCGTCGCCCTGATCACCCTGTTCGGTGCCGTGCTGGCGTTCGTCGATGCGAAGGCCGCTATCTGACGAGCGCCGGTGGGAGGGGGCGGCTGATCGGTCGGGCACCGGTGGCCATGAGAGACGGACGACTGCTGTCCGCGGGCTGTGCTCGCACGTCACGGCCAGTCGGCGGGTGTCCGTGGCCGGGGTGATCGATCCGACCTGCCGGAACGCAACGTCCGATTACCGCGAGCAGCATTCGCTCGCCTCGGAGAAGGTGGGGGACGGCTCGCGCATCGCATGGCGAGTCTCCTCAACTCACAACCTGCGAGAGGCGAACGAATGCACGTGGTCCCTGGGCTCCAAGGGACAGCAGCTGGCCAACCGGGTCGAGGGAGCCACCACCGGTGGCAAGCCCGACCCCGTGCCGCCCTTGGTGCGCTACCGGGTCTACGAGATCGGCACCGAAACCGGCGGCACCATCGGCATCACCTACTCCGGTGCCGACTGCAAGGCCGGCGACGTGCCCGCTCCGTCGTCCAACACCCGCCGCTGCTACCCCGTGATGTGGTCCCCGCCGGACGCCCCGGCCGCCGACTACGAGCCCTACCTGGACTGGTTCCACACCTACGTCGTCACCCAGGTCCTGGAGGCCGACAACACCGGGGGCGCGCCGGTGAAGCAGACCGACTACACCTACCCGGACGGTATGGCCTGGGGGAAGGAGGAGGACGAGTTCACCGAGGCGAAGCACCGTACCTACGGTGACCGCAAGGGCTACGGCCGAGTCCAGGTCCGTGGCGGCAACCCTTCCTCCGACGAGCAGACCCTGACCGAGTACCGCTATTTCCGCGGCATCACCGGCGCCCAGGTGAAGGACCACGAGGGCGTCGCCGTCGACGACCATCCCGCCTTCGCCGGCATGACCCGCGAGAAAGCCGTCTATGACGGCCAGGGCGGCAAGCTGGAGACCACCACCAGCTACACCCCGTGGCTTTCAGCAGCCACCGCCACGATGGCCCGGACCGATCTGCCGGCCCTGTCCGAGAGCAGGTCCCGTACTCCGGCGTCGCAGCTTGGCCGCGATGTCCGGCCGCCCGGGGCAGCCTGCGGAGCGCGACGAGGCCGAGGGCGAGGTGCAGCACGCTGGTCCTGCGGCAAGACGTGCAGTCCGGCGACGAAAGCCGTTCTGGCGTCGTCGACGGCCGCAGTCGCCAGGCCAGGGAGCACGGGCGTCTCGGCGAGAGCGGGAGCAAACCCGGGGCCGCAGAGGTGAAACTGCAGGGCGGAGAGGGAGCCCAGCAGCGCAAGCCCGAGAGCGCTGCTGATCTCGTTGCTGGTCTCGGCTGCCGCACTGCGGATCCCGCACGCTCCAGGAGGACCGTGGCGGGGGCATCTTCGAAGACCGCACTGGTGTGGGTTCGGGCGGTTGGTTTCCGGTCAGGTGGTCAGTGGGCGAGGCGGGCCCAGACCTCTCGGCTGCCGGCGGTGA
>NZ_JBHRWL010000014.1:0-9524 GCF_042647945.1 Streptomyces lusitanus
CGCCGCGCGGCGCTCCGCCGGGGCCGGCCAGTCCGGCGGCGGCGCGCTCGGCGCGGGCGCGGCCGGCGGACGCCTCGGAGCCGGTCAGGGCCCGCGCGCCGCACTGCCCGGACGGGACGGCGGCGGCCGTCCCGGCGGCCGGCCGCAGGGTCCCTCGGGCAACCAGACCCCCTCGCTGTTCGACCAGGGCGCCCCGTCCGCTCCCCCGCAGGGCCGTCCCGCTCCGGCGGGCGCCGGGGCCGGCTTCGGGCAGCAGCAGGGCCCGAACGCCCCGCAGGCCGCGGGTCCGGCCGGCAACCAGGGCCAGGACGCCTTCGGCGGCGGCCGGGGCCAGGTGCCCCCGCAGCGGGGCAACGCCCCCGAGCGCGGCCGCCGTCCCCAGCTCCCGCCGCGCGGCGGCGCCCGTCCGGAACTGCCGGGCGGCGACCAGCAGCAGCGCACCCCGAGCTGGAGCGACGACAACGCCCGGCCTCCGGCGCCGCGCGCCCCGATGGACGCCCCGCGCGGCCACGAGGAGCCGGACGTCTCCCGGACCGCCGCGATGCCGCGCTTCGACGACCGTCAGGGTCCCGGCGCCACGGCGGAGATCCCGCGCTTCGACGAGCAGCAGCACGCGCCCG
The DNA here is from genome assembly GCF_042647945.1 of Streptomyces lusitanus. Classification (NCBI taxonomy): domain Bacteria; kingdom Bacillati; phylum Actinomycetota; class Actinomycetes; order Kitasatosporales; family Streptomycetaceae; genus Streptomyces; species Streptomyces lusitanus. Next base: position 621 of record NZ_JBHRWL010000014.1, read on the forward strand.
GCCAGGACACCGGCCAGTACGGCCGGCCCGCCGCCAACGGCGCGCAGGGCACGGGCCAGTTCGTCCGCGGCGACATCTTCGGCGCCCCGCAGGGCGGCCGTCCCGGCGCGCAGAACCCGGCCGCCACCGGCCAGTTCCCCGCCCCGCAGGGCTACGACAACGGCGCGGGCCAGTACCAGGCCCCGGGTCAGGACCTCGGCTCGACCGGCAACTACGCGCTGCCCGGCCGCGCGGGCTCCGGCGACCCGTCCGCCACGGGCCAGTTCAAGCGCCCGCGGATGAACGGCTCGCACGGCGCCGGTCCCGTCCCGCCGCGTCCGCAGGCTCCGCAGCAGCAGGAGCAGCGCCAGCCGTCCGACCAGTGGGCGCTGCCCCCGGCCACCGGCCCGGGCGACGGCCGTACCCCGCTGTACGACACGCTGGAGACCAACTGGTTCCGCGGCGGTCAGGGCGGTGCGCAGGAGCAGGGCAACGGCTCCGCGCCGGCCGCCCCGCAGCACCAGCCGCAGCAGCAGTCCCCGCAACCGCAGAGCCCGACCGGCTCGCAGCGGTCCAATGCCGCCTGGCGCAGCTCGCCCAACGACGAGCTCGTCAAGCAGGCCGAACGCGTCCGCAAGCCGGCCGCGGGCGGCGTCACCACCTCCGGCCTGCCGCGCCGGGTGCCCAAGGCGAACCTCGTCCCGGGCACGGCTCAGCAGCAGAACCACCAGAGCGGTCCTCAGGTCTCGCGCGCCCCCGATGACGTGCGCGGCCGGCTGACCAATCTCCGTCGGGGTATCGCACAGGGTCGTCAGGCCGGGTCCGCACAGACCGGCAGCTTCCCGCGGCCCACTCACCAGCAGGAGCGTTAGTTGAGCCCGATGAGCCAGGCGGCACAGAACCTCAACTGGTTGATCACCAACTTCGTGGACAACACCCCTGGTGTGTCCCACACCGTCGTCGTGTCCGCCGACGGTCTCCTCCTGGCGCTCTCCGAGGGCTTCCCGCGCGACCGCGCGGACCAGCTCGCGGCCGTCGCCTCGGGGCTGACCTCCCTGACGGCCGGCGCCTCGCGGATCTTCGAGGGCGGCAACGTCGCTCAGACGGTCGTGGAGATGGAGCGGGGGTTCCTCTTCCTCATGTCCGTCTCCGACGGCTCGTCCCTCGCCGTGCTCGCGCACCCCGAGTGCGACATCGGCCTCGTCGGCTACGAGATGGCGCTCCTGGTCGACCGCGCGGGGGCGGTCCTCACCCCGGACCTGCGCGCCGAGCTACAGGGAAGTCTGCTCCACTGAACGCCCCCGGCACCACCCGTCTCACCAAATCACCGTCCGGCCGCCACAATTCCCCCCACCGGCCCCATCAGATGGCTTGACTGACCACTTGCTGTCCCGCCCGGAGGATTCATGACCCCGCCCACCGCCTCTCATGATCCGTACGCGGAGCCGTACGAGGACGAGGGCGACCAGCCGCTGGTTCGTCCGTATGCGATGACCGGCGGCCGGACCAGGCCGCGTTATCAGCTGGCCATCGAGGCTCTGATCAGTACGACGGCCGACCCGGCAGCGCTCATGGGGCTCCTTCCGGAGCACCAGCGCATCTGCCACCTGTGCCGAGAGGTGAAGTCGGTAGCCGAGGTCTCGGCACTGCTCAACATGCCGCTGGGGGTCGCCCGGATCCTGGTGGCGGACCTGGCGGAGGCGGGACTCGTCGCCGTGCACCAGCCGGGCGGCGACGAGGCGACAGGCGCCCCGGACGTGACACTGCTCGAAAGGGTGCTCAGTGGACTTCGCAAGCTCTAGCGGCGGGACGGTCTCCGACAGCCGTGCGACCACCTCGGCGAAGATCGTGGTGGCGGGTGGCTTCGGCGTGGGCAAGACCACGTTCGTCGGGGCCGTTTCGGAGATCAACCCGCTGCGCACGGAGGCCGTCATGACGTCTGCTTCGGCAGGCATCGACGACCTCACCCACACCGGGGACAAGACGACCACCACGGTCGCCATGGACTTCGGCCGCATCACCCTGGACCAGGACCTGATCCTGTACCTGTTCGGCACCCCCGGCCAGGACCGCTTCTGGTTCATGTGGGACGACCTGGTCCGCGGCGCCATCGGCGCCGTCGTCCTCGTCGACACGCGCCGCCTCGCCGACTGCTTCCCCGCGGTCGACTACTTCGAGAACAGCGGACTGCCCTTCGTCATCGCCCTCAACGGCTTCGACGGACAGCAGCCCTACTCCCCGGAGGAAGTGCGCGAGGCGCTCCAGATCGGGCCCGACGCCCCGATCATCACGACGGACGCCCGCCACCGCGCGGACGCCAAGAGTGCGCTGATCACCCTGGTCGAACACGCCCTTATGGCACGACTCAGGTAGAGCCAAAGCAAAAGCGGCATACTTCAGTTGTCGTAGATGTACCGGCGCCGGCTGTGTCCTTTGACACGGCCGGCCCCGGTGTTCATAACGTTTCGGCAGAGGAATCGGGTGAGGCCGACACGCGACGCGTTCGCGTAGTGTCGCTGTGCGCACGGAGACCTCGCCATTTGGCGGTCCTCGCTCTTTATGACCGTTTTATCTGGGGCTTACATCACTCGGGACCCCTGCCTTTCCATGTTTGGAAGAGCGCTGGTCGGCATGCTGGAATGCCTGAACTGCCCATGGGTCAAAGACGTACTCAGTAGTCGATGGCATGCCGGGCTCTGAGACACTGCGGCACGACGAAGGTGCCGACCGCCGAGAGGTTGTTGGTCGAGTGAGGCGAAGCAAGAACAGTCCCGAGCCGTCGGCCCGGGGCAACTTCACGCCGCCGCCGCGCACAGCGGCGCCCGCCCCCGTGCCCGGTCCCGAGCCGAAGGCCGCGCCCGCACAGAGCGGAGGACGCATGTCCCCGCGGAACTGGCGCGTGGCCACCAGGCTGAACGCGATCCTGCTCATACCCGTGCTGGTCGGCCTCGTCATGGGCGGCTTCCAGGTGAAGAGTTCGATCGACACCTGGACCGAGGCCCAGGACGCCGAGAACACCGCCCGGCTCGTGCAGGCCTCCCTCACGTACGCCAACGCCCTCTACAACGAGCGCGACGTCAGCGCCGTGCCGCTGCTGAGCGGCAAGGGGCAGGACGACGCGGACGTCACCAAGGTGCGCCAGGCGACCGACCAGGCCGCCGACGCCTTCGACGAGGCGGCACAGAGCGCGCCGGACAAGCCCGGTCTTCAGCGCCGCCTCCAGCTCGTCCGCGAGGCCGAGCCCAAGCTGTCCGCGCTGCGCGCCGCCGCCTACACCTCCAAGCTCAAGGGCGTCGAGACGGAGGAGGGCTACGTCGCCGTCGCCCACCCCCTGATGGAGATCGCCAACGAGCTCGGCCTCGGCACCGGCAACGTCACCAGCTACGGCCGCACGGTCTACGCGATCTCGCTGACCAAGGCCGCCTCGTCGCTCCAGCGCTCCATCGGCATGCACCTGCTGGTGAAGCCGGGCCCGACCGACAGCCAGCTCGCCAGCCAGCGCGTGGCCTTCCTGTCGTACGCCTACCTCGAGCGCATCGCCCTCGACGAGTACAAGGGCGGCGGCACCGAGGCGGACAACGCCAAGCTGGACGAGGTCGCCGCGAACATCCAGAGCGAGGGCGCGGCGATGGCCAAGGAGGCCGCGCAGAGCGACCCGGACTACGTCCCGCCGCCGTCCAAGCCGGAGACCATGATCTCCGAGCTGGGCCGGCTGTCCACCACGGACGAGTCCGCCCGCCAGGACCTCGCCGCCAAGGGCATCACGCCCGAGAACTGGTGGGCGATGAACACCCTCAAGTTCGACGGCTACCGCCAGATCGAGTCCGACCTCGCCGACACCGCGGTGAACGAGGCCTCGCAGATCGCCTCCGACGCCCAGCGGGACGCCTTCATCACCGGCGCCGCGGTCGTCCTCGCGCTGCTCGCCGCGTTCATCCTGGCCGGCATGGTGGCCCGCCAGATGAGCCGGTCGATGCGCCAGCTGCGCAACGCCGCCTTCGGCATCGCCGAGCAGCGCCTGCCGATGCTGGTCGACCAGCTCTCCCGGACCGACCCCGGCCGGGTGGACACCAAGGTCGCGCCCATCCCGATCAACTCCACGGACGAGATCGGCGAGGTCGCCCGCGCCTTCGACCAGGTCCACCGCGAGGCCGTCCGGCTCGCCGCCGAGCAGGCCCTGCTGCGGGGCAACATCAACGCGATCTTCACCAACCTGTCGCGCCGCAACCAGTCGCTGATCGAGGGCCAGCTGACCCTGATCACCGACCTGGAGAACAACGAGGCCGACCCGGACCAGCTGGAGAACCTGTTCAAGCTGGACCACCTCGCGACCCGTATGCGCCGCAACGGCGAGAACCTCCTGGTCCTCGCCGGCGAGGAGCCGGGCCGCCGCTGGGACCAGCCGGTCCCGCTGGTCGACGTGCTGCGCGCCGCCTCCTCCGAGGTGGAGCAGTACGAGCGCATCGAGCTGTCCGGCGTGCCGGACGCCGAGATCCACGGCCGCGCGGTCACCGACCTCGTGCACCTGCTCGCCGAGCTGCTGGAGAACGCCACCACGTTCTCCTCGCCGCAGACGAAGGTGCGCGTCACCGCGACCAGGCTGCCCGACGGCCGCATCATGATCGAGATCCACGACAAGGGCATCGGCCTCACCGCCGAGGACTTCGCGGACATCAACCACAAGCTGGCCAACCCGCCGACCGTGGACGCCGCGATCTCGCAGCGCATGGGTCTGTTCGTGGTCGGCCGGCTGTCCGACCGGCACGGCATCCGCGTCCAGCTCCGCCCCTCGGGCGAGCAGGCCGGCACCACCTCGCTGGTCATGCTGCCGGACGCCATCACCCACGGCGGTGGCGGCGAGGCGGCCCCGGTGCAGGACGAGTTCACGGTCTCGCAGATCATCCCGGAGCAGAACTTCCAGGGTGAGAACTTCGGCCAGCCGATGCGCACGGCCGCGGAACTCGGCTTCGACGACAGCCGCTACGCGGAGGTCCCCGACGACATCCGCGAGCTGGACCCGGTCGGCCGGTCCCTGATGCGCGAGGAGCGGCGTGCGGCCCTGGAGGCCAACTCGCCCACCCAGCAGGGCGAGTTGACCGCCGGGAACGCCCAGGAGGGCGCCGAGGCGGGCGGCTACCAGGACGAGTTCGCCGCGCAGCAGCAGGGCTACGACGACGGCCAGGGCTACGACGACGGCCAGGGGTACGACACCCAGGGCTACGACGGCGGCTACCAGGACCAGCAGCAGGGCGGCGGGTACGACCAGCAGGCGTACGACGACGGCCGGCAGGGCGGCTACGACGAGCAGCAGCAGACGTACGGCGAGGGCTACTACGCGCCGAACGGCAACCTGCCGCAGAACGACGCCTTCCAGAACGACGCCTTCCAGCAGAACGGCGGCTACCCGAACGGCTCCTACGCCGAGCCGGGCCGGGGCGGCCAGGCCCCCGCGGGCGCCACGGGCTCGTTCCCGGGCTTCGGCGAGCGGCGTCAGGACGACGACTGGCCGCGCCAGGACGGCTACCGCGACGGCTACCAGGACCAGTACCCTGCACAGACCCCGGAGAGGGAATCCTCGCAGGCCGCTGACGCGCGTGAGCCGGACGGCGTAGGCTTCGACCGTCCGGGACCGGCGCCCTCCGAGGCCCACGCGCTGACCGATGCCGGGCTCCCGCGCCGCGGTTCCACCGCGAGCGGCGCAGGCGGCTCGGGCGGCACGGGCCGCGGGAACCAGGAGCCGCCGGCCACCACTCCGGAGAGCAACGGCGACAGCGGCTGGCGCTCGGCGAACGACGAGCGCTGGCAGCAGGCCTCGCAGCTTCGGAAGCCCAAGGCGGGCGGAGTGACCTCCTCCGGCCTGCCACGGAGGGTCCCGAAGGCCAACCTGGTCCAGGGAGCCGCCGAGACGACCCCCCAGGGAGGCCCCCAGGTCTCCCGCGCCCCGGAGGACGTCCGGGGCAGGCTGAGCAACCTGCGGCGCGGCGTCCAGCGAGGCCGCACCGCAGGCAGTGAAACGAACGGCCAGGGCCTCGGTCCTGACAGCACCTACAACCAGGAGCGTTAGTGTGAGCCCGATGAGCCAGGCGGCACAGAACCTGAACTGGTTGATCACCAACTTCGTGGACAACACCCCGGGGGTGTCCCACACGGTGGTGGTCTCCGCCGACGGACTCCTTCTGGCGATGTCCGAAGGCTTCCCCCGCGACCGCGCCGACCAGCTCGCGGCCGTCGCCTCCGGTCTGACCTCACTCACGGCCGGCGCCTCTCGGATCTTCGAGGGCGGCAGTGTGAATCAGACGGTTGTGGAGATGGAGCGGGGATTCCTCTTCATCATGTCCATTTCCGACGGTTCGTCGCTCGCGGTTCTCGCACATCCCGAGGCGGACATCGGACTCATTGGTTACGAGATGGCCCTTCTGGTCGACCGAGCGGGTACGGTCCTCACGCCGGACCTTCGAGCGGAGCTCCAGGGGAGCCTTCTCAACTGACAATCGGACGGTGCGACATGGCGTCCCGGGGCCTTAAGGTTTCGGGACGCGGCTCCACAGTGATGGGCGCCAGGCACAGTCGGAGGAGGAGAAAGTGGCAACACCCCCAGACGGTTCATCGGCGGGTAACTGGTCGTACGGCCCTGCCCAGGGTCAGAACGACGGTTCCCAGAACCGGTACGGTTACCCCTCCACGCCGCAGCACGGTCAGCCGTACGCGCCGCAGGGCCCCGGTCCCTCGCCGTACGACCAGCCGCACAGCCCGCGCATCCAGCCCGTGCAGCCGCAGCGCCGGACACCCGAGGCGGCGCCCGCCGGGGCGTCGAACAATCCCCTGGTGCGTCCGTACGCGATGACGGGCGGCCGCACCAGGCCGCGGTACCAGCTCGCCATCGAGGCGCTGGTGCACACCACCGCGCAGCCGCACCAGATGCAGGGCCAGCTGCCCGAGCATCAGCGGATCTGCAACCTCTGCCGGGAAATCAAGTCGGTGGCCGAGGTCTCGGCCCTGCTGACCATCCCTCTCGGCGTGGCCAGGATCCTCGTCGCCGACTTGGCGGAGGCGGGACTGGTCGCCATCCATCAGCCCGGCGGCGACGAGAGCGCCGGCGGCCAGCCAGACGTGACACTGCTCGAAAGGGTGCTCAGTGGACTTCGCAAGCTCTAGCGGCGGTCCTTCCCGCTCCACCACCTCGGCGAAGATCGTGGTGGCGGGTGGCTTCGGCGTGGGCAAGACCACGTTCGTCGGGGCCGTTTCGGAGATCAACCCGCTGCGCACGGAGGCCGTCATGACGTCTGCTTCGGCAGGCATCGACGACCTCACCCACACCGGGGACAAGACGACCACCACGGTCGCCATGGACTTCGGCCGCATCACCCTGGACCAGGACCTGATCCTGTACCTGTTCGGCACCCCCGGCCAGGACCGCTTCTGGTTCATGTGGGACGACCTGGTACGCGGCGCCATCGGCGCCGTCGTCCTCGTCGACACGCGCCGCCTCGCCGACTGCTTCCCCGCGGTCGACTACTTCGAGAACAGCGGACTGCCCTTCGTCATCGCCCTCAACGGCTTCGACGGACAGCAGCCGTACAACCCGGACGAGGTCCGGGAGGCTCTCCAGATCGGGCCCGACACGCCGATCATCACGACGGATGCGCGGCATCGGGCCGATGCGAAGTCGACGCTCATCACGTTGGTGGAGCATGCGTTGATGGCGCGTCTGCGGTGACGCGCCTCCTGGCGTGAGAACAGCCCCCGGTGCGATGTCGGCACGGGGGCTGTTTCTGTGCGTACGGCACCCGGAGTGCCGGGACCTGTTGCGACGCCGGGTGCGAGCCGCACGGTGGCTGATCGCGCAGTTCCCCGCGCCCCTTAGGGCGCCTGCCGGCTGCGGGCAGTCGTGCCGCTAGGGGCGGCACGGGTGGGCGCAGGCGGCACCCTCCAGCGCCGGGTGCGGGTAGTCGGTGGTTGCTCGCGCAGTTCCCCGCGCCCCTTAGGGCGCCTGCCGCCTGCGGGCAGTCGTGCCGCTAGGGGCGGCACGGGTGGGCGCAGGCGGCACCCCTCAGCAGGCCCGCGCCACACCCCCGTACGGCCACCGGGATGCCGGGCACTGTTGCACGCCGGGTGCGGGCCGCACGGGGCCGGTCGCGCAGTTCCCCGCGCCCCTTCAGGGGGTTGCAAAAGGGCCCCTCCTGAAAAGGAGGGGCCCTTTGGAGTCAGCGCCAGCTGTGGGGGGCCCGGAAGCCCGGTTCGCGCTCCAGGCGCCGCCAGCCGGCCCGAGGCCGCCCCCGGTGCACCGGCTCTGCGGCAGGCGCGCTGGCCGCACGAGCCATCAGAATCGCCGCGATCGCCGCGACCTCCTCCGGCTCGGCATGCCCCTTCTCCACACGGATGTCAGGTGTCGTCATCGTCAGTTCTCCCACTTACTGGGGCGGGTTGCCGTGCTTGCGGGACGGCAGGTCGGCGTGCTTGGTCTGGAGCATCGCCAGCGAACGGATCAGCACCTCGCGGGTCTCGGCGGGGTCGATCACGTCATCGACGAGGCCGCGCTCGGCGGCGTAGTAGGGGTGCATGAGCTCGGACTTGTATTCCTTGACCATGCGGGCCCGCATGGCCTCGGGGTCCTCGGCCTCGGCGATCTGCCGGCGGAAGATGACGTTGGCGGCGCCTTCCGCGCCCATCACCGCGATCTCGTTCGTCGGCCACGCGTAGGTGAGGTCGGCGCCGATGGACTGGGAGTCCATGACGATGTACGCGCCGCCGTACGCCTTGCGCAGGATCAGCGAGATCCGCGGCACGGTGGCGTTGCAGTAGGCGTACAGCAGTTTCGCGCCGTGGCGGATGATGCCGCCGTGTTCCTGGTCCACGCCCGGGAGGAAGCCGGGGACGTCCAGGAAGGTGAGGATGGGGATGTTGAAGGCGTCGCACATCTGCACG